>CAZETE010000036.1:0-24131 GCA_964515075.1 uncultured Actinomycetota bacterium | reverse complement strand
ACCATCCTCCACTACGACGGCTCGGGCTGGGCCGCGCAGCCAAGCGGCACCTCCTCCAACCTCTACGGCGTACACGGCAGCGCCGCCGGAAGCGTCTGGGCGGTGGGAGAGGCCGGCACCATCCTCCACTACGACGGCTCGGGCTGGGCCGCGCAGCCAAGCGGCACCTCCTGCGGCCTCAACGGCGTCTGGGCCGCGTCGAGCGACGGCGCCTGGGCGGTGGGGGAAGCCGGCACCATCCTCCACTACGACGGCTCGGGCTGGGCCGCGCAGCCAAGCGGGGTGGGCGGCAGGGATCTGAAGGGAATCTCCGGCACCGCCGCGAACGACGTCTGGGCCTGCGGGGCCAACGGGGCGCTCACCCACTTCGGCGGCGCGGCCTGGACGGCCGACCCCCAGGGTTTCACCAACCACCTCAACGCCCTGTACAGCCTGGCCGCCGACGCGGTCTGGCAGGTGGGCGACGCCTTCACCGGGCGCGCCTATATATCCTTCGGGCGGGCCTCCCCACCCACCCGCCCGGAGCCGGACGTCACCATCAACGGCGTCGATACCTTCGATTACGCGGGACGCCCCCTGGCCTCAGGGGATTACGACGGCGACGGCCGCGCCGACCTGCTCATAGGAGCCGGCAACGCCGACGGGCCCGGCAACGCCCGGGAAGACGCGGGGGAGGCCTACCTGCTCCGGGGACGGACGGACTGGCCCGCCGTCATCGATTTGAGCACCGGTGCAGACACCATCATCTACGGGGCGGACGCGTTCGACCAGTTCCCCGAGGCCGCGCAGAGCCCCCTTCCCTATTTCAACGGCGACGGCTGCGCGGACCTGCTCCTGGGAACGCGTTTCGCCGACGGGCCCGGAAACCTCCGCAGCAACTGTGGGGAAGTCTACGTGATCTATGGGGGCTCCCTGCCCGCGGCCATAGACCTGGCCATAAGCCCGGCGGACATCACCTTCTGCGGCGGCGAGGCGGACCAGGAGTACGGCTACGACTTCTGCGCCTTCGATTTCAATCGGGACACCCTGACCGACGTCTTCATCTCCAGCATCAAGCTGGGCAAGCCCGGGGGGAGGTCGGTCAACGGTGTAGTCAGCATGGTCAACGGGCGCGCCTCCTGGCCCGCCCTGGTCGACCTGGGCGTCATGACCGATCTGTACGTCTACGGGGCGGAGAACGAGGACCTGGCCGGGCTGTCCCTCTCCGGGGCCAACATCCACAACGCGGACCCCGGCGATTTCCGGGACCTGGTCGTCTCCTCGCGCGCTTCCGGGCCGGGCGGCATCAGGCCGGGCTGCGGCGAGCACTGCATTTTCCTGGGATATGACAACGTCCCGCCCACCTGCGAGATTGCCGGCCTGGAGGACGGCCAGGTGCTGACCGGCCTCGTCGGGGTGGACGTGGAGGCCTATGACTACTTCGGCGTGACCCGGGTGGACTTCTACCTGGACGGCAGCCTGCGGCACACCGACACCTCCGCGCCCTACCACTGGGATCTGGAGACCCTGGGCCTGGAGGATGGCCGGGATCACGTGGTCGAGGCGGTGGCCCGCGACCCCCACGGCAACACCGGGATGGACGCCCGCGCGGTGAGTATTTTGAACGCCCTGCCCTCGCCGTCTGAGGAGTGGTACCTGGCCGAGGGCTCCACTGCCTGGGGCTTCGAGGAGTGGGTGCTGGTGCAGAACCCCAACCCGGTCTCGGCGGAGGTCCGGGTGACCTTCATGCGGGAGGACGGAACGACGGTCGAGACGGATCCGCCGCTGGCGCTGCCGCCCACCTCGCGCCTCTCGCTCAACGTGGCCGATTACGTGGGCGAGGCCGACGTGAGCACCCGGGTGCTGGCCGATGCGCCGGTCGTCTGCGAGCGCGCCATGTACTGGAACGGGCGAGCCGAGGGGCACGACTCCATCGGCACCACTACGCTCTCGCGCAGCTGGTACCTGGCCGAGGGCTCCACTGCCTGGGGCTTCGAGGAGTGGGTGCTGGTGCAGAACCCCAACCCGGTCTCGGCGGAGGTCCGGGTGACCTTCATGCGGGAGGACGGAACGACGGTCGAGACGGACCCGCCGCTGGCGCTGCCGCCCACCTCGCGCCGTTCCATCAACGTGGCCGATTACGTGGGCGAGGCCGACGTGAGCACGCTGGTGGAGGCGGACCAGCCGGTAATCGTGGAACGGGCCATGTACCGGTACGACCGGGAGGTAGGCCACGACACCGCGGGAACGCCGGCCCTCTCGCGCACCTGGTACCTGGCCGAAGGCACCACCGCCTGGGGCTTCGACGAGTGGGTGCTCCTGCAGAACCCCGGAACCGCCCCGGCTACGGTGGCCGTGGAGTTCATGAAGGCGGACGGGACCATCGTGCCCTACGGGGTGGTGTTGGCGCCCCGCTCCCGCCGCTCCATCCACGTCAACGAGGTGCCTGGCTGCGCCGCCGCCGACCTCTCAGCCCGCATCTCCTCCGACCGGCCCATCATCTGTGAGCGCGCCATGTACTGGAACGGCGCCGGCAAGCAGGCCGGCCACGTCACCCTGGGCACCCCCATGGCCCTGCCCCGGTGGTACCTGGCCGAGGGCACCACCGCCTGGGGCTTCGAGACCTTCATCCTGGTGCAGAATCCCAACGGCGAGCCCTGCGCCGTCACCCTGACCTTCATGCTCGCCGACGGCTCCTTCTCGAGTCCCGTCTACACGGTGCCGGCCAACGCCCGCTTCACCGTCAAGGTCAACGACCTGGTGGCCGGCAGCGACGTCTCCACCCTGGTGACCGGCAGCCTGCCGATCATCGCGGAACGTGCCATGTACTGGAACTCAAGGGGCGGCGGACACTGCACCGTGGGTGCCTGGGGCCGGTAAAGCGGAAGCCCGGGGCAAGCAACGGCGCCGGGCTCTTCGGCCGGGGATTTGATCAGAGACCGAGCCCCGCCGGGCGCTGCGGGTCCACCCGGCAGGCGACCTCGGAGGGGGCGTTGACGACCTTGAGGGCGTCGACGGCGATGAAGGTGTAGTTGGCCAGGGGGTTCTTGCGGCCGGAGCAGACCAGCTTGAGGTCGTGCGGGCCGGCCTCCAGCCCCCTCACCGTGAACACCGCCGACCTGACCTGCGTCTGCTCGGAGTAGAGGTCGGCGCTGCCCTGCAGCTCCCCGTCGACGTAGACCTCCATGATGCCGTAGTTGCGGTGCTTGACGGAGATGACGGAGACCTCGGTGCCCTGGAAGGTGTAGGAGAGGTTGTCGCCCGCGTAAGGGGTGACCATGAGGGTGGTGGCGGTGACCTCGGGGTAGTGCTCCAGGTACCAGGTCCCGCGGTAGCTCATGCCCGGGGCGGTGCAGTCGATGAGGCCGTCGGATGATGAGGCGGGGGAGTTCGCGTAGGTGAAGGCGGCGTCCCTCATCACCTCGGAGGGCCGGGAGGGCGCGAGGTCCGAGATGGTGGCCGGCTCCGGCACCGCCGCCATGACCGGGGAGACCGGGCCCTGCGCCCCCTGCGAGTCCACCGCCGCCACCGAGTAACTGTTGAACAGCGTGCCGTCGTCGTCGAAGTAGATGGTGTCCAGGATGATGGAGGCGTTGACCTTCTCCCCCTCGTCGTCCGCGCTCTTGTAGCGGTAGAGGTTGTACCCGAGGACGCCGGCGTTCCCCGAGGGCTGCCACCAGCTGATGGTGGCCCCCTTGTCCACGGTTATGCCCAGGATGACCGGCTGTCCGAGGTCCCGATTGACGCGCCGGGAGAGGGGCGCGGCGTCCGCGGCCGGACGGCGGCCTCCCGCGGGGTACCGGTTGTTTCTCGCGTAGAGCACCATGCATGACGCCAGGATGAGCAGGACCATCAGCCCCGCCGCCGCGCGGCAGCCGTTGGGGTTCTTCTTCCGCCGTTTCCCTGTTCTCATACCCGTGCCTTTGCCGGCTTTGCTTGGCCTCACTCCGTCCTTTCGCCCCCACATCTTACATCTCATCGGACGTCTTCCGTCATGAGTTGCGTCAACGGGCTCGACGACACGCAGTGCGGAAGGAGCGCCAACCCCGTGTATGCCCGGCACCGCGGCAATATTATAGCACCAACGGCGCACGCCGGCCCCGCCGGCGGCGGCGCGGGCAGGGCCTGCCCGGCGCGCAATAGAAACCGCCCGGACGGGCCGGGCGGTTTCTCGATTGCTTCCAGTTCTTTGACTGCTTTTGCCGGTATCTCTTGCCTCTCGTTTCGATTTACGGCACATGCGGGCGCTTTATTTAGAAAGACCCAGCGTACGGCGGGTAACAGCGGGTATTCGGTAGCATTTCCGCGGGGAACGGCGCCGCCCTCCCTCCGGCGGGACCCGCGGCGGGGCGCCGGTCATTTACAGCGTCCGGCTCCGCGTCTATGATGGGGGCGAGGTTACAAGATGAAGAGGGCTTTTTTGCGCATCTACGCCCAGGCGAGGCTGCAGTGCCACATAGCCGCCTCCCTGCTGAAGACGCGGAGGATGGACTTCCGCGGGCTGGCAGCCGTCTCCTCGCTTTCCCCGGGCAGGCGGCTTCTGGGCCCGCGCCGGGTGGTGCGCGCCGGCGGCCGCTGGACCGGGGCCCTGGGGCGCCTGGGGTGGAAGGCCACCTGCCTGCGCCGCTCCATGTTCTTCGCGCGGGTGCTGCGCCTGGAGGGCTACGACGCCGCGGTGGTCCTGGGGGCCCGGAAGGGTGGGGAAGGGATGGAGGGCCACAGCTGGGTCGAGCTGGACGGAGAGGTGATCGGCATGCCCGGGGAGGGCTTCGCCGCGGTCTGGGGAGGGGGGGGAGCGTGAGCGCGGGCCCGGGGCCGGAGGCCGTCTTGAGACGCCGCCGCGAGGTGGCCTGGCGCGTCTTCGAGGGGGAGGCCATCCTGGTGGTCACCGCCTCCGACGAGATTTGCCACCTCAACCCGGTGGCCTCCTTCATCTGGGAGGAGCTGGACGGCGAGCGGGACCTGCGGGGCCTGGCCGCCGCCGTTTCCGCCGAATTCGACGTGGGCGGGGAGGAGGCGCTGCGCGACGCCCTCGAGTTCGCCGCCGCCCTGCTTAAGAAAGGCGTGGTGGAGCTTGCCTGAGATAAGGGCCTACGGCATAGCCGGGATGCGCCTGGAGGTGGCCCCCCCGCGGCAGGACCTGGACGTCCTCCTGCCCGCCGCCTTCGAGGCCTTCTCCGCCGCCCCCGTCCCGGGCGAGCCCTCGCTCCTCGTCCGCCTGGAGGAAGACGGCGAGATGGCCCGCGACCCGTCGGCCTCCTTCCTTCCCCACCGCTTCGAGTTGCGGGACGACGGCGCCGGCTACTCCTTCGTCAATCTGCACGAAGAGGAAATAGAGCTGGGCGCCGTCTTCCCGGAAAGGCGGGAAGCCTTCCTGCGGCTGCCGCCGGTCCCCCATGACTGGAGCGACCCCGGCACCGCCGCCGCGGTTTCCATGGGCCTGAGCGATTTCCTGAAGGCCTGCCTGCAGGTGCTGCTGCTCGAGCGGAGCGGCACCCTGCTGCACGCTTCCGGCGTCGAGCGCGCAGGGAGGGGCTTCGCCTTCCTGGGCCCCAGCGGGGCGGGCAAGTCCACCGCCGCCGGCCTGCTGGGGAAGGTACCCGGCGCCGTGGTGCTCAACGACGACCTGGTGGCCGTCTGCTTAGAAGAGGGAGGGGCGGTTGTCTGCGCCACCCCCTGGATCGGGAGCAAGAAGGGGGAATGCAGCCCGGGCCAAGCCCCTCTTAGCTGCGTCTTCGTCCTCAGCCGCGAGGGCCGCTGCGGGGTCTTCCGCTGCGCCCGTTTAGACGAGAAGGAAGCCCTCAAGCGGCTGCTGGCCAACCTGCCCTGGCTGGGGGAGAGCGAGAGGCTCAACGGTCTTACCGTCTCCCGGGCGGCCCGGCTGGCCGCGGCCGTCCCCTACGTCTCCCTGGACTATGCGCTCTCGGACGACCTCTGGGGCCGCGTGGAGGAGGCGCTGGGCCGATGATGTTCCCGGAGTTCTTCGACGAACTGCGGCGCCGCTGTGTCCCCCTGGCGGGGAGCCTGGAGGTGACCCACCGCTGCAACCTCTCCTGCGCCCACTGCTATCAGTTCGCCTCCCGCGAAGGCCGGGAGGAGATGGCCCTGGGGGACATCGTCTCCCTCCTCGACCAGCTGCGGGACGCCGGCTGCCTCTTCCTCAGCGTCACCGGTGGAGAGCCGCTGCTGCGTCCGGATACCCCGGATATCCTGGAGGCGGCGTCGGAGCGCCGTTTCGCCGTCTCCCTGCAGACCAACGCCCTGCTCCTGGACGCGGCCGCGGCGGAGCGCCTGGCGCGCGTCTCCAACCTGCGCTTGGAGATCAGCCTGCACTCCGCCTCGGAGGAGGGGCACGACGCCTTCACCGGCGTGCCCGGCAGCTTCCGGGCCTGTCTCGAGGCCCTGGACCTCCTGCGCGAGAGGGGCGTGCCCGCCATGACCAAGACCGTCGCCACCGCCCTCAACGCGGGCGAGCTGGAGGCCGTCGCCGCGCTGGCCGCGGAGCACGGCGCCCCGGCCTTCTTCTCCCCCGTGGTCTTCCCCCGCAACGACCGCGGCCGCGCCCCCTTGGAGTACCGCATGAGCGACTCCCAGCTGGACGCTTTCATCGACTTCCAGGTGCGCCAACACGGCGAGGTGCTGGCGGAGACGTCCGGCACGGCCTTGACGGCGCCGCCCGGGTGCGCCGAGGGGCTGGCGGGGGAGGCGGGCCGGGGCCCGCGGGGCTGCGGGGCCGGGCGCACCGCGTTCTGCATCAACCCCTATGGTGATCTATACCCTTGCGTGTCCTGGCCGCTGGTGATAGGAAATGTGCTGGAGGAGGGCTTCCGGGCCGTCTGGGAGAAGCCTGCTCTCCTTGAAGAAGTGAGGGAGAAGGAGTATAATCTTGTTGAGGAGTGTGCGAGCTGCCGTTTCCTGGATAAGTGCCCGCTCTGCCGGGCGTTATCCTACGTGGAGGACGGCGACTCCCAGGCCCTCAACCGGGAGAGGTGCAGACAGACCAAGGCCTGGATAAGGAAGGTCGGCGGTGCGGGAGGATGAGCGCCGGGCCGGCGCGGGCAGACGGGCTTACGCGAAGCCGGAGATGAAGTTGGAGAAGATACACCGGTTCTTCTTCGTCACCTGCCAGACCGCATGGCCTTTCTGCTACTCCCAGAACATGACCGCCCCGCTGATGCTCAACTGCCGTTGAAGCCTCCGGTCCGAAGCTGTCCTCGCAGGCAGCCGGTCAGGATCTGCGGATGCCCTCTAGCGGCGATGCCGGTCGAGGTTGGGGCTTCTTCAGCCGGTTAAAGCGCCTCGATATACTGCACGTTGACGAAGTTATAGCCCTGATCCCCGCCTCTGCCCAGGCATCGGATGGCGATGGTGTGCTTGCCCGCGGAGAGGCCTGAGACGGTGAAGACGTTGACCCCCCAGGATGGGGAGTAGTCCCCGTCCACCGGCGCCTTGTACAGGTTGACCGTCTGTACCGGCTGCCCGTCGATGAGGATCTCCGCCGCGCCGCAGGACCAGTAGGTGGAGGCGTAGAGCTTCACCCGCCGTCCGGTGAAGGCGTGGCTGGCCGTTGCGCCGGAGCCCTGGGCCACCAGCAGGTTGGCCACCCCGGTAAATGGAGGCGGGAGCTGCGAGTAGTTCTCCACCTTCCAGATGTCGGTCGTGGACCAGCCCGCGTCGTCCGCCGCGTATGTGGTGGCTGGCTGCAGCACCGCTCTTGCCGTTTCGGAGTTACTGCTGGCCTTGTCGGAGGTGTTCACCGCCCTGACCCCGAAGGTCTGCCCGGGAGTGCCGGCCGCGTAGTAGTATTCGGTTCCGGTGGTGATGAGGCCGGAGGTGTTCAGAAGGGTCCACCTCGTATCCGATACCAGGTAGACGTTGTAGCCGGCCAGATTGGGTTCGGTGTTGCGCGACCACTCTACGAACACCCCGGGGTCGAAGGCCTTGGCGGTGACGTCCTTAGGTTGAGATAGCGGCTTTCCGCTCTTGGTGGTGGCGAAGATGGCCTCGGTGTGGGAGAGCGGGCTGGTATCGATGCCCCGGTTTCCCCGGGTGACCACCGCGTACCAGTAGTAGGTGTTGTCGGCGTGGCCGCCGACGGACAAGGAAGTGTTGTTAGTACAAGTGGCTTTCGCCGCGCCCTTGAGCTTTTCCAGCAGCTTGGCCACGTTGTTGTCGGTGCTGGAGCACATGATGTCGTTGAGGGCGTCAACGTCTACCTCGATCTCGTCGAGCAGCGCCTGGCGCTCGGTCACGGTGAGGCCCGACGAGTCGATCATGATGCTCACGCGCCGGTCGAGATCGGTGAAGTACGGTCCGGCGGCGGGTTCGTAGTCGACCAGTCGCAGGTAGCACCTGCGGACCAGGTCATAGGAGTCCTGGTCCCACCGGTAGACGCAATAACGGTTGGCGAGGTCGCGCTGTGCCGTGGGCACGTTCACGGCGTTCCAGGAGCAGTGGGCCGTGTTATTCGGCTTGACGGTGGTGTAGGTGACGGTGAAGTTGTCGGGAGCGGGGGAGGTCAAGGCGGCGGTGTAGAAGGAGTCCTCGACTGCTCCTTCCGCCTCACCGACGGCGGGCGTTTCCCGGGGGGCGGCGGCCTCGCTGCCCACAGCCTCCGCGGCGGCCTCCGTCGCCGCACGGGGCCTGGAGGCCCCAGCCTTCGGGGGTCCGGCTGTTGCTGCCACGCCCTTTTCGACCTGCGGCAGCGCGGCTTGGGACGCGGCTCCGGCAGCAGCCGGTGCCTCCGAGGCCCCGGCCGGGACGGAATCGGGACGGGTGAACGCGCTGCCCGGCAGCACGCACAGCGCCGCCGCCAGCACAAAGGTGACACAGGTCATCACCATCGTCCGGGTTCTTCTACTCATCGTCCGGCCCCTCCTCTTCCCTCTTTGGACCCGTTTTCCTGCTTCTCTTCAAGAGATACGGCCTATTATTAGAGCATCCTGAGAAAAATCCCGTGAACGGTGCCATCCATCCCGCGAGCGGTAGCAGGAGGCAGTAAAAGGGAGCAAGCGGTAAAAAGGGGGCAAAGGGGGCGAGAAGGGACTAAAAGGGTCGTGCCGCCCTAGCGCAGCTTGGCGATGACGCGGTCCACCTCGCCCCGCCAGGCCTCCAGCTCCCGCCGGTCATAGCGGGCGGGGTATCGCTCGTAGGCCTTCTTCATGGAGATGGAGTGGCGGGCCAGGTTGGCGTAGCGGGCCAGGAAGAGGGGGTAGCGGAGACCCCGGGCGCGCGCCAGCAGGTTGCCGGGGCGGATGGGCAGGGGACGCGCCTCCATGGCCACCTGCATGTCCAGCGGGGTCATGGCGTACCCCACCAGCCTCTCCATCTCCTCCTCCCCCAGGCGCTCGGAGAGGAGGCGCACGAAGTCGAAGTAGGCCATCACGGCGCCGCGGCCGCGCTGCCAGGCGGCCCCGTACTCCCACAGCGCCTGCCGGGAGACGTCGCCGCCCTTCAGGCACCTGGCCGCGGCGGCGGCGGCCATGTCGCCCGCGGTCATGGCGCTGGCCACGCCGGAACCGTGGGCCGGGATGACCATGCAGGCCGCGTCGCCCGCCAGCATCAGGCCGTCGTCCACCAGCACGTCGAGGGAGCGGCGCACCGGTATGAGCCCGCCGCCGCCGTAGAAGACCTCCCCGCCCACTCCCTTCTCCTCGAGGTAGCGGCGGATGTATTCCCCGGCGCCCTCCCCGGCGTCAGCCCCGCCGCCGGCGGCCTTCCCGGCGGCCTTGAGGTTGAAGCCGACCAGGATGTCCAGCACCCGCCCGTAGGTGCCGAAATGCTGCATGATGACGGAGTAGCCGCCCCGCCAGCCGATGCGGGAGACGGCGTGGTCGGGGGGGATGCCCAGGGCCCGGGGGACGTGCGGGGCCTCGTCCTCCGTGAAGTAGCGCTGCTCGCGCCAGGCGGTCACCAGGCAGGAGCCGTCCAGCTCCCGCTCCACCGGGGAGGTTTCGGGCAGGCCGCGGCGGACCGCCGCCTGCAGGCCGGTTGCGTCCAGCACCAGGCGGGCCGGGACCTCCTCGCCGCCGGCGATCACGCCGCGCACGGCGCCGCCGTCGAGGAGGGGGCCCTCCACGCGGCAGGCCTCGCGGAACTCCACCCCCGACTTCCCCGCGTCGGCCAGCAGGCGCCGGCAGTAGCGGCTCATGCGCAGGCCCACGATGGGCAGCAGGCCCATCTCCATGGAGCGGCGTCCGCTGGGCGACTCCACGCGGTACCGCTCCGGCGCCGGCCAGCACTCCTTGCCCTGCGGATAGGCGAGGCCCAGGCGCTTGAAGACGCCCTCCTCCACGTCGTCCACCCAGGGGTGGCCGATGGCGTCGCGCGGCTTCGCGTCGAGCAGCAGCACCTTGAGGCCGCGCTCCGCCGCCCGCCGGGCCGCCACGCACCCGCCGGGCCCCGCTCCCGCCACGATGAAGTCGTAGTCACCCATGCCCCCGATTCTACCAAAACCTCCACATGGGGTCAGCCCTTCATTCTTCACTTCTCTTCCTTTCGGAGCGGCCGGACGACGGGCCTGTGGTAAAATACCCATGCGGGATCTCTGCAGGAAAAGGGCGCTGGTTCCGCATGAGGGATATCGGAAGAGAAGAAGTCCCGTTCAAGGAGGCACAGCCATGAAGCCATCCAGCCCGCCCCGCCGCTCCGCAAGAGCCCTGCTGACGACGTCACTGGCTTTGCTTTGCTGTAACATCCTGCTGGTGCCGCCGTCGAGGGCCCTGTCCCCCTATACCTGGACGGTGGAGCAGACGTCCCGGGGCGCCGTTCCCCACTACGTCGTGGCCGCATTGGGCCCCGACGACGTCTGGGTGGGCAGCAGCAGTGCTCGCATCCTGCACTACAGCGGCGCCAGCTGGACCGAGTACACCCTGGGCGAGGCCAACTGCGTCACCGCCATCTACCCCGTATCCGCCACCGACGTCTACGCCTGCACCTCCTGCGACGACCACAACCAGTACTGGAACAGCAACGTATACCACTTCGACGGGACCGGCTGGACCAACATGCCGCGCAACCACAACACCCACGACTTCGGCCATATCTGGATAAGCGGGGGCGACAAGTGGCTGACCTCCACGGCAAACTGGACCGACGGTTCAATATGGAAATGGAATGACAATATTGGGAAATGGGACGCAACCGTGGTCCCGCAGCCGGCGGGGGCGCCCTACGCCGGCCTCTGCATGGTGGGAAGTACGGTATGGCTCTGCAACACTCGCGGGAACGTCTATTACGGCGGCGAGGCCGGGTGGACCGCCACCACCATCCCCGACCCCGAGGACCCGCCCTGGTCCGCCACCGCGGGCATCGCCGCCGCGGCCAACGACGATGTCTGGGTAATCGGCCCCGAAAGAGGAAGCGCAAACTCCATATTCTACCACTTCGACGGGGCCAACTGGACCAAGCACACCACCGTCAACGACGTCCTCACCGACGTCCACGCGGTGAGTCCGGACAACGTCTGGGCCATCGGCCGGGAGGGCGTTTACAACTACAACGGCTCCGGTTGGAGCAAGGTCTACGACAACTTCTGGAACCCCCTGTTCCCCAAGATGTGGGCCACCGCCGGCAACGTCTGGGCGATCGACAGGGGCCAGTCCCACGGCAACCTGCTCCATGGGGTAGCGGGTAAGAACCCGCCGCCCCCGCCGCCCGAGCCCACCTCCCGCACCTGGGCCCACGACTCGGTGGGGGTGTCCTCCCCCTCCACCACCTGGTACCTGGCGGAAGGGTGCACCGGCGGCGATTACGAGACCTGGGTGCTGGTACAGAACCCCAACGCGGTACCGGCCCCGGTGAACATAGACTTCATGACCTCCACCGGGCTGGTGCGAGGGCCGCAGGATTTCCCCATCCCCGCCAACTCGCGCCGGTCCTTCAACGTCAAGGACTACGTCACGGACTACGACGTCTCCACCAAGGTGACCGCGTTGGGGGGCGCCGTCATCTGCGAGCGCGCCGTTTACGGCGGGGGACGAACCTGGGGCCATGACTCCGTCGGGGTCAACGCTCCCGCCGACAACTGGTTCCTGGCGGAAGGGTGCACCGGGTCCGGCTTCGAGACCTGGGTGCTGGTGCAGAACCCCAACGACACCGAGGTGAAAGTGGACCTGACCCTGATGACCTCGACTGGGGCCATGGACGGGCCGCAGAACTACCCCATCCCGGGGAATTCCCGCCACAGCTTCAAGATCAACGACTACGTGACCGACTACGACGTCTCCACCAAGGTAGATTCCTTCGGGGGCAAGATCGTCTGCGAGCGGGCCATGTACTCCAGCGACCACGTCTGGGGGCACGACTCCGTCGGAATCACCCAGCCGGCCACCGAATGGTACCTGGCGGAGGGGTGCACCGGCCCCGGCTTCGAGACCTGGGTGCTGGTGCAGAACCCCTATCCCTGGGAGATCGAGGTCGACCTGGACTTCATGACCTCCACCGGGCCGCTGGCCGGGCCGCAGGGCTTCCCCGTCCCCGCCAACTCGCGCCAGTCCTTCCGGGTCAATGATTACGTGGAGGACTACAACGTCTCCACCAAGGTGTCCTCCCTCGACGAAATGATCTGCGAAAGGGCCGTCTACAACAGCGACCGCACCTGGGGCACCGACTCGGTGGGGGCGCCCAAGGCCAAGGCCACCTGGTACCTCGCCGAGGGTTGCACCGGCCCCGGCTTCGAGACCTGGGTGCTGGTGCAGAACCCCAACGACACCGAGGTGGCCGTGAGCCTGACCCTGATGACCGACACCGGGCAACAGAAGCCGGAGTGGCTGCAGTACGTGACCATCCCGGCCAACTCGCGCACTTCCTTCAACCTGGGGCAGTTCGTGCAGTCGTATAACGTCTCGACCAAGGTCGAATCGTTCGGGGGCAGCGTGGTCTGCGAGCGCGCCATGTACGGCGACCCCAACTAAAACCTCCACTTGGGGTCAGCCCTTCATTCTTCACTTCTCTTCTTCCGCGCCCCCGCCCGACCGCTCCCGAGGCAGCCCCCGAGGCAGCCCCCGAGGCAGCTCCCGAGGCAGCTCCCGAGGCGGCCCTTGCGTCATGTTATCTAAAATGTATAATATATATGATATGACCAGACCATTAAGAATACGCTACGAACGGGCCACCTACCACGTCTACTCGCGCGGCAACCGAAAGGAGTTCATCTTCCCGGACGAAAAGGCGATCCGCTTCTTTTTGGGGAAACTGGACGAAGGCGCAGAGAGATATGCGGTTGAGGTACACGCATATTGCGTAATGGGAAACCACTACCACCTCCTCATAACCACCCGTGAGCCGAACATCTCCGAGTTCATGCACTTCCTCCAGTCGTCCTTCGCGAGTTACCTGGCGCATCGTGGGTGGGTCGGGCACGTGTTCGCCGGGCGCTTCGACGCGCAGTGCGTGAAGGAGAGGCAATACCTGCAGGCCCTGACGAGGTACATCCACCTCAATCCGGTCAAAGCCGGCCTCGCATCTCACCCCGGGGATTACCCCTGGTCGAGTTATCGGGCTTATGCCTCGCCCGATATCGAGAGGCTCCCGCCCCGGCTCGAGACCTCCATGCTCCTCGACCAGTTCGCGCCCGACCCGGCGACTGCCAGGAGGCGGTTCGAGGCCTTCGTCCTTGAAGGACTGCAGCAGGGAGGCTCCTTTCCGAAGGAGGGCATCGTCGCCCGCGCCGTCCTGGGCAGCCAGGATTTCGTCGATGAGATCAGGGCGCTCCTCGCATGCGGCATACCGCGTGACGCCACCGGCAAGAAGAAGCTTCGCAAGGCGCAGGGGCTGATGGAGGTCTATCAAGCGACCCTTGCGGCCTACGGCATCGAGGACCTCGAGCTGGGCCCGATACGCATCGTCGAACACCGGAAGGCCGTACGCGAGGCGCGCAAGGCGTTCATATTCCTCGCAAGGGAACATACCATCGCCACGAATCGGGAGATAGCGAGGATGCTGGGGGGCATCGGCGAAACGGCTGTCTCGCAGCAATATGGTAGGATGAAGAAGACCGGAGTCGACGGCGACCTGCTGCTGCGCGGTCTCGACGAGGCCCTCAGGAGGAGGAACGCCGAGTGAAAAGTGAAGATTCAAGGGCTGACCCCATGTGAAGGGAGGGGCGCTGCGTGAGCAAAGAGAGTAAGCCGGCCTGGAAGCACGAGTACGTGGACGTCAACAATCTCCGCATGCACTACGTCACGGAGGGCGAGGGGCCGCTGATGCTGATGCTCCACGGCTTCCCCGAGTTCTGGTACTCCTGGCGCCACCAGATACCGGTCATGGCCCGACGCTTCAAGGTGGTGGCCCCGGACATGCGCGGCTACAACCAGACCGAGAAGCCGGTGGGCGTGGCCAACTACCGCGTCGACGTGCTCGCCCGCGACGTCGCCGATCTCATCGAGGCCCTGGGCTACGAGAAAGCCGTGGTGGTGGCGCACGACTGGGGCGGCGGGGTGGCCTGGCCCTTCGCCATGACCTACCCCGAGATGGTGGACCGCCTGATCGTCCTGAACTGCCCGCCGCCCGGGGTGCTGATGGACCACTTCCTCAACAACCCGGCGCAGCTGAAGCGGTCGTACTACATGTTCCTCTTCCAGTTCCCCTGGCTGCCCGAGGCGGCCCTGCGCTTCCGCAACTACGCCATGATCGAGAGGGCCTTACGCGGCTGGGCCATCGACAAGAGCGCCTTCACCGACGAGGATATCAAGATGTACAAGGAGGCCGCCTCCAAGCCCGGCGCCCTTACCGCAAGCGTCAACTACTACCGCGCGGCCATCCGCGGGTCCTTCAAGGCCGTCCGGGAGGCGGCCGCGCAGAAGAAGTCGCCCGGCTCCAAGCCCCGGGTCAAGTGCCCCACCCTGATCATCTGGGCCGAGGAGGACCGGGCGCTGGGCAAGGAGATGACCTACGACTTCCACAAGGAAGTGGAGGGCCCGCTGGAGATAAAGTACATCCCCGCCTGCAGCCACTGGGTGCAGCAGGAGCGCCCCGCCGAGGTCAACCGCTACATGGAGGAATGGCTGGCCGGCTACCCCTAAAAAACCTCCACATGGGGTCAGCCCTTCATTCTTCACATATCGGGCCTTATTTGGGGACCGCCGCCTGCAAAATGTGAAGAATGAAGGGCTGACCCCATGTGGAGGTGCGGGTGGTATAATTTTCGGCATGGCCAAGGATTACAGCGAAACCTTCAGGGGAGAAAAGGTCCTCATCACCGGCGGGCTGGGCTTCATCGGCTCCAACCTCGCCGGCCGCCTGGCGGACCTGGGCGCCCAGGTGCTCATCGTCGACTCGCTCATCCCCGAATACGGCGGCAACCTCTTCAACATCCGGGACTTCCGCGACAGGGTCAGCGTCAACATATCCGACGTGCGCGACGAACACGCCCTGAAGTACCTGGTCAAGGGCCAGTCCTACCTCTTCAACCTGGCCGGCCAGACCTCGCACATGGACTCCATGACCGACCCCTACACCGACACCGAGATCAACGCCATCGCCCAGCTGCACATCCTGGAGGCCTGCCGCAAGTCCAACCCGGACATAAAGATCCTCTTCGCCTCCACCCGCCAGATCTACGGCAAGCCCGAGTACCTGCCGGTGGACGAGAAGCACCCCAAGAAGCCGGTGGACATCAACGGCGTCAACAAGCAGGCGGGCGAGCGCTTCCACCTGCTCTACCAGGACGTCTACGGCATCCGCTGCTCCATCCTGCGCCTCACCAACACCATCGGCCCGCGCATGCGCGTCAAGGACGCCCGCCAGACCTTCCTGGGCATCTGGATCAGGCTGCTGCTGGAAGGGAAGCCCTTCGAGGTCTGGGACGGCCACCAGCTGCGCGACTTCTCCTACGTGGACGACGTCACCGAGGCCTTCCTCTCGCTGGCCGCTGACGGCAACGCCGACGGGCGCATCTTCAACCTGGGCGGCGAGCCCGCCATCAACCTGCACGACCTGGCCGACCTGCTGCTGGAGCTGCACGGCTCGGGCGAATACGTGCGCAAGGAGTTCCCCGCCGACCGCAAGCGCATCGACATCGGCGACTTCTACGCCGACTACTCACTCATCCGCGAGGTGCTGGGCTGGGAGCCCCGCGTCCCCCTGCGCGAAGCCTTGAAGCGCACACTGGACTACTACTCCGAGCACCTCCGGCACTACCTCTGAAACCCCGCGCCGCAGCCACCCGCCGCCGCGCCGCCGCGCCGCAGCCCCGCGCCGCAGCGCCGCAGCCCCCCTCACGCGCCAGGGTTCACAGCTTGCCGAAGGCCCCCAGGAGCAGGGTGGCGATGAGGAAGTAGAGGAACAGCCCCAGGATGTCAACCAGGGTGGTGATGAGGGGGCTGGAGGCGGCGGCCGGGTCCAGCTTCACGCGGATGAGGAGGAAGGGCAGGGACGCCCCGACGATATTGGACATGACGACGACCAAGACCATGGTCAGGCCCACCACCAGGCCGATCTCCCACCCGCCGCGGATGAGCCCGACCAGCCCGGCAGCGACGCCCAAGGTCGTCCCCAGGGCCAGGCCCAGCCCCAGCTCCTTGCCCGCGGTGCGCAGCCACTGCCCGAGCTTGACGTCTCCCGTGGCCAGGGAGCGGATGATGATGGTGGAGGACTGGGAGCCGACGTTGCCCCCGCTGTCCAGCAGCAGGGGGATGAAGAAGGCCAGCACGATCATGGTGCGGAGGGTCTCCTCGAAGTGGGCGAGTATCTCGGAGGAGAGGAGGTTCAAAAAGACCAGCCCCAGCAGCCAGGGGATCCGCTTGACGAAGAGGGAGGGGATGCCGGAATCGCGATAGCCCATGCGCAGCGGGGAGACCGCCGCGGTCTTCAAGAAGTCCTCCGTCGTCTCCTTCTCCGCCACGTCCATGACGTCGTCGACGGTGACGATGCCGAGGAGGATGCCCGCTTCGTCGATCACCGGCAGGGAGTCCAGGTCGTAGCGCTGTATCAGCTGCACCGCCTGCTCGCGGTCGGCGGAGGCGTGGATGGCGGTGAAGGTGTGGTCCATGAGGTCCTCGACGAGCTGGTCGGGCTCGGCGAGGATGAACTTGCGGATCTCCAGGGCGTCGAGGAGCCTCCAGTTCCCGTCGATGACGTAGATGTCGTTGATGGTCTCGCTCATCCGCCCCATGGACCTTATGTGGCGCAGCGCCCGCTCCACGCTCCAGGACATGCGGACGGCGACGTAGGCGGGCGTCATCATGCGCCCGACGCTCTCCGGCGGGAAGCCGAGCAGCTGCCTGGCCTCCTTCAAGTCCTCCTCGCTGAGCAGGTTTAAAAGCCTCTGCACCGCCTGGCCGGGAAGCTCCTCGAAGAGGTCGGTCCTGTCGTCGGGCTTGAGGTCGGCCAGCAGGCGCCTGGTCTCCCCGATGGAGAGGCCGCGCAGCAGCTCGTCCTGGTAGGTGGGCTCCAGGAAGGCGAAGGCCTCGGTGGCCAGGCTGCGGGGGAGGAGGCGGAAGACCAGGAAACGGTCGGCCTCCTTCAACTCGAGCAGGACGTCGGCGACATCCGGCGGGGACATGCCCTCGACCCTCCGCCTCAAGGCGGGCAGGTCCTTCCTGCCGACGAGTTCCTCGATCTCCTTTAAAACCGGTCCGATGTTCTCCAAGTGGGCCTCCAGGGATGCGCCTGACTTCCCTAGTAGTTTATCACCCGTCAAACCCGGGGTCAGGCCTTGAAATTGAAGCAAACGTCAAACCCGGGGTCAAGCCCTGAAATTGAAGCGAGGGCAGGGGCCCGCGTCCTTGAACGCTGCGCGGCCCATGCCTTACAATGGATGCGCTCGAAAGGCCCGTTTGGCCAGATGAGCCCGGATGCCGGAAGCAGACGTCAAAGGGGTATGGAAGTGACGGCAAGACGCAAGCCCAAGCCCAAGCCCAAGGTCAAGGCCCTGGCCCTGGCCTGCGCCCTGGCCTGCGCCCTGGCGCTCTTGGCGGGCCCGCCGGGCAACCCGGCCCAGACCCGGGCGCAGGCGCAGACCCTGGAGCAGAAGCAGGCCGAGGCCCGGCGCATCGAGTCCGAGCTGGCCGCCCTCAAGCAGCAGGGCGACCAAATCGCCGGTGAATACTCCCAAGCGGCTTTGGAGCTCGAGTCGCTGGAGTTCCTCGCCGGCGAGAACCGCAGGAAGCTGGAGAAGGCCCAGAACGACTACAAGCAGGCCAAGGAGGTGCTGGGCGCCCGCCTCAAGGCCATCTACATGGCGGGCAACGTCGACCCGGTGGAGGTGATACTGGAGGCCGCCACCTTCGACGACATGCTCAACCGCTACGACTTCCTCAACCACATCGCCAACCAGGACCTCTCGGTCTTCAACGAGGTGAAGGCGCTGCGCCGCGAGATCGCCACCCGCCAGCGCGACCTGGAGGACCAGGAGACCCGCCAGCGCCTGGCGGTGAACGAGACCCAGCAGAAGCAGGCCGAGCTGCAGGCCTCGCTCAAGGCCCAGGAGGACCTGTTGGCCTCGGTGAAGGAGGAGATACTCCAGTACATCTCCTCTTACGGCATCACCTTGAGCGACGGCAGCACCTCGACCTCCGTCAAGATCAACGGCCCCTTCTGCTTCCCCTGCGCCGGCCCCCACTCCTTCTGGAACGACTGGCACCAGCCGCGGGGCGGCGGCACCCGCCTGCACATGGGCTGCGACATCATGGCCTCCATGGGCACCCCCGCGGTGGCCTGCGTCAACGGCACCATAACCCTGGTGACCGAGGGCGGCAACGCGGGCAAGTACCTACGCCTGACCATGGAGGGCAGCTCCACCTTCTTCTACTACATGCACATGCAGGACATCACCGTCAGCCAGGGCCAGAGGGTGAGCGCCGGCGACCTGGTGGGCCACGTGGGCGATACCGGCAACGCCAAGGGGGGCGCACCCCACATCCACTTCCAGGTCCACCCCGACGGCGGCGCGGCGGTCAACCCCTATCCGCTGCTCAAGCAGTTCGACCGCTGAGGCTTACTTGCCGCCCCGCGCCCCTTCAGCCGCCGCCCCGCGCCCCTTCAGCCGCCCCCTCCGCCGTCCGATATATAATAGAAGCCTTACCAGAGGCCATATATTAGAGAAACGTCAGGAAATGCGCAGGAACGGAGTGCTCGGAAGAGAGGTTTGAGGCGCCGCCGGCGCGGTTTAAACGGAGGTGTGCACGGATGGATTCGAGGACTGTACCCGGGACGGAACCGAGAAAGACCAGGGTGTTGACGTGCTGGCTGGCCATGTTCCTGGTAACCTTCGGCGGCTTCTTCGCGGCCGTCTTCCTCCCCCTGGTCTTCGCTGCGGGCACGGGGACCATCTACGGCACCATCACCGACCTGGATACCGAGGATCCCATCGAAGGGGCGATAGTGGCCGCAACGGTGGGGGGGACTCCTTATATGAATGTCACCGGGCAAAACGGCGGTTACTCCATCGATGTGCCCGCCGGAGCATCTTACCAGCCGTTAATCATCTTCCACACCGCCATAAACGAGGATTCCCGCTTCTATTATTTCTGGGACGGGGAAGCGATCTTATTCCACGACCCGTTGTATGTGGAGGAGGGCAAATCCTATAACCTCGACCACGCCCTCAAGGCCGGCGGCAGCATCTCGGGCACGGTTGTCAACGCGAACGACCAGGACGACAAGCTGTCCGGTGTCAAGGTCACGGTCGAGGTGTCCGACGGAGAAGGCCGGCAAAAAGTGACCGATGGCACAACGGACAGCAGAGGCAAATACCGGGTGGGGCCCATCGAGGAGGGGACCTCCTATTACGTCAAGTTCGAAGCGGATGGCTTCGAGACGCTCAGCCTCGAGGACGCCGTCTCGGTCTCCCAGAGGAGCGACACGGTGGTGAACGGGGAGCTCACCCCGTCCGGCGGTTCGGGAAGCATCTCCGGGACGGTGACGGAGAAGGACAGCCCCACCACCTTCATCAATAACTGCAGGGTGTCCGCGTACCTGGCTAACGATGAGCAAATCTGCGGAAGCGATTACACCGACGAGTACGGCAACTACACCATCACCGGCCTGTATGACGGCAGCTACAAGCTGAAGTTCGTTCCCAACGACCACATCCACTTTCCCGAGTGGTACTCCGGCGCGTCCAGCCACTCCACCGCCACGACGGTGACCATCAGCGACGGTGTATCCAGCCCCTCCAGCGTCGATGAGGACCTGGTGAAGGGGGCCACCATCTCCGGGAACGTCAAGGAGGTGGGCTCGGGCGACAATCTGGTGAACAAGAACGTGGAGGTCTACCTCGATTCAGCCGAGACCCTGGTGAGCGAAGCGAGCGCCATGACCGACCAGTACGGCAACTTCACCTGCGGCCCCCTGCCGGCCGGGAGTTACCGTCTCAAGTTCCCGGGCGACGCCTCCCACCTCGGGGAGTGGTACGACGACGCGGCGTCCTGGAGCGCCGCCGCCACGATCACCTGCGCCGCCGGGCAGCAGGTGACCGGGAAGAACGCCTCCCTGACGGCCAAGGGCGACATCTCGGGCACGGTCGTCGGGAGCGAATCGGGCAATCCTCCCGTTGCGGGGTGCATTGTGGAGGCATGGGGCTCCGGGGAAAGCCCCGCCGACGAAACGTATACCGACGAGGACGGGAAGTACACGCTGTCCGTGTGGCCCGGCAGCTACAAGGTCCGCTTCGGCGGCGACCCCACCCACCTCGGCCAGTGGTACAACGGCCGGACCAGCAAGCAGGACGCCGACGCGGTCACGGTCACCTCCGCCGGCAGCAAGACCGCCAACGCCACCCTGACCCAAGCCTTCGGCGCCATCTCGGGCACGGTCACCGGGTCCGAGGAAGGCAAGCCGGAACTCGAGGGCGTCTCCGTCAGCGTGTACGACTCCGAGGGCGAACCGGCGGGCTCCGACGTCACCGACGAGGACGGTTTCTACTCGGTGGGCAACCTGCCCACCGGCACCTACCGGGTGGCCTTCGGGGGCGACCCCAACCACCTGCCGGGAGAGAACACCGGGGTAGCGGTGACCATCCCCTCCACCACCACCTCCAACAAGGAGCTGACCTTCTCGACCGGCGCCATCAAGGGGACGGTCACCAGCTCCAACCAGAGCGTTCCCCTGGTGGGCATCCGGGTGGAGCTGTGGACCTGGGGCGGCAGTTTCGTGAGCTACTACAACACCGGCCAAGCGGGCATGTTCCTCTTCGAGAACCTCTCCGCCGGCGACTACAAGATCTACTACTGCGGCAACTCCACGCACCTTCCCGAGTGGTACGACGACGAGTCCGACCCGCAGGACGCGAGCAAGGTGACCGCGGTGCTGGGCGAGACCATCACCGACATCGACGCCGAGCTGACCGAGGCCTTCGCCACCATCTCGGGCACGGTGACCGGCTCGGAGACGGGCAAACCGGCCCTGGGCAGCGTCTCCGTGGAGGTCTACACCTCCGGGGGAGGGCTCTTCGCGAGCGTCGGCACCAACCAGGACGGGTTCTATTCCGTGAGCAACCTGCCCACCGGCTCCTACAAGGTCTACTTCGGCGGCGACCCCAGCCACCTGCCGGAGTGGCACCTGAACAAGGACAATATGAACGACGCCACCGCGGTCAACGCGACCATCCCCAACACCTCCACCGTCGACGCTGAGCTCACGCAGGCCTTCGGGGCCATCTCGGGCACGGTCAAGGGGTCGGAGAGCGGCACCCCCGCCCTCTCCGGCGTGAAGGTGAAGGCCTACGATAAGACCACCGGGCAGCAGGCGGGCTCCACCGCCACCACCGCCAGCAACGGGTCGTACACCATCGAGAACCTGCCCACCGGCAAATACAAGGTGGAGTTCCTCGGCAACGGCAACCACCTGGCGGAGTACTACGACGACCAGACCACTTACGGGAACGCCGACGAGGTGAGCGTGACCATCCCCTCCACCACCACCGGCATCAACGCCACGCTGACCCTGGCCTACGGGTCGATATCGGGGACCGTCCTGGGCTACAACGACAGCCCCCTGAACAACATCACGGTGAGGATATACACGGCCGGCGGCCAGCTTAAAAAGACCGTCTACACCAACTCCAGCGGCTACTACACCTCCGGCAACCTCGAGGCAGGCTCCTATAAGGTCTACTTCAAGGGCTACGGCGCCTACCGCACGGAGTGGTACAACAACAAGACCAAGATCTCCACCGCGGACACGGTGACGGTGACGCTGCCCAACGACACCACGGCCAACGCGGTGCTCGACCGCTCCTCCGGTTCCATTTCGGGCACCGTGACCGGCTCGGAGACGGGCAACCCGCCGCTCGCGGGCATAACCGTGAAGGTCTACGACTCAAACGGGCTGGTGGCCGGGACCACCACCACCGACTCCAGCGGCTACTACGTGGTGGACAACCTGGACGCGGCGGACTACCGGGTCTACTTCGCCGGCGACGCCTCGCATCAGGCCGAGTACTACGAGAACAAGGGAAGCCTTGAAGCCGCCGACGAGGTGGAGGTGGACGGCACCAACGCCACCATCGTCGATGCCGAGCTCACCCAGACCTACGGCACCATCTCGGGCACGGTCACCGGCTCGGAGACGGGCAACCCGCCGCTCGCGGGCGTCTCCGTCTCCGTCTATACCTCCGGCGGCACCCTGCTGGGCTCCGTCACCACCAACGCCTCGGGCGTCTACACTTACGGGAACCTGCCGGCCGGCAGCTACAAGGTGGGCTTCGGGGGCGACTCCACCCACCTGCCCGAGTACTACAACGACAAGGCCACGCTGCAGGCCGCCGACGCGGTGAGCGTGACCGTTCCCAACACCACCACCATCAACGCCGAGCTCGCGCAGGCCTTCGGCACCATCTCGGGCACGGTGACCGGTTCGGAGACGGGCAACCCGCCGCTCGCGGGCATAACGGTGAAGATCTACAGTCACAAGGACAACACGGACACCCTGCTGGGCTCCACCACCACCAACGCCTCGGGCGTCTACTCCTACGGCAGCCTGCCCTCAGGGGACTACAAGGTCTACTTCGCCGGGGACTCCACCCACCTGGAGGAGTACTACGTCAACGCCCCCTCCCTGGAGTCCGCCAGCCTGGTGGGCGTGACCATCCCCTCGACCACCCAGGTCAACGCGGAGCTCACCAAGTCCTACGGCTACATCACCGGGAAGGTCACCGGCTCGGAGTCGGGCACCCCCGCGTTGAAGGACATCACCGTCTCCGTCTACGACTCCGGCAACACCAAGCTGGGCTCCGTCACCACCAACGCCTCGGGCTCCTACACTTACGGGAACCTGCCGGCCGGCAGCTACAAGGTGGGCTTCGGGGGCGACTCCACCCACCTGCCCGAGTTCTACAACGACAAGGCCACGGTGGAGAATGCCGACCTCGTGGCGGTGTCGCTGTACGACGCCTCCACCGTCAACGCCACCCTGCAGGCGTACTACAATATCACCGCCTCCGCCGGCGCCAACGGCTCCATCAGCCCCTCGGGCACCGTGCCCGTCAACTACGGGGCGGACCAGGCCTTCAACTTCACTCCGAACGATCACTACCACGTGGCGGACGTTTTGGTGGACGGGTCCAGCGTGGGCGCCCGGTCCTCCTACACCTTCTACAACGTCACCCAAGCCCACACCATCAGCGTCTCTTTCGCCATAGATACCTTTGACATCACCGCCTCCGCCGGCGCCAACGGCTCCATCAGCCCCTCGGGCACCGTGCCCGTCAACTACGGGGCGGACCAGGCCTTCAACTTCACTCCGAACGATCACTACCACGTGGCGGACGTTTTAGTGGACGGGTCGAGCGTGGGCGCCCGGTCCTCCTACACCTTCTATAACGTCACCCAAGCCCACACCATCAGCGTCTCCTTCGCCAACAACACAATCTCCGGGACGGTGACCGGTTCCGAGCAGGTCGAGAGCAGCCACCCGCCGCTTTCCGGCATCAGGGTGGAGATCTACACCTCCCAGGGCACCTTCGTGACCTCGACAACCACGAACGCGTCCGGGAAATACTCGGTGAGCGACCTCGCTACCGGCTCCTACAAGGTCTTCTTCGGGGGAGACTCCACCCACCTGGCCGAATACTACGACAACAAGGGAAGCCTGGGGACGGCAACCCCCATCGACGTGACCCTCGCTTCCGCCACATCCATCGACGCAGAACTCACCAAGGCCTTCGGCGCCATCTCCGGCACGGTGACCGGCTCCGAGTCAGACAACCTCTT
>CAZETE010000035.1:0-25423 GCA_964515075.1 uncultured Actinomycetota bacterium | reverse complement strand
CAGGCCCTGACGATAATTGACAAAACTGGGCTGCAGCCGAGAAGGGCATCGGCGTTTTGTCAATTATCGTCAGGGCCTGACCCCGGATTCGCCGAGCCAGGTGATGTCGCAATCCATGGTGAGGTACCCGGCGTCCTGGCCGGGTGACTCGACGTCGAAGAAGTAGAACTTGTCCTTCCAGTGGTAGACGGTCCGGTAGTCCCGGTGGCCCACCGACACCGAGAGGAAGTAGCGTCCGCTGGTCATGGCCAGGTGGGGGATGCGGAACTCCACCGCCCCGGGGCCCGACACCCGCTCGATGGGCATGTCGCGCAGCTTGTTGTTGGTGCCGTAGACCATCATGCCCTGGTGGTCGTGGATGCCGATGCCGAAGATGGGGTCGTCCTTCGCCTCGTGCGCCTCGTACTCCATGCGCACGGTGAGGCTCTCTCCCGTCCTGAAGAGGGGCCGCACCTGCCCGGCGTCGTCGGTGACCTTGACGCCGGTGAAGGTGACCTCGCGGGTGCCGAACTCCTCCCCCAGGGGATTGATGCGCATGGCCGCGTGGTACTCGTTGACCACCTCCCGCGGGTCGCCCAGCATCCTCACCTTGCCGTACTCCAGCCAGAGGATGCGGTGGGAGATCTGGGCGGCCAGGTCGGAGTTGTGGGTGACCAGCACGATGGTCTTGCCGGAGTCCTGGAACTCCGATATCTTGTCCAGGCACCGCGCCTGGAAGGTCTCGTCCCCCACCGCCAGCACCTCGTCCACCAGGAGGATGTCCGGGCGCACGTTGATGGCCACCGAGAAGCCCAGGCGCACGTACATGCCGCTGGAGTAGTTCTTCACCTGGTTGTCGATGAAGTCGCCCAGGCCCGAGAAGTCGACGATCTGCTCGTAGATGGCGTCCACTTCCTTCTTGCTGAAGCCGAGGATGGAGGCGTTGAGATAGATGTTCTCCCGCCCGGTGAGGTCGGGGTGGAAGCCCGCCCCCAGGTCCAGCAGGGCGGCGATCTTGCCGTTGGCCTTGATGGAGCCCCGGTCGGGGACCATGATGCGGGTCATCAGGCGCAGCAGGGTGGACTTGCCCGAGCCGTTGGGGCCGATGAGGGAGATGGTCTCACCGGCGCGCACGTCCAGGTCGACGTCGTTCAAGGCCCAGAAGAGGTCGTAGCCGCGCTTGCGCCAGTTGATCAGCTTCTCCTTGAGGCTCTGGTTGAGGTCGTGGTAGCGGCGGAAGCTCTTGGAGACGCCGCGCACCTCCATGGCCAGCGGGGCCTGGCTGAAATCCCTGCCGATCTCGGATACCTTCATCAGATGAACTCCGCGAACCTTCCCTCGCGCCCGGTGAGATAGAGGTAGCCGGTGACCACCAGCAGGAGCGAGCCGGCCAGGACCCCGCCCAGGGCCCAGTAGGATATGTAGACGGCGTCCGGGGCGTTGGCCGCCGAGTTATACACCAGGTACTGGTAGAGCAGGATGACGTGGGCCATGGGGTTGAGCAGGTAGACCTTCTGGGCCCAGGCGGGCAGGGTATTGAGCATGTTGGAGATGGGATAGACGATGGGGGTCATCCAGAACCAGCCCATCAGCAGTATCTCCGTGAAGTGCTGGATGTCCCGGAAGAAGACGTTCAGGGCCGAGAGCCACAGCACCACCCCGGTGATGAGGAGCACCTGCAGGGCCAGCACCAGGGGGAAGGCGAGGATCCAGGGGGTTAGCGGCACCCCGAAGAGGACCAGGAAGACCAGCAGCACCATCTCCTGCAGCAGGAAGTGGAAGCCGGACGAACCGACGTAGGAGAGGGGCAGCACCTCGCGCGGGAAGTAGACCTTCTTCACCAGGACCCCGTTGTTGACGATGGAGCCCACCGCCTGGGCCAGGGAGTTGGCCAGGAAGTTCCAGGCCAGGATGCCGGACATCAGGAAGAAGGCATAGTAGCGCATGCCCTCGGCCCGCATCTTGAAGATGACCCCGAAGGCCACGTAGAAGATGACCAGCATGGCCAGGGGGTTGATGAGGGACCACAGGAAGCCGAAGAAGGAGTTCTTGTACTTGACCTTGACCTCCTTGCGGGTCAGGTTGAGCAGAAGTTCCCGGTAGCGGGCCAGCTCCAGCAGCCTCTCGTGGAAGCTCATCCCCTCAATCACCGCTCCCGTACTGCCTCTGGTAGTATTCCCGGAACTCGCCGCTGCGGATCCGCTCCCACCACCGGCGGTTGTCGCGGTACCACTCCACGGTGGCGCGCAGGGCCTCGGTGAAGTCCCGGGCCGGCCGCCACCCCAGGGCCTCCACCTTGTCGCGGTTGACGCTGTAGCGGCGGTCGTGGCCGGGGCGGTCCGGCACGTATTCGATGCAGGACTCGTCCCGTCCCAGCAGTTCCAGCAGGGTGCGGGTGAGCTCCAGGTTGGTGACCTCGCGCCCGCCCCCCACGTTGTAGACCTCCCCCGGCGTACCGCGGCGCAGCACCGCATCGATGGCGGCGCAGTTGTCCTCCACGTAGAGCCAGTCGCGCACGTTGAGCCCGTCCCCGTAAAGGGGGACCCTGCGGCCCTGGAGCAGGTTGGTGATGAAGAGGGGGATGAGCTTCTCGGGGTACTGGTAGGGGCCGAAGTTGTTGGAGGGGCGGACGATCATGGCCGGGGTGCCGTAGGTGTGCACGTAGGAGCGGACCAGCAGGTCGGCGCCGGCCTTGGAGGCGGAGTAGGGGCTGGAGGGGCGGAGGGGGCTCGTCTCGGTGAAGGAGCCCGACTCGATGCTGCCGTAGACCTCGTCGGTGGAGACCTGCAGGTAGCGCTGCGTCCCGTGGCGGCGCACCGCCTCCAGCAGCGTGAAGGTGCCGAAGACGTCGGTCCGTAAAAAGGCCTCCGGCTCCAGGATGGAGCGGTCCACGTGGGTCTCCGCCGCGAAGTTGACCACCGCCTGCGGGCCGCGCGCAAAGGCCTCGTCCACGCTGCGCCGGTCGCAAACGTCCCCGTGGATGAAGGTGTAGCCCCCGCCGCCCTCCAGGTCCCGCAGGTTCTCCGGGTTGCCCGCGTAGGTCAGCTTGTCCAGGTTGACCACTTCGTCCTCCGGGTGGAGGGCGAGCGTGCGGCGGATGAAGTTGCTGCCGATGAACCCGCAGCCCCCGGTGACCAGTATGCGCACGTCCTCACGCCTCCTTTCCTGACGAATCGCCTAAGACATTCTACACCATCGACGGGCGCGTTTCTTCGCGGGCGGCAGGGCGGGGAACGGGCGGGCGGCGGGGCGGGGAACGGGCGGGCCGCAAGCGGCGCGGGAAGGTTTTTGCCCCGCCTGACCGTATAATTGAAGAGGTCCGAGGCGGGCGGGAGGAGCCCGGTGGTCGGGAGCGCGCGGGAGGAGCGTCGGCGATGGCCCTGTACCGGCTGGCAAAACAATTACTGGGAGGCACGCGGCTGTGGCGCCGGCTGACCGTCCTGCGCTACTACTGGGAGCTCTTCCGGGACCCGGCCAGCCGCCGGAAGGCCGTCTACGGCGCCCTGCCGGCGCGGGTCGTCTACCGCATGATGCAGCGCCCGGACTTCTACGCCCACGACTACTTCGACGTTCCCAAGGATCCCACGCAGGAGAGCGGTTACGACATTCCCTACGTCGACCAGGACCACTTCACCGAGGTGGCCGTCCTGGTCCGGGACTACTTCGCGGCCGAACGGGTCCTGGAGATAGGGTGCGCCCGCGGCTGGCAGGTGCTGGCCCTCGAGAGGGCGGGGGTCGAGGCCCGGGGCATCGACATCAGCGAGTACGCCGTGGAGACGGCCCCCGCCGAGCTGGCCGGCCTCCTCGAGGTGTGCGGCTGCCAGCGCGTCCCCTTCCCCGACGAGCACTTCGACATGGTGCTGCTGATGGAGACGCTGGAACACGTCCCCCCGCACGACCTGGACCGCTCCATCGCCGAGGTCCGCAGGGTCTGCAGCCGCTGGATCTGGGCCTCCATGCCCTCCATGGGCGCCAACCCCTACGGCCTGGACGGCATCCAGGACGGCCCCGGCATCCAGGAACGCTACCACTACCTCTACCAGGCCGGGATCATCGACCTGGCCCCCTTCAAGCACATCGCCCGGGACGTCCACGGCGTGCCCCACCACGGCCACCTGGTGATCGCCTCCTTCGACTGGTGGACCGAGGCCTTCACCCGCCACGGCCTGGTCCGGCGGGGCGACCGGGAGAGGAGGATCAACGCGGTCATCGGCCGGGCGGCCGACAGCGGGCTGAACAGCTACGCGCTGATCAAGGCGGCCGACCCGGCCGGCGCGGCGGCAAAGGAGCTCAACGACTGCTGGGCCTGGGAGCGGTCCGGCAGCCGCTCCTGGCGCACCGGCGCCGTCGAGCTGCCCCCGGGGCTGCACCGGGCGGTGCTGCGGCTGAAGATGGCCGATCCCGGGGACCGGCGCGACCGCCTCTTCCGGGGGATGTCGGCCAGGTGCCTCTCCGCGGACGGGGAGGCCGTCCTGGGCCTGCGCACCTTCACCCGGCAGGCCGTCCCGCGCGCGGGGCGGGGCGGGGAGGTCCGCATCGAACTGCCCTGCAACTGCGAAGAAGCCCGGGAGGTCGTGCTGGAGCTGCGCTGCGAGTCCGGCTTCCGGGCGGAGCCGGCGCGGCCGGGGCGGGCCCTCCTCCACGCCGCCGCCCGCTAGAAGGGCGGCCGGCCGCGGGCGGCGCGCAGGATCCGGGCGCGGGCGTCAGGTGATCTTCACGGACCAGTCGTAGTCGACGGGCGGCTCCACCGGGACCTTGACGGGAGAGCCCGGGTCGCGGGGCCCGTCCGACAGCACCAGCACCCTCACCCTCTCCCCGCCGTAGGCCCGGGCCGCGTGCTTGAGGCCCGCAGGAATGGTCACGCGGCGGTAGTCCAGCTCGCCCGAGAACACCTCCTGCAGCTCGCCGCGGGTCGGGGAGGATTCCCGGTCGTCGTAGAGGACCAGCTTGAGCATGCCCGTCAGGCACACCAGGGTCTCCCGCGCCTCCGGGTGGAAGTGCCAGGGCTTGATCACGCCGGGGTAGATGGTGGACACGTGGGCGCCGCGGATGCCGGTTCCGTCGCCGGGCGCCGGGGCCAGCACCTCGACCAGTTCCCCTCCGGCGCGCGGGACCACCTTCAGCCTCTCCACCTCCAGCCCGTCGATCAATCCCGCCCCCCTCTCCTAGACCAGCCCCACCGTGGAATTGTCCCCCAGCACCAGGCGGAGGGCCTCGGGGCGCAGGGGCGAGCGGGTGACCTCCACGTCCTTGCCGATGAGGCTGTCCTCGATGCGCCGCCCCACGTCACGGATGCGGCTCTTCTCCATCACGATGGAGTGCTCGATCTCCGAGTTCTCGAGCACCACTCCGCAGGAGATGGAGGTGAAGGGCCCGACGAAGGAGTTCAGGATGCGGGAATCGCGGCCGATGACCGCCGGCCCGCGGACGACGCTCCCGACCACCTTCGCCCCCTCCTCGACGACCACCCGCCCGAGGACCTGGGAGGAGGCGTCGACGCGGCCCCGGCAGTCCGGCTCTATGCCCTCCAGCACCATGCGGTTGGCCTCCAGCAGGTCCTCGAGCTTGCCGGTGTCCTTCCACCATCCGTCGATGACGTGGGACTCCACCCGGTCGCCCCGCTCGATGAGGAACTGGATGGCGTCGGTTATCTCCAGCTCGCCGCGGCCGGAGGGCCGGATGGAGCGGGCCGCCTCGAGTATCGCCGGACGGAACATGTACACGCCCACCAGGGCCAGGTCGCTGGGGGGGTTCTCGGGCTTCTCCACCAGCTCCACCACCCTCTCCCCTTCCAGCCTGGCCACCCCGAAGCGCTGCGGCTCCAGCACGCGGGCCAGGAGGATGAGGGAGTCGGAACCGGAGGAGAGGAAGCGCTCCACCAGGGGGACGATGCCCTCCTTGATGAGGTTGTCCCCCAGGTACATGACGAAGGGGGAGTCCTTGAGGAAGTCCCCGGCGGTCAGCACGGCGTGGGCCAGCCCCAGGGGGGCCTCCTGCCGGATGTAGGTTATGCGCACGCCCCAGGCGGAGCCGTCGCCGCAGGCCTGCCGGATCTCCTCCTCGGTCTCCCCCACGATGATGCCGATGTCGGTGATGCCCGTCTCCTTGAGGGCCTCGATGCCGTAGAAGAGGATGGGCTTGTTGGCCACCGGCACCAGCTGCTTGGCGCTGGTATGGGTGATGGGCCGCAGGCGGGTGCCCGCTCCCCCGCTCAAGATAAGTCCCTTCAATTCCATGCCGTGATTCTACCACAACGGCAGGGCGGGCAGGCTCAGCGGCCGGCTGCGGGCCTATGCGGTGGGGATGATGATGAATGAGGCGGGGCGGGGTCTTCCTCGAGGGCTTCAGCGGCCGGGGCCCTCCCGCTTGGCCCGCTCCCAGAGGAGGTCCAGCTCGTCCAGGGAGAGCTCCTCCATGACCAGGTCCCCCCGCTCGCACAGTTCCTCCATGACCCGGAAGCGGCGCCGGAACTTGCGGGCGCTGCGGAGCAGGGCCACCTCGGGGTCGAGCTTGATGTGGCGGCAGACGTTGACCACCGAGAAGAGGAGGTCGCCCAGCTCCATCTCCAGGTCGCCCTCACCCTCGGTGGCGACGCGTCGGATCTCCTCCATCTCCTCTTCCAGCTTGTCCAGGGCATCCGGGGCGGCGTCCCAGTCGAAGCCCACCCGGGCCGCCCGGGCCTGCAGCTTGTAGGCGAAGAGGAGGGCGGGCAGGTCCTCGGCCACCCCGTCCAGCAGGGAGGCGTGCCTCCCCTCCTCCGTCTTGATGCGCTCCCAGTTGGCGGTGACCTCCTCGGGCGTGTCCGCCCGCGCGCCGCCGAAGACGTGGGGGTGGCGGCGGATCAACTTCTCCTCGATGGAGCGGAGGGAGTCGGTGATATCGAAGCGCCCCTCCTCCGCGCCCAGCTGGGCGTGGAGGGCCACCTGCAGCAGGACGTCCCCCAGCTCCTCGGCCAGGTGTTCCCAGTCCTCCGCCCGGATGGACTCGATGGCCTCGTGGGACTCCTCGATCAGGTGGCGGGCCAGGCTGGCGTGGGTCTGCTGGCGGTCCCAGGGACACCCGTCCGGCCCCAGCAGCCTCGAGGTTATCTCCATCAGCCGCTGGAAGTCGAAGATCGCCTCCTCCGGGACGGGCGGCAGGTAGAGGGCGGTGAGGTGGTCGAAGCCCTCGCGGTGGTCCAGCTCGGCCAGTTCCACCCGGTCGACCCTCTCCGAGGGCCCGCCCAGCCCCGAGCAGATGCAGACGGGGTGCTCCGGGGGGTAGGCTTCGAGCAGGGAGAGCTTGACGTCGGAGGCCAGCATGCGCGAGTGCAGCTGCATGAGCACCAGGCCCTGCCGCGGCTGGATGCGGCGGAGGCCCTGAAAGGCCACCTCGGCCGCGTCGACCAGGAACACCCCCTGCACGGGGTCCATTCCCAGCGCCGGGAACAGCGCGTCCAGGAAGCTGACGGAAGGATATACCTTGACCCTGTCCCCATACATCTCCAGCAGGAGGAGCACCGACCCCTCCGCCACCAGGGGGTTTCCCGGCAAGGCATAGATGATCTCCCCCTGCCTTGCGGCCTCCTCCACCAGGCGGCGGGCGATGGCCGAATAGACCTCCTCCGGCTCCCCGCACTCCTCGTAGAGGCGGTCGAAGGTGGTGAAGGGGACCCCCCGGCGGGCAAGGTCATCCGCCGCGGGGTGGCGGCCGGTGCGCAGGAAGAGCGGTCTGCCGCTCTCGAGCAGGGACATGGTCTCGCCGGTGATCAGGCCGGCCCCGGCCGGGCCCAGCCCGACCACGTGGATGAAAGGCTGCCGCTTCATCCGTCCATTCTAGCCCCCCGGGGCCCGCCCGGACAACGCATTATATTTAGGGTGTCCTAAATCATGTTAATAGGATTTCCTGTTATGTTCTGATGAAACCAGGAGGAGAGGGAGCGTAAGATATCTTGTGCCTGGACATTTCCGAGGGCAATTTATAGCCTTCCTCTCGTAAGGGACCAATCAAACGAGAGAGGAAGGCCGTGGGAAACGGCGGGGCTGCCGCCTGAGAAATCGTGGCACGGGCGCGGGATGAGGTCAAGCGGGGGGAAAGGCGATAATGCAGGAGCCTGTAGCGGAGGAAAGGCAGCTCTATCCGGACGGGCACCTGGATGACCAGGGCTTGAGGCTTCTGCGGGAGGGAGCTGCTCGCCCGGGGCGGTCTTCTGGGGAATCCGAGAGTGTCGCCGCCACGCTCTGGTACTTCGCCGAAGGTTCCGTTCAGTAGCCGACTCGTTGGGCAGAGTGCCCCGGCGCTTCCCCGCAGCCGCGCATTACGCCGTGAGCAATCGCCTCAGGAGCTCAAGGGCGTCCTTGCGCGCCCAGAAAGCGCCGTCCAGGGGCAGTTCGAGTTCCCGGGCGGCGGTGTTGTAGCGCGGCTTGCCGGCCTCCCGGCCCAAGAGCTTCCGCAGGTCCAGGCCGCGCAGCCTCTCGTTAAACTCCGCCGCCCCGCGGCGGAAGCGCAGGGTGAGGCCGCCGCGTGACCAGATCATCTCCCGCAGGCCCGGCTCGACACAGGCCAGGCGCAGGCGGGCGATGCCGAAAAGGTTGTCCGCGGGAGCGGGAGCGGGCCCGTAGCGGTCGCGCACCTCGGCCTCCAGGGCGTCCAGCTCCCCCGCCTCGCGCGCCTCCACCATGCGGCGGTAGACCTCCATGCGGCGCGAGGCGCGCTCTATGTATTCATCCGGCAGGAAGGCCGGCAGCGGCAGGTCGATGGTGATCAGGGGCATGCGCCGGTGGGCCTCGCCCTTGAGGGCCTCCACCGCCTCGGCCAGCATGCGGCAGTAGAGCTCGAAGCCCACCGCCTCCACGTGCCCGTGCTGCTCTGCTCCCAGCATGTTCCCGGCCCCCCGGATCTCCAGGTCCTTCAGGGCCACCCGCAGGCCCGAGCCCAGCTCGGAGAAGTCGCGGATGACCCGCAGCCGCTGGTAGGCGGTATCGGTCAAACGCCTCCCTTCCCGGAAGAGGAAGAAGGCGTAGGCCTGGCGGTGGCTGCGCCCGATGCGGCCGCGCAGGTGGTAGAGCTGGGCCAGGCCCAGCCGCTCCGCTGAGTCGACGACGAGGGTGTTGGCGTTGGGGATGTCCAGGCCCGACTCGACGATGGTGGTGCAGCAGAGCACGTCCAGGCGCCCTTGCACGAAATCGTGCATGACCCGCTCCAGCTCGCGCTCGCCCATCTGGCCGTGCCCCACCCCCACCCGCGCCCGGGGCACCAGGCGGCGCAGGCGGTCCGCCACCGCCTCGATACCCTCCACCCGGTTGTAGACGTAGTAGACCTGTCCTTCGCGTTCCAGCTCCCTCTCGATGGCCTCGCGCACCAGGCCTTCGTCGTAGACCCCCACGGTGGTCACCACGGCGTAACGGTCCTCGATGGGGGTGTCGATGACGCTCATGTCCCGCAGGCCGCTGAGGGACATCTGCAGGGTGCGGGGGATGGGGGTGGCGGTGAGGGTGAGCACGTCCACCTCGCGGCGCAGTTCCTTCAAGCGTTCCTTGTGCATGACCCCGAAGCGGTGTTCCTCGTCCACCACCACCAGGCCCAGGTCTGAAAAGACCACCCCCTTCTGGAGGAGCCCGTGGGTGCCGACGACCACGTCCACCGTGCCCTCGGCCAGTCCCTCCAGGATCTCCCTGCGCCGCCGCGGGGTCTGGAAGCGGGAGAGGGTCTCCACCCGCAGCGGCCACGGCAGGAAGCGCTGGGAGAAGGTCTCCCCGTGCTGCAGGGCCAGGACGGTGGTGGGCACCAGCACCGCCACCTGTTTTGAGTCCATCACCGCCTTGAAGGCGGCGCGCAGGGCCACCTCGGTCTTGCCGTATCCCACGTCACCGTAGACCAGGCGGTCCATGGGCACCGGGCGCTCCATGTCCGCCTTGACGTCTGAGATGGCCTGCATCTGGTCGGCGGTCTCCCGGTAGGGAAAGGAGCTCTCCAGCTCCTGCTGCCAGGGGACGTCGGGGGAGAAGGCGAAGCCCCCGGCGGCCTGGCGCCCGGCGTAGAGGCGCAGCAGGTCGGCGGCGACGTCGCGCACGGCCGCCCGCGCCCGCTTGCGGGTCTTGCGCCACTGGGCGCTGGAGAGGCGGTAGAGGGGCGGGTCCTCCGCCCCCACGTAGCGGTGGATGAGGCCGATGCGGTCGGTGGGCAGGTAGAGCACGTCGCCCTCGGCGTAGCGCAGGATCACGTACTCGCGGCTGACCCCCTTGACCTCGCGCACGGTCAGCCCGGAGAAGAGCCCGATGCCGTGGTGGAGGTGGACCACGTGGTCCCCCTCCCTCAAGTCCCCCAGGCCCTCCAGCGGCCGCCCGGCGGTGGCTTCCGCCTCGTGGCGGCGGCGGGGCATGGCGCCGAAGAGGTCCTCCTCGGTGAGGACCGCCAGCTTCGCCGCGGGCAGCTGGAAGCCGTGGTGGAGGCTCCCTTCGGTAAGGACCAGCCCGGCCCGGGCGGTGAGGGCGTCCCGGGCGGCCAGGCCCGCCTCGCCCAGGACCTCGGCCACGCGCTCCCGCCGCCCCCGGGTCTCGAAGGTGATGAGCACCCGCCAGCGGGACGCGCGCCACCTCTTGATATCCGTTGTCAGCAACTCCAGGTCGCCGCGGTAACCGGCGGCCTGGCGCGACTCCAGCTCCAGCATGGCCTCGCCCGACCAGGGGTCCAGCAGCAGGGTGCGGGGCCGGCGCGCCAGGGCGTCGTAGGCCTCGCGGGCGGCACGGCCTTCCTCCAGTGAGCCCAGGCGCTCGCGGGCCAGGCGGGGCTCCAGCAGCACCACGGCGTCGTCCGGGGCGAAGAGGGAGGACGCCGCGTCGGATATGCCGCCCGCGCTCTTCCTCTGCTCCGCTTCGCCTTCCCCGCCCCCCTCCCAGTCCAGGGGAAAGACCAGTACCTGCCCGACGTCCGAGTGCGAACGCTGGTCGGCGGGGTTGAAGAGGCGCAGGCGCTCCACCGAGTCCCCGTCCAGTTCGAGGCGGAAGGGGAAGGCGTGGGTGGGGTCGTAGACGTCGAGGATGCCCCCGCGCACGCTGAACTCGCCCGGCGCCTCCACCAGGTACTGCCGGCGGTAGCCGAAGGCGGCCAGCCAGTCCTCCAACTGCTCCAGGTCGGCCCGGCCGCCCCCCTCGAGGAGCAGGGGCGGCGGGGCTTCGGGGCCCGGCTCCGCCCCGTGGACCAGGGCCGCGGCGGGGATCACCAGCACGGGCGCGCCTTTCCCCCCGCCTTCCCGGAAGGCCCGCAGCAGGTGCAGGGCGCGGGCGCGGGTGGCGCTCCCCTCCAGGTCCACCACCTCCCGCCCGGGCAGGGGCAGCTCGCGCACGGGGAAGTAGAGGAGCCTTCCCGGCTCGAGCAGCCCCGCCAGCTCCTCCAGCAGCCGCTCGGCCGACTCCACCCCGGGGGCCACCGCCGCCGCCAGGCGGCCCGAGACGGCGGGCAGGGCAGACAGCAGGGGCGCGGCCAGGCTCTCGGCCATGCGCAGGGTGAGGGGCCCCTTGCCTCCCGCCAGGGTCTCCGCCGCCCGGCCGAAGGCGGGGTCCCGCCCCAGCGCATCGGCCAGGTAAGCCGCCAGTTCCATCCGTTGGTGCTCCCTTTCGTTTCCGGCACAGCCTTAAAGGGCCTCGGTCTTCCGACCCAGGCCTCGCACCCTAGTTATTCACTTGCCTCCATTGCAGCCCCATCGAGGGCTGACCCGATCAGGCGAGGTCGAAGGAGGCGAAGATGTCGCGGCAGCGGGCCAACTCGCCGCGGTCCATCCAGGAGCGCATGGCCCCGTCCCGGGCGTGGGGGCTGTCCGCTCCCAGCTTGGCCACCTTCTCCACCCACAGGGGATTATACTCCTCGAGGGCCACGCGGCGCGCGCCGTGTTCCTTGAGGAAGCGGGCCAGCGCCTCCAGGTTGCGCGGCTTCGCGGTGATGCCGGGGACCAGGGGGATGCGCGGCAGCAGCGGCACCCCGCCGTCCAGCGCGGCGCGCTGCAGCTTGGCGAAGTTGTCGAGGATGCGGTCGTTGGGGACGCCGCAGTACCTGCGGTGCTCGCCCGGGTCGTACAGTTTCAAGTCGTAGTAGATGAGGTCGAGGTGGGGATAGAGCTCCTTTACGAAACGGGCGTGGTCGAAATGCCCGCAGGTCTCCAGCAGGGTGTCGATGCCCTCCTCCTTCAACGCCCGCAGGAGGCGGGAGGAGTAGTCCATGAACATGGTGGGCTCCCCGCCCGACAGGGTCACCCCGCCCCCCGAGGTGCGGAAGAAGGGCTCGTCCTTCAGCGCCAGGGCCACCACCTCCTCGACGGGCATGGCCCGTCCCACCCGGGAGAGCGCCCCCGAGGGGCAGGCGCCCGTGCAGACCAGGCAGAGGTTGCACCTGTCCCGGTCGACGAAGCCGGGGTTGTGGCGGCCCAGGGCGCGCAGGGGGCAGACGCCCGTGCAAGTGTCGCAGCCCACGCACTCCCGGGCATCCCAGGCCAGCTCCAGGCCGGGCCGCACGCACTCGGGGTTGTGGCACCACACGCAGGAGAGGGGGCATCCCTTGAAGAAGACCACGGTGCGGATGCCCGGGCCGTCGTCCAATGAGTTCCCCTTGACCTCGACGATGAGCGGCGTCTCAGATGCCATACTCCGCCCGCTCTATCAGCTCGACCTGCATGTCCCGGTTCAAGGTGACGAAGTAGGCGTTGTAACCGGAGATGCGCACCAGCAGGTTGCGGTAGTTCTCGGGATGGGCCATGGCGTCGCGCAGCATCTCCGAGGTGACCACGTTCATCTGCATCTGCATGCCCCCCAGCTCGAAGTAGGTCTTGACGTAGGAGAACATCTGCTCGACCACCCGGGCGTGGCCGTCCTTGGCCGACGGCACCACCTTGACGTTGAAGGCGATGTTGTTGTTCATGAAATGCGGGTCCAGCCTGGCCACGTCGCGGATGTTGTCCAGCAGGTTGCGCGAGGCGTTGGGCTCGGGGGTGAGCCCCGGGGTGAAGGCCTTGCCGGCGAGCCTGCCCGAGGGCAGGGCTCCCGTGAGGGTGCCGAAGGCCACGTGGTTGGACATGGACCAGAAGCCCGCGGTATAGGGGCCTCCCCGGAAGTTGCGGTGGGCGCCGTAGGCGTCGTGGACGAAGGCGGCCACCCGCTGGGCCATGGCCACCGCCTCGTCCGAGCCCGAGCCGAACAGGGGCACCTTGTGGGTGACCATGGCGTGCAGGGCCTCGTGGCCGGAGAAGTCGTCGTCCACCGCGCGCTTCAGCTCGGCCAAGGTGACCTTGCCCTCGTCGTAGACCAGACGCTTGATGACCAGCAGGGAGTCGGTGACGTCGGCCAGGCCGATGCAGGCCGAGCCGGAGGAGTTGTGCTTCGCCCCGCCCTTGGTCACGTCCCTCCCCTTGGCGATGGGGCCGTCTATGAGCGACGACAGCAGGGGCGTGGGGCGCAGGACGCTGTGGGCCTCCCCCAGGTAGTTGTTGTACTCGACCGACTGGTCGATGAGGAACTGGAGCTGGGTGGTGAAGGCGGTGAAGAAGTCCTCGAAGGTGGGGAAGTCCCCCGCCTCGATGCTCCCGGTCTTCGGGCCCACCTCCCAGTCCATCAGGGGGTGCCGCCCGTCGTTCATGGCCATCTCCAGCGCGGCCACCATGTTCATCATCATGCAGTTGGTGTGGCCCATGTGCTTTCCGGACAGGGTGGGCTCCACGCAGCCCGTGGCCGACCAGTCCCTCAAGTCCTCGGGCGGATAGTCGAACTCGGCCAGCGACTCCATCACGGCGACGTCGTTGTGCATGGACGGAGTGGCCGCGGTGATCAGGTTGACCTCGCACAGGCGCCTCAGATAGGCGTCCGAGTTCACCCCCGGATGGAAGCGGGCGTTGACGTTGGGGTCGCGGATGCCTAGAAGCTCGGTGACTTTCAAGAAGATATAGGTCATGTCGTTGACCGCGTCCTCCCCCTCGGGGGTGACCCCGCCCAGGGTGATGGCCTGGTCCGAGGAACTGCCCCCGAAGAGGTGGTTGCCGATGTCCGGGACCAGGGGCAGGTGGTCGGTGCAGCGCATGAAGAAACAGCCCACCAGCTCGATGGCCCGCTTGACGTAGGCCTCCCGCTCCCCTTCCGTCGCGAGCCTCTCCATGTCCGCGGCGAAGAAGGGCTGCAGCCACTGGTCCATGCGGCCGATGGACAGGCCGGCGTTGGTGCTCTCCATGTGCAGGCCCACCCAGCCGATCCAGATGGCGTTGAGGGCCTCGTCCAGGGTTGAGGCCGGCCCCTCCGGCACCTTGGCGCAGATCTCGGCCAGCCGCTCCAGCTCAGCCTTGCGGGCCGGGTCACCTTCCGCCTCCGCCTCCCTGGCGGCCTGCGCCGCCAGGTTGCGCGCGTAAGCAGCCAGCCCCTCCAGGCAGATGATCATGGCCTCGAGGGTGTCCTTCTTCTGCCGGTCGGCGCCGGGGTCCCGGGCCAGCTCCTCCTTGATCTCGGCTATGATGCCGGAGGTGCCCAGCCGCAGCAGCTTGGGGAAGTCGGCGATGGTGTGGGAGAGCGCCGCGGTCTTCCACATGAAGTAGACGGCGAAGCGCTCGTCCAGGCGCTGGCTCAGCGGGTAGCCGTGGTTGTCCCGCACCCACTCGCGCGTGTTGCGGCTGGCCCAGAAGGGGAAGACGTGGCGGTGCAGGGCCAGGACGCTCTCTTCGGGGACGTCGTAGGGGTTGAGCAGGCGGTCGGGCACCGAGTTGAGCTCGCCCCAGATCAGGGTGCCGTGGGTGTCCGGATAGATGACCACGCCGATCTCGCGGGTGGTGGTGGTGCCGGCGAGGAGGTCGGAGGCGCGGATGATGGGCCTGCGGTTCTCCATCAGGTGCTTGTAGGCCCGGGCCTGGCGCAGCTCCGGCACCCAGGGCTCCCCCCGCTCGTCCGTCTCGAAGCCGTGGGCCTCGAACCACTGCGTGAGCAGCAGGGGACGCTCGTGGCAGATCTGCGGCTTGGTCTCGAAGTGGATGTCCAGGAAGCGCCCGAGGCGCGGGAAGTCCTCCAGGCCGTAGGCCGAGAGATAGGGGTCGGACAGGTACTTCACCCCGGGGTCGACCCGTTCCCCCTTCAGGCGCTCGCGGCCGCGCTCCTTCAGCTCCCGGGACAGCCCGGGGTCGGAGACGGGGCGCTCCCGCAGGCGCTCCTCGCGGTCGCGCCGCTTCTGCTTCTCCATCATCTTGCGGTGCTGCTTGCCCATGAGCAGGGAGATGTAGAAGTTGAAGAGGTTGGCGTAGGAGAGGTTGCCGTCCAGCATCAACTTGCTCTTGAGCAGCATGTTGAGGAGCTCCGCCGGGGCGGCCTTGATCATCTCCTTCACCTGGGCGTCGGAGGCGAAGACCATGGTCACGTCGGCGTCGGCGGGGATGGCCTTCAGGACCTTGGCCCTGCCGCCCGTAAAGCTGATGGCCTGCTCTACGCTTGAGTCCGGGGTCTTGAAGCCGATGGTGGAGTCCATCCAGCCCCCGTTGCCCTTGAGGTATTCCCGTATGGACGGACGGTGGTTGAAGTTCGCCGCCATCAACTCCAGAAGGACGTGCCCCAGCAGGTTGGTGGACGACTTTCCGCTCATATCTATCCTCCTTACACTCAAAGGGCCCTGAGTGCGGAACGCAGCACCGAGTCGAGGGCGTCGTAGCCGGCCTCGTTGGGATGGGAGTCGCCGGGAGCCGAGGCGTAGGCCGGGTTCAGGTATCCTTCCGGCGTGGCCAGCGCGCCGTAGAGGTCCACGACGACTAGGCGGATGGAGGCCCTGGAGGCCAGGCTCTCCAGGTAATCGTTATAGGCCCGCTGGTTCTCCACCATCCAGCGGTCGCAGTCGTTCTTCACCACCGGCAGGGCATTGCCCAGCAGCAGTACCTGGCCGGGCTGGCCCTGCGCCGCCTTGACCACCGCGTCGACCGCGTCCTTGTTAGCCTCGAGGTTCTGCTCGGCCGTCTCCCTGTCCCCTCCCGCGAAATCGGCGAAGCACAGCTTGAAGAAGACCACGCCGTCCGGGCCCGCCTGGCGGATGACCCGCCGGGCCGCATCGACGATCTGCGGCGGGGAGTCCACCTCGCGGTAGTAGAGGTCCCGCCCCGCGAAGCCAACGGGGAAGGCGGAATCCCCGTCCCATCCCCAGTGATAGAACCAGCCGCCCATCACCGAGCGGCCGCACATCTGGACGGAGCCCTCCGCGGAGAATCCGCCGGCGGAAAGACCGCCGCCCCTGTCGCCTCTGGACGCCACCCCGACCGGGGTTTCCTCGCCCGGCCCTCAGCCGTCTCCCAGCTTGCAGCCGCCGGTGAACAGGGACACGGCCGCCAGCAGGAGCAGCGCCGCCAGCACCAGCACCGTCTTGAACCTGCGCATGACATCCCTCCTTTCAGTAGGGTAATTGTAGCGCAGCGGGGCATCGCTAGATACGATTTATGTCAATGGCGGGGAAGCGCCGGGCCTTTATATGAATGCGTGTCAAGGCGGCGGGGCCTGGCGTTTATAGGCTCAGGTAGAGATCCTCGGCCGCGGCCTCCAGGCCCAGTACGGCCTCCCTCGACTCCAGGATGCCCGCGGCCAGCTCATCCAGCTTATGCGCAAAGGCAGGGAAGTCGGCCGGGTCGGAGAGGGGCAGCCGCCGGACCAGCTCGTCCACCTGGAGCATGGCCTCGGCCACCAGCATCGCCTCCGCCCGGTTGGCATCGAGCAGGGCCAACAGGCTGTCGGCGTATTCCCCGTTCGCGCCGCCCGACGACTTGAGTTCCTCTAAGTCCGCGCGCGCGGCTTCCGCGCTCTTGATGAAGGCGTCATAGGAGCGGCGCCCTTCCTCGACCAGCCGCGCCATCGACTTTTTCAGGGTTTCACCCCGCTCCCGGGAGAGCCTCTCCTCCATCCGCGGGAAGAACTCCTCCAGGTCGGCCGCGCGCGCCCTGATCTCCCGGTACCGCTCGCGGGCCGCCTCCGCCCGTCCGTCGGGGCCCCCGCTCCCCCCGCAGGCGGCGCACAACAGAAGAGCCAGGCAGGCCGTGGCGGCGGCCGCGCTCCGGGCACGGGCCCGCAGGCGGCGCGCGGCGCTCCCCCCCGTCCTCAAAGGCGTCTCTCCCGGTAGAAAGCGTCGGCCTGGTCGGCCAGGCGGGAGGCCTCCAGATACTCCTGCTCCAGCCGGCGGGCCAGGCGGTCCATCTCGTCAACGTAGTGCTGCAGCTGCCCTTCGTTTTCCGCCAGATCGACCAGGGAGAGCATTTCCGCCAGGCTGGAGACCAGTTCGCGGTTGGTCCGCAGCGCCTCGAACTGCGCTTCCAGCGCCGCCACGGCCTGCCCGGCGTAGGTCGAGTAGTCCCCGCCTCCGCTCTCGGACGCGGCCTCCCGGAAAATGCCCTCCGCCGCCAGCAGGAGCGCCTCCAGGCGGTCCAGGTCCTCTGAGATCAGCCGGACCAGCGACATGCCTTCGGATACCGTGTCCTGCAGGTTGTTGTAGCGTTTACCCAGGCGGGCCACCTTGGAGTTCAGCTCGAAGAGGTCCTCTGAGACGGGGCGGGCCTCCTCCATCTGCCGCAGGCCTTCGTCCACCAGCCGCCGGGCCTGCCCGCCTCCGCCGCCGCACCCCGCGACGTACGCCGCCGCCAGCGCCGCTGCCAGGATGACCGCCGCCGTCCTGCCCGTCACCTTCATCCGCTCGACCTCCCCGGGGCCGGGACGCCGCCCCTCAGTTGAAATCGTTCATGGCCTCGTCGATGCCTCTCTCCAGCACCGTTTCGACCGCATCCGCCGCCCGCCGCGCGCTTTCGCGCAAGGCCTCCAGTTCTTTCCCCGCCAGCTGCTCCAGGACGTAGTCGGCGGCATCGTCGGGGGTGGGCGGCCTCCCCACCCCGACGCGCACCCGGGCGAAGGCGTCGTTGCCGAGGTGTTCGATGATGGACTGTATGCCCAGGTGCCCCCCGGAGGAGCCGCCCCGGCGGATGCGCACCGCTCCCTCGGCCAGGTCGATATCGTCGTAAGCCACCAGGATCTCCCCGGGGTCCAGCCGGAAGCGCCGGCGCAACCGCTTAACCGCCTCGCCGCTCCGGTTCATGAAGTCCAGGGGCCGCGCCAGCCTGACCTCCCTGCCGGCGCAGGCGAAACTACCCAGGTCGATGCCGCGGTATCTCTTGAAGGAGGCGCTCCTGCGCCCGGCCAGCTCCTCCAGGACCATGAAGCCGGCATTGTGACGGGTGTTCGAGTAGCGGCTGCCGGGGTTGCCCAGGCCCACCACCAGCGAAACGGCTTTGCTGTCCGGTCCTCTCAACGATCCCCCCGCGTTCGGATGCTACCTTCGCTCCGCAATCAGGCCGCGAAAGGGCGGGCGACGGGGAACGGTTGACGAGGCGCCCGGCGGGCCGCCTAGTCGGAGGCCTCGGGCTGCCCCTCGCCTTCCTGCGGCTTGGCGGCTGCGGCCTCGCCCGCGGCCGCCGCAGCCTCCTCTTCCTCCTCCTCCAGCTCGGCCACGTCCACCTTGACCCGGCGGGCGGTCACCGAGACCATGATCTCCTCCGGGCTGTTGAGGTAGGTCACCCCCGGCAGTTCGGGAAGGTCCGATACCTTCATGCTCTGCCCCAGTTCCAGGTCCTTGATGTCCAGGTCGATGCGTTCGGGGAGGTCCTTGGGCAGGGTCTCCACCTTCACGTCGTAGAGGTAGTGCTGGAGCAGCCCTCCCGCCTTGACCCCCGCCGGCTCCCCGTGGTAGAGGACCGGGACCTCGGTCTGCAGCTTCTCGGTCTCCCTGACCCTCTGGAAGTCGACGTGCAGAATGGTGTCCTTGGTGGGGTGGCGCTGAATCTCCTTCACCACCACGGTATGCTTGCCGCCCTTCTTGCCCTCTATCTGCAGATCGATCAGGCCGTGGATGCCCTGCTTCCGGCGGATCAGGGCCATCAGTTCGTGGCCGTCCAGGCGGATCAGGACGGGCTCGAGCTCATGGCCGTAAAGCACGGCGGGTATCCCGCTCTCCTTGCGGATCCGCCTGGCCGCCTCCTTGCCCTTGCCCTCCCTCAGGGCCGCTGTAACCGTCGTCTGCATCTCAACTCACCCCTGCAATCCGTGTGTGGCGTGTACGTATGGCGTGTATCCCTTCCTCCTGTCGACGCAAGGAGAAATGATAAACCAAAGTCCCCGCTATTTCAAGCGAAGGCCGGGGCGGCGCCGGCTTCCGTATGAGCGCAGGGAGGAAGCCCCGGCGCCTTACACGGGTGCCGGTCAAGGCGCCGGGGCGATCCGGCCGGCGCCGGTGGCGGGTCAGGGCTGGTTGTCGCCGCCGAAGAGCTCGCTCACCGACTCGTCCTTGAAGACGCTGGCGATGGTGTTGGCGAAGATGGAGGCGATGGAGATGACCTTGCACTTGGAGCTGCGGCTGCCCTCGGCGATGGGGAGGGTGTTGGTGACGGTCACCTCCTTGATGGGCGAGGCGTCGATCCTGTCCCGCGCGCTGCCGGAGAAGATGCCGTGGGTGGCGCAGGCATAGATCTCCGCCGCGCCGTGCTCGATCAGGGCGGCGGCCGATCCGGTGAGGGTGCCGGCGGTGTCGATCATGTCGTCCACCAGCACCGCCTTCTTCCCGTCCACGTCGCCGATGACGTGCATCACCTCGGCGACGTTGTGGGAGGGGCGCCGCTTGTGCAGGATGGCCATGGGCACCGAGAGGTAGTCCGAGTATTTCTTGGCCATCTTCACCCGGCCGGCGTCGGGAGAGACGATGACCAGGTCGTCGGAGTAGTTGCGGGATATGTGCGACGCCAGCAGGGGCACGGCGGTGAGGTGGTCCACCGGGCCGTCGAAGAAGCCCTGGATCTGCCCGGCGTGCAGGTCCATGGTGAGGATGCGGTCGGCGCCCGCCGTGGTGAGCAGGTCGGCCATGAGCTTGGCGCTGATGGGCTCGCGCGCCACCGTCTTCTTGTCCTGCCGGGAATAGCCGTAGTAGGGGACCACCGCCGAGATGCGCTTGGCCGAGGCGCGCTTGAGCGCGTCGATCATCAGCAGCATCTCCATGATGTTGCGGTTGATGGGCTCGGAGCAGGTCTGGACGACGAAGGCATCGACGCCGCGCACGCTCTCCTTGAAACGGACGTAGAGCTCGCCGTTGGAGAAGGTCTTCAACTCCACTTCGCCCAGCGAGAGCCCGAGGTGCCCGGATATCTCGCGGCCCAGCTCGGGGCAGGACCGGCCCGAGAATATCATCAGCCTCTTGCGCGTGATCTCCTTCAAGTGAGCCTCCTTCTCTCCCGCCTCAATCCTTCTTCTCTCCCCCGGCGCCCGGCTTCCTGATCCGCTTGGTGGCGGCGGCCCTGGGCTTCCGGTAGCCCTCGACGTTCCTCTGCTGGGACCTCTCCACCCCCAGGGCCGCCGGGGGGACGTCCTTGCTGATGGCGGAGCCCGCCCCGGTGACCGCCCCTCTGCCGATGCGGACGGGGGCGATGAGCATGGTGTCCGAACCGATGAAGGCGCCGTCCTCGATGACGGTGGCGTGCTTCTGCCGGCCGTCGTAATTGCAGGTGATGGAGCCCGCCCCGACGTTGACCTCCTCGCCGATGACCGCGTCTCCCATGTAGCTCAAGTGGGGGACCTTGCTCTCCCGTCCCACCACGCTGTTCTTGATCTCCACGAAGGTGCCGGCCTTGGCGCCCGCGGAGATGCGGGTGCCCGGGCGCAGGCTGGCATAGGGGCCCACGGCGGCCCCCTCCTCGACGGAGGACTCGCGCACCACCGACTCGGTCACCGTTACCCGGTCGCCTAGGGTGGAGTCGGCGATGCGGGTGAAGGGCCCGACGCTGCACTCCCTGCCCACGCGGGTGGCTCCGGTGAGGAAGGTGAAGGGGTGGATTACCGTCTCCTGCCCGATGGACACCCCCAGGTCTATATATGTCTGCCGCGGGTCCACCACCGTGACCCCCTTCTCCATCCAGCCGGCGTTGATCCTCTCCCGCATGATGCGTTCGGCCTCGGCCAGCTGGGCGCGGGTGTTGATGCCCATGGCCTCGGAGGCCTCGTCCGCCTGCAGGGCGGTGACCTGCCCGCCGCGCTCCAGCATCAGCTCGATGACGTCGGTGAGGTAGTACTCCCGCTTGCGGTTGTCGTTGCCCACCCGCTCCAGGCAGTCGAAGAGCTCGGGCCGCTTGAACAGGTAGATGGAGCTGTTGACCTCGGTGATGAGCCTCTCGGCGGCGGAGGCGTCCCGTTCTTCCACGATCCTGGCGACCTGGCCGCCGGGGCCCCGCACCACCCGGCCGTAGCCGGCGGGGTTCTCCAGCTGCATGGTGAGGACCGACGCGCCGGCCCCCGAACGGGAGAACTGCTCGTAAAACGCCTTGAGGGTGGCCGGGGTGATCAGGGGGATGTCTCCCGCCAGCACCAGCAGGTTCTCGTCCCCGGGGCCCAGGGACGGCCCGGCGGCCATCACCGCGTGCCCGGTGCCCAGCCGCTCCTCCTGCAGCACCGCCTCGACGCCGGGGCCCACGGCCTCGCGCACCTGCTCGGCCTGATGGCCCACCACCAGCAGCACGCGCTCCGCCTTGAACTCCCGCAAGGCGTCAAGGAGCACCAGCAGCAGGGGCTTCCCGCACAGCGGGTGGAGCACTTTGGGCAGGGAGGACTTCATGCGCGTGCCCTCGCCGGCCGCCAGCACCACTGCCGTGACCCGTCTCTTCCTCACTTCCGCTCCTTCGATGCATGACCGAACGCCGCCGGAACCCGACGCCAAACATAATACCTTACGCGTCCGTCATTTTTCCGCTTCAGCGGGAAGCGAGGTAGCGGTTGTAGAGCTCGCGGCGGGAGACGCCCCGCAGGGTGGCGACGGCGCGGCAGGCCTCGCCGGTGGGGGAACCCAGGGCAACCTCCTCGGCCACCAGCCCGACGAGCGTCTCCCAGTCCGGCTCCCCGCCCCCGCCGTCCGCCGCCGCGGCCTCCACCACCAGCACCATCTCGCCGCGCAGCCGCTCCTCGCCCATTCCCTCCAGCAGCTCGGAAGCGGTGCCCGAACGCACTTCCTCGTGCAGCTTGGTGAGCTCGCGGACCAGGGTCACCCCCCGGCCGCCGTAGAGCGCCGCCAGGTCCTCGAGGGCGGCCCTGACCCGGTGGGGAGCCTCGTAGAAGACCTGGGCCTCGTCCCGCCGGGAGAGCTCCTCGAGCAGCTTGCGGCGGGCGGCGGGGCGCGCGGGCAAGAAACCCGCGAAATAGACGCCGCCGGGGGGCAGGCCGGCCAGGGAGATGGCGGTGGTCAGGGCGCTGGGGCCGGGGACCGCCTCCACCCGCAAGCCGGCGTCGCGGCAGGCCCGCACGGCCATCCATCCCGGGTCGGAGACGCCGGGCATGCCGGACTCCGACACCAGGGCCACCCGCTTGCCCTCCCGCAGCATCTCCACGATGTGCCGCGACCTCTCCCGCTCGCGCTCGCCGCAGTAGCTGACCAGGGGCACGTGGATGTCGTAGCGGGCCAGGAGCTTGCGCGTGGTGCGGGTGTCCTCCGCCGCGATGACGTCCGCCTCCCTCAGCTCCCGCAGGGCGCGCAGGGTGATGTCCTCCAGGTTGCCGATGGGCGTCCCCACCAGCACCAGCGTCCCCCGTCCTTCCATGAGACGATTATAGCTTAAGGGCCTGGCCGGTGAGGCGGCACCAGTTGGCGGTGGTCAGGGCGGCCAGTTCCTCCAACGCCACGCCCCGCAGTTCCGCCACCTTCCGCGCCGTCAGCGCCAGGCGGGCCGGGGTGTTGGGCCTGCCGCGGAAGGGGTGGGGGGAGAGGAAAGGGCTGTCCGTCTCCAGGAGGAGGCGGTCCGCCGGCACGGCCGCCGCCACCTCGCGCAGCGCCCCGGCGTTGGAGAAGGTCACCGGCCCGGCCAGGGAGATGTATCCGCCCATGGCCACGCACTCCATCGCCATGGCCGCGCCTCCCGAGAAGCAGTGGAGGACCAGCCCCGCCTCGAAGGGGGCGTACTCCTCAAGGATGGCCATGGCCTCGGCGTGCGCCTCGCGGTCGTGCACCACCACCGGCTTGCCCACCTCCCGGGCCAGCTCCAGGTGCAGGCGGAAGGCGGATTCCTGCGCCGGCCGGGGAGAGAGGTCGCGGTAGAAATCGAGCCCGGTCTCGCCGACGCCCACCACCTCGGGGTCGCGGGCCAGGGCGCGCAGGCCCTCCATGACTCCGGCGTCCACCCGCGAGGCGTCGTGGGGGTGGACGCCCACGACGGCCTTGACCATGCCGTGGGCGCGCGCGTATTCCACGGCCGTCCGGCTGGACGCCAGGTCGATGCCCACCGCCGCCACCTGCACCAGCCCGGCGGAATGCGCCGAGGCCAGGTGTTCCTCGAGGTCCCCCTCGAGCATGTCCAGGTGGGCGTGGGTGTCGACGAGCCGCACGGCCGGTCCGCTCAACCCTCGATGCGCGGGAAGAGGGCGGCGCCCCTCTGCGTCGCGCCCCCCGGCGGAAGCGCCCCCCACGCGGCCGCGGCCGGCAGGCGCTGCTCCTCCAGGGCGCCCCCGGCCCCCAGCCACTCCCAGATGCGGCCGGCCGTCTCCGGCACGAAGGGCAGCATCATCAGGGCGGTGAGGCGCAGCGACTCCAGCTGGTTGTAGAGCACGGCGTCCAGGCGGCCGGCCAGCGCCGGGTCCTTGTTGAGGTCCCAGGGAGCGCTCGAGTCCACGTAACGGTTGGCCACGCGCAGCCAGGACCACACCGAGGCCAGCGCCTCGTTGAAGGCCAATTGCTCCAGGTGGCGGTCGATCTCCTCGAAGGCCCGCGCCGCGGCGGCCTTCAGCTCGGCGTCGGCGTCCTCCTCCGGCCCGGGAGGGGGGACGGTGCCGCCGCGGTACTTCCAGACCATCGCCAGGACCCGGCTGACCAGGTTGCCGAAGTCGTTGGCCAGCTCCGAGTTGTAGCGCCCGGTCATGTTCTCGCGCGAGAAGTTGCCGTCGTAGCCGAAGGAGAACTCGCGCATGAAGTAGTAGCGGTAGGCGTCCACGCCGTACTCGTCGATGAGCTCGAAGGGGCTGACGGCGTTCCCCTTGGACTTGGACATCTTCTCTCCCTCCACCGTCAGCCAGCCGTGGGCGAACACGCACTTGGGCAGGGGCAGGCCCGCCGCCATGAGCATGGCCGGCCAGACCACCGCGTGGAAGCGGAGGATCTCCTTGCCCACCAGGTGGAAGTCGGCCGGCCAGATGGCCGAGAAGCGGTCCCGGGAGGCGCCGTAATCGATGGCGGAGACGTAGTTGAGCAGCGCGTCGAACCAGACGTACATCACCTGCCCCTCGTCGAAGGGCAGGGGGATGCCCCAGGTGAGGCTCTTGCGGCTGATGGACTGGTCCCCCAGGCCCTGCCGGATGAATCCCAGGACCTCGTTGCGGCGCATCTCCGGCCGGACGAAGCCGGGGTTGGCCTCGATGTGGGAGACCAGCCGGTCGGCGTAGGCGGACAGCCGGAAGAAGTAATTCTCCTCCGAGAGCATCTCCACCTCCCGCCCGCACTGCGGGCACTTTCCCTCCGCCAGCTGGGAGGGGAGCCAGAAGGACTCGTCCGGCACGCAGTACCAGCCCTCGTAGACGTCCTTGTAGATGTCGCCCTGCTCGTAGAGCCTGCCTATGAAGTCGCGCGCCACTTCCGCGTGGCGGGGCGCGGTGGTGCGGATGAAGAAGTCGTTGGAGATGTTCAAGGCCTTCCACGCGTCGGTGAAGTGGACCACCATGCGGTCGGCCCACTCCTGGGGCGTGACCCCATTGCGCTCCGCCGCGCGCTGCACGTGCTGCCCGTGTTCGTCGGTCCCGGTGAGGAAGAAGACCTTCTCTCCCTTGAGGCGGTGATAGCGGGCCGTCACGTCGGCCGCGACGGTGGTGTAGGCGGTGCCGATGTGCGGGAGGTCGTTGACGTAATAGATGGGCGTGGTGACGTAGAATATGCTTCCCATGGCTCTAAAAACCGCCGTTTTCCACTAGTTTTTGCACGCATACGGTCAAGTTGACACGCTGACCATCCCAACATATAATTGCTATTGCTCAAATGTCAAGTAAGCGCATTGGGCCTTGTTTTTTTGGCGGCGAAGACCACGGTACAGGGGGGGAATTGAAGGCCAACGGCATCGTGAGGAAGATCGATGAGCTTGGCAGGATAGTCATCCCCATGGAGATCCGCAACACCCTCGACCTGAGATCCCGCGACGCGGTGCAGATAAGCTTGGAGGACGAAAGGATCGTCCTCACCAAGTTCGGTGAGAGCTGCGTCTTCTGCGGTTCCGGCGACAAGCTGAAGGCCTGCATGGGCAAGCAGGTCTGCCAGAAATGCGCCGGCGAAGCTAAAAAGAGACTGTAGCCCCTGCCCGCGTCGTTCCCCCGGACCCGCGCCCCGGGCCGCCGGCTGCCCCCGTGCAGCCGCGCGTCCGCCCGGCGGGCCACCCGCCCGCTCATCCGTCCAGGACGCGGCAGCCGCGCGGGCGGAATGCCGCCCG
>CAZETE010000034.1:0-25689 GCA_964515075.1 uncultured Actinomycetota bacterium | reverse complement strand
TTCTGGCGATCAGAGTTCTGGATGGCGTTCATGTATGCAGTATCCGCCGCCACCCTCGCGGGTATCTCCTCGGTGATCAGCTTGTGCACCCGGTCGGCATCGGTCCACGTTATGTTGCCGAACTGGTTGTTGAAGGCCGAGATAATATTGGAGAGTATATCCAGCTCCGGTTCCGGCCTGAAACCGCCACCCGAGGTGGGGACAGGTTCGATCTCTACGTCCTCATCGGGAAGCAGTATCCTCATCGACGCCTTCTTTTCCACCCTGTAGCTATCCATGTCTATGGCCTCAAGGATGCCCCGCGACAGGTCGTCCTCTACGGGGGCCGGGAGCTTGGGGATGAGGAAGTTCAAGAAGATGGAGAGCTTCTCCCACTCCGCGTTGTTGTAAGGCAGGATGGAGGCAAGAAAACCGTAGGTGCGGTTGAACGCCTTGGCCTTGCCCTTGAAGTCGACCTGGCCGTCCTCGTCCAGCTGCTCCAGGTAGACCGCCACGCAGGCATCGAGGATGGGGTCAAGACGCTCGCGGTCGGCGCCGCCGAGATAGAGCTCCACAAAGCGTTCAATCAGTGCGCCGTTGTAAACGCCATAGCCGTCCATGTCGGACTTGAGGTCGTGCAGCTTATCGGGGTCGGTTTCCTCGCTCAAGATGGTGGTGCGGTAATAGTCGGCGAAAGCCATCTCGATCGCATCGGCATCGTTCATGAAATCGAGGACGAAGACGTCGTGCTTTCCCGGATAAGCCCTGTTCAAGCGCGATAAGGTCTGCACCGCCTTGATGCCGGAGAGGACCTTGTCCACGTACATGGTATGCATCAGGGGTTCGTCATAGCCCGTCTGGAACTTGTCCGCGCAAACCAGGAACCTGTAGGGGTCTTCCCTGATCCTGTCGGCTATCTTGCCGGAGGGAAATCCGTTGAGGGAAGCCTCGCTCACCTTGACACCGCCATATTCATGCTCCCCCGAGAAGGCCACTATGGCCCTGTAGGGGCTCTTGCGCTCCGTCAGGTATTCGCTTATGGCATGGTAATACTGGATGGCCCGCTCAATCCCGCCGGTCACCACCATGGCCCGGGCCTTGCCGCCGATCTTTCCCGCGGCGATGACCTGGTCGTGGAAATGGTCGACCATGATCTCGGCCTTCAAGCGGACGGCATGGCTATGGCTCTCGACGTAGTGGCGCAGTTTCTTCTTTGCCCGCTTGGCATCGAACTCGGGGTCGCCCTCCACCTTCTTCACCAGCTTGTAGTAGCTGTACACCGGGGTGTAATGCTCGAGCACGTCTAAGATGAACCCCTCCTGGATGGCCTGTTTCATGGTATAGCTGTGGAAGGGCCGGTGTTTTATGGTGCCGTCCGGCTGGGGCTCCGGTTCTCCGAACATCTCCAGGGTCTTGTTCTTGGGAGTGGCGGTAAAAGCGAAATACGAGGCATTGGGGAGGAGCTTGCGCCCCTCCATGATGCGGTTGATGGCGTCTTCCGTCGATTCGTCGTCGTCCTCGGCCCCAGCCTCCGACAGCGCCATGGAGATGGCCGCCGAGGTGCGCCCGCCTTGGCTGGAGTGCGCCTCGTCGATGATGATGGCGAAGTTCTTCCCCCGATGGGCGCTTCCTATCTCATCCAGGATGAAGGGGAACTTCTGCACCGTGGAGATGATTATCTTCTTGCCTCCCTCGATGTACCTGCGCAGGTCGCCGGAATGCTCGGCATGGCCGACCGTTGCTCCCACCTCGGTGAACAGCTTGACGGTGTCGCGTATCTGCCTGTCGAGGATACGGCGATCGGTGACCACGAAGATGGAATCGAAGGTGCCCAAGCCGATGAGCTGATGGGCCAGCCAGGCGATGGAGTTGGACTTGCCGCTGCCCGCGGAGTGCTGGATGAGGTACTTGCGCCCGGCTCCGTTGGCGGCCACGTCGGCCAGCAGCCTCTTTACCACGTCCAGTTGGTGGTAGCGCGGCCATATCTGGAAAGCGACCCTTTTGCCGTCCTCGTTCTTGGTCACCACCAGCTGGGCATAGTTCTCCAATATCTCCGTCAGCTGTTCAGGAGCGAGGATGCGCTTCCAGAGATAATCGGCCTTGATGCCGTCGGGATTGGGAGGGTTGCCCGCTCCGTCGTTGAAGCCCAGGTTGAAGGGGAGGAACCACGAGGCCTTGCCCTTGAGGTGGGTGCAGAATCGTACCTCATGATCATCTACCGCCAGATGCACCAGGCAGCGCCCGAATTCAAAGAGCTTCTCGCGGGGGTCGCGGTCGCGCCGGTACTGCTGGACGGCGTCTTCCACCGTCTGCTTGGTCAGGCTGTTCTTCAACTCGAAAGTGACGACGGGCAAGCCGTTGATGAACAGGCCGATGTCCAATGCGAGCATGGCCTCGTCACGGCTGTAGCGCAGCTGGCGGGTGACGCTGAAGCGGTTGGCGCGGTAGAGTTCTTCCGCCTTGGGGTTTCCGGGAGAAGGGGTGGGGTAGAAGAGCTCCAGATCGTGCGGCCCATGCTTGATGCCGTTCAAGAGCACATCTATCGTGCCGCGCTTGCTTACCTCCCCCTGCAGGCGGGCCAGGAACTTGCGCCGGGTGGGGCTGTCCTGGTCGAGGTCCAGGGAGTCGACGATGTCGGGCCGGGTGGCCCGGAAGAAGGCTTCCAGCTGGGCCAGGTCGACGCAGTACTCACGGTCGTAGTCATCGGCATACCCGCGATACCAGCCAGAACCTCCGTAGCTGCGGCTGGGTTCGCGCACTTCGCCGGGCTTCGGAGGGTCGCAGGGATTGCCGGTAAGCGCCACGCAGATGAGGCGCTCCAGCCCCCTCTCACTGGTATCGGTGGTCACGCCATGTCCTCCTCGCCCATATCGTCCATGTTGTCGGTATCTTCATCGTACTCCGCCGACACTTCTTCGTCACTGAGCAGTTCAGGCTCGTCTTCTTCGTCAGGCAGCCGCGCCGCTATCTCCCGTACATCCACCTTCCCGGTCACCACGTCGGATATAAGGCGAGTACGATACTCGCGGATAATTTCAATGCCGTGCTTTTCTTTTTCAATTGTATTTTCAAGATTCGATGTTCCTGACTTAATGATTTCTGCGATTCTCCCCTGCTCCTCAATTGAAGGCACAGGTACCCAAAGGTTAAGAATTCGCTCTACGGCCAATCCTGGTTGTGCAGCCGCCAACGAGTATTGCTTAAGTTTCATCTCTGAAAGAAGTGCTGCAAACCATTGGGTGTCATTATGCATACGCAGAGTAGCCACGACTGCGTGTTCTGATGCCCAGAATTTCCCTTTCGTAATGTGAATATTTCCGCATAGAGCTCCCTGCCTGCCAACCAAAACATAATTGCCATCATGCGTGTAATCAGATGTAAATCCTCTGACGCCATTACCTCCGTAGACAGGATATTCACCTGACTGCTCAATTGAATAGCTTGTTATGCTATCTCCACTTTTCATACTGCATAAGTATTTTAGACGTCTTGTCTCCCAGTGCGCGGGGATATCTCCCAACCACTCCACGCCGGAGGGTTTGAGTTTGACGGTGGGGTCGAGGCCGCGGGTGACAGCCTGGTGGATGATGGCCTGCTTCTGCTCGTTCAGCAGCGCTATCAGCTTCTGCTTGGCCCGGATATATCGTTGTATGCGCCGGTCCATGTAATCGAGATAGCGTACGATGGCAATTTGTTCATCAACAGGTGGTGTTAATATCGGAGCGTCAAGGAAAGATTCATCGGTTAGTTGTAATCTTGATATCCATATCCCTTTGGACCTGACTTGAAGCTCCCATTGAAAGGGTATCGATCGAACAATATTATGGATAAATGAAGGTATGACATCTGCGCCTTCACGGAGCCGATACACGCTATACGCATTACTTATGATCCCATGATACCTAGAAACACCTAAGCCCCGTGCCCATGCCCATAGGCTATTGATAACAAGGTCGTCTGGCCAGCAGAGTTTATGACCAATGTATGACTCTGCCTTAAACATAGTCACATTCGCTGTTTTTCGAGGCACAATTCCCCGCTCGGAGGACACTGTAAGTAATTCCTCTTCACCAGTTCTTGATCGTATGTCTATGCAACGAAATAATGCTTTCCCACGACGTACTCTCCAATGGTCAGGCATATCCTCAAGCCATACCAAACCAGAAGGTTTATATGCAGGATAGGGCTTGAGGGTGCCGATCAAGATTCATCTCCCCCAATGATCTCGGAAAGCAGCCCTTCCGTTTCCTTCTCCAGTGCCAGGATGTCGGCACGTATCTCCTCCAGAGTACGTAGGGGTTGGGGCTTGTAGAAGTATCGGGTGAAGCTGATCTCGTAACCGATCTTGACGCTGGACGGCTCATACCAGGCATCGGATGCGTAAGGCAGTACCTCGCGGCGCAGGAAGGCCTCGATGCCGCCTTTCTCGGTGAGGGGTATCTGCTCGGTATCGCGCAGGTCCGTGTCAGGCTCGTACTCCACCACACAGGCCTTGCCGTTGATCTCGGCCTCGAACAATCCTCGCAGGGGATCAGGCTGAGCTTTCCCCGGTTTGTATATCTTCTTGATGACCGGAGGAGCGTTTTCGTCGCGCTCGGAGGTCTCCTTCAAGGCTTTCAGCTCCTTGGCTGCGTAGGTACGACCAGCCTCGGCATCCTTTAAGCGCAGGGGGCGCTCCACCGTCACCTTCCAGTAGCCGAAGGCCTCGTTGGGAAATATCTTGGACTGCTCTCCCTCCTCGAAGGCGAGGAAGGTGCCACAGGTGCGGGCGATGTCCTCTTCTGCCAGCTCGCAGTTCTTCTTGCCCAGGTTCTTGCGCAGGGGCTTGAACCAGGAGGTGGCGTCGATGAGCTGCACCTTGCCTTTGCGGTGTTCGGGCTTGCGGTTGCTGATAACCCAGATGTATGTGGCGATGCCGGTGTTGTAGAACATGTTCAAGGGCAGGGCCACTATGGCCTCCAGCCAGTCGTTCTCGATGATCCAGCGGCGGATGTTGCTCTCTCCCTGCCCGGCATCCCCGGTGAAGAGGGAGGAGCCGTTGTGGATCTCTGCTACGCGGCTGCCCAGGGGGGTGGAGTGCTTCATCTTGGAGAGCAGGTTGGCCAGGAAGAGCATCTGTCCATCGCTTGAGCGAGTGAGGAGCGAATACTCGGGGTCGCCCGCATGCTCGATGATGAAGCGGGAATCCTTCACGCCGCCCTTGCCCCCCATGCGCTCCAGGTCGGTCTTCCAGCTCTTGCCGTAGGGAGGATTCGACAGCATGAAGTCAAACTCCCGGGAGGGGAAGGCGTCATTAGAGAGGGTGGAATGTTCCGGTCCACCTACAATGTTATCTGCAGCCTCACCTTCACCTTTCAGCAGGAGGTCGGCCTTGGCGATGGCATAGGTCTCGGCGTTGATCTCCTGGCCAAATAGATGGATTGATACCTTCTTGCCATGCTCGGTTGCCAACCGATCTAATGTTTCCTCGGCCACGGTGAGCATCCCGCCGGTGCCGCAGGCTCCATCGTAGAGCAGGTAAGTAGTCGACTCTATCTGGTCGGCGATGGGCAGGAAGATGAGGCTGGCCATGAGCTTTACCACATCGCGGGGGGTCCAGTGCTCGCCTGCTTCCTCGTTGTTCTCCTCGTTGAAGCGGCGCACCAGCTCCTCGAAGATGGTGCCCATGGCGTGGTTGTCCAAGCCGGGTTGCTTGATGGACCCGTCGCCGTTCAGGACCGGATTGGGGCTCAAGTTGATCTCGGGGGAGAGGAACTTCTCGACAAGGGTGCCGATGGCGTCCGCCTTGGACAAGCGCGGTATCTGGTTGCGGAACTCGAAGTTGTCCAGGATGTCCTGGACGTTAGGGGAGAAGCCGTCCAGGTAGGCCTCGAAGTCGGCCTTGAGAGCGGCCTGGCTGGCGCGGGCCCTCAGGTCGCGCAGGGTGAACCTGGAGGTGTTGTAGAATGCCTGGCCCGCAGCCTGGCGCAGCGCCGGGTCCTGGTGGACAATCCTGGAGGCGTCGAGGTTCTCCTTCATGGCCAGGACGTCCTGCTTGGTGGGCTCCAGCAGCGCGTCAAAGCGCCGCAGCACGGTCATGGGCAGGATCACGTCACGGTATTTGCCACGCACGTAGAGGTCGCGCAGGACATCATCGGCGATGCCCCAGATGAAGTTGACGATCCAGTTCAGCTGTGCCTGTTCCATCCTTGCTCCTCTGCAAATAACCTGGCCTCGATGGGCCCTTGGCGCTCAGGCAGAGCCGGCTCCCCGGCTATATCCCCCTAAGTGATGGCCAGCAGACATTTCTTCATAGGCCCACCATACCAAGCGTCAGGATCGTTAGCAATCCCGCCCTAACGGCTTTCAATGCCAATGCCCTTATGCCCCGTCCCCGGGACCCGAAGGCCCGGCCGGGGGCCGGTCTCAGCCGGTGAGCATGGTCTCGAAGATGCCCTCGCCCTCCAGGCGGACCGGCCTGCCCTTCCAGCGGATGTCCACCCCCACGTCCATGACGTGCTGCATCCAGGCGGGCTGCCGTTCGGTCTTCACGTTGAAGGGGTGCCAGCAGAAGCCCTCCAGCAGGTGCTTGAGGTCCATCTCCACGCGCAGGCGCAGGCCCGGCGTGCGCGCCTTGAAGAGGCAGCGCTTGGGGACGTCGTCCCTTCCCGCCGGCGGGTAGGACTGGTACTCGAGCACCCGGTGGTCGAGGAGCAGGCGGGTCCCGTCGATCAGGTCGGCCAGGCATTCGTCCCGGCGGTAGACCAGCAGGGCGCGCATCCCCGGGGAGGTGATGAAGCCCGGCGCCCGGGTCAGCGGGAAGATGATGGTCCATTCGTCGAGGAACATCCGTATCCAGTACCAGTACATGAAGATGCCGGCCAGCGGCGCGGTGGTGCGTCCCTGCTCGTGGTAGCCGGTGCCCGCCACCTCTACCTCCCCGCCGGGGAGGAAGAGCTTTCCCGTCACCCTCCCGCGGGGGATGAAGGAGGCATAGTGGAAATACCTGCCGGCGGCCAGGCGCCGCATCAGGGGCGGGGCCAGGAAGCCCTTCCGGCCGGGCAGCGGGGCCCAGGGCGGGAGCAGGGGCTCATATTCCAGCTCGTAGCCCATCTCGCCCTGATGCACCCGCAGGCGGTAACGCCCCTCCTCCCAGCACCACTCCACCAGGTTGCCCCCGAAGACGCCGCGCATGCGCTCGGGGTCGCCCTGGAAGCGGCCCTCGTAGTACTCGTGCGAGTGGTGGTTGACGTAGCCGGGCTCCATGATGACCATGGTGGCGCCGGGCACCGGGCCGGCCGCGTGGTCGTCCACGTTTCCCAGCATGCGCGGGAAGAAAGCGGTCATGATGCGGTGGCCCGATTCGAACTCCGCGTCGAAGTACCACCACTGCACATAGTCCTCCTCGCCCTTGAACTGGTAGCGCGCGAGGTCGTACGGCAGGGTCTTGTAACGGGATTCACGGATCACGGCGAACACCTCCCTTTCGCGGGGCCGGCCCAGCACTCCTCCTCCATTAACATAGCACATCGCGCGGGCGCGGCCGCCCCCCGGGGTGGTAGAATCGAGGCAAAGCCCCGGAAAGGAGGCCGCTTGAGGAGGTCCGCGACGCTCGCCCTTGCCGCCCTGCTGATCCTGGCCGCCGCCCTCTCGGGGGGCTGCGGGGAGCAGCCGTCCCGGGAGGAGTTGAACGGGGAGGTCCTCACCGCGGCCATCCAGGGGAACAGCGCGCGCGTCCAGCAACTCTTCGACAGGGGGGCCGACCTGGGGGCACGGGACCCCGACGGCAAGACCCCGCTGCACCTGGCGGTGGAGAACGGCCATCCCCTGACGGTGCAGCTCCTCATCAGGCTGGGAGCGGACGTCGCGGCGCGGGACGACCGGGGCTGGACCCCGCTGCACCTGGCGGCCTTCGCCAACGACACCAGGACGGCGAGGCTCCTGCTCGACGGCGGGGCGCCGGTCAACGCGCGGGACCGCATCGGCTGGACCCCGCTGGACATCTCGGGCGACCTGAGGTACGAGGAGATCTCCCGGCTCCTGTTGGAGCGGGGCGGCGCCTCTCGGGCGGGAAGCCCCTGAGGGGGTTTCAGGCGGAGCCGGAGAAGACCTTCAGGGCCGGCGCCCGCGTCTGTACGGTCTCGTCCGCGCGCCTGCCGTCCTCCGCCGTGAAGACGGAGGACTCCACGGTCACCAGGCCGCCGTCCTGCCCCGCCGCCTCCATGGTCCAGCTGCTCTTCTCCGCGCTGTTCCAGCGGCTGCGGGGAGCCTGCACCCATTCGACGGCCACCTTCCGGGCGTAGACGTCCACGGTCCGTTCGCGGGCGCCTCCCGGCTTCCTCTTCATCACGAAGCGCTCCGGCTCCACCAGCTCCACTTTCAGGTAGGCGTTTCCCTCGGAGCAATCGAGGGCGAACCCCCGGTCCGTCCGCTCGACGCCCCTCAGGTGCTGGACGCCGTCGAAGTCCCTGCCGAGCCGCATCCCGAAGAACTCCAGGCAGACATAATCGTCCACCAGGCTCTCAAGTAGGTGTCCGAGGTCAGAAAGCATGCTCTCCTCTCCGTGACCGGAACGCGCTCCACCCTTCCGTCGGCAGTATTATACAGCTTGGGCGCGCGGGGACAAACGGCTTCTCCCCCGCCCTTTTCACCCCCCGTGCCCGGTGATATATTGATGCCGTCCCGGACGCAGGAAAGAGAGGCAGCATGAACGTTCTTTTCGTCCACGCCGAGGAGGACTACTACTCCCGCGAGAAGCCCATCCTGGGATACGAGAAGATGCACTTCGGCATATCCTACGTCTCCGCCGTGCTGCGGCGGCACGGGCACCGCACCAGGCTGGTGATGCCCACCCTGGAATCGGAGGACGCGCTCTTCGAGGCCATCCGGGACTTCGACCCCGGGCTGGTCTGCTTCACCTCCGTCTACTCCGTCTACCACTTCCTGGCCGGGCTGGCGGAGCGCGTGAAACGGCGCCGCCCGGACCTGTGCCTGGCGGTGGGCGGCCCCCACGCCACCCTCCGCCCCGAGGAGTGCGCGGCCTCGGCCTTCGACGTGGTCTGCGTCGGCGAGGGCGAGTACCCCACGCTGGAACTGGCCGACGCGCTGGAGGCCGGGAAGTCTCCGTCGGGCATCGCCAACCTCTGGATCAAGCGCGGGGGGCGGGTGGAGCGCAACGCCTGCCGCCCCTTCCTCCAGGACCTGGACTCCCTCCCCTACCCCGACCGCGAGATGTGGCTGCCCTGGCTGGCCAACCCCATCTCCCGCCCCTCCTTCCTGGCCGGTCGCGGCTGCCCCTACCAGTGCACCTACTGCAGCAACCACGCCATCCGCAAGGTGGCCGGGGGCAGGTACGTTCGGCTGCGCTCCCCGTCCGCCATCGCGGAGGAGATCCTGGAGATGAAGCGCGTCCTCTACCTGATGGAGGACGCCTACCTGGAGGTGGAGACGCTGGGGATCGACGTGGACTGGGCCCTCGCCCTCTGCGAGGAGCTGGCGAAGATCAACCGGAGCTTCGAGGTGCCCATCCGCTACGGCTCCAACTTGAGGGTGACCCCCAACATCGACTACCCCCGGCTCTTCGCCGGCCTCGAGCGGGGCAACTTCGAGTTCCTCAACATCGGGCTGGAGTCGGGGAGCGAGCGCATCCGGCGGGAGGTGCTCAAGCGCAACTACTCCAACCGGGACGTCGTCGAGGCCGTCCGCGCCGCCCGGGAACACGGCCTGAAGATAGGCTTCTACAACCTCATCGGCATACCGGGGGAGACCCCGCGCGACTTCCGGGAGACGGTGCTGCTCAACCGGGCCTGCCGCCCCGACTGGTTCCTGCTGAGCATCTTCTTCCCCTACCCGGGGACCCGGCTGCACGAGGTCTGCGAGGAGCAGGGGCTGCTGCGGGGGGCCGCCTGCCGGCAGCTGGAGCGGCGCCGGCCCACCCTGGACCTGCCGGGGTTCTCCAAGCGGCAGATCAAGCGCCGCTTCAACTGGTCGCCCCTGCTGTTCAACGCGGGGCACAAGCCCCTGTCGGACATCCTGCGCAACGTGGCCCGCAGCATCATCTTCTCCCACCGCGCCTCCTTGAGCCTGTGGTGGAAGGCCGCCCGCAGGTTCCGGTTCAAGCGGCCTTAGCCCCGGTTCCGGCGCCGGGCGGAAGGCCGTCGCCGGGGGCGGGTATAATCGAACGCAGGGAGTCGGCACCCGGAAGGAGGGCGGCATGGCGGAAGCGCTGGACGAGAAGGCACGGGGCATCATCGAACGGGAGGGCTCGCCGGTCGGGCGGGTCCAGCACGAGGTGGCCTGGAGGTACCTCTCCGCGCACCTGGAAGAGCTGACCCGGATGCGCGGGGGGCCCCTGGACGTGCTGGACGTGGGCTGCTGGACGGGCGAGGTCAGCCTGCGCCTGGCATCCGCCGGCCACCGGGTTACCCTGCTGGAGCCCTCCACCTGCCTGCTCGACACCGTGCAGGCCCGCGCCGAACGGGAGATGCCCCAGGCCTGCGCCGGCCTCTCCTTCATGAACCAGCGCATCGAAGACCTGGAGAGCCAGCAGGCCGGCCCCTTCGACCTGGTCATCTGCCACGAGACCATCGAGTACCTGGACGACCCGCTGCGCGCCGCCAACATCGTCACCCGGGCCCTGCGCCCGCGCGGCCTCCTCTCCCTGGTCTTCCGCAACCGCTACGGCGAGGTCGCCCGCCTGCTGCTGGCCGAGGGGGATGCGGGCGGCGCCGGCGCCGCCTTCGAGCGGGAGACCTTCCCGACCGAGCTCAACCGGGGCACCGGCTACCTCTACTCCACCCGTGAACTGCTCCGCCTGATGGAGCCGCTGGGCTACTCGGCGGAGGGCGAGTACGGCCTGCGGGTCTTCTGCGACTACCTGGACTGCTCCTGCTTCGCCCAGGGCGACTGCTTCTCCGCCATGGCGGACCTGGAGGAGAGGCTGGGGAGGGAGGAGGCCTTCCTGCACATGGCCCGCTTCATCCACCTCGTCGCCCGCAAGGACTGACCCGGCGGTCAGCCGCCGCCCCTGCGCCGCTTGCCGCCCCCGCCTTCCGCGGGAACGCCGCCGCGGGGATAGACGATGATGGCCTTGACAGGCTCGGCGATGCAGGTGTTCTGGCAGGCGCCGCAGCCGGTGCAGTTCTCCGGGATCATGTAGGGACGGCGCCTCTCGTCCACGCCGATGGCCTGGTAGCGGCAGCGCTCGTAGCAGATCAGGCAGTCCTTGCCCTCTCCCCACACTATGCAGCGCTTGTTGGTGATGCGGGCCTCTCCCAGCTTGACCTCGGCGTCGGGTACCAGCTTCATCAGGCCGGCGGGGCAGGCGTGGGCGCAGGCCCGGCCGCACAATTCGTACTCGCAGCGGGCCAGTTCCGGGTTGAAGCGGGGGGTCCACAGCTTGGCGGTCCCGTACTCGTTTCCGGCCGGCTCCAGGCACTGGGTCAGGCAGGCCCGCACGCATTCCTGACAGCGGAGGCAGCGCGCCGCGAACCCGGCTTCGCCCTCGATGCCCGGCGGGCGCAGGGGCTCAAGCGCTTCCCGGCCTCCCCCGGCGGCGTAGAGAGCGACGGTTCCCGCCCCGATGGCGGCCATGCCCAGGAACTCCCGGCGGGAGACGTAGAGTTTAGCCATCCGGGGCCGCCCCCCCTTCCTCCGCCGGCTCGCAGGCGCCGGTGCGCCCGGAGGAATAAACCGCGCGGCCGAACGAGGTCAGCTCCAGCGCCCCATCGCAGGGACAGGCCGCGACACACTCCCCGCAGAGAGCGCAGTCGGCCAGGGCCAGCCGGCCGGTCACGCGCGAGTCGGCCACGGCGTTTATCTCGAAAGGGCAGGCGACGGCGCACTTGCCGCAGTGGGTACACGATTCCTCATCCTTGCGGACAGCCAGGGGCGAAGCCCACCCGGGCAGCCGCTTCCCCAGGGCCGACGCCGCGCTGAAGAGGGCGCCGGCGGGACAGAGTTCCTGGCACCAGTAGCGGGGCTTGAAGACCATGGCCAGCACCACCAGGCCGGCGAAGATGAGCGGCACGGTTCCGCCGAGGATGAACACGACCGCCCGGTTGGCGATCACCAGCGGGTCGAACAGCCAGATCAGCCCGATGTCGGCCACGCTGAGGGCGACCAGCAGGGCCAGGAACCCGTACTTGAGGCGCAGCCGCCTCGCTCCCTTCTCCGGGACCTTGCCGGTGAGGGTGCGCGGCCTGATGCTCTTCAGGGTGCGTCTGCCACGCCGTCCCGCCGACGGCAGGACGTCGAAGCAGGCCCCCAGGGGGCAGACCCAGGCGCAGAAGAAGCGCCCGGAGAGGGCGGTCAGCACCAGCAGGGCCAGAGCGGGGAGGAACAGGGTCAGGCTGGAGGCGAAGGTGTGGTTGATGACGGCGTTGAGCAGGTCGGCCCGCAGGAAGAGGTTGTCCGCATAGAGTCCCGAGGGCGGATACGATGCGGACCAGGCGGCCGCCACGAACAGCACCGCAAAGGTCAGCTGGACGGAGGTCCGCATGGCCTTCATGCCCCTGCGCTTCCCCTCCTTCACGGCTCTATCCTCCGCATGCCCAGGGAGGCATAGTCGGTGGTGCCCACCCCGATCTCCGCCGCGTAGGCGATGGATGGGATGCCGGCAGCGGTCTTGCCGAAGAGAGTCGTCGCGTAACTGTCCACCGCCACCGGGTCACGCCCCACGATGACCTCCCCCGGCGCGTCGGTCCTGCCCGGCCCCCCGGGACCGTTGTTCAACAGGATGCTGGTTGCGTCCATGACGATGAGGCCCGGCTTGACCGCCGTGCTCAACTCGGCGATGGCGCGGTGCAGGTCCACCTGGTGCATGCTCCCCATGTTGACCAGGGTGCCGATGAGGTTCTTCATGGAGAGGGACAGCAGCGCGCCGGAATGGTGCTTGGCCTTGGGCATATTGATCAAAAGGTCGGCGTCCAGCACCTCGTTGAGCACGGCCGGGTCGACGACGGCGGTGGCGCCGGGGATGGCGATGGTCCGTCCCGGCCCCGGTCTGGAGGTGGCGTAGGCCTTGACCGAGGCGCCCGCCGCCCTGGCCGCGGGAGCGATGCCGTTGACCTCGAGGGTCTGGTCCGGCAGGTCGGTGAGCAAATGGTCGCAGACCAGCACCGAGGCGGCGCCCGCCTCCAGGCAGATGCGGACCATCTCCCCCACCAGCTCCGGCAGGGTGGTGGAGGCCGCCTCCGGGGGATTGGCAAAGGCGGCGTTGGGCTTGATGACCACCCTCTTGCCGGCCGGTTCGAAGCGCTCGATACCCCCCACCGCGTACAGGGCGGCGCGCAGCTGCGCCGCCGGGTCGGGCCCGCGGGCCACGGCGAAGTCGCAGTCGTGGGCGGGCACCACGACCGGGGGCTTAACCTCGCCGGGCTCGGGGGGCCGGCCGCCGCCGGGGCCCGGGCCGGTGGAGCGGGAGCAGGAGGTCAGGCCTCCGGCAAGGTAGAGGGCACCCAGCCCCGCCGCCGCCCTGCCGCTCCGTTGGAGGAAATCCCTTCTGTCCAAAACTCGCCTCTTCCCGGTGGCGGACCCGTCCATCGCCGTCCATCGTCATTATCGGCCCTTTGCCCGGCCGGCCCCATGAGCCAGGTCAGTGCAGCGCGGAAGCCGGCGGTCAGCCGCCGTCGATGTCGTACTCCGGCTTGAGCCGGAAGACCAGCCAGCCCTCCCCGAAGTTGACGCAGTCGTAGCGCTCGTCCCGGTAGAGGTCCACGATGGAGCCGGCCAGTTCCTTCTGCCCCGGGAAGGGGAAGCAGTCGTAGTGCTTGTTGAGCACCACGTACCCGGCGTTGAAGACGTTGGGGTCGTACTGCTTCTCCGTGTTCATCACCACCTGGTCGGTCCGGAAGATGTAGCAGCCGTACTGGTAGATGCGCTCGCGGTGCGACAGGTGGGGCACGACGACGTCCTGGGCGCATACGGAGGCGCCGGCGGGGATGGCCGCCAGGGCCTCGTACCCCGTTCTCTCCCGCGCGCCGCGGGTCCAGAAGGCCGGGTCCAGCACCGTCTTGAAGCTGCGCGAGAAGGTGAAGGGAACCTGCAGCAGGGCGATGACCAGGAAGGCCGCGAAGGCCAGCTTGCGGAACTCGATCTCGCGCCCCGCGTAACGCCTCTTCAGGGCGCGGTGCAGGCGCGGCAGGGCCTCCATGGAGGCGATGATCAGTACGGCGGCGTAGACCGCGTTGTAGTGGCGGATGAGTTCCCAGTGGGCGAAGTTGCTGGAGTAGAGGCGCTGCAGCAGGTCCGGGAGCATGATGATGACGAACGGGCCCGCCAGCGGCAGGAAGAGGAAGGGCAGCAGCAGGGCCAGGATGAGCTTGCTCTTGTGGTAGGGCCAGAAGAGCAGCTTCGCCGCCGTCCAGGGGCGGAAGAGCAGGTACTTGGCGGCCTGGGTGAGGTCCCCTCCCCCCAGGTACTCGTAGTACTTGTTGTAGGCGTAGACCGTTCCCGCCGCCAGGCCCGGGATGAGCTTCTGCGAGGCCGCGAAGAACCAGGCGAAGGAGATGAGGAAGGTCGCCGCCCCTTCCGCCCTCTTCCCGCGGAAGAGGAACAACCAGACCCCGATGAAGGCGCCGGTCAGCACCACCTGTTCCTGTATCACCAGCAGCAGCGGCAGGGTCAGGAAGAACGCGGGCATGTTGTCCCGGTCGACGAAGTAGTACATCAGGGCGATGACGGGCGGGTACAGGCAGTGGGGGTGGAAGTCGAAGAAGACCAGCTCCAGCAGGCCCCAGAAGAAGAGGTAGGAGAAGGCCGCGCAGAGCTGCACGGAGCGGCCGTACGACCTGTTGCGGGCGGTCCAGTAGACGGGCACCGCCCCCAGGGCGACGACGGCGGCCTGCACGACCAGGAGCATGCGCACGTCGTCCCAGACCCAGAAGAAGGGAGCGAAGAGGAAGAGGGAGGGGTGCCAGTGGTCGGCCAGCAGCACCGGGACCAGCCGCACCGTGCTGTAGCCCAGCTCGAAGCGGGAGTACTGCCAGACGGCCTGGTCGAAGATGCCCAGGTCCCATCCGTGGGACTGGAAGTTCATGTGCTTGGCGATGGAGAGGGCGCTGAAGAGCAGGAAGAAGAACCCCACGAGGAGATAGATGCCGTACCCGTGGATGAAGGCGCTTGAGCGCGGGAACCTCGCCAGCAGCCCCTCCCGCCCCCGCCAGACCCAGTCGATGAAGTCGGGGACGCGCTCCCGCTTCCCCTCCGTCCGCCCTACCGCTTCAACCACTTCCCTCCCGTCCGCGGCGCCCGCCGGCGCCGCCCAGTCGTCCTCATCATCGGGCATTTATTCGTCAAGCGCCGGCTTCTCACCTGTCGGGCGCGCGGAAGACGCGGCGGGCGCGCCGCCGCGGAGGGCGTGGAAGAGGTCGAGGTAATCGCCGACGTGGCGGGTGGTCAGAAAGCGCTCGAGCACCTTGCGGTGGGCCTGCTCCCCCACGCGCCTCCGGCGGTCGGGATTGCCCAGCAGCTCGCAGACGCGAGCCGCGCACTCGCGGCAGCCGTCCACCAGGAAGCCGTCCACCCCGTCGTCTATCTGCAGCAGGATGCCCCCCACCCGCCCCGCCACCACCGGCTTGCCCTTCCACATGGCCTCGGTGACGGTCAGCCCGAACCCCTCCCGCAGCGACTTCTGCAGCACCACCGAGGCGGCGGCCTGGAAGGCGCCGACCCCCAGGTTGCCCACCCCCTGCAGGTTGGAGAGGAGGTGGACGTCGGGGTCGTCGCCCTTGTAGTCGTTGGTCTTCTCGTAGTAGTGCCAGCCCTCGGGGTCGTCGGAGGCCATGGAGGCCAGGAAGACCAGCTGCACCCCGGGGTATTCCTCCTTGACCAGGCGGTAAGCGTCCACCGCCCCCAGGGGGTCCTTCCAGGGGTCGAAACGGGACACCTGCAGGATGATGGGCCGGCCGCGGTCCACCCCGTAGCTGCCGACGATCTCGTCCACCGCCGCCTCCGAGGGCGGCTGGTTCTTGGGGCTCAGGGGGTCGATGGACGGCGGGATGAAAGCCAGGCGCCCCACCCGCAGCGGCGTCTTGATGTAGTCGTCCTTGGTGAAGACGGCGGCGTCGTAGCGGTCGATGTAGGGGCGGAGGAACTCCCAGGCGTCCTCCTGGGCCACGGTGGTGTCGATGTGGCAGCGCCAGACCCACCTGCCGCGCCGCCGGCCCATCTCCTCGAGCAGGCTGAGCATGGCGCAGGGCTGGGGGTCGTGCACGACGACGAAGTCGTAATCGCCCTCGAAGCGGCGGGCGTTCTCCTCCACCGTCCGCAGGTACTTCTCGGTCATCTGCCGGGTGGTGGGGATCTCCATCCCCTGCAGGGCGTTGTGGAAGAACTTGGTGACCTCGAAGAAGTCGGCGTCGGCCTCGATGATGCGCCACTCCGCCTCCAGGCCCAGGCTGCTCATCAGGGGCACCAGGGTGTAGAGGATCTCCGCCACCCCTCCCCCGTAGGCGGTGCTGTTGACGTGCAGGACCCGCGCGCCCGCGAGCCCCCGGGCCCGCGCCAGCAGGCCGTCAACGGTCTCGTCCCCCACTATGGGGCGGTAGGCCTCGATGTCCTTGGGCTGCACCGGCACCCTGGTCAGCATGCTCCCCGCCTCCTCTCGCCGGCTTCTCTAGCTCTAAGATAATGCTTGGGGCCGGGGATTCCAAGCCGTCCCGGCGCCTTCCTTGGTGGCCGGGGCCGAAGATAGTAGAATCAGGTGGAAGGCGAGCGACGGCAAGACGGCGGCAGCCGTTTGAGAAAAGGGGGTCTCCATGGTCATGAAGCTGTTCGAGGAGCGCCGCAGCATCCGCAAGTTCGAGGAGAGGCCGGTGGAGGAGGAGAAGCTGGAGGCGGCGCTGGAGGCGGCGCGCCTCGCCCCGTCCTGGGCCAACCTGCAGTGCTGGAGTTTCATCGTGGTCAAGGACCCGGCCGTCCGCCGGGCCGTCTCGGAGCGGCTGCAGGGCAATCCCTGCCAGAAGGGGGTGGCCCAGGCGCCGGTGCTCATCGCGGCCTGCGCCGACCCGCAAGCCTCCGGCCGCTCCTCCGGCCAGGATTACTACCTGGTGGACGTGGGCATCGCCATGGAACACCTGATGCTGCAGGCCTGGGAGGAGGGGCTGGGGACCTGCTGGATCGGCAGGTTCGAGGAGAGCGAGGTCAAGCCGGTCCTGGGGGTGCCGGACCAGGTCCGCCTGGTGGCCATGACCCCGCTGGGCTATCCCGCCCGGATACCCGACGAGCGCGGGCGCAAGCCGCTGGGGGAGATCGTCTTCTTCGAGGGGTACGGGAAGGGCAGGTGAGCCTCATCCCTTGAGGACGTGGCGGGTGTCCACCACCGGCAGCCCCACCTGCTCCAGCAGCCCGTATTCCACCCCGGGGTGGGCGGTGAGGATCAGCGCGAGGTCGTACTTCTTGAGCGCGGCGGCGTTGTAGGGCACGCTCTTGAACGTCTTGCCCTCCAGCTCCAGCCGCGGCACGTAGGGGTCGTGATAGGAAACCCGGGCCCCCTCCTCCAAAAGGAGCTGCATCACCTTGAGCGAAGGCGAGTTGCGGAGGTCGGCCACCCCCGGCTTGTAGGAAGCGCCCAGCACCAGGGCGCGCGAGCCCTTGAGGCTGCGGGAGGCCTCGTTCATGGCCCGCCGGGCCAGGTGGATGACGAAGCGCGGCATGGAGACGTTGATCTTCCCGGCCAGCTCGATGAACTCGGTGGCGAAGTCGAACTCCCGCGCCTTGTAGGTGAGGTAGAAGGGGTCGATGGGGATGCAGTGGCCGCCCAGGCCGGGCCCCGGCTGGAAGGGCTGGAAGCCGAAGGGCTTGGTGGAGGCCGCCTCGATCACCTCCCAGATGTCCAACCCCATGCGGTCGCAGAGCATCCACAACTCGTTGACCAGCGCGATGTTCACCGCGCGGTAGACGTTCTCCAGCACCTTGGCCATCTCCGCCGCCGCCGGCGAGCTCATGGGGACCACCTCCCCCACGAACTGCCGGTAGAACGCGGCCCCCAGCGAGGTGCAGCACTTGCGCTCGCCGCCCACCAGCTTGGGGGTGTTCTCCAGGCTCCAATCGGGGTTGCCGGGGTCGATGCGCTCCGGCGAGAAGGCCAGGTGGAAGTCGCGGCAGAGCCCGGCCCCGGAGGCCTCCAGGACGGGCAGGACCTCCTCGTGGGTGGTGCCGGGAAAGGAGGTGGACTCCAGGATGACCAGGCGCTCCCGGCCCGGCCCGGCGGCCAGGGCCCCGGCGACATGGCCGGCGGCTTCGCGGATGTAGTCGAGCACCGGCTCCCGGTGGGGGGTGAGGGGGGTGGGCACGCAGATGCAGAAGATATCCGAGCCCTCGATATCGGCGGGCCGGGTGGAGGCCCGCAGGGAACCCCTCCGCACCAGCTCCTTCAGCTCCCGGCCGTCGACGTCCCTCGACTCGTGTCTTCCCTTGCGCAGGTCCTCGACCAGCCGCGGATTCATGTCCAGCCCGACGACGGTGAAGCCGGCCCGCGCCGCCGCCGCGGCCAGGGGCATCCCCACGTAGCCCAGTCCGATCACGGCCAGCCGGGCCTGCCGGTCTGCGATCCTCTTCTTCAAGGTTGAAGCCATGTTCATCCCCGCGCCGCTTCCCGGGGCCCCTGCCCCGGGCCGGACTTTTTAGGTTAAATATCTACGGTATGCAGATACTTGTCAATCACCGGGGGCCGTCCCCGGCCGCCTGCCCGCGCGGGCCAGCCGGTCGTACAGGGACATCAGGCCGTTGTGCATTCTCTTCAGCCTGTAGTTTTTATGGACCGACTCGCGCGCGCGAGCGGTGTGGTTGGCGACGGCTTCCGGTTCCTCCAGGTAGAAGGCGACGGCCGCGGCCAGTTCCCCCGCGTCCCCCGGCTCGACCAGGAGGCCGTCGATGCCGTCCCTGACCACCTCCCGCGGCCCCCGGACGCGGCAGGCCACCACCGGCACGCCCGAGGCCATGGCCTCGATGAGGGGCACGCCGAATCCCTCCCGCCGCGAGGGGTGGGCGTAGACGTCGAAGATGCGGTAGAAGCGTTCGATATCATGCCGGTAGCCGGGGAGGACCACCCTCCCCTCGACCCCCAGCTCCGCCGCCCGCGCCCGCAGGTCCCGCAGGGCCTCCGGCTGCTTGAGGGAGTCCCCCACCATCACGGCGTAGAGGTCGTCGCGGCCGCCGGACAGCAGGTGCAGGGCTTCCAGCAGCGCCCCCTGGCCCTTCTCCCGGGTTATCTCCCCAACGCATCCCACCACCCGGGCGTCCGGGGGGATGCCCAGCTCCTCCCTGAGGCCCGGGTCGTCCCCGGGGCGGAAGCGGTCCTCGTCCACGCCGTCGGGGATGTAACTGACCCTGCCCGGCCTGGTGATGCCCTCCCGCACCGCCAGCGCCAGGTCCTCGCCGTTGACGAAGACCAGGTGGTGGCAGCGGCGGGCCGCATAGCGCTCCGCCCGCAGCACCGCGCGGCGCTTCAACCCCGAGGAGGCGTCCGAGAAGTAGAAGCCGTTGCAGGTGTGCACCACCGCCGGCACCCCGGCCTTCCAGGCGGCGCGCCGGCCGAGGACGCCGTCCTTGGGGGTGTGGGTGTGCACCAGGTCGTAGCCCCCCTGCCGGATCAATCCCCTCAACCGGCCGTAGGCCCGCGCGTCCGCCGCCGGCGTGAGGCGGCGGGTGAAGGGGAGGTCGTGCACGGCCACCCCCCGCTCCCGCAGCAGGCCGTCGCTGCCGGTCACCCGGCAGGCCGCCTCCACCGCGTGCCCCTTGCGGACGAGGGCCTCCAGGAAGGGCAGCATGTACGGGCTGGCGAGGAACCTGTCCTGGTTGCAGACCTGGAGTATCCTCAAGCGCCTGGCCATGCGCCTAGACCTGGCGGATCCAGGGGGGCAGCTCCAGCGCGGCCCGGGCCGGGGCCTCCTTCTCCTTCCTGGCCTTCTCCACCCGGCGCAGGTTCTGGATCTGCTTGAGCAGCCACTTGAAGGAGGTGTTCTCCATGACGACCTGCCGGGCCTGCGCGGCCATGGCCTTGCGCTTGGCGGCCGGCATGGAGAGGCCCCGGTCCAGCTGCTGAGCCGTCTCCCAGATGTCCAGGGGATTGAGGGCCAGCACCGACCCCTTCATCTCGGAGAAGGCCCCGGCCTTGGTGGAGAGCAGGATCACGCCGCCCCTGCGGTTGAGCACCGCCCCCTCCTTGACCACCAGGTTCATGCCGTCCGACACCGGGTTGACCATGAGCACGTCGAACTCCATGAGGGCCGCCACCGAGCGCGGGTAGTTGTCCTCTATCTCCAGGTAGACGGGCTGCCAGCCCTCGCTGCCGTACTCTTCGTTGATGCGGCGCGCCCCCTCCTCGACGGCCGCCCTGTACTCGCGGTAGGCCGGAAGGGTCTGGCGCGAGGGATAGAGCAGCACCACGAAGACCACCCTCTCCCGCCAGGCCGGGAACTCCCGCAGGAGCACTTCGTAGGCCTCCAGGCCGCGCACGATGTTCTTGGACAGCTCGATGCGGTCCACCCGCAGGATCATCTTACGGCCTCCGAGCATGTCCTTGAGCCTGCCGCGGCAGGCGCCGACGTCGTCCCGCGCGGCGGTGCGCTCCAGCGCCTCGTGGTCGATGCTGATGGGGTAGTTGCGCACCAGCACCTCCCGCCCGTCCAGGGTGATGCTGCGCTTGCGCATGTTCAGCGACACCTGCGCCGCATCCCCGTCCTGGCAGCACTGGAGGAAATTGGCGGCGTAGCGCGGGGTGTGGAAACCGACCACGTCGCAGGAGAGCAGCCCCTGCAGCAGTTCGCGGCGCATGCGCACCGGCAGGAACTGGAAGTAGTCCGACTGGCACCAGGGGCTGTGGGTGAAGTGGTGGATCATGGCCCGGGGGGCCCTCTCGCGGATGTAGCGGGCGCAGAGGTAGAGGTGGTAGTCCTGCAGGAAGACCAGGGGCTCCTTGTCCGTCGAGGCTATCTCCGCCGCCACCTCCTCGGCGAAGAGCTGGTTGACCTTGCGGTAACCCTCGTTCCAGGCATAGTAGACCTCCTGGTCGACGTCGGGCCCGCCGCTGATGTCCCACATGTAGTGCTGCATGAACCAGAGCAGGGTGTTGCTGATGACGTCGTAGTAGAGCCGGAACTGCTCGGGGTCGGGGAGGATGAACTTGACCCAGTACTGCGGGTCGTCGGCGGGCATGCCCATCCGGGCGCCGCCGCACGAACGGGACATCTCCACGTCCTCCGGGGTGCGGGCGGGGGATATCCACACGGCGTCGGTGGCCAGCAGGGCCGTGCTCATGGCGGTGACGATGCCGCCGGCCCCGCGGTACGGCCTGATGCGGCCCTGGTCGTCCCGGCGGAACTCCACCGGCCCCCGGTTGGAGGCCACGATGACGTACTTGTCCTTCAGGTAGCGCCTCAGCTGGGTGGGCGTCATGTTGTCGAAATCGAACTTCTCCGGCTCCACCTGCTCCCTCCCTCCTTCATCATTATAGCAACCTTGCGGCAGCCGGCGCCGCGCCCGTGCGGGCCCGGCTTCCCAATTCCGGGCTCTCTGGTATAATGGCGGTGATTTGTAGCGAGCGGGGAGGTATTGCCTTGCTGGTGCGGGTCGTTTACGTAGGCCTGCTGCGCCGGTACATCGGCGAGAAGGAGGGGTCCCTGGAGGTGCCCGAGGGCGCCACCATGGACGACCTCATCCGGGAGGTGGCCGAGACCCACCGCCAGCGATTTCCAGCCAGCCTCCTGCCCGAGGGCCAGAGCAGCTTCACCCGGCTGGTCCAGGCCTCGCGCCGGGGAGGCCCCTTGTGCGAACCGGACGAGAAAGTCCGGGAGGGCGAGGAGATACTCCTGATATCCCGCCTGGCAGGAGGTTGACCGCCGGCCGGGCTCGCAGTAAGCGGTAAGGGTCAAACGTAGCAAGGGAGGAGAGGCAGATGAGTGACTTCGACGCAATCGTAGTAGGAGCGGGCATAGCCGGCCTCGGCCAGGCCGCCATGCTGCAGCAGGCGGGCAAGAAGACCCTCCTGGTGGACCGCTGGCCCCGTCCCGGCGGCCGGCTGCAGTCCTACCCGCAGGACAACGGCTGGATCATCGAGAACGGCCTGCACATCGTGGAGATGGGCAAGTACGGCTCCTGCCACGAGATGGCCGCCAGCGTGGGCGTGGAGATCGACTGGGGCTCCTGGACCAAGACCCTCGACCTCCTGGTGGACAACAAGCGGGTGGACATGAACGAGTACATCCAGCTGAACGAGGAGGAGAAGAGCTCCTTCATCAACCTGATGATACAGATCGCCGGCATGGAGGAGCCCGACTTCGCCGCCTGGGACAACCGCTCCGTCTCCCAGTGGCTGGACCACATGAAACTCCCCCCCACCCTGCGCACGCTGTGGGAGAACATGACCATGATCATGACCACCATCCCCGACGCCAACTCCCAGTCGGCGGGGGAGTGCCTCTTCATCGCCAAGGTCGCCCTGGTCAAGTCGAAGCGCGTGCTCACCGCCGCGGTTCCCAACCGGGGCATGACCGGCATCTCGGAGCCCCTGGCGAACAAGTTCGTGGAGCTGGGCGGCACCCTGAAGCTGGACACCATGGTGGACCGGGTGCTCTTCGACGGCAAGAAGGTCTCGGGCATCCGCGTGCGCACCGACATCGGCAACCCCTTGGGGAACGAGTGGAAGTTCCACACCGGCACCGCCGTCAGCGCCCCCCTGGTGGTGCTGGCCCTGCCCATCTGGTACCTGGACACCGTGCTCGACTTCAACCCGGAGCGGGCGGTGCTGCCGGAGTGGTGGATCAAGCGCGTGCAGGACATCGAGGCCGAGCGCACCGGGCTCTTCGGCTTCATGGTGGCGACCAAGCGGCCGCTGTACGAGACGCCCAACTTCGTGTCGGCCCTCTCCACTCCCCGCGTCGGCTACCCCTTCCAGGCCTACAGCCCCACTTCCTACGCGGAGGGCATCGCCCCGGCCGGTTACCACCTGACCATCACCGACTCCGTCTGCGAGCCCTACGAGGTCGAGGACAAGTTCAACCTGATGGACAAGATGGAGCTGCACTGGGAGGACATCAAGGACATCTTCGAGTTCGAGGACGACGAGGTGGAGTTCGCCTATCCCTACTACACCACCGGCTGCGACGGCCTGGCCCGCAAGCCCGGGCTCACCGGCAACTTCAAGCCCGACGTGGAGGCCCCCGGCGTGAGCGGGCTCTACTTCTGCGGCGACACCTACCTGGGCCGCGGCCTGGCCATCGAGGGCGCCTGCAAGTCCTCCCTGCTCTGCTTCGAGCGCATCATGGGCTAGCGGCGTTTCCGTTTGAAGCGGGGGCGGGTATCCTGCCCGCCCCCTTCGTTTCCGGGCAGGCAGGGGAGCGAGGATGAGGATCGCGGTCATCGGGGATTCGTGGGGATACGGCCTGCTGGAGACCAGGCCCTTCCCCCTGATGCAGCGCCGCTTCGCTTTCCTGCGCAACAAGGCCCTGCTGGTCCCCGACTACGGGGCCATGTACGTGACCTCCTTTATAAAAGCCGGCCTTCCCGCCGGGGACGACCTGCGGGTGATCAACCTGATGGCCGACATCTTCGCCGAGGAGCGGCTGTTTGAGGACCGCGGCGCCGGCGAGCCGGAGTCCGACACCGACTGCCCCGTCTCCGACCCCGCGCGCATGGACCAGGCCCGCGCCTACCTGCGCAGCGCCCTGCTCGATTACTCGCCCGACGTGGTCCTCTTTCCCCTCTCCATCTACTACATCGCCCTGCACGCGAGGGAGATGCTCAAGCAGGTGCGGGAGATCCTGCCGGAGGCCCGCATCGTCACCGGGGGCGTCTACTCCACCCTGCACCCGCAGGAGATACTGGAGGACGGCGCCGCCGACTGCGTGGTGCGCGGCGAGGGCGAGTGGACCTTGAAGGAGACGCTGGAGGCGCTCAAGCGGGGCGGGGACGCGCTGGCCGGCGTGGCCGGCCTGAGCTGGCGCTCGGGCGGCGAGATCCGCCACAACCCGGACCGGCCGCGGGAACGCCACATCGACCGCTTCCCACATATCTACAACGTGTCGGAGGAGTTCCGCATCGGCCTGCGCCACCGCCTGCTCAAGCGCCTCAACCCCTTCGACGACTACATCCCCGGCGCCGGCATCCTCACCTCGCGCGGCTGCCCGGAGGAGTGCACCTTCTGCCTGGACCCAGCCATCTGGAAGCGCCGCACCCGCTTCCACTCCCCCGAATACGTGCGCGAGGTGGTGGACTACTGCTACGAGAACTTCACCGAGGGAGACCGCTCCTTCTACTTCGGCGATGCCACCTTCGCCCTCAACCGCAAGCGCCTCTTCGAGCTGCTCGACCGCATCGAGGGGGTCCCTTACTCCTACAACATCCAGACGCGGGCCGACTCCCTCACCCCGCAGCTGCTCGAGCGCCTGCGCCGGCTGGGCTTCGCCTCGGTGGCCATCGGGGCCGAATCCTTGAACGACCGCATCCTCAACGAGGTGGTCAGGAAGCGCACCACCCGGGAGGAGATCCTGGCCGCCGCCCGGGCGGTGCGGGACGCGGGCATCCGGGCCATCCTCACCTTCATCGTGGGCCTGCCGGGCGAGGGGCGGGAAAGCGTCGAGGAGACCCTGGAGCTGGTGCGGCGCGAGGGCATAACCGACGCGGTCTTCTTCCCCCTGGTGGTCTTCCGCGGCACCGGGCTCTACCGCCACCTGCTGGAGAGATTCACCCCGGAGGAGCGCGAGGGGCTGCGCCTCAATCCCTGGTCGGAGGAGTACTGCCTGGCCAGCGAGGAGTACCCCACCGTCCAGTCCCTCATCGACTACGCCGAGGACCTCAACAACCGCGTCAAGGCCCCCTGACCCGGCCGCGGGCGGGGATTGATATAATCTTCGTACGCGCAGGCGAAGGCCTTAAGACACAAACCCCGGGGGGAACGAAAGATGCGCAAGAAGATCCTGGTGGTGGACGACGAGCCGCACATCGTCAAGGCCATCCGCTACTACCTCGAGGACGAGGGCTACGAGGTGTTGGCGGCCGAGGAAGGGGTGGGAGCCATCGAGCTGGCCGAGCGGGAGCGGCCCGACCTGATCATCCTGGACGTGATGATGCCGCGCATGGACGGCTTCGAGGTCTGCCGGGAACTGCGCGCCCGCAGCCGCACCCGCCTCATCCCCATCATCTTCCTCTCCGCCCGCGAGAGCGTGGAGGACAAGCTGACCGGCTTCGAGCTGGGCGCCGACGACTACGTCACCAAGCCCTTCAACAACCGGGAGCTGCTGGCCCGCATCAGGTCGCGCATCCGCCGCTCGGAGGACGGGCTCTCCTCCCACCCCGTCAGCGGACTGCCGGGAGGGGGCGCGGTGGAGCGGGAGTCCGGCCGGCGGCTGCGGGCCGGCCGTCCCTTCTGCGCCGTCTTCATCCGCCTGGACGGCCTCGAGCAGTACCGCCGGGCCTACGGGGCGGAGCGGAGCCGCGCGCTCCTCGGCCACCTGGCCCGGCTCATCTCCTCCGCCTTCGAGGAGGGGGCGGAGGAGGGTGAGGGGGAGCGCGACTTCCTGGGCCACGCCTCGGACGAGGAGTTCGTCGTGTTCACCTCGCGCCCCCGTGCCGGCGAACGCTGCCGGCGCATCGCCTCCCTCTACGGGTCGGAGGAGGCGGGCTTTCCGCCCGGACCCGCGGCGGCCGCGGCGGAGGCCGTGCACGCCCCCCCGCCCCGCTTGGCCATCGCCTGCCTGCACACCGGCAGCCGCTCCCCCGCCAGCCACGCCGCCC
>CAZETE010000033.1:0-25761 GCA_964515075.1 uncultured Actinomycetota bacterium | reverse complement strand
GAAGCCCCAGAGGTAGCCGCCGGTGGGCCCGAAGAGGACCGCGGGCCCCGCGTAGGGGGGGGCGGCGAAGAAGGGGGCGCCGCACAGCCCCATGAGGACGTAGGCGGCCTGGCTGGCCGGGCCCCAGGCCGGGCCCAGCGCCAGCCCCGCCAGCAGGGCGAAGAGGACCTGCATGGTCGCGGGCACGGGCGCCAGCGGGACGCGCAGGAGGGCGCCCATGCCGGTGAGGGCGGCGAAGGCCAGCGCCCAGCCGGCCATCTCCGCCTCGCGGCGGTCGACCGCCGCCGGCATCGCCATGACGCGCACCCTCTCCCGGCCCATCGCCTCTCCCTCTTCCTCGAGCCCCGTGGGCTCCCCCGCGTTCCCTTTATTTATAAGGCAATACCCGGCGCTGTCAATAGAGGCGGCCGGGGAGCCGGTTCAGCCGCCCTTGTAGCGCTTCCGGTATTCGTCGCACTCGGTGGCGTTGGGGCGCGCGGGATTGCGGCAGGCGCCCGGGTAGTCGTACATGCAGTCGTCGCAGAGCAGGCGCTTGCCGAAGAGGTACGCCTTCAGCTTCTTCCAGAACGACATGTGACCATTCTACCACGAGGCCCCGGCGGCCGGCAGGGGGCCGGGGGCCGCAACCACCGCCGCTTCGTGCGGGCCTTGCGGCCCGCACGCCGCGGCGGTGGTTGCGGCCCGGTCGATGCCGCGCCCCGTTCCGGGCGCCTAGGGGTCGATGCCCACCGAGGAGTGGCCTCCCATCATCTCGCAGGGCTGGATGCCCGCCGCCACCCGCTTGTCCCAGTACATGGCCCGCTCCACCACGATCGGCCCTTCCGCCTCCACCGTGGTGGAGATGTGGAAGTCATCCGACACGTAGTCGGAGACCCGGATGGTGTAACGGGAGTTGCCCGGGATCACGATGCTGACGGGCGCCGTCGGCCCGCTCTCGGTCATGAAGACCACCTCGGCCCTGGTCTGGGTGGGGAAGGGGTTGGCGATGAGCACCCAGGAGTCGAAGCCGCCGCCGGTGGAGCCCTCGGGCACGGTCCAGAGGGTGCCGCAGTGGATCACCCCGGTGGCGGAGTGGCCCTCCTGCATGTTGACCGCGCCCTGCGCCACCCGCTTGTCCCAGTACATGGCCCGCTCCGCCGCCACCGGCTGGTCGGAGGTGACCCGCGTGGCGACGAAGAAGTTGTCGGGCGCGTAGTCCTGGGTGCGCAGGGTGGCCCGGGTCCCCGGCGCCATGCTGACGGCCTTGGAGGCCACGGCTCCCCCCGTGGAGAGGAAGGTGACGTTGACCTCGGCCCGGGAGGGACCGGGGTTCTGGATGAAGACGTAGGTGTCGAAGCCGCCGCCGGTGGAGCCCTCGGCTATGTACCAGTTCTGCGAGAGCTCGCCCGTTCCGGGGCTGGCGTGCCCGCCGCGCATCTCGTAGGGCTGCAGGGCCGGTGCGTTGGGATCCCAGTACATGGAGCGCTCGGCCACGATGCCGATGTCCGAGATGAGCTCGGTGGCCACCTCCGCCTGGTTCGGCCAGAGGTCGCCCAGGCGCACGGTCTGGCGGCTCCTCGCGGGCACCTTGACCTGGCCGGCGTCATGCGGGCCGGCGTTGTTCATCAGGCGGATGCGCACGGTGGCCGCGGTCTCGTTGGGGTTGCAGATGAGGATCCAGGTGTCGAAACCGGGCGCCGTCGAGCCCTCGGGGAAGAAGAGGTTGGTGGGCAGGTCGTAACCGTCTTCGCCGGTCCCCACCATGGGCGTGCCCAGGTTGGCGTGGCCCGCCCGCATCTCGTAGGGCTGGGGCCCGCCGGGGACGGTAGTGGTCCCCCAGAAGCGCTTGTCCCAGTACATGGAGCGCTCGGCCACGATGGGCCGGTCCGCCTCTATGAAGGTGGAGACGTGGAAGTCGTCGGGCACGTGGTCCTGGATGCGCACGGTGAAGCGGCTCTCGCCTCCCATGGTATAGTGCAGCGGCGGCCGCGGGCCCTCCAGGGTGGTGAAGGTCAGCTCCACGTGGGCCTCGCCCTGCTCGGGGTTCTGCAGCAGGATCCAGGTGTCGAAGCCGCCCCCGGTGGAGCCTTCCGCCAGGAACCAGCTGGGCGCGCCGACGATCTTGCCGATGTCCAACGAGGCGCTGGACTCCGCCGGGGGGACGGGGTCGCCGTGCTCGTCCTGGGCGCCCGAGACCGCCGCGGTGTCGGCCGTCTGGCCCTTCTGCAAGGCGGTGAACTCCACCTCCACGCTGACGCTCTCCCCCACCGCCAGGCCGGCGCCGCCGCTCAGGTCATCCCAGGTGAGGGTGCCGGCCGCCACCGCGCTGGGCGGCGGGGTGGCCGACGCGAATCCCAGGTAGGCGGGGTCGTAGTCGTCGGTGAGGCTCACCGGCGCGGGCACCGCGGTGTCCCCGGTGTTGGTCACGGTGATGACGAAGGCGGCGGTCTCCTGCACCCGCACGGGGATCTCCTGCCCCGGCTTGACCATCTTTTCCACCTCCAGCCGCGGGTTGGTGACGGTCAGGCCCTCGTTGGTGTACTCGTCGTCCACCGGCACGCCGTGCTCGTCCTGGGCGCTCGCGGATACCGTGTTGTCGGTGGCGGGGGTGGTGCCGGGGCGCAGCAGGGTGAAGCTGACGGTGACCTCCGCGTAATCCCCGGGGGCCAGGCCGGCGCCGCCGCTCAGGTCGTCCCAGGTGAGGGTGCCGGCCGCCACCGCGCTGGGCGGCGGGGTGGCCGACGCGAACTCCAGGTAGGCGGGGTCGTAGGTGTCGGTGAGGCTCACCGGCGCGGTAAGGTCGGTGTCCCCGTCATTGGAGACGGTGATGGTGTAGGTGGCGGTGCCGCCCACCGGGATGAAGGCGTCGGGGTGGACGAGCTCCTTCTCCACGCCGATCCGCGGGTCGGTGATGGTCAGGTCCTCGTTGGTCGAGGTGTCGGTGGTTTCGTCGCCGAACTCGTCCTCCGTATCGACGGCTGCCGTGTCGTCGGTGGCGGGGCTCGACCCGGGCTGCAGCGCCTCGAAGGTCAGCGTCACCTGATGGGTCCCCTGCGGCGCCAGGCTGCCCAGGTCGTTCCAGGTGAGCAGGCCCGGAGTCGCGGCGTCCGGGGCCACCGAGGCCGACACGAATCCCAGGTAGGCGGGGTCATAGGTATCGGTGAGGGGCACCACCGGGATGCCGGTGTTGCCGGTGTTGGTCACGGTGATGGTGTAGGTGAGGGTTCCGCCGACGGGGACGTAGCCGTCCGCGTCGTCCAGGGCCTTCTCCACGCTCACCCCGGGATGCCGCCGCACGTCGATGTCGGCGGTGGCGGTGTCCTCCGGCAGGTCGGTCCCCGTCCCGTCCTCGCCGTAGGCGGTACCCGTGTTGGTCTGGAGACCGTGCGCGGCCCACTCCTCGACGAGCATGTCGAAGGTGAGCACCAGCGTCTCCCCGGGAGCCAGGGTGGCCCCGATATCCCAGTCGAGGGCCGGGCCGGGCGCCCCGGCGGGGTCGGCCGTATAGGTGTGCCCGGGCCAGGAAGCGCTGGTGGAGCCGTTCACGTAGGTGAAGTGGGGCGAGGGGATGGTGTCCCTCAACCCGACGCCCGAAGCGTCGGCGTCGCCGTCGTTGGTGACGGTCAGCCGGTAGGTCACCGTATTCCCCCAGTCGGGGTTGTCGCCGGCCGTCACCGTCTTGGCCAGGCTCAGCTCCGCCGCCCGCAGGATGACGTCACGGCTCCCGCTCGTGGGGTCGTAGGTGCGGCCGTAGGGATCGGGCTGGCCGCCGTTGTAGGTCGACGTGGCGGCGGTGTTGCCCACCACCTGCCCGCTGGCGGCGCCGCCCTTCACTTCCGCCCGGAAGCTGAGGACCACCGTCTCCAGCGGGTCGATGGCGCGGCCCAGCCCTGCCTGGATGTCCCAGGTGAGGACGGGGTCGCCCCAATCGTCCGCCCCCGGCCCGGTGATGCTCCCGCCGACGTAGGCGAGGGCGGCGTCGACGGTATCGCTGACGACGACGTAATGGGCCGGCCAGCCGCCGTTGTTGGTCACCTCGATGACGTAGGTGACGACGTCCCCGGCCTCGGGCGCGGCGTCGTCCACCCTTTTGGCCAGGGAGAGTTCGGGTTCGCGCACGGTGACATCGGAGGCCGAAGCGGAGCCGCCGTGGGTGGAGCCGCCGGTGTCCGCGTCCTCCCAGTCGAGATAGGCGGTGTTCGAGAAGGCGTCCCCCGCCCCGACCGGAGAGCCGTCAAAGTAGGCCTGTCCCACCCGCACCTGGATGGCGAGGGTGAGGTCCACCGGGGCTGCGGTGCCGTTGGTGAAGTCGCCCAGGTCCCAGGTGAGGGTGGCGGGGCCGTCGAAGGGGGCGGCCGGAACAAGCGTCCCTACGGCCTGCGGGTTTCCGTCCAGGTAGGTGGCGCAGAATTCCACGGCCAGGCCGTCGGCGATGAAGTCGGTCACCCGGGCGTTGTAGATGGTGGTGTGGGCCGGCACGGTCACGTCCACGGTGTAGGTGAAGGGCTCCCCGATGGCGCTCAAGCCGCCCGCGGCGTCGTGGCCCTTGGCGACGGAGGCCTCATGGATGGTGACGGACGAGGTCGCCGGCGGGGTGGTGTAGGACCTGCCGTCGGAGTCCGACCACGAGTTGTAGTCGGCGACGGCGGAGTTGGTCAGGACGGCGCCCGCGCCCACCTGGCTGCTGACCGTCCCGGTGTAGGTGACCACCAGGGTCTGGCCGGCCGGTATGCTTATGGGCCCGCCGCTCCCCGCCGTGAAGTCCACGGTCAGCTGGTTGCCGGTCATGGAGGCGGTGAAGTGCGTCCCGGGCGTGAGCGGGTTCCCGTCCAGTTCGGCCGCGACGGTGGGCGAGGGATCGGTGTCCGTCATGTAGTCGGGCAGGGTGTCGGTGATCACGTTCTGGTAGGAGGCGGAGTTGCCGTTGTTCACCGCCGTCAGGGTGTAGTTGACGGCCTGGCCCCCCGCCACCGGGCCGCTCGCGTCGTTTTGCTTGTCCAGGTCGAGGCGGGGCTCGGCGACGGTCACGTTGCCGGAGTCGTCCGAATCGTCGTGGTGCGTGCCTCCCGTATCCGCGTCATCCCAATCGAGGCGGGCGTCGTTGGTGAAGACGGTGCCGCCGGGCACCGGGGCGCCGCCCGAGTAGTTGTTGCGGATGAACACGGTCATCTCGAGCGAGAGCACCTGGTCGGAGCCGGTGCCGTTGGTGAAGTCGCCCAGGTCCCAGGTGAGGGTGGCGGGGCCGTTGAAGGGTAGTACGGCCGGGAGCACCGTCCCTACGGTCTGCGGGTTTCCGTCCAGGTAGGTGATGTAGGATTCCACGGCCAGGCCGTCGGCGATGTCGTCGGTCACTATAGCGTTGTAGATGGTGGTGTGGGCCGGCACGGTCACGTCCACGGTGTAGGTGAAGGGCTCCCCGATGGCGCTCAAGCCGCCCGCGGCGTCGTGGCCCTTGGCGACGGAGGCCTCATGGATGGTGACGGACGAGGTCGCCGGCGGGGTGGTGTAGGACCTGCCGTCGGAGTCCGACCACGAGTTGTAGTCGGCGACGGCGGAGTTGGTCAGGACGGCGCCCGCGCCCACCTGGCTGCTGACCGTCCCGGTGTAGGTGACCACCAGGGTCTGGCCGGCCGGTATGCTTATGGGCCCGCCGCTCCCCGCCGTGAAGTCCACGGTCAGCTGGTTGCCGGTCATGGAGGCGGTGAAGTGCGTCCCGGGCGTGAGCGGGTTCCCGTCCAGTTCGGCCGCGACGGTGGGCGAGGGATCGGTGTCCGTCATGTAGTCGGGCAGGGTGTCCACCAGGACGTTCCGCCAGGAGGTCTCGGACCCGCTGTTCTCGACGGTGATGGTGTATCCGACGGTGCCGCCGGGCAGCGCCGTGCCTCCCGAGTCGTTCTCCTTATCCAGGTCGAGGTGGGGCTGCCGGACGCGCTGGATGACCGGAGGGGTGGTGTCGCCGTGGGGCTCAACGCCGTCGCTCCAGGCCACCACGGCCACGTCGACGGCCGCATTGTCGGCGGTGGGGTCCCCCCCGTGGGTCCACCACCAGGTCCAGTTGTCCGGGTCGGTGGGAGAGCCGGCCGGGTCGATGAGGCCGGTTATCCTGCACTGGAAGCTGAGCTTGAAGGTGAAGTCCGAGCCCGCGCTGTTGTCCACGTCGTTGAGCAGCCAGGTGAAGGTGGCGCCGGGGTCGGGGTCATCGTAGTCCACCGCGGGCTGGGACCCGTCGATGAAGCCGAGGGCCGGGCCGGGGCTGGGCCCGGACACGCGGCTCAGCGAGGAGCTGGCGGCCACGTACTCGATGCCGTCCGAGTCGATGATGTCTGTGACCTGGGGCGAGTACATGACCGTCCCGGCCGGAACGGTCATCTGGATCTCATACCCCACGGTGTCCCCGATGGCGGCGGGGGTGTTCAGCGCCGTCTTGACCGAGGTCACCTCGGGGGCTCGCACCCGCGAGCTGGCCTTGTTCCTGCCGGTGGAGTCGTCGTCCCTGGTGACGTGCCGGCCCGCGCCCTGCTCGGAGCGGTACTCGGCGTAGGCGTTGTTCACGAGGGTGGCCCCCGAGCCGATGTTGCCGTCGACGGTGGCGGTGTAGGTGACCACCAGGGCCTGGCCGGCGGGCACGCTCACCCCGGGGCCCACGGTCACGGTGAGCTCACCGCCGGGCCCGTTCCAGGCGGCGGTGAAGGCCACCGGCGCCCCGTTGACGGTCACCGCCACGCTGGACGAGGGGTCGGCGGCCCGCATGCCCACGGGCAGGATGTCGGTGATCACGTTGTCGTAGGAGTCCGAGGTCCCCGTGTTTCTCGCGGTGATGGTGTACGCGACGGTGTCGCCGGCCTTCACCGGGACCTCGGGGGGGCCGAGCTTGTCGTTGGTCTTGGACATCTCCATGTAAGGCTGCCGCAGGTGGGTGGTGACCGTGGAGGAGTCGGCTTCGTGGCTATAGTCGCCGTCACTCCAGCGGATATTGCCGCGGTCGTCGGCGGAGTTGACGGCGGTGGGGTCGCCGCCGGTGTTGGGCCAGAACCTCCAGTTGGAGGGGTCGGTGGCGCTCCCCCCCCTGGCCGACCGGGGTTATCAGCCCGGTGGCCAGGAGCTTGAAGTCCACCTGGAAGACGTAGGGGTCATCCTTCCCGAGGTTGCTGATGGAGTCGGCCAGGTCCCAGGTGAGCGTGGAGCCGGGGTTGGGGGAGGTCCAGTTGATGGCGGGCTCCATGCTGGTGGAGCCGTCCCTGAAACGCGCCGGCGTGGTCGGGTTGCCGCTGACGTCGGACATGGCGGTGGACCCGGCCACGTATTCGAGACCGTCCTGCTGCACGACGTCCTGCAGGCGGTTCACGTTGTTGCCGGTGGCCAGGTTGTGGGGCGGCACGGTCACGGTGAGGCGGTAGGTCACCTGGCTGGCCGTCCCGGTGCCCAGGGGCACGGTGTCGGTGCCCACGATGCTCTTTTCGATGGTGATCCCGGGCAGGTGGATGGTGGCGCTGGCGGTGGCCGGCCCGTAGTCGCGGTTGGGGGTCGTCCCGGCGTCCTGGGCGCTCCAGGTGACCTCGACGTCGTTCCTCAACGAGGCGCCGGCCCCCACGGTGCTGTCCACCCGCGCCGTGTAATCGATGGTGACCTTGCTTGCGGGGTCGGGCGGCGCGGGTATCCCGGTGCGGACGGCGCCTCCGTCGTCGAAGTCGACGAGGAGTTCCCCGGTGAAGGCGTCGTAGCTGAGGACGTAGTCCGTCCCTTCGGCGAGCACGGTGCTTCCCTGCGTGACCGTGACCGTCCCGCCGGTGGGGTCATAGCCGCGCATGCCCGGGGGAAGGACGTCGGCGACCAGCACGTTGCGCGCCGCCGCGGTGCCCACGTTTTCCAGGGTGATGCGGTAGACCCAGTCCTGCCCGGCGCCCGGATGCGCCGGTGGGGTCAGGACCGACTTCGCTACGGTCAGTTCAGGCTCGGCGCAGACCAGGTCGGCCAGGTCGCGGCCGGAGAACTGGCTGCCCAGGGAGCTGTCCCAGGAGAGCTTGGCGAAGTCGTGGTTGACCTTGCCGTCGGCGATGTGGGCGGCGTCGTCGTCCACCACCACCTGGAAGACCGCCTGCCACCAGCCGTTCTTGGCCACGTCCCCCAGGGACCAGGCGCCCCCGGTGAGCTCGCCCGAGGCCACCGCCTCGGGCGGGTCGCCGAAGTGCGCGCCGAACTTGACCGCATGGCCGTAGGAGAAGTGGCCGGAGGCGGAGTAGGTGATAACCTCCGAATTGGCTACGAGGGAAGTGCCCAGCGGGTACCAGTCCACCACGTCCACGTTGCTGAAATTGACCCCGCTGACCAGGGGGTTACTTCCGTCGGCGGTGTTGAAGCGCACCCGGAAGTAGAGGGTGTCGCCGACGGTGGCCTCGACGGAATCGTAGTAGTCGGTGCCGTTTAAGGATATCTGCTTGGAGATGGAGGGCCTGGGGCCCACCACCACGGTGGAGGCGGAGGAGTTGCAGTCGGTGAGGGAGTCGGGCCTGCCCGCGTCCACCTCATCGTGCCAGGACCCCTGGAAGCAGATGTCGTTGGTCAGGACGTCGCCGGCCACGATGTAGGGGTGGGCGGGGTCGGGCGGGATCACCCAGGCGTCTTCGACCACCGCGTCGAAGGTGATGTCCACGGTGTCTCCGGCGGGAACGCCGGTGAGGACGGTCTGGTCCCACTCGATGGTGGTCACCCCGGTCCCGGCGTCGTAGCTCCAGTCGGAAGGCTGCGGCGAGGCGGTGGCGGGCTGGTAGGTGAAGCCGTCCGGCAGGGTGTCGACCAGCCGCAGGACGCCGTCCCGCAGGATGTCGTAGTACTCGGAAGCCCGGAGCCGGATGGTGAAGGTCACCGTGCCGCCGTTGCTCACGGTGCCGGCGTTGACCGACTTCTGGACCGCCACGTAGGTCCCGGTGACCGACGCGGAGTCGTCGTCGCTGACCGGCTGCGACTGATACTCGGCGGTGAGCTCCGCGGTGTTGCTGAAGCCGGTCTTGTCGGGCACGGGGACGCCCAGGCTGCCGGGCGCCCCGCTGTAGTCGTTGCAGGGACGGTTGGTGCCGCCGTTGTCGGTGCCGTAGTAGTCGTAGCGGATGCCCGCTTTATAGGTAGCCGTCCAGGTCGCCCCGGGCGCCATGTCCCCGACCTCCCACTCCAGGTGGCGGATGCCGGTGGCGTCGTCCAGGACGTCGACGTCGGGGGCGGGGCCGGAGACCATCCCCATGAACTCGACGCCGTCGGGGACGTCGTCGGTGACCACCACGCCGTCGGTCTGGTTGACGTAGTTGTTCTGCACTTCCAGGGTGTAGGTGTAGGGCCACCTGCCGGCGATGAGCCCGCCGCAGCCGGTGGCCTGGGTGTCCGCGGTGGACTGGTTGGCGCTCTTGGCGATCATCTTGATGGGGATGACCGTGGACTCGCCGTCATCGGTGCCCGTGATGGTGGCGCCGCTGCCGTTGGCCACCGTGTTGACCTCGGCGGTCGCGTGGTCCACGATCTTGTCGTTCACGGCCCACAGCGGGTCGTCGGGCCTGACCACGATGTTGATGGTGGTGCTCTCGCCGGGCTCCAGGTCGCGGATGTCGTCGAAGCGCACGGTCAGCTCGTTGGTCAGGGGGTCGGTGTACAGGGAGGAGGGGGTGAGGGGGCCGTCGGATCCGGAGGCGGAGACGAAGGTGACCGTCTTGCTCCGGCCGTCGCCTACGGGGGGATCGGGGTTCCAGGGGTCGGAGCCGAAGGTGTCGGTGATGGAGAGGTTGAACCCCCGGTCGGAGGCCGAGGTGTTGGTGGCGGTGATGCTCACGGTGGCCTCGCCCCCCAGCAGGACGTTGCCGACCGACTTGGTGACGCTCAAGACCGGGGCGGCCTGGGCCGCCCCCCTCCCCACGAAGAGCGACAGCGGCAGCGCCAGGAAGGCGCAGAGGAGTAGGGCCAGCAGCGACACGAAGACCCGCCTGGACCTGCTTTTCACCATGATGACCTCCTGTTTTTCCCTTGCGGCCGAGCCCGGCGGCCCGCAGAATTGCCCTTCCTTTCCGATTCCGGGACCTCCTCCCGGTTTCCATACAGTATACCCCGCAACCCCTTTCCCAAACGCATGATCCGGGGTCAGGCCCCAAATTCACCTTTTTTCGCAACTCCCTTCGCAACGTATCATGATTTGGGGTCAGGCCCCAAATTCACCTTTTTTCGCAATCTTTTCTTAGCAACTCCCTTCGCAACGGGCGCGGCGGCGGCGGGGCCGTGCCGGAGCGGCCGGCCCTGTGCTAGTATGGGGTCGAGGTGATGCGCAGATGTTTCCCGAGTACGAGGAGCCGCTGTTCCGGCCGCCTTGCGAGGCGGGTTCGCTGATCATCCAGGTGACCCTGGGGTGCCCCCACAACGCCTGCACCTTCTGCTCCATGTACAAGATGAAGAAGTACCGGGTGCGGGGGGAGGAGGAGGTCCGGGCCGACCTGCGCAGGGCGCGCCTGCTGTACCCGCGCGTCCCCTCCATCTTCCTGGCGGACGGCAACACCGTGGCCATGAACTCGGACCGGCTGGCCGGGATCATCGCTTACGCGCGCGACCTCTTCCCCGAGGCGCAGCGCGTCTCCAGCTACGGCGGGGCGCGGTTCTTGAAGGGCAAGTCCCCCGAGGCCTTAAAGAAACTCAAGGAAGCGGGCCTGGACATCATCTACCTGGGCCTGGAGTCGGGGGACGACGAGATCCTGCGCCTGGTCAACAAGGGCGTGGACTCGCAGGGCATGGTGGAGGCGGCGCGCCGGGTGAAGGAGGCGGGCATCGCCTTGAGCGCCTACGTGCTGCTGGGGCTGGGCGGCGAGGAGCGCTGGGAGCAGCACGCCCGCAACACCGCGCTGGTCCTCAACCGCATGCGCCCCGACTTCATCCGCCCCCGCACCTTCTACCCGGTGCCCGGCAGCGAGCTGTGGGAGGAGATCGCGCGGGGGGAATTCGTCGAGGCGAGCGGGGAGACAGTGATGCGCGAACTCCGGCTGATGCTGGGAACACTGGACGTGGAAGGGGCGCACTTCCTCTCCGACCACGTCTCCAACTACGTCCCGGTGTACGGCACCCTCAACCGCGACCGCGAGGAGATGATCGCCGCCATCGACCGGGCCCTGGCCGACCCGCAAGGACGCCTGGGGCCCCGCCGCCTCACCTCGCTGTAAACGTCTGCCCTTTCTGCCCTGTTGCAATCGTCACTGCCCGGGATTATGATACGTATGTACGTATATGTGTATTTACGCATCGATGGAAGGGGTGATCTCATGACCAAGCGGATGACCGTCGTGTTCCATGACGATGACCTGTATACGACCTTGAAAGTAGAGGCTGCCAGGAGGCACGCATCCGCCAGCGACCTGGTTGCCGAGGCCGTGCATGAGTGGCTGGAGAGACGCGAAGACACCCTGCTCCTCCCGGTGATAAGGGAAGCCCAGGCGGAATACCGGAAGAAGGGCGGCCGCTCCTGGAATGAAGCCCGCGAAGAGCTTGAGGCGGGGGAGGATAAAGCCGTGAAACCGGGTTCAAAGCGTGTACGATATTGAGATATCCCCAGCCGCCGACCGCGACCTTATAAAGCTCAGGAAGAAGATCACCCGCGATGACTTGACCAGATCAATAACCGCCATCGATTCACTGGGAGCTGATCCCAGGCCGGCTGGCGCAAGAAAGATCGTCGGCGCTGCCGGAGCCTATCGGATACGGGTGGGAGATTATCGGGTGATATACGAGATTGCCGATAAGGACCGGTTGATAATACTGCTACATATCACCAGGCGCAGCGAGGATACCTACCAGTGATCAGGATGAGGACCCCGGTCTGCAACAAGATTGCTTCGCTGCGCTCGCGATGACAGCCGCCGGTCAGGCGCTGCCGCGGATGGCGTCGACGACCGCGGGGTCGAGGTCGGAGAAGCGCTCCAGCCACTCGATGCGCTCGTTGCGCAGGGCCTCCTCGAGGGCCTGGATCTCCTCCGGCTGGTAGAAGTTCTTCAAGTCGAAGCGTTCGTAGTCCATGCCCGGGACCTCCTCCGGCACCTCGTAGCCCCAGAAGGGGTCCTCCTTCCACCTGATCCGGTCGCGCGCGATCATCTCGATGATGTGCACCGAGTCGCGCACGGTGATGTTCTCCCCCGCCGTCCCCTCGGTGGCGCCCACGTTCCCGGTGTTCATCATGTAGCACCTGATCCCCGGGTTGCGCTTGAGGATGGAGAGGAAGATGTTCCCCTCCTCGGCCTCCGAGCCCACGATGAAGGGATTGGTGCCCACCACGCGGATGGCCCGCCCGGCCATGGTGGGGTCGCCGGCGGAGGTCTCTATGGACTCGCCGAGCATGAAGGCGGCGGCGCCGAACTCCGGGCTGAGCCGCGCCACCGGCGGCACCACGTCGCGGCGGCGGACGATGAAGACGATGGCGCCGACCTGCTGCAGGTCCACGTCGATGTCGGTAAAAGCCACGTCGCTCCGCTTGACCATGGCCCGGCCGTTGGAGGTGATGGAGCTGTCGGAGAAGTCGATCACGGCGTTCTTGCCGTGCACCATGACGTTCTCCAGGATGGAGCGGGGACTCAGGCAGGCCGCGTAGAGCAGGGGCTGGGACTTGATGTCCAGGGCGTCGGTCTTGATGTAGTAGGAGTTCTCGGTGCCCAGGGCGCTGCCGTCGGGGCGCAGGATGACCACGTCGTCCTGGTGGATGAAGACGCGCTCCGGCGACTCCAGCCAGTGCGAGTGGCAGGTGAGGCTGGTCTTGCCGGTGCCGGAGAGACCGAAGAAGAGGAAGCCCACGTCCTTCATGCGGTCCCCGTCCTTCACCCGGACGGTCTTGGAGCCGGCGTGCAGCCCCAGGCTCTGGCGCTTCTTGACCGCGTACATCAGCTGGCGGAGCATGGCTTTCTTGTTCTCGCCCTTGTAGTCGCTTCCCAGGATGACGGTCAGTCCCTCCTCGGGGAAGACCATCACCCGGCGCTCCGGCCACTCGGCCACGGTGATGGTGACGAAATCGGGCTGCCCGTCGGGCTCCTCCTGCTCGAAGAGGGTGTTGCCCCACATCAGCGGGATGCGGGCGAACCCGGAGGTGACGTAGACGCGGGCGTGGAAGCGGTAGTCGGGGTGCCGGCACATGCGCCGGTCCAGGCGGATGACCTCCTTGTCCTTGAGGTAGTCGAAGACCTTGCCGATGAGCTCCAGCTCGCCGGCGTCGGGCTCCTTGCCGTGGTATATCTCGGTGAACTTGGCGGAGCGGTTGCGCACCGCGGTGATGACCGACAGGTTGCCCACCTGGGTCACCTGGCCCCCCTGCTCCAGGGCCCACTCCCGCATCTGGGCGTCGGAGGGGTTGTCGATGACCTTGCCGGGCTTGAACGTCTTTCCGTAGATCTCCAGGGTGTCCGCCATTGCTCATCCTCCCAGTCGCGTTTCATGCCTTTTATGAAAAAAGATACGCTGATTATAGAATAAGCGGGGGCGCTCCGCCATAGTGAATGAGCATGTATCAGGCATATATATATCAGGCATATATAATGGTGCGAAGGAACGGATCCGCGGAGGAGGGATGGAGATGAGCACCACCGATTGGGAAGGAGTCCGGGCGAAGTACCGCGAGGCGCGCTGCGAGACGGCCGCGGCCGGCCTGCGCCGGCGGGGCATGGACGCCCGCGTGACGGAGGGGCGGGAGGCGGCGGTGCGGGAGGTGCTCTCCATCATCCCGCCCGGCTCGCAGGTGGGCTGCGGCGGCTCCATGACCGTGCGCGAACTGGGGCTCATCGAGGCTCTGCGGGGGCGGGGGGACGAGGTCTTGGTGCACGACCCCGAGATGAGTTTTTCAGAGACCCAGGAGGTGCGCAAGCGCTCGCTGCTCTGCCCCTACTACCTGTGCTCCTCGAACGCCGTAACCTTAAAGGGCGACCTGGTCAACGTGGACGGGGTGGGCAACCGGCTCTGCGGCATGACCTTCGGGCCCTCGACGGTGGTGGTGGTGGCCGGCTCCAACAAGCTCACCGCCGACCTGGAGGAGGCCATGGCGCGCATCCGCGGGGTGGCCGCGCCGGCCAACGCCATCCGCTACAACCTGGACCTTCCCTGCGTGAAGCGGGGGCAGTGCACCGACTGCCACGCGGAGCTGTCCATCTGCCGGGCCACCCTGATCACCTCCATGCGCCCGCTGCTGACGGACCTGAAGGTGGTGCTGGTGCCGGAGGACCTGGGCTTCTAGGCGCCGGGCCCCGCCCCGGGGCGGCCTTCCCCGGCCTTATACCCGTTCTGTGCTTGATTTTTCGCGCGGGCGGCGCGATAATGGCGCTGGCATGTTAGGCGGCCCCGCGGCCGGCACCCAGCCGGGTGCCGGCCTTTTTCTTTTGGAGGTGAGGCGGTGGGCGGGAACGGTGCCCGCGGCAAGGTCCTGATGATCGACAACTACGACTCCTTCACCTACAACCTGGTGCAGTCCCTGGGCGTCCTGGGGGCCGACCCGGTGGTCTGCCGCAACGACCGCGTCACCCTGGAGGAGATCGAGGAGCTGGCCCCCGCCGGCATCGTCATCTCCCCCGGCCCCTGCACCCCCGGCGAGGCGGGCATCTCCCGGGAGGTCATCGCCGCCTTCGGGCCGCGCACGCCGCTGCTGGGCGTGTGCCTGGGCCATCAGTGCATCGGGGAGGTCTTCGGGGGGAAGGTCGGCCGCGCGCCCCGCGCCGTGCACGGCAAGACCTCCGCCGTCCACCACGACGGGCGGGGGGTCTTCCGCGGCCTGCCCTCGCCCATCGAGTGCGCGCGCTACCATTCCCTGGCCGTCTGCGAGGAGGGCCTGCCGGAGTGCCTGGAGGTGAGCGCCCGCGCCCCCGACGGGGTGGTCATGGGCCTGCGGCACCGCGAGTACCCCGTCGAGGGCATACAGTTCCACCCCGAGTCCTTCATGACCGCGGGGGGCCTGCGGCTGCTCGAGAACTTCCTGGAGGCGTGCGCGTGAGCGGGCTCCCCGCCGCCCGCGCGGTGACGCTGGAGCCGCAGGTGGAGGACCTCAGCGGGGCCGGCGCCCCGGAGGAGATCTTCGACCGCGTCGCCCACCTCCCCTACTCGGTCTTTTTGGATTCCAGCCTGGAGATGGAGGGCTACGGCGGCTATTCGTTCATGGGCTTCGACCCCTACCTGGTGCTGCTCTTCCGCGGCGGGAAGTCCACCTACCTCGAGCGGGGCGGGGGACGGCGGACCGCGCGGGAACACCCCCTGGAGGCCCTGCGGCGCGAGCTGGGCGCGCGGCGCATCCCCGGGCCCGGCGGCGAGGGCGCGCCCTTCGTCGGGGGGGCCATGGGTTACCTCTCCTACGAGCTGGGCCGCTACCTCGAGAGGCTCCCGGCCACGGTGACCGACGACATCGCCCTGCCGGAGATGGCCCTGGGCTTCTACGACAAGGTGGTGGCCCACGACCACCGCCGCCGGCGCACCCTGCTCTTCCTCACCCCGCCGGACGGCGGCGGCGCCTGCCGGGAGCGGGCCCTGCGCCTGCTGGAGGCGGCGCCGCTCAAGCCCGCCTGGAGCGGGGGCGGCGGCGGGGCGGGGTTCACCTCCAACTTCACCCACGACGAGTACGTGGCGGCGGTCAAGCGGATCAAGGAATACATCCTGGCGGGAGACATCTACCAGGCCGACCTGACCCAGCGCTTCTCCACCACCCTGAAGCGCCACCCCTGGGAGACCTACCGGCTGCTGCGCCGCCTCAACGCCGCCCCCTTCTCCGCCTACCTGAACCTCGTGGAGGGCCACGTCTGCTCGTCCTCGCCCGAGCGCTTCCTCAAGGTGGAGGGGCGCAGGGTGGAGACCCGCCCCATCAAGGGCACCCGGCGCCGTTCCGCCGACCCCGGCGAGGACCGCCGGCTGCGCGAGGAACTCCTGGCCAGCCCGAAGGACCGGGCGGAACTGGCCATGATCGTGGACCTGCTCCGCAACGACCTGGGAAGGGTGTGCGAGTACGGCAGCGTGTCGGTGGACGAGCACGCGGTGCTGGAGTCCTACGCCACCGTGCACCACCTGGTCTCCACGGTCAGCGGCCGCCTGCACGCGGGGCGGGACCAGGCCGACCTGCTGCGGGCCGCCTTCCCCGGCGGGTCCATCGTCGGCGCCCCCAAGATCCGCGCCATGGAGATACTGGACGAGCTGGAGCCCACCGCGCGCAGCGTCTACACCGGGTCCATCGGCTACCTGGGCTTCAACGGCCGCTCCGACCTGAACATAGCCATCCGCACCATCATCGCCCGGGGGGAGACGGCCTGGTTCCAGGTGGGCGGGGGCATCACCGTCGACTCTTCGCCCCAGGACGAATACGAGGAGACGCTGCACAAGGGCAAGGCGCTCTTCGAGACGCTGAGGACCTGACGGTGCCGGGCACCGTCGCTTTTCCGTTACAATATGACCATGTGGTACCCAGCCGAATACGACAGCGTCGATTCCACCAACCTGAAAGCCCGCCGGCTGGTGGAGGCCGGTAAGGGCGGGGCGGGGCTGGTGGTGCGCGCGCGCCACCAGGAGGCGGGGCGGGGGCGCCTGCAGCGCGGGTGGTTCGACCTGCCGGACAAGAGCCTGCTGGCCTCGCTGGTGCTTGAGGGCATGCCGGGGCCGCTGGCCACCCGCCTGGCCTGCATCTCGGCCGTCGCGGCCGTCCGCGCCCTCGGCGGGTCCGGCCCCCGCGTCAAGTGGCCCAACGACCTGGTGTACGGGCGGCGCAAGGCCGGCGGCGTCCTGGCCGAGTCCCTGGCCGGGGCGGGGCGCGGCCTCACCGTGGTCGGCATCGGCATCAACCTGGACTACGGCCCGGGCGAACTCCCCTTCCCCGCGGCCACCTCGCTGCTGGTCGAGGAGGGCCGGCGCTTCGACCCCGACCTCCTCCTGCGGTCGCTGCTTAAGGAGGTGGAGAGCCGGGCCGCCGGAGCCCCCGGGGCATGGGCCCGGGAATACGCGGAGGCGCTGGCCTGGATGGGCGAGACGGTCACGGTGCTGCCCCCCTTCAGCGTGCCCGGCGGGGCCTTCCGCGGGAAACCGGAGCTCCGGGGGATCATGCGGGGAGTGGACGGGGAAGGCTTCCTGCTGCTGGATTCGGAGGGCGGGCTGATCAGGGTCGCCGCCGGCGACCTCCGCCCCGGGGAGGCGGGCGCATGAGCTACGTCCGCGAGGAGCAGGTGCGGGGGTTGATGGAGAGGTACGGGGTACCGCGGGAGGTCGAGCTGGCCATGGAGCTCACGCCCGCCGAGTTCTCCATGCTGCGCGGCTCGCGCAAACGCGGGCGCTCCCACGACGTCACCTTCTTCATCTTCCGGGACCGCGGCTACCGCGAGTTCGCCGCCATCGCCAAGCCCTTCTTCCCGCCCGGCGTCTACCGGGCTCCCTCGGGGGCCGTCCACCCGGACGAGGGCCTCGAGGAAGGGACGCGCCGCGAGGCGCGGGAGGAGACCGGCCTGGAGCTGGAGTTCGACCGCTTCATCCTGCTCCTCCGCCCCCGCTTCACCTGCGGGCCGGAGTTCGAGGACTGGACCTCCTACGTCCTCACCGCCTTCGCGGCCGGGGGGGAACTGGGGCAGCAGGACTTCGAGGAGATCAGCGAGGTGCGCTGGATGACCCTGGAGGAACTGGGGGGCGGCGTGCGGCGGGCCCTGCGGGAGACCGGGATGCCCCTCTTCCAGTACCGGCTGCGCCTGCACGACGAGTCGGCGGAGGAGATCCGGCTTCTGGCGGAGGGGAGGGGCGCTTGAGCGGCGGGGCGGGGCGGCGGCGGGCCCTGCCGGCCCTGCTCTTCGCCTCCTTCTTCCTGCTCCTCTCCCTCCCTTCCTGCGGCCGCAGGGACCTGCTCCTGCCCATCGAGTCCAACCGGGGCTTCGGTTACGCGGACGGCTACGGCAGGGTGGCCATATCCCCCCGCTACCAGTGGGCCGACGGCTTCAGCGAGGGGCGGGCCCGGGTGGTCGTCGACGGCCGCACGGGCTTCATCGACTCCTCCGGCGGCTACGCCATCGCGCCGCGCTTCGACTGGGCGGGCCGCTTCTCCGAGGGCCTGGCCGTGGTCGAGGTGGAAGGGAGGTACGGTTACGCCGACCGGGAGGGCCGCCTGGCCATCGCCCCCCGCTTCGACCTCGCCGACGCCTTCTGCGGCGGCCTGGCGGTGGTGGTCACGGAAGGCCGTTACGGCTACATCGACGCCTCCGGCGGCTACGCCATCGCGCCGCGCTTCGACTGGGCGGGCCGCTTCTCCGAGGGCCTGGCCCTGACCCTGGAGGGCTCCGCCTACGGGTACGTCGACCGTTCGGGCGAGCTGGCGATAACCCTCCCGCCCCCCGCCGGCCTCCCGCAACCCGCCGGGGAGGGGGAGGCGGGCGGGCGGGACCTGCCGGACGTCGAGCAGTGGCAGTCGCTCCTCTCCTACCGCGCCTTCTCGCAGGGCCTGGCCCTGATGGAGGAGGGGGGCAGGTACGGTTACGTCGACGCCTCCGGCAGGACGGCCATCGCGCCGTCCTTCGAATCGGCCCGGGCCTTCAGCGAGGGCCGGGCGGCGGTGAGGACCGGGCGCGAGTGGGGCTTCATCGACCCCTCCGGCCGCACGGTCATCGAGCCGGGGCCGGAGGAGGTGGGGCCGTTCAGCGAGGGCCTGGCCCCTTACAGGAAGCGGGGCGTCTGGGGCTACATGGACGCCTCCGGGGGCGTCGCCATAAGCCCCCGCTACGACGGCGCGCTGGGTTTCTCCTCGGGGCTGGCGCCCGTCGAGGTGGGCGGGGCGTGGGGGTACGTGGACAGGCGGGGCGGGTACGTCTGGAAGCCCTCGGGGCCCGACACCGAGCTGGACGTCACCCGGCCCTCCAGGGTCCCCCTGGCCCTGGTCGACCTGGCGCTGGCCCTCTGCCTGGCCGCCCTGGCCCTGGGCGCGGCCAACTGCCTGCGCGCGCTCCGCATGCTCGGGCGGGGGGAAGGCGGGCGGGCCGTGGACGACTTCCTGGAGCGCTACCACTCCTCCAAGGGCATGCGCAGGATCAGGAAAGGCCCCTTCGTCCTGGACGAGCACCTGGAAAAGCTCTTAGCGAACAACCGCGCCCTGCTCCTGGCAGGCCTGGTCTTCCTGCTGGCCGCATGGCTGCCCAACCTGCTCTTCGTCGCCTTCGCCGGCCGGGGCATCCTCAACTACTACGTCTTCCACAAGAACGCTTTCCCAGGAGACGACCTGCTCTACAACGTCCTCGGCACGGCCACCCTGCTTGCGTTTCTGGCTTTCTGCCTGACGCAGCGCGCCCTGCTCAACGGGCTGCTCGCCTACCTCAAGGGGGCGGGCCCGGAGCGGGGAGCAGGGGAGGCGGGGTCCGGGTAGGGGCCCGCCCGGCGGGACGCGGACCGGCGGGAAGGGGGGCGGTCAGGCGTGGGCGGCCCCGCGGGACTGCATCGCCCTCAGGGAATCCTGGCAGGCCTTGCGCACCTTCTCGTCCCGGTCGCCGGAGCAGCGGATGAGCAGCTCGCGGCTCTCCGGCGCCCCGATGGCGCCCAGGGCGCGCGCCGCCTCCTGCCTGATCTCGGAGTGCCTCGCGCGCCGCACCGGCATCCAGTATCTCTTCTTGAGGAGCCGCGCGATCTCCGGGGCGGAGGAGAAGTCGCCGATGCGCCCCAGGGCCCATACCGCCGCCGACTTGACCGCCGGGCCGTAAGCCCGCTTGTAGCGCATGCTGCGCGGCGGCTTGATGATCTCCAGCAGCGCCGGGCCGGTGGAGATGTCGCCGATGCGCCCCAGGGCCAGGCAGCACTCGCGCTGCACCATCTCGTCCCGGTCCTTCAAGCCCTCGAGGAGCAGGGAGATGGTCTCGGCCGTCTGGATGCGGCCCACGGCCTTGACCGTCTCCCGGCGCACCTCCGGGTTCTGATGGTTGATGAAGCGGGACAGCGACTGGATGATGGAGCGGTTGCCGATCTCCGCCAGGATGGAGATGATGTTGCGGTACATGTGCCAGGGATCGTAGCGCTCCAGGTCGTTGATGAGGGTCTTGATGGCGTCCTTGCCGATGTGCTCCAGGGCGTCGAAGGTGACCTTGCGCACCAGTATGTCGTCGCTGTCCTTGAGCACCTGGATGAGGGGCTGCACCGACTTGTTCTCGAACTTGATGAGGATGTTGGCCACCTCGGTGACGGTCCCGACGTCGCCTTCCCGCAGCACGTCCGCCAGGCCCTCCAGCAGCTCCGGGGTGGCGATGCTCTCGACGGCCTCCATGGCCAGCCTCTGCTGCTCCGGCTTGCGCATCTCCGAGGGGCTGCGGTGGCGCCAGAAGGTGTCGATGATCTCGATGGCGGCGCCGTAGTTCTCGCCCATGATGAACTGCCCGGCCATGGCCGCCAGGTTGGCGGAGAGGGCGCCGTAGATCTCGTCCAGCTCGCGCTCCTTCTCCAGCCGCTGCAGCAGCTGGCCCTTGAGCTCGTTGGCCAGGGCGGCCTCCTGCAGGGTCTGCCCCAGCCGGATGATCTCCGGCAGCCTCTGCAGGGTCTGGGCGGTCTTCAGGCGGATCTCCGGACTCATGTCGTTGAGGTTGTCCATCAGCTGGCGGACGAGCTTGTCCGCCGCCTCCGGGTTGTCGGCCTTGTAGAGCTTCTCGATGAGGCGGGGGATGGTCTCGTCGATGGAGAGGCCCCGGGACAGCTCGTCGATGTCTAAGCCCAGGCCCTCGTTGACCAGGAAGCTGGAGATCTGGTAGACCAGCGTCGAGGACCCCGCCTCCCCGCCGGCCTCGCGGGACTCGCTGATCTTCTTCCACATGTCCGCCTGGAAGATGCGGTCGCTCACCGCCGCCTCCCAAGGCTTGCCCACCGACGAGGCGTAGATCTCGTCGATGAGCGCGGAGAGCGCCTGGTAGCGCTCCTCCTTCGCCGGCTCCGGATGGGGCTGGCCGTTGGCGGGTTTCAGGGCGTCGTGTTCGCGGATGACGTTCTCCAGCAGGCCGAGCACCTTGGACTCGCGCAGGCCCTCCAGCGCCCGGCGCCGCAGGCCCATGGCCGTAAGGGTCTCCGGCAGCTCGGAGAGGAGGTACTCCTTCAACTCGGACGGCTCCAGGAAGCCCACGGCCTTGCAGAGCTCGGCGACGTCCATCTCCTCCAGTTCGGGCTGCCGCAGCCCGGCGATGAGCTCGGCCGCCTTCTCCAGCCCTTCGACGATCAGCCCCAGGGCCCGCTCCGGCTCCTCGACCTCGGCCACTATCTCGCGGATGGCCTGGCGCAGCAGGATGCCCATGCGCGGGGGGTTGCCCAGGATGTCGGCCAGGGCCTCCTCCCCCAGCTCCTCCCGGCCCTCCCGGCCCAGGATGAAGCCGATGAAGCGCTCGTCCTTGAGCTTCTCGGTGAGGCGCTGGATCTCTTCCTGGCGCAGCCTGGCCAGGGCCGCCTCCGCCTCGCCCGCCCCCTCCTCTTCCTTGGCCGCGGCCACCTCCTCGTCCTCCGAGACGGAGATGTAGCGGCGCTCGTTCACCAGGATGTTCTCCACCTGCCGGTTGCGCAGCGCCTCGGTCAGCCCGCCCTGGGCGCGCAGTTTCTCCGGCTCCTCCGCCATGACCTCCAGGAAGGAGCGGAACTCCTGCACGGTGAGGCCCCGGGAGATGGTGATGCTGAAGACGTCGCGGCGGCGGAGGGAGGTGAGAAAGGCGACCACCGGGGGGCGCGCCTGGTCCTTCTCGTCCAGCTTGACCCCGTTGACCAGCAGGAGGTTGTTGGCCTCGCCCAGGCTCAGTTTGGAGGTGCGGGAGACGATCCCCGAGAGGCGGTCGTATCCCGCCTCCACCGAGGTGGAGATCATGTCGCTGGTGGGAGGGTACATGTGGATGTTGACCATGGCGGCGTTGAGAGCGATCAGCAGCTCCACCGATTGCTTGGAGAGTTGCGCGTCAAGCTCGCCTGCGACTTCCCGGTCGGGCCTGGCCTCTTCCTCCGGCATGTTGCTCCCTTTTCCGCCCTCGGGTCCCACCCCGTGATTATAATACAAAAACGCAGGCGGCAGTAGTTGAGCCGCCGCCCCCGCCGCCTATGCCCCCCCCGCCGCGCGGGCCTCCACGAAACGCGGCAGCCCGTTGTAGTCGAAGGCCACCTCCGCCGCCTCGTATCCCGCCTCGAGCGCCCGTTCCCTGACCGGGGCGGCCTGCGGGGCCCCCACTTCCACGATCACCCAGCCCCCCGGTACGAGCCAGTCGCGCGCCCCTCTTAGGATGCGCAGGTGGAAGCCGGTGCCGTCCCCTTCCGCCAGCAGGGCCAGGCGGGGCTCGTGTTCCCGGACCTCCGGGGGCAGCTCCGCGTACTCCCCCTCGGGGATGTAGGGAGGGTTGGAGAGGACCAGGTGGACGCCGCCGCGCAGGCGCCCCGGCAGGGGGTCGAAGAGGTCCCCGTGGTAGAAGCTCACCCGGCCCGCAAGCCCGCAGGCCTCCGCGTTGCGCCCGGCCGCCTCGAGGGCGGCCGCGGAGACGTCGGTGGCGTGGACCTCGGCCCGCGGGTCCTCCTGCGCCAGCGCCAGCGCGATGCAGCCGGACCCGGTGCCCAGGTCCAGGGCCACCGTCAGGCGGGGGTCCTCCTCCATCCTCCGCAGGGCCCGCTCCACCAGCAGTTCGGTCTCGGGACGGGGGATGAACACCCCCGGGCCCACGCGCAGGCAGAGGCGGCGGAAGCCGCGGAGGCCGGTGATGTACTGCAGGGGCTCGTGGGCCAGGCGGCGCTCGAGCAGGGCGCGGAACCTCCCGGCCTCCCCTGGCGGCACCGGCCTTCCGTAATGGGCGTAGAGCTCCACCCGGGTCATGCCGGTGGCCTCGGCCAGCAGGGTCTCGGCGTTGAGGCGCGGGCTGGCGACGCCCCCCTCCTCCAGCCGGGCGGCGGCCTCCTTCAACAGGTCCGCGACGCAGCGGGGCCGCCCGGAGGCCGTCCCGCTCATGTCTCCTGCGCGGCCATCCGCTGCAGCCTCTCCTCCCGGTCGTGCGCGGCCAGGGACTCGATGATCTCGTCGATCTCCCCCTCCAGGATGGAATCGAGGCGGTAGAGGGTCAGCCCGATGCGGTGGTCGGTCATGCGCCCCTGCGGGTAGTTGTAGGTGCGGATGCGCTCGGAGCGGTCCCCCGACCCCACCTGGGAGCGCCGGGCCTCGGCCTGCTCCCGCTGCTGGCGGTCCTGCTCGTTCTTGAGCAGGCGCGCGCGGAGGATGCGCAGGGCCTTCTCCTTGTTCTGCAGCTGCGACTTCTCGTCCTGGCAGGAGACCACCAGCCCGCTGGGCAGGTGGGTGACGCGCACCGCGGAATCGGTGGTGTTGACCGACTGGCCCCCCGGCCCGGTGGAGCGGTAGACGTCCACCTTGAGGTCGTTGGGGGCGATCTCCACCTCCACCTCCTCGGCCTCGGGCAGCACCGCCACCGTGGCGGCGGAGGTGTGGATGCGCCCGCCCGACTCGGTCACCGGGATGCGCTGCACGCGGTGGACGCCCGACTCGTACTTGAGGCGACTGTAGGCGCCTTTCCCCTTGACCTCGAAGATGATCTCCTTGAAGCCGCCGAGGTCGGAGGGGTTGGAGGAGAGGGATTCCACCTTCCAGCGGCGCGACTCGGCGTAGCGGGCGTACATGCGGAAGAGCTCGCCCGCGAAGAGCCCGGCCTCCTCGCCTCCCGTCCCCGCCCTGATCTCCATGATCACGTTCCGCTCGTCCCGGGGGTCGCGGGGCAGCAGCATCTGCCGCAGCTCGTCCTCCAGCCGGGCCAGCCTGCCCTCCGCCTCCCCGGCCTCGTCCCGGAGGTACTCCTCCATCTCCGGCTCTTGCCCCTCCTTGAGCATGGAGCGGGCCTCCTCCAGCTCCTCCTCGGTCTTGCGGTATTCGCGGTAGCGGTTGACGATCTCCGCCATCTCCGCGTGGGTGCGGGAGAGCTCCCGGTAGCGCTGCTGGTCGGAGAAGACCTCGGGGTCGGCCAGCTTCCGGTTGAGGTCCTCGTAGGTCCGCTCTATCCCGTCGAGCCTCGTCCGGATGTCCATTCTTCCACTACCTTGCCTCTCGCTCGTTGCCGGGGGTCAGGCCCCCTTGTCGATTCCCTCTTATGATTCGTTGCCCCTGTCCACGGGCGCACTGACCCCGCCCGTACCATGCACATACTCTCTATTTTCGGCGTCCAGCACCGCGCGCAGCGAGGTCAGCGCCACCTCCGCCTGCCCCTGGTCCGGCCGGCGGGTGGTCAGCTTCTGCAGGCCCAGCCCCGGGGCCGCGACGGCGCGCAGAAAGGGGTTCTCCCGGTGGCGGTCCGCCAGCTTCATTATCTCATAGGCCAGCCCGGCGACGACCGGGAGCAGCAGCAGCCGCTCCAGCACGCGCACCCACAGGACCGGCCTTCCCAGCAGCGAGTAGACCAGCACCGTCAGCACCAGGGCGTAGAGCATGAAGGAGGTGCCGCAGCGCAGGTGGTCGGTGCCCCGCTTCAGCGCCTCCGCCGGCTCCAGGGGCAGGCCGTCCTCGTAGAGGTGGATGGACTGGTGCTCGGCCCCGTGGTACTGATAGAGGCGCCGGATGTCGGGGAGCAGCGAGGTGGCCAGCAGGTAGGCGACGAAGACGGCGATGCGCAGCAGGCCTTCCACCAGGTTCAGCAGGACCACGTTCTGCTGCCGGCCGCCGGCGACGAGGGGCGCCAGCCAGGTGGGCAGGGCGATGAAGAGGGAGGCGAAGAGGGCCAGGGCCAGGGCCAGGGAGATGGAGAACTCCAGCCAGCCGAACCCCCCGGACCGCCTTTCCTCCTCTCCGGCCCCGCCGGCGGCGGTCGGCGCCTCCCCCTCCGGCGCCAGCGCGACGTCCGCCGACTCCTGCAGCGCCTTGAGGCCCAGGGCGAGCATGCCCCCCAGGTTGAGGACGCCGCGGATGAAGGGCTTGTTCAAGCCGGGGCGGCGCAGCAGGATGGAGTCGAGGGGGCGGCAGGCGCTGTAGATGCCGCCGTCCGGCTTGCGCACCGCCAGGGCCCAGTGGGCGCGGGAGCGCATCATCACGCCCTCGATGACCGCCTGCCCGCCCACGCTGAAGTCGTCCTTTGCCCCGGCGCCGAAGAGGGAGGCCGCGGCAGACGACAGCAGCGCCTTGAGGGGGAGGGGGTCGATCAGCGGCTCCACGCGGGCACGGGGGCCGGCTAGCTCCCGGCCGCCTTCTCCGCCTCCTTCTTCTTGCCGCGGGTGGCGGCGTGGCGCTTCTCGAAGCGCTCCACGCGCCCCCCCGTGTCCACCAGCTTCTGCTTGCCGGTGTAGAAGGGGTGGCACTTGCTGCAGAGCTCCACCTTCAGGGTGGGGCTGGTCGAGCGGGTCTTGAAGGTCTCCCCGCAGGAGCAGGTGACCGTGGCCTCCACGTATTCCGGATGAATTCCCTTTTTCACCCTCGCTACCTCCGTCCATCTGAATCCGCAATCCTCACATTATACCACCGCGCCCGCGGATGACAACCGCGGGCCGCCGGCCCGTCCGGGAGCGCCCCCGCGCGGGCTTCAGGCGATGGGCGACTTCTGTATCTCGACTAAGAACTCCACGTTGCTGGAGGTGCTCTTGATCTTCTCGATGAGCAGCTCGATGGCGGCGTTGGGGTCCAGCGAGTGCAGCACCCGGCGCAGCTTCCATACCACCTGCGCTTCGGGCGGCTCCATCAGCAGCTCCTCCTTGCGGGTGCCCGACTTCTCTATGTCGATGGCCGGGAAGATGCGCTTGTCCGCCAGCTTGCGGTCCAGGTGCAGCTCCATGTTGCCGGTGCCCTTGAACTCCTCGAAGATGACCTCGTCCATG
>CAZETE010000032.1:0-26039 GCA_964515075.1 uncultured Actinomycetota bacterium | reverse complement strand
TCATCCTTCCGTGGTGCCGCGTGGCGCGGCATGAACGACTGACCCCGGATTGCGGTTGGATCAGGCGTAGGGTTTGACGGCCTCGTCGGGGTCGTCGCACATGCCCAGCGCGGCCAGGGCGCCGGTCATGCCCCGCTTCCCGGTGACGGAGACCAGCCGGATGCCCAGCCACTCGGCCAGCCGGGCGGTCTCCTCCTCCTCCACCATCCGCGACTTCACGGACCGGGTGTAGCGGAAGAGCTCCTGCGGCACGCGGACCCGCTGCATCACGGCGGCGGCGGCCTCGTCGCTGTAGCACCGCTCCTTCACCCGCTCCAGGAAGAAATCCAGCGCCTCCTCCAGGCGGGCCTCGTGCACCCCGAAGGCCACCGCGGTGGAACAGCAGTTGGTGGTGCGGTAGGGGTTCTGGGGGAAGAGCTGGTTGATGACGTGGTAGAGGTAAACCGCCATCCCCTCCTGCCCGGTGAGCCAGGCCGCCTCGTTGGCCACGGCCCAGGTGGCCCCCTGCTCCTTGTCGTCGGTGTCGTCCAGCCCCACCACCAGCTTGCGCAGGCGGGGCAGGGTCAGCCTGGCGCGCCCCAGCTTGGCGCCTCCCCCCACGGCCTCCACCTCCATGCCCAGGACGCCCCGCGCCAGTCCCCGGCAGGCGGTGGCGGCGACCCCGCCCCCCGCCAGCCCGGCGTAGGTCAGCTCCACCACGTCCTCGAGGATGCTCACCCGCTCCAGGCCGGCCGAGGCCAGGCCGGGGATGAGGTCCAGGTCGGTGACCCCGGCGCGGCAGACGAAGACGTTGCGGGGCCCCTCCCGGCGCGCCTCCAGGATGAGGGGCGAGGTGCGCGCGAAGTGGAATACCTCCCAGGCCGCGCCGCCCGTGCAGGCCCCCCGCGCGTGAAACTCGTGCAGTTCCACCAGATGGCCGTCGGCGTCCGTCAGCGCGTAGATGCTCTGGTACGGGGTGATGTAGGGAAGTCCGCCGAACCTGTCGCGTATCTCTTCCGGTCGCATGTTCTCCATGTCGCTCCCCGTTTCTACGTGTTCCGCCAGCTCCATCCGCCGCCGCCCGGCGCCCTCACGGCCCCCCCTCCGCGGCCGAGGCGCGAGGAGGCCGCGCCTTGCCGGCCCCCCGCCCCTCCTTCCGGCTCAAACCGACATCACCCGCAGGGCGCCCGGCACGTTGGTGAAGCGGAAGGGGGCCTCCCCGAAGACCTCGCCGTCCGGCTGCAGCAGCATGCGCTCGCGGGATTCGATGACCAGCTCCCGGCAGGTCAGTTCCTCGAACTCGGGCAGGCCCAGGTGGGTGCCCCTGTAGATCCTCCAGGGCGCGGCCGCCAGCCTGCGCGGGGCCCTCTGCATCATCACGACGACGTGGAAGAGCCCGTCGTCCAAGCGCGAGTGGGGCGAGATCATCATGCCTCCCCCGTAATAGTTGCCGTTGGCGACGACCACCCCGGCGATGCCGTCGTAGGTCCTCTCCGCGCCGTCGGCGACCAGGCGGACGTGCTTGGGCTCCAGGGCGAAGAGGGACACCAGCGTGCTCAGCAGGTAGGGGACGGTCCCCCCCATGAACCCGGGCATGCGGTTGGCCCGCGCGGTGACCTCCGCGTCGAAGCCGGTGCCGCAGATGTTGAAGAAGTGGCGCCGCTCCTCCCGTCCGTCCAGGACGAAGCGCATCAGCCCCGCGTCGATGGGGCGCGGCCGGCCCTCCAACGCCACGGCGAGGGACCCCCGCGAGTCGCGGGGGATGCCCAGGGCGCGGTGGAGATCGCTCCCCCTCCCTCCCGGCACGATGCCGAGCCGGGGAGGCTCCCGCCCCTCCGCCCCCAGGAGGATGCCGTTGCCCACCTCGTTGAGGGTGCCGTCTCCTCCCACCGAGACGATGAGGGAGCGGCCCTCCCGCACGGCCGCCTCGGCCAGCTCCACGGCGTGGCCGGGCCGCTCGGTGAGGACGGCGTCGAAAGGGGTCCCGCGCTCGCGCAGGAGGCCCTCCACCTCGGGCCAGCGGCGCTTGCAGGTCTTCCCCCCCCCGGACGCGGGGTTGACGATGAACAGGGGTGCTTCCATCTCTCATCTTTCGCCAGGGTCGAGAACAGCCGCTAACATTATAGCAAAAGCCTGCGCGGGAATTGCAGGCCGGGGGCGGGGGCCTGTATCATTTGTTCATGCGGTCCCGGGGAGTTATTAAGGGATGGAGGCGGAGATGAGCGCTGACGTGTTGGTCATCGGGGGCGGATACGCCGGGCTGGCGACGGGGGCCCTGCTGGCGCACGCGGGATACGAGGTGCGGCTGCTGGAGCAGGCGCGCGTCCTGGGCGGCCGGGCGGGCTACGTGGAGCGCGACGGCTTCCTGCTGGAATACGGGCTGCACGACAACCGCTTCGCCTCCCAGGGAGCGGCGGCGGCGGTCTTCGCCAAGCTGGGAAAGGAGCTCTCCTTCCTCGAGCCGGGAGACCCGGTGCTCTGGCGCGACGGCTCCTTCGTTCCCCTGCCCAACAGCATCCCCGGGATACTCAAGTCCAGGGAGTTCACCGCGGGCGAGAAGCTGGCGGCCGCCCGCTGCCTGGCCCGGCTGGTTCTGGGCGATGCGTCCAAGAAGAACGACCTCAGCCTGGAGGAGTTCCTCAAGGGCTGCCGCTCGGAAAAGGTCCGCGGCCTGATATCCGTCCTCTCCGGCATCGGCATCATCGCCCCCGACCTGCGCACCGCCTCGGCCGGGGAGTTCTCGGCCTTCCTCAAGCAGGCCCTCAAGGCCAAGGCCAAGGTGGGCTACCCCGCGGGCGGGACCCGCGCCATCATCGAGGGCCTGCGCGAGGTCATCGAGTCCAACGGGCAGGTGGTCACGGGGGCGCGGGTGGAGAGGCTGGTCCCCAAGAAGGGCAGGGTGGGCCAGGTGGCCACCCGCAACAACACCTACGCGGCCCGGGCGGTCGTAAGCGCCGTGCCCGTCCAGCAGCTGCCCGACCTCTTCGGCAACAAGGACCTGCCCCGCGCCTTCGCCAGGGCCGCCCGCTCCCTGGTGCCCACCGCCGGCATCTCCCTGGAGCTGGCGCTGGCCGCCCCGCTTTCCGGGGAGCGCGGCCTCATTGTCACCGGCGACCCCGTATCCATGGGCCAGTTCACCTCCAACATCGACCCGGGCGCGGCGCCTCCGGGCAAGCAGCTGCTCTCCTGGTACTACCCCCTGCCGCTGGCGCTGGTGAAGGAGGGAGAACGGGTGGGGCGGGAGGAGGAGCGCCTGCGCGGCCTGCTCGACGAGATGTTCCCGGGCATCCGGGAGGTGGTGGAGTGGGAGCGGGTCCTGCACCTGCGCATGGTGGACGGCTTCCTCCCCTGCCCCGGCCAGACCCGCTCCGAGCGGCCGGAGTTCACCGTGCGCGGCCTGGAGAACTTCTTCGTCGCGGGGGACGGCACGCGGGCCGGGGGAACGGGGGGGGACACCGCCTTCAACTCCGCCATCCACGTATCCAAGCTGGTGCAGGAGTATCTCGGCGGGCCCGGCACGGACCGGGACCCCGCAGGGGAATAGATCACGAGGAGGAAGAGATGCGCCACCCCAACCTCTTGAGCGCCGGCGAGGCCGGCCTGATCGTCGTGGACCTGCAGGAGAAGCTGGTGAACATGGTCCACAACCGCAAGGAACTCATCGACCGCTGCTCCCTCCTCCTCGAGCTGGCCGGGCTCTGCGACATCCCCGTCCTCCTCACCGAGCACTACCCCCAGGGGCTGGGCGTGACGGTGGAGGAGATCAAGGCGCACCTGCCCTCGTACCAGCCGGTGGTCAAGCGCGTCTTCAGCTGCTGCGGGGTGGAGGAGTTCACCAGCGGCGTGGCGGCCATGGGCAGGCGGCAGCTGTTGGTAGCGGGCATCGAGACGCACATCTGCGTCAACCAGACCGTCCACGACCTGCTGGGCCTGGGCTATGAGGTGCACGTGGCGGCGGACGCCTGCGGCACCCGCTTCCTCCCCGACCACCTGGCCGGCCTGGAGAAGATGCGCGGCGCCGGCGCGGTCATCGCCTCGGCCGAGATGGCCGTCTACGAACTGGTGGAGCGGGCGGACACCGATCTCTTCAAGCAAGTGCTCAAGCTGGTGAAGTAGGGCGATGGCCGCGGCAGCCCTCGACCCCGCGCGCGGCCTGCCCCAGGCGGAGTACCCGCCCCTGCGGCTGACGGGCGAGCGCACCCTGCCGGGGGTGAGCGACGAGAACTACTGGTTCCAGCGCCACCTGGTGGCCTACCGCTTCCTGCTCCCCTTCGTCCGCGGCCGGCGCGTGGTCGACCTGGGCTGCGGCGAGGGCTACGGCACCGAGCTTCTGGCCGGGGCGGCGCGGGAGGCGGTGGGGGTGGACCTGGCCCCCGAGGCCGTCTTCCACGCGCGCCGCTCCTACGAGCGCGCAGGGCTGCGTTACGACTACCGCGACATCTACGACACGCGCCTGGAGGCGGGCTCCTTCGACGTGGCCGTATCCCTGCAGGTCATCGAGCACCTGCACCAGCCCGACAGGTTCATGGAGGAGGCGCGGCGCCTGCTCCGCCCGGGCGGGCTGTGCGTCATCACCACCCCCAACGGGGACATCCTCTCCCCCGGCAGCGACCAGCCCATCAACCCCTTCCACATCTTCGAGTTCGACGCCCGGGGCTTCGAGGAGTATCTTATGGGCTTCTTCCCCGCGGTCGACGTGTGGGGGCTCTACCACGCCGGGATGCTCTACTGGCACGAGCGCCTGGCCGTCTACGACCGGCGCTACTGGCGCTTCCGCCTGCCCGAGCGGCTCAACCGGCTCATCTACGGGCGGTGGTACATCCCCTCCATCGGCCTCAAGCACTTCGCCTGGGCCAAGGGAGACCTGGACCAGGCCCTGGACTTCATGGGCTTCTGCTTCAAGGAGGGGGGCTGAGGCCGGCTTGCAGGCCCACGTCGCCTTCCTGCTCCACACCCACATGCCCTACGTGCGCCGCAACGGGGAGTGGCCGGTGGGCGAGGTCTGGCTCACCGAGGCCTGGGCCGAGAGCTACCTGCCCCTGCTGGAGCTGCTCCGCTCCATGGAGGAAGAGGGATGGGGCAGGCTGGCGGTCACCCTCACCCCCATCCTGGCCGAGCAGCTGGCCGATCCCTGGATGCAGGAGCGCATGGACGAATACCTCGAGAACCGGCTGCGGCAGTGCTCGGAGGAGCGGGCCCGCCTCGAGGGGCTGGGCGACGCGCCGCGCCTGGAGGTCAACCGCCTGCACGCGGACTTCTACCGGCGGGTGCTCGGGCTGTGGCGGGAGCGCTACCGCGGGCGCACCCTGCAGGAACTGGCGGCCCACCGGGAGGCGGGCCGCCTGGAGGTCGTCGCCAGCGCGGCCACCCACGCCTTCCTCCCGTTGCTTGCCGGCGACACCGAGCGCCTGCGCCAGGCGCGCCTGGGCCTGGAGCTCCACTGGGAGCGCTTCGGCGCGCCCAGCCGCGGCTTCTGGCTGCCGGAGTGCGCCTTCTCCGCCGGCATGGAGAACTTCGCCCGGGCCCTGGGCGCCGAGGTGGATTACGTGTTCCTGGACGCCTCCGCCCTCGGGGGTGGGGGCGACACCTCCGTCCCCCGCCGCCTGGGCGAGGACGGCCCCGCGGTCCTGCTGCGCGATCCCCTCCTGCACGACCTGGTCTGGGACCCGCGGGGGATACCCTCCGGCGCCGCCTACCGCGAGTTCCACAAGCGCGACCACTCGGGCCACGGCTTCCAGTACTGGCGCGTCTCCCCTCCCGGCACCCCCTTGGACGATAAGCAGCCGTACGTGCGCGAGGAGGCGCTGGCCCAGGCGCAGCGGGACGCCGAGCTCTTCGTGCGCAGGCTGGAGGAGCGCGCGGCCGGGCTCGCCGGCCCCGGCGGGCGGCTCCTGCTGGCCTGCTACGACACGGAGATCTTCGGCCACTGGTGGCACGAGGGCCCGGACTGGCTGCGGGCCGTCCTGCGCCGACTGGACTCCCACCCCTTCCTGCGGCTGACCACGCCCGGCGAGTATTTTGACAGCGTGAAGGACGAGGCCATGCCCTCGCTGCTGCCGGAGCGCACCTCCTGGGGGCGGGGCCGCGACTTCTCCTCCTGGGAGAATCCCGAAACGGCCGGCCTGTGGGAGGGACTGCGCCGTCGCGAGGCCGCCTACCTGGAGACGGCCGCGGCCGTCTGGGCCGAGGGCGGAAACGACCGCCCCCTGCGCCAGGCCCTGCGCGAGCTGCTCCTGCTGGAGTCGAGCGACTGGCCCTACATGGTCGGGCTGGACGAGGCGCGGGCCTACGCCCGCGAGCGCTTCCGCGCCCACTGCGAGCGCTTCGACCACTGCCTGGGCCTGGCGCGGGAGCGGCGGGAGGACGCCCTCCTGCAAAGGATCGAGGAGCAGGACAACCCCTTCGGGGAGCTGGGCCTCGCCTAGCGGCGGCTACCCGTCGAGGAAGTGGCGGCGGGGGTCGAAGAGGCGGATGTCCTTGAGCTCGTCGGGGGTGGGCGCCTCGATGACCTCGAGGTCCCCGGACGCCGCCAGCTCCCACCCGCACTTCGCCGCGATGGCCTCCACCGCCTCCCCGGCCCCGCTGAAGCCGGAATTGGCGTAGTAGCCGGTGAGGGTGAGGGCCCCCTCCCCCGGCAGCTTCTCGAAGACCCCCAGGTCGGTCACCACCGCGGTGACGCGCTGGCCCGGCGCGGTGACGTAGCTCACCCTCTCCACGCAACGCGACCTGTTCAGGGCCACGGTGACCACCGTCTCCCGCGCGCCGCGGGCCACGTCGCAGGCGCCGCCCGAGCCCACCAGCCACAGCTTCCTCTCGGGCAGGCAGGTGGAGTTGAGGTTGCCGCCCGCGTCCACCTGCCCCGCCCCCAGCACGCCGATGCAGCGGCTGCTCTCCGCCCCCACCATGCAGCCGAGCACGGTGAAGACGTCGGTGAGCATGGTGCAAGTGGGGATGTTGCGCAGGCTGAAGATGAAGGGGTCGCCGGGCACGGGGGTGTAGCCGAAGAAGCCCACCTCGGCCAGGAGGTCCACCGGCAGGCCGTCGCGCTTCAGGTCGTAGCAGGCCTTCCAGGCGGCCAGGTTGGAGGCGCCGATGCCCGCCAGCACGGTGCGGTAGCCCCCCTCCTCCGCCTTGCGCCGGATGATGCGGGCGGCGGCGGCGATCATCGTCTCGGTGGGGTTGGCCGGGCCGTCCGCGTCCAGGCCCCGGACCCTGGCGGCCAGTTCCGGCCGCCAGGCATCGGCGGCCGCGCGGCCCTTGAGGGACCACAGCCTCTCGTAACCCAGCTTCTCCAGGTAGGCGTCGTGATCGGGGCAGCCCAGCACCCACTCGTCCACCCAGGCCCGCAAGGCCTCCTCGCCGGCGCAGGCGGCCCGCAGCTCCAGCAGGAACTCCTCGTCCTCGGCGTAGGCGTCCACCTCCCTCAAGCCCTGGTCGGAGATGCCCGAGGGGTGCGCCCCCATGGGCACCGGGCAGACCGCGCGCACCAGGTATCCCGGCACCTTCACGAAGTGCGAATGCCTCTTGAGGAACTCCCGGTCCACCACCTTCTCCACCGTGGCCAGGACCCCCTCTTTCGCCGCGAAGGCCGAGGCCGCGCCCTCGGCGTAGGGCGCCGGCATCAGCAGGTTGCCGGCCCTGTCGGCGGCCCAGGCGTGCAGGACGGTGAGGTCCGGCCTGAGGGCGCGCACCATCCCCACCGGGCGGCCCTCGGGGTCTTCGCTCACCCAGAAGTCGCCGGAGTTATCCCCGGCCATGGTGCTGCCGAGGATGGAGTGGGTGGGCGTCCACTCCACTCCCGCCGCCCCCGCCAGCAGGCGCTGGGGCAGGGTCAGCACCGTCCAGTTCTCTATCTCCACCCGGCCGTCCCGCCAGGCTTCCTGGTAGACGCGGTTGGGGCTGGGGAAGGGATAGTGGTCGCCGCAGAAGGCGGTGATCAGGCGGCGCGCCAGGCCCCCGTGGACCAGGAGGACCATGTTGGCCACGAACCCCAGGGAGGAGACGGTGAAGGCCGGGTCGGTGCCCCAGAAGCGCCGGCAGATCTCGTAGACGGCGGCGGAGGGCCGCATGTAGGCCTGGGCCACGTGCAGGTGCATGCCCGGGCGGACCAGCTCCCTCACCGCCTCGCCCAGGCCCCTCACCTTGTCCTCGGGCGACGGCCGGGCGGCCAGGTCCAGGACTCCCCGCACCCTCTCCTCGAAGCCGCCGAACATCAGGCATTCCCCCTCGCTCCGCGCTATAATATATCATATTCCCGCCGGGCCCGATTGACAGAGGAAGGATGTTGAGAAGTGTTGAAGAAAGTCCTGGAGCCCCTGGAGATCAAGGGCATCGTGCTGCGCAACCGCATCGTCATGACCGCCATGCACCTCAACTACACCCCCGACGGGCGGGTCTCGGACCGGCTCGTATCCTTCTACGAGGAGAGGGCCCGCGGCGGCGCCGGCATGATCATCGTGGGCGGCTGCATCATCGACGACGACGCCGGGGCGCCCTGGCTCCTGGACATCCGCACCGACTCCACCGTCGAGGGCCACTCCATGCTGGCGGAGGCCCTGAAGCGGCACGGCGCGGTGGCCGCCTGCCAGCTCTACCACGCCGGGCGCTACGTCCACTCCGTGACCATCGGGGGCCGGCAGGCCGTCGCCCCCTCGGCCGTCGCCTCCCGCTTCACCAACGAGACCCCGCGGAAGATGACCCGGGAGGAGATCGCGCAGACCGTCCGGCACTACGCGGAGGCCGCCGCGCGGGTCAAACGGGCCGGCTACGACTGCGTGGAGGTGCTGGCGGGAGCGGGCTACCTCATCCCCCAGTTCCTCTCCCCCGTCACCAACCTGCGCACCGACGAGTACGGCGGCTCGTGGGAGAACCGCATGCGCTTCGGGCTGGAGGTGGCCGACGCGGTGCGCGAGGCGGTGGGCCCCGACTTCTTCGTCTCCTTCCGCCTGGCCGGCCACGACTTCATGGAGGGCGGCAACACCAACCGGGAGGCGGCGCTCTTCGCGGCGGAACTGGAGCGGCACGGCGCGGACATGATCAACGTCACCGGCGGCTGGCACGAGACCCGCGTCCCCCAGCTGCCCATGTCCCTGCCCCGCGGAGGCCTCTCCTACCTGGCGGCGGGGGTGAAGAAGGAGGTGGGCGTGCCGGTGGTCGCCTGCAACCGCATCAACGACGTCTTCGTGGCCGACGAGATACTGCGCATGGGCATGGCCGACCTGGTGGGCATGGCGCGCGGCCTCATCGCCGACCCCTTCCTGCCGCAGAAGGCCGCCGCGGGCCGCTTCGACCAGGTCAGCCACTGCATCGCCTGCAACCAGGGGTGCTTCGACAACGTGATGTACCTGAAGCCGGTCACCTGCACGGTGAACCCGCGGGCCGGGCGCGAGCTGGAGCTGCCGGTGGAGGCGGCCCGGGCGCCCAGGCGGGTGGCGGTGGTGGGCGGCGGCCCGGCGGGCATGAAGGCGGCGGTCACCGCCGCCGCCCGCGGACACCGCGTGACCCTCTTTGAGAAGTCCGACGCCCTGGGCGGCCAGCTCAACCTGGCCGCGGTCCCTCCCGGCCGCGAGGAGTTCTGGACGGCCATCGAGGACCTCGAGAGCCAGCTGGAGGAGGAGGGCGTGGAGGTGCTGCTGGAGACGGAGGCCGACGCGGAGATGCTCGCCGCAGGCGGCTTCGACTCGATCATCGTCGCCACCGGCGGCCGGCCGGCCCTCCCCCCCATACCCGGCATCGACCTGCCCCACGTGGTCGCGGCCTGGGACGTCCTGGAGGGCAAGGCCGACCCCACCGGCGAGCGGGTGGTGATCGTCGGCGGCGGCGCGGTGGGCGCGGAGACGGCCATGTACGTGGGCAGCATGGGCACCATCTCCGGCGACACCCTGCAGTTCCTGCTGCTCAACAAGGGGGAGACGGTGGAGACGCTGGAGCGGCTCTCCTCGCGCGGGGCCAAGGAGGTGACCCTGGTGGAGATGCTCCCCAAGGTCTGCCGGGACGTGGGCATCTCCACCCGCTGGACCATCCTCGCGGACCTGCGCAACCTGGGCGTCGAGATGGTCCGCAACGCCCCGGCGCGGCGCATCGAGCCGGACGGCGTGGTGGTCGAGGTCGGCGGGGAGGAGCGCAAGCTCCCGGCCGACGTGGTGATCATCGCGGCGGGCACCTGTCCCGTCAACGGCCTCTACCAGGAGCTGAAGGACGCAGGGGCGGAGGTCTGCCTCATCGGGGACGCGCGGGAGGCGCGCAAGGCCTTCGACGCCATCCGCGAGGGGCTGGAGACCGCCCTGGCCCTCTAGAAAGGAGCAGCCGTGCGCCCCTTGGCGTCCTCGCTGGCCCTGCTGGGGCTCTTCCTGCTGCCAGCCCACCTGGTGGCCGGCGAGCACAGCCCGGCGCGCCTCTTCCTCCTGCGCGTCTTCGCCCGCTGGGTGGAGGTCCCCCTGCTGCGCCTCACCTACGAGGCCTGCGTGGGGCGGCTGCGCTTCCTCACCGCCGTCCCCGCCCTCAAGGGCCTGCTGGCCTGGGGGGTGGCCTATCCCTTCAGCCGCTGGGGGGACACCGGCCGCCCCGTCCCCCACTCCCGGCTGACGGAATACCTGGAGGGGCTGGAGGGGGAGATCGCCGTGGGCCCCTGCCGCTGCCGCATCGGTCACCGCGCCTGCGGCCATCCCCTCGAGACGGATATCGTCATCCGCACCGGCACGCGGGTCTGGCTTAAGTCCTTCCCGCGGGATTACCGGCTCATCTCCAGGGAGGAGGCCCGGGGGATCGTGGACGAATGCGCCCGCCTGGGCCTGTTCCACATGGTCTTCCTCCACTGCATGCTGGGCGGCGCCGTCAACGAGTACGTCATCTGCAACTGCTGCACCGACGGCTGCGTCCCCTACATCGCCCACCGCACCTTCGGGCAGGAGCGCTTCCGCCTGGTCAAGGGGGAGTGGCGCGCCGTCGTCGACGCGGACAGGTGCTCCGGGTGCGGCAGATGCGTGGAACTCTGCCCCTTCGAGGCGCGGCGGGTCGTCGGGGGGGTCTCGCGGGTGGGCGACTGCTACGGCTGCGGCCTCTGCGAAGCCTGCGAGCGGGGCGCCACCTCCATGGAGCCCTGCTGACCCCGCGGGCCGGGACCCTCGTCCGGCCCCAGGGCCTGCCGCATGACGGAGACCAGCTCGTTGAGCATGGCGTCCATCTTAAAGCCCTGTTCCACCACCGTCTCCAGCAGCTCCCGCTGCTTGTCGGTGAGGGGGCCCGCCTTGCCCTGGGCCAGCGTGTGAGCATAGGAGATGATCACCGTCAGCGGCGTGCGCAGGTCGTGGTTGAGGGCGGCGCGGACCTTCTCCAGGGCCTCAGCTCCGCCCTCCCCGGTCTCTCCGCCGAACATGCCTTGCGCGCCTCCCCGTTCTCGAGCCAGCCGGACCCGTGCCACCAATATTATACCCGTCCGGCCGGTCCGTGCCGCGGGCGGCGCCGTCCCGCGCGCTGGCGGACGGACCGGCCATGGTCTATACTTGCTTGTGGCGTACTGGCGGGAGACTGGACTACGGGAGGTACGACCCTTGGAGATCATCACCCTGACCGACCACTCCTTCGGCAGCAACTGCTACCTGGTGATCAACGACGCCGGAGACTCGGCGGTACTCGTCGACGCGGGCATGGACTCGGCGCGCATCCTCGAAGCCCTGGAGGAGAGCGGAGCCTCCCTTGCGGCGGTGCTCCTCACCCACGGCCATCCCGACCACCTGCTGGGGCTGAAGGGCGTGACGGACGCCACCGGGGCCCCGTGCTACATGCACGCGGAGGACGTGCAGCTGGCCCGGGTCATCCCCCCCATGTTCCTGCGCATGATGGGGCTGGAAGGGCTGGAGCTGCCGGACGAGTTCCTCCCCCTGGAGGACGGGCAGGTGCTGGAGCTGGCGGGCATGGAGTTCAAGGTGCTCACCACCCCGGGGCACAGCGCGGGCAGCGTCTGCTTCCTCACCGACGGCGTGCTCTTCTCGGGCGACCTGCTCTTCCGCGGCTCCATCGGGCGGACCGACTTCCCCGGCGGCTCCTTCGAGCTGCTGGCCCGCATGGTCAAGGAGAAGGTCTTCACCCTCCCCTCCGACACCAAGGTGCTGCCCGGGCACATGGACGCCACCGTGGTGGGCTGGGAGAAGAAGACCAACCCCTTCCTCATGGGCGTCTAGCGGGGCCCCCGCCGCCCCGCCCTCATTGCGGCTTGAGCCCCACCACCAGCATCACCGGGGGGATCCTGCGCAGCAGCGAAGGCTCCCGCACGGCGAAGCCCGCGGCCGTCAGCAGCTCCGCCAATCCCTGGCGGGAGAAGTACTCGTAGTCGGTGCCCACGATGCGCCCGTAGCGCAGGGAGGCCCGCCCCAGCAGCCCCTCGCCGCACATGTCGCAGACGAAGAACCCCGCCCCCGGCTTGAGCACGCGCAGGACCTCGGCCGCCGCCCTGCGGGGGTCCTCGAAGTGGTGGAAGGCGACGGAGCTCACGGCGAGGTCCACCGAGTCGTCCTCCAGGGGTATCTCCTCGGCCCCCGCCAGCCGGAAGTCGAGGCCCTCCCGGCCCTCCGCCCTGGCCGCGGCCACCTCGAACATCCCCTCGCTGGCGTCGATGCCGGTCACCCGGGCGCCGCGCCCGGCCAGGCGGAGGGCCAGCGCCCCGGTGCCGCTGCCGACGTCCAGGACCCGCAATCCCCCGACTTCGGGCAGCGCCTCCATCAGCTGGTCGTGGAGGGGCGCGAAGAAGCGCCTCCAGAGCATGCCCCGCTCGTAGGTGGGGGCCCAGGCGTCGAAGCGCCGCTCCGGCCGTTCCTCCGTCTTTCCGCCCCGTTTCTTCTCCGGCAAGTCCCCGTCCCTCCGCGCTTCCGGCCCCCTCGTGTCTGGTATAATAGCAGCATTCGTGCCTGCCGACAAAGAGAAGGTGGGGAGCGTGAAGGTAAGCCACCGCTTGGCCCTGGCCATACTCGTCTTCGTGTTCATCGTGTTCGTCGGGGTGACGGGCTACGCCCTCATCGAGGGCATGGGCTTCAGCCAGGCCCTGTACATGGTGGTGATAACCCTGTCCACGGTGGGGTTCAAGGAGGTATCCGAGCTGGGCACCGGGGGCAAGTACTTCACCATCTTCATCATCATCACCGGGGTGATCTCCCTCTCGTTTGCCGTGGGCGCCCTGGTGGAGCTGCTGCTGGTGGACATCTTCGGAGAGAGAGCGGGGAGGAAGAGGATGAACCTGAGGATCAGGAAGCTCGAGGGCCACTACGTGGTCTGCGGGTTCGGACGCGTGGGCGAGAACGTCTGCCGCGAGCTTACCGCCACCACCCGCGACGTGGTGGTGGTGGAGCAGGACGAAGCCGCCGCCAACCGCGCGGCCGACGAGGGCTTCCTCACCGTTGCGGGGGACTCCACCCAGGTGGCGGTGCTGGAACAGGCGGGGGTGGGCCGGGCCCGGGGGCTGGTCTCCGCCCTGCATACCGACGCCGAAAACCTCTTCGTCACCCTCACCGCCCGTTCCCTCAACCCCTCCTTATACATCGTGACCCGCTCGGTCTTCCCCGAGTCCACCGACAAGCTGCTCTTCGCAGGGGCCGACCGGGTGATCTCCCCCTACGTCATGAGCGCCAAGCGCATGGCCAACCTGCTGCAGAAGCCGAGCGTCTGCGACTTCTTGGACATCGTGGCTCACGCCGAGGACATCGAGTACCGCATCGAGGAGGTGGTCGTGGGGAAGGGCTCGCCCTACGCCGGGAAGACCATCGCCGACTCGCGCCTGCGGGCCGAGACCGGCGCCCTCATCCTGGCCCTGCGCTCCGCCGGACGGGACGACTTCGACACCAACCCCGGCCGGGACATGGTCTTGAAGGAGGGGGACACCCTCATCGTCATGGGCACCGGCGAGCAGATATCCAGCATGCGGGAGAGGGTCTGAACCGGTCCGGGATACGGGCCGCCCAGGGGTGATGCGCATGGAGCCGGGGGACTTCGAGAGCGGCAGGCTGGTGGGCGGCGGCGCCTACTGCGGCGGCTGCGAGGCCTACCTGGAGGAGGGAGAGCGCGTCTATACCCTGGCGGCCAGGGCCGCGGGGGCCGGGGAGTTCATCTGCTGCCGGGAGTGCCGCCCCGACGACGCGGAGCTACCCGCCCGCGTGCTGGCGCTGGAGGCGGCCCTGGCCGTCGAGGATCCGGAACGGGACCGGGAGACCGCGGTCTACGAGGTCCGGGAGGGCTCGGAGTGCCGTTTCTGCGGCCGCCTCTTCGAGGCCGGCGAGTGGCTGCTGGTGGGGGTGACGGAGGAGTCCTACGACGGCCGGGTCTTCTGCGAGGAGTGCCGTGACCGCATGCTCGAAGGGTGACGGGGCCGGCGCCCGGCGGAGGCCCCCGCCTCAGGGCTCGCGGAAGACCGCCCCCCGCCCCTGGCACATGGGGCAGGTCTCGCCGAAGGACTCGATCAGCCCCTCCGAGACGTTCTTGCGGGTCATCTCCACCAGGCCCAGGCGGGACAGCTCCACCACGTAGGACTTGGTGCGGTCCTTGGCCAGTTCGGCCTCCAGGACCTGGAGGACCTCCCGGCGGTTCTTGGGCTCCATCATGTCGATGAAGTCGATGACGATGATGCCGCCGATGTCGCGCAGGCGCAGCTGCCGCACCACCTCCCGCGCCGCCTCGATGTTGTTGCGCAGCACCGTCTCCTCCAGGCTGGACTTGCCCACGTAGCGCCCGGTGTTGACGTCTATGGCGGTGAGGGCCTCGGTGGGGTCGATGACGATGCTCCCCCCCGAGGGCAGGGGCACCTCGCGGCGCAGGGCTTCCTTGATCTGGCGGTTGATGTCCAGCGCCCGGAAGAGCGGCTCTTTCCCCTGGTAGAGGACCACTTTCTCCGCCAGCCAGGGGGCCACCGCCTTCAGGTATTCCCGCAGGCGCCTGTGGGCATCGGGCGAGTCGGTGATGACCCGGTCCCAGTCGTCGCTCAACAGGTCGCGCGTCACCCGCACCTCCAGTTCCGGCTCGGAGTAGAGCAGGCTGGGAGCGGGCTGCCGCTGCGCCGCCTCCTTGATCTCCTTCCACTTGCGCAGCAGGAACTCGAGGTCGCGCCGGAGCTCCTTGGCCCCCCGCTCGCTGGCGGCGGTGCGCACGATCACCCCCAGGTCGGCGGGCTTGAGGTCCTCGATGACCTTGCGCAGGCGGGCTCGCTCGTCGGGGTGGAGCTTCTGGGAGACGCCGACGGTGCGGACCTGGGGCATCAGCACCAGGTAGCGTCCGGCTATGCTGATGTAGGAGGTGAGGCGGGCGCCCTTGCTCCCCATGGGGTCCCTGTTCACCTGGACCATGAGCTTCTGGCCCGGCTTGAGCAGGTTCTTGATGTTCTGCTCCCTGCACCCCTCCTTCTGCTCGACGAAGACGTCGCCCAGGTAGAGCAGGGCGTTGCGCGCGTGGCCGATCTTGACGAAGGCCGCCTCCATGCCCGGGAGGACGTTCTCCACCTGGGCCCAGTAGATGTCCCCCACCATGGAGCGCTTGCCGCCCCGGCTCACGTCTATCTCCACCAGCTGCCCGTTCTCCAGCACCGCCACGCGGGTCTCGTCGGGATAGACGGCCACCACGATCTCGCGCCCGGCCGGCTTGAGCGCGTCGTCCCTCCCCTTCTTCTTCTTCAGCAGCGGCATCTATTCCCTCGCTTCCCGGAACCGGGGGTCGCGGCCCGTGACCTCCAGCAGGCGGCCCTCCGATTCCTCCCGCACCTCGTCCAGGGAGGCGTAGAGCCCCTGCCGGGTGACGCGCGGCCGCGCGCCGCCCCACCCTTCCCGCTCGGCCAGCGCTTGCAGGGCGTCGCGCAGCCGGGGGCAGTCCCTGTCGACGCCCGCCGCAGGCAGGGGCATGGCCAGGAGCACCCCGGCCGCCCCGCTGCCCTCACCCGGCTCCACGCGGTAGAGGGCGTAGCGGACCCAGCGGGACATCTTGGGGAAGTGCTCGGGCAGCGCCTCCGCCGAGAGCGCCTTCAGCCCCTCCGGCATCTCCCGGTTGAGCCGCCCGGCCAGGCCGCCCGTCTCCACCTCGCGGTCCAGCGCCACCTCCAGGTACTCCCCGCGCGAGCCCACCCCCACCGGCAGGGCCGGGGTGCAGGAGATGCGCGGGTGGGGCGAGAAGCCCCGGGTGTAGGCGAGGGGGAGGCCGGAGCGGCGCAGGGCCCGCTCCAGGGCCCGGGTCATCTCCAGGTGGGAGAGCCAGGCCAGCGGCCCCGACTTCTCGAACTTGATGAGCAGCCGGGTCATGCCGCCCCCTTTCCGGGGCAGGCGCCGCAGCCGGCGCACTCCCCCCACCGGCAGTCGGGGGTGGCCTCCCCCGCCTGCGCCTTCCCGAACTCCCGCCACAGGAACTCCCGGCTCACCCCGGCGGAGAGGTGGTCCCAGGGGAAGACCTCGCTAAGCCCGCGCTCGCGCTCCACGTAGAAGGAGGGGTCGATGCCCTCCTCCCTCAAGGCCGCCTCCCAGACCTCCCAGGAGAAACACTCGCTCCAGTTCTCGAAGCCGCCGCCCGTCTCCGCCGCCCGCAGCACCACCGGAAGCAGGCGCCGGTCCCCGCGCGCCAGCAGCCCCTCCAGGTAACTCATCTCCGCCTGATGCCAGCGGAGCTGGACCCGCTTGGTGCGCAGGGCCTCCTTGAGCAGCCCCTGGCGGCGGACGGTCTCGGCCACCGGCAGCTGCCCCGCCCACTGGAAGGGGGTGTGCGCCTTGGGCACCAGGGTGGAGAGGCTGACCGCCAGCTTCAGGCCGGGAAAGCGCGCGCCCCCCTCGCCCTTGAGGGTGGCATGGATGAGGCGGGCGATGGAGCCCACGTCCTCGTCCTTCTCCCCCGGAAAGCCGATCATGAAGTAGAGCTTCACCCGGCGCCACCCCGCCCCGTAGGCGGCTTCCAGGGCGCCCTGCAGATCGGCGGGGCTCACGTCCTTGTTGATGGCCGCGCGCATGCGCTGCGAGCCGGCCTCGGGAGCGAAGGTGAGGCCGGCCCGCTTGCCCTCCCCCAGGCGCGAGGCCAGCTCGATGGAGAAGGTGTCGGTGCGCAGCGAGGGCAGGGAGAGGCCGGTGTGCGCGCCGCCCAGGTCTCCGGCCAGCGCCCGGGTCAGTTCGTCGATGCCCGTGTAGTCGGCGCTGTTGAGGGAGGCCAGCGAGAGCTCGTCGTAGCCGGTTGCGCGCAGGGCCTCCCCGCACCAGGCGCGCAGAGCGCCCACCGACCTCTCGCGCACCGGCCGCTGGACCATGCCCGCCTGGCAGAAGCGGCAGCCGCGGGTGCAGCCGCGGAAGAGCTCGACGTTGAGTCGGTCGTGCACCGCCTCCACGAAGGGCACCACCGGCCGGGCGGGCAGGCAGAAGCGGTCCAGCTCGGAAGTGACCCGCCGGGTCACCGGGAAGGGGGCACCGGGAGCCGCCTCCATCCCCGCCAGGCGCCCGTCCGCCGCGTAGCGCGGCTGGTAGAGGGAAGGGACGTAGACCCCGGGGATGCCCGCGGCCAGGCGGCTCAGCCCGTCCCGCCCCATCCCCTCCCGCCGCCAGGCCGCCGCGGCGTCCAGTATCTCGACCACCGCCTCCTCTCCGTCACCCACCAGGATCAGGTCGAACAGTTCGGCCACCGGCTCGGGGTTGTAGGCGCCCGGCCCTCCCCCCACCACCAGGGGGTGCTCCTCGCCGCGCTCGGCGGCCAGCAGCGGTATGCCGGAGAGGCGCAGCACCCGCACCACGTTGGTGTAGGTCAGCTCGTGCTGCAGGGTGATGCCCAGCAGGTCGAATCCGGCCAGGGGGCGGCGGGACTCCAGGGAGAAGAGGGGTATGCCCGAGGCCAGCATGCGTTCCTGCATATCCGTCCAGGGCAGGTAGGACCGCTCGGCCAGGGCGCCGGGGCGGGAGTTGATGATCTCGTAGAGCACCTGCAGCCCGGCGTTGCAGCACCCCACCTCGTAGAGGTCGGGGTAGACCAGGACGCAGCGCACCTCCGCCGCGGCGAAGTCCTTGCGGCAGGAGTTGACCTCTCCGCCCAGGTAACGCCCGGGCTTGCTCACACCGGCGAGTTCCTCGTCGAGGAACGCCTCTATGCGTTCCGCGTCACGCTCCATCCGTCGTCCTAAAAGTTGCAGGGGCGGACCGTCCGCCGCCCCGAAAATCCTTATGCGTTTGTCCCCCGCCCGCCCGGCTTACTTGTTGCGCAGGAAGGTGGGGATGTCCAGTTCCTCCGTCTGGAAGACCACGGTCTTTTCCGGCGCCGCCGCCTCCTGCTTGGCGGCCTTGCGCGCCGCGCGCGGCGCCCCCGCTGAGCCGAACTCGAAGCCCGTGGCGATGACCGTCACCCTGATCTCGTCGCCCAGGGCGTCGTCGATGACCGCGCCGAAGATGATGTTGGCCTCGGGGTCGGCCACGCTGGCGATGATCTCCGCCGCCTCGTTCACCTCGAAGAGCCCGGTGTCGGTCCCGCCGGAGATGTTCAGCAAAATGCCCTTGGCCCCCTCGATGCTCGCCTCCAGCAGGGGGCTGGAGATGGCCGCCCGGGCCGCCTCGGAGGCCCGGTGCTCCCCGCCGGCGCTGCCGATGCCCATGAGGGCCGACCCGGCGCTCTGCATGATGGTGCGCACGTCCGCGAAGTCCAGGTTGATCAGGCCGGGGACGGTGATGAGGTCGGTGATGCCCTGGACCCCCTGGCGCAGGATGTCGTCGGCCATGCGGAAGGCGTTGAGGATGGAGGTCTTCTGCTCGGCCACCTCCAGCAGGCGGTCGTTGGGGATGATGATCAGGGTGTCCACCTTCTCCTTTAACCGCTGGATGCCCTCTTCCGCCTGCTGGGCGCGCTTGCGCCCCTCGAAGGAGAAGGGGCGGGTGACCACGCCGATGGTCAGCGCCCCCATCTCCTTGGCGATCTCGGCCACGATGGGCGAAGCCCCGGTGCCGGTGCCCCCGCCCTTGCCGGCGGTGATGAAGACCATGTCCGCGCCCTTCAGGGACTCGGCGATGGCTTCCCGGTTCTCCAGGGCCGCCTTCTCCCCGATCTCCGGGTTGGCGCCGGCGCCCAGCCCGCGGGTGACGTTGCCGCCGATGTAGGCCTTGACGTCCGCATCGGACATGAGCAGAGCCTGAGCGTCGGTGTTCACGGCGATGAACTCGACGCCCTTGAGACCCGCGTCGATCATGCGGTTGATGGCATTGGTGCCCCCGCCGCCGATGCCGACCACCTTGATCACCGCCAGATAGTTCGTCGCAGTCTCTGGCATCATCTCTTCCTCCTTTATGCTCCGCTCTCTCCCGATGAGCCTGGCTCTCTACCCTAAACCACCGCTGTAGGCTTCTATGGGCTCACATCCCGACTATTATATCATTTAGCTGCCGGATTTCTAATTCCTCCCCCCTCCCTCCCATATTCTTCATCATTTTTCACCGCCCCGCTCGCCCTCCCCCGCGCCGGGTCGCCCTCCGACCCCGCCCCGCGCGGCGGCCCCGCGACCCCTTCCCTCCACCCCGGCCGCCCCGCCGGGAGAGCCGGCGGGCGCGGCGCTTATTTCTAAGCTTAAGGTTCAGAGGGCCGCTGCCGTAACCTCAACCTCAATGTTATGTATCCGGCCTCCCTGCCGGTGGTGGGCGGCGAAAGCGGGGCCCGCCGGCTCATAGCGGCCTGACCACCGGGTTGGCGGGGCTGGAGACGTCGACGTAGACGAGCTGCCCGTACTTCTCCAGTCCCTGCTCCAGGATGAGGAAGGCGAGCTTGAGCTTCCTCTCCGTCTCCTCCGCTCCCCCCAGGTAGACCTGCACCCCCTCCCGCGAGACCAGCACCAGGCCGTGCCCGGGATCGGGCAGGAGGTAGGCGGTGCGGGCGCGCATCCCGTCGTCCATGAGCCCCAGGACCTCCGCCTCCCGCTGGAAGACCTCCCCGGAGACGGCATCGGAGACCGCCAGGCCCTCCACCGGCAGCCCCTCCAGGACGGCGTAGGCCGGCCAGGGGGCGGGGGAGGCGTCCACCAGCACCCCCTCCTCGTCCACCAGGCAGTAGCCGGATTCCGTCAGGACCTGGGCCAGGGGTTCGCGTTCCGTGACCTCCAGGATCACCCCGCCGGGGAAGTCCTTGACTATCCTCACCCCCTTGATCCAGGGTTCGCGGAGGAGGTTGGACTCGACCCGCCGCCGGTCCAGGGTGAGCAGGCGGTCGCGGGAGCTCAGGCCCGAGAGCATCTCGACGTACCAGGCCTCCAGCCGCTCGTTGCCGCGCACCTCCACGCGCTCGACGTTGATGGTGTCGGTGAAGAAATAGACCCAGACCAGCAGCCCGGCGCTGGCCAGCAGGCAGGCCAGCAGCGCTACCCGACCCCACTTGACCCGGCCCCGGCGGGCCGCGCCGCCCCGGCGCGCCGGCGCGGACGGCCCGCCCCCCGTCCCGCCCTTCAGAGCATCTTCAGGCCGGCGCTTGCGAGGATCATCTCCACGACCCGCTCGAAGGAGATCCCCGCGGCCGCCGCGGCCTTGGGGACCAGGCTGAGCTCGGTCATCCCCGGGAGGGTGTTTACCTCCAGGCAATACGGCCTCCCCTCGTCGTCCAGCATGAAGTCCACCCGGGAGATTCCCTGACAGCGCAGCGAGCGGTGGGCCCGCAGGGAGAGGTCCTGCAGGGATTCCGCCAGGCGGTCGTCGATGGGCGCCGGCACCAGGTATTCGGTCATGCCCGCGGTGTACTTGCATTGGTAATCGTAGATGCCCTTCAGGGCGCGGACCTCCAGCACCGGCAGCACCGTCTCCTCCAGGCCCAGTATGCCCACGGTGACCTCCCGGCCCTCGACGTACTCCTCCACCAGGACCAGCTCGTCGAGGGCGAAGGCCTCCTCCAAGGCCCGCTCCAGCTCGTCGTGGTTGCGGGCCACGCCGGTTCCCACCGAGGAGCCCTCGCGGTCGGGCTTGACGATGCACGGGAACCCCAGGTCGCGGCCGATGCCCCGGGCGATGCGCTCCAGGCCCCCTTCCAGCAGCTCGCCCCGGGAAACCGCCACGTCCTCCGCGACCGGGATGCCCTCGGTCCGGAAGATGGTCTTGGACATGGCCTTGCTGATGGCCGCGGCCGAGGCCAGGATGCCCGAGCCGGTGTAGGGGATGCCCGCCAGTTCCAGGGCCCCCTGGACGGAGCCGTCCTCGCCTCCCCGCCCGTGCAGGCAGATGAAGGCGGCGTCGACCCCGCCGGCCACTTCCACCAGCCTCTCCAGGAAGTCCTCCCCCACGTCCAGTTCCGTCACCTGGTGGCCCAGGGCCCTGAGCCCGCGGCCGACGGCCGCCCCCGACAGCAGGGAGACCTCCCGCTCCCGGGAGATCCCCCCTTGCAGCAGGAGCACCCTAGCCATCCCGCCGCCTCCCCGCCGCCCCGCCGGCGGGCCGCAAGTCACCCAGCCGCTCTATCTCCAGTTCCAACCGGATCCCTTCCTTCGCGTACACCCTCTCCCGCACCTTCTCGATGAGCTCGTCCACCTGCCGGGCCCGGGCGCGGCCGGCGTTGACGATGAAGTTGGCGTGCTTCTCCGAGACCACGGCGTCGCCGACGCGCCAGCCCTTGCAGCCGCACTCCTCGATAAGCCGGCCGGCCTGATAGCCCTCGCCGTTCTTGAAGACGCTCCCGGCGGAGCGCCTGCTCAAGGGCTGGGAGGCCTTCCTCCAATCGAGGTGCCGGCGGCATTCCCCCAGGGCCTCCCCGGCGTCGCCGGCCTCCAGTTCCAGCCTGACCCGGTCGATGATGCCGGAGAGGGCGGATCCGCGGTAGCGGAAGCCCATCTCCTCGCGTCCCCGCCACGACCAGCCCCTCCCCTCCTCGAAGACCAGGGCCTCCCGCAGGCGTCCGGAGATCTCCAGGCCGCGCGCGCCGGAATTGTTGACCACGGCGCCGCCCAGCGTTCCGGGTATCCCCGCCAGCGGCTCCAGGCCCTTGAGGCCGCGTTCGGCGCACCACCTCACCAGACGGTTGAGACTCACTCCCGCATCAACCTCCACTATACCTTTATCCTCATTCAGCTTCCCGATGCCCCGCATCGTCTTGAGGATGATCACCCCCGGGAACCCCCGGTCGGAAGCCAGGATGTTGGAGCCCCTCCCCAGCACCTTGACGGGCAGGCCGCAGGCGGCGGCGGACTCGCGCACGAGATCCGTCTCGTCGCGGGAGCCCGGGACGGCGACCAGGGCGGCCGGGCCCCCGATGCGGAAGGTGGTGAGGCGGGCGAGGGGGTAACCGGCCAGCACCCTCCCGCGCACCTGCCCCTCCGTCCGGGCGAGGAACCCGGCGACGCGGTCCTCCAGCGTCCGCCCCCGGCCGTCCACGGCGGCTCCCTCACCCCGCGTCCCGCAAGGCGTCCAGGATCTCGCGGGAGCACTGGGTGACGTCTCCCGCCCCCATGGTCAGCACCAGGTCGCCGGGGCGCAGGTACGCGAGGGCGGAGCGCCCCAGTTCCGCCCGCTTGGGCACGTAGACGGCGGCGTGCCGGGGATCGGCCTCGAGCAGCGCGTCCAGGATGAGCTTGGTGTTCACCCCGGGGAGGGGGTTCTCCCCGGCCGCGTAGACCTCGGTCAGGATGACCAGGTCGGCCAGGCTCAGGGCCTCGCCGAAATCCCGCCACAGGGCGGCGGTGCGGGAGTAGCGGTGCGGCTGGAAGATGCAGACCACCCGCTCTCCCGCCTCCTCCCGGGCCGCCGCCAGGGTGGCGGCCACTTCCGTGGGGTGGTGGGCGTAGTCGTCCACCACCCGGATGCCGTCCGCCTCGCCGACCCGCTCGAAGCGGCGGTGCACGCCGGAGAACCCGGCCAGGGAGCGGGCGGCCTCGTCGAAGCCCACGCCGCACTCCACGGCCAGGGCCAGGGCCGCCAGGGCGTTGCGCGCGTTGTGGGCCCCCGGCACCCGCATGGTCACCCGGCCCAGCCGCTCCCTCCCCCGGAAGGCCTCGAAGCCGCTCCCTCCCCCGCCGAGCTCCAGGCCCTCGCAGCGGTAGAGGTTCTCCCGGCCCTCCCCGAACCAGACCTCCTCGCCGCCGAGGCCCCGGGCCGCCTCGCGGACGCGCCGATCGTCCCCGTTGAGCACCGCGGTCCCGCCGTCCGCAAGGCGCTGGAGAAACGAGCGGAAGTACTGCATGACCTGCTCCTCCGAGGAGTAGAAGTCGTGGTGGTCCTCCTCCAGGTTGGTGACGATGACGCCGCGCGGCTCCAGGTAGAGGAAGGAGCCGTCGCTCTCGTCGGCCTCGGCGATGAGGTGGCGCCCCCGCCCGATGCGGGCGTTGCTGCCGATGTCGTTGAGCTCGCCCCCCACGACGAAGGTGGGGTCGAGTCCGGCGTCGCAGAATATCTTGGCGAGCATGGAGGTGGTGGTGGTCTTGCCGTGCGTGCCCGCCACCGCCAGGCCCTCCCGCTCGGCCATCAGGCGCGCCAGCATCATGGCCCGGGGGATGACCTCCAGCCCCAGTTCCCGCGCCCGCACCATCTCGCGGTTGCCTTCGCGGATGGCCGAGGAGTAGACCACCAGGGAGGCCCCCTCCACGTTCTCGGGCCGGTGCCCGATGCATATCTCCGCGCCGGCCGCCCGCAGCCGCTGGGTATTGCGGGAGTCCTTGAGGTCCGAGCCGCTCACCGCCGTCCCCCCGTCTACCAGGATGGCGGCGATGGCGCTCATGCCCGCGCCCCCGATGCCTATGAAGTGCACCCGTCCCTTACGCAAATCCTCAGCCTCCAGCCAGTTCCTCGGCGAAATCGGCCAGCCGGGCCGCCGAATCGAGGATGCCCATCTCCCGGGCTCGCCTGCCCATCTCCTCAAGCCTCCGCTCGTCGCGCATCAGCGCCTCGATCTCCGTAAATAACTTCTCCCCCGTAAGCTCATGGTCCTGCACGCACAAGGCCGCCCCCCGCTCCACCAGCACGCGGGCGTTGGCCTCCTGGTGGTTGCGGGCCGCGCGGGGAAAGGGGACCAGCAGGGCCGGCAGGCCCAGCGCGGTTATCTCCGACAGGGTGGAGGCGCCGGAGCGGCTTATCAGCAGGTCGGTGCAGGCGTAGAGCAGGTCCATGCGCTCCACGTAGGGGTAGGGGCGCCAGGTTACCCCCGCTCCCGGCCCGGCCTTCTCCACCGCCTCCACCGCCGCCCGGTACTTCTCCTTGCCGGCCGCCTGGATCACCTGGACCGGCCGGTCCTCGCCGAAGCGGGGAAGCGCCCCGGCCAGGGCGCGGTTGAGGGACTCCGACCCCTGGCTCCCGCCCACCAGGGATACGGTGAAGACGCCCTCCTGCAGGTCGAAGAAGCGCAGGGCCTCCGAACGGTCGGCCGGCCGCAGCAGCTCCTCCCGCACCGGGTTGCCGACCACCCGGACCTCCCGGCAGCGGAAGCACCCGCCCGACCGGGGAAAGGACACCGCCACCCCCCGGGCCAGCCGCCCCAGCAGCCGGTTGGTCAGGCCGGGGACGGCGTTCTGCTCGTGGACGAGCACGGGCACCCGCAGCGAGGCGGCGGCGAGCACCCCCGGCGCGCTGGCGTAGGAGCCGAACCCCACCGCCACGTCGGGGCGCTCCCGGCGCATGACCCGGCGGAAGGCCAGCGAGGCCCGGGCCGCCTTGAGCACCGCGGTTAGGTTGACCAGGGCCTGCAGCTGGAAGCGGCGGTGGAAGCCGTGGAGCTCCGCCGTGGTCAGGCGCTTGTTCTCGAAGGCCTCGCCCAGGCCGATCTTTTCCGAGATGAAGAAGTGGGTCTCGCCGGCGCCGCGCGCGTCCAGCTCCCTATCCAGCGCGAGGAGAGGATACAGATGCCCTCCGGTCCCTCCCCCGCAGATCGCTACGCGCATCGGCCTCACCTTCAAAGGATCCCTTCACCACAGCCACCCTCTCCCGGGAGGCGACACTCACCAATATACCAACCAGGGCCATAAAAATCACCAGCGACGACCCCCCGTAGGAGATGAACGGCAGGGTCACCCCGGTGATGGGCAGGATGCCGGTGACCGCGCCCATGTTCACGAAGGCCTGCGCCCCGACCAGGAAGGTTATCCCCATGGCCAGCTGGCGCCCGAGGGGGTCGGGAGCCCGCCGGGCCGCCTTCACCCCCGCCAGGACGAAGACGGTGAAGAGGACCAGCACCAGCATGGTGCCGAGGAAACCCGCCTCTTCCCCGATGATGGAGAAGATGAAGTCGTTGTGGGCGTTGGGGAGGTACATGAACTTCTGGCGGCTCATGCCCAGCCCCAGGCCGTAGAGGTTGCCCGACCCCATGGCCAGAAGCGACTGGATGATGTGGAAGCCGCTGCCCTGCGGGTCGCTCCAGGGGTCCAGGAAGGCCAGGAAGCGGTGGGCTCGGTAGGACGAGCCGGTGACCGCCGCCACCACGCCGGCCGTCCCCGCCAGGACCATGACGGCCAGGTGCCGCCAGCGCGCGCCGGCCACCAGCAGCATCACCAGCACCGTGCAGGCGACGATGGCGGTGGTCCCCAGGTCGGGCTCAAAAAGAATCAGGGCCAGGGCCAGGCCGCAGACGGCCAGGGTGGGAAAGGCCAGGTCGAAGGGGTCGCGGAAGTCCAGGTCGCGGCGGTTCAAGTTGTATCCCACGAAGAGGATCACGGCCAGCTTCATGAACTCGGAAGGCTGTATGCCGAAGTGGAGGAAGCGGCGGGAGCCGTAGGCCGCCGTCCCCAGGGAGGGGACGAAGCACGCCGCCAGCAGCACCACTCCCACCAGCATCATCAGGCGGGCGTAGCGGGTCAGCAAGTGGTAGTCGCGCCGCGCCAGGCCGAACATCAGGAGGACGCCGATGAGCGCCGCCGCCGCCTGGCGCCCGAGGAAGTAGAAGCTGTTGCCGTACTCCAGGTAGGCCAGGTTGGAGCTGGAGGAGTAGATCATCACCAGCCCGAAGGAGACCAGGCCGCAGACGGTTACCGCCAGGGTCAGGCCGAGGGCGTTGAGCCTGGCGCGGCCTGCCGGCGCGGCGGGCCCGCGTCCCCCGCGGCCGCGGGCGCGGCGGTGTTTCTGCAGGTCCACCACGGAAACGTCGCCCGCCGCAGCCTCCCGGCGCCGGCCGCGGGGCCGCGGCGGCGGCGCCCC
>CAZETE010000031.1:23632-28155 GCA_964515075.1 uncultured Actinomycetota bacterium | reverse complement strand
CTCAAGTTGAACAGTTGGACCCCGATTTTGGCCCCTCGCCGGGATAAAACCGCAGGTAGATGAGTTGCGGCTTCCAAAACGGGCCTGAACCTAGTGCCACGTTATGGGGAGTTAGAGTTGCTATAACTATTGCTATTAAGCGGATAAGCATGCTAATATCATAATGTCATGTTTATCAGAACCAAGACCACGCAGGGCCGGACATACCTCCAGGTGGCCGAGAGCTACTGGCAGGACGGCAAACCCCGCCAGAGAATCATCGCTACCCTGGGCAGGCTGGACCAGCTGCAGGAAGCGGGCCAGGTGGATGGGATCATGCGCTCACTTGCCCGCTTCTCCGACAAGGTCAAGGTCACCGAGGAATACCGGGAGGGAAAGCTCGAGGCGAAAAAGGTCACCAAGATCGGCCCGGATCTGGTCATGGACAGGCTCTGGAGCGAGCTGGGGATAGGCAAGACCATCTCCGGCCTGCTCTCCGGTCGCAAGTTCGGGTTTTCCTTAGAGCGGGCGGTGTACCTGGCCACGCTTTCCCGCCTCTTCTTCCCCGGGTCGGACCGCGCAACCGCGAGGAGGTCCCGCGACTGGCGCTCCAGCGGAGCCGAAGACATATCCCTGCACCACCTCTACCGGGCAATGTCCTGGCTGGGGGATAACCGGGAAGCCATCGAGGACGCACTCTTTGCCCGCAACCGCGACCTGTTCACCTCTCTTTCGGTGGTCTTCTTCGACACCACCAGCCTCTACTTCGAGGGAGCGGGCGGAGAGCTGGGAGCCAAGGGCTATTCCAAGGACCGCCGCCCGGACGAGAACCAGATGGTCCTGGGCATGGTGCTGGACCAGGACGGCCGCCCCATCTCGGCCCCCGCCTGGCCGGGCAACACCACCGACGCCTCGACCATCCTGCCGGTGGCCGAATCACTGCGCCACCGCTTCGGGGTGGAGCGGGTCACCCTGGTGGCCGACCGGGGCATGGTGAGCAAGAAGAACATCGAGGAGATAGAGAAGCTCGGCCTTTCATACATCCTGGGAGTCAAGATGCGCCTGGAGCGCAAGACGGCGGCCGAGGTGCTGGCCCGGGCGGGAAGATACAAAGAGGTCTCCGCCAACTTGAAGGTCAAAGAGGTTGTCCACGCCGGTAAGCGATACATCGTCTGCCAGAATCCGGCGGAGGCCGAACATGACAGAACTGCAAGGGAAGCCATGGTCTCAGACCTGGAGCGCAAGATCGCAGATAACCCCTCATCCCTGGTGGGCAACTCCGGCTACCGGCGCTTCTTAAAACGCGGATCCCGCCCCGAGATCGACTGGGCCAAGGTGAGGCAGGAAGAGAAGTACGACGGCCGCTGGATACTCACCACCAACACCGACCTTACCTCAAGTGAGGTGGCCCTGCGCTACAAGGACCTCTGGCGGGTGGAGCGGACCTTCAGGGAAGCCAAGAACACCCTTTCAACCCGGCCCATCTTTCACCAGTCCGACTCCTACATCCTGGGCCACGTCTTCGTCTCCTTTTTAGCACTTCTGCTCATGCACGAGCTCAAGCGCCGGTGCGCGGGCGAGTTCGAGTGGGATCAGATAGTGCGCGACCTTGAAGCTCTCTACGAAGTCGAAGTGGACCAGGACGGCAAGCTCTGGTACTTACGCTCCCCCCTGCAGGGCGTCGCCGGCAAGGTGTTCAAGGCTGCCGGCGTGGCAGTGCCTCAATCGGCACGAGAGGCCAAACCTAATGCCACGGTCCTTTTCTGAGGGTGTAATATGCCCTTTGACCTGGGAGTCTTAAAATTCAACTGTTCAACTTGAGCTAAGGACTCCAGCAACATCGCTGAATCATCATGGCGAGAACTTGCAGAGCGAAACCCCTGGGTGAATACGAGGACTGCGTCACAGGCGGAGATGGCGCAATGAACAGAATTCAGGCCGGCTGCATCCCAATCGCCGTTATCGAGTGAATCAAGCATGGCCCTGGAGAACTGCTGTGCCTTGCCGAGGTAGTTGATCGCGGCAGACTTATCAACGTTTCGTGTCGGGACTTTCTTGACCATAGACCTTATCGTTTCTTCTCAAAGATGATCCTGCCGTCTTTAGGGATGTCCTTCCAGAAACCCTGCTTGCCCTTCAACTTCTTTCCATATTCCTTTTCTGCCACGATAATCGTCGATACCGGGCTTCCGAACCTCTGTCCTGCGGCCAGGTCGATTTCCCCTACCGCCTCTTCTGTTTCCTTTAAATCGGCCCCGTCGGTTACCGTAAGCAGAATATCTATATCGCTGCCGGGCTTCTCATCGCCCCTGGCCACGCTTCCGAACAACCTGACCGTGACGATTATGTCGCCCAGGCGCTCGACATACATCCCGGCCAATTCAGCCAGAAGGCCGCTCTCCCAATCATATATGGGCTTAAGGACACCGTTGGCAGCAGAGCTTTTCTCATTGAGCTGATATAGATCGGTGCCCCCCGCCCGCTGTCGCAAGACAAGGCCCGCCGACTCCAGTCCCTTCAGGTTGGAGATCGTATGGGAAGGCGAGAACCCGACAAGCCTGGCTATCTCTCTTCCGGAGTACATACCTCGCGTTCGATACAGCAGTCGGAGGATGCCGATCTTTACCTTGTTCCCCAGGATGTCCTCAATCGTATTATGCAATTTCATCTTCATATTATGTACGTATTAAGAAACAACTGTCAAATATAAACTACAGACGTCCATAATAGAGTACATTATGCTCGAGCCCACATGCCTTGAAAACCGTTGGTCCGCAAGGTCCCCGGGTTCGAGCCCCGGCCCCTCCGCCACTTTACCCGCGGTTTTGTGCCCTGACCATGAACCCAAGCCCTTTGCCGAGTGGACATTTCCGGGGCGCAAGCGAGCCCCCTCGCAGTCGCCGTGCAGATCTAAGCAGAAGAACGGATGGAAGCAGAGTCCGCATCATCTGGTATAATACAAGTCGTTGGGTCCTGTTGGCATGGGGGCGCCCACAGGCGTCATCCAGGGAGAAGGGGAGGTAACGGCGTGAAAAGAGCCCTTATCGTCATGCTGGCAGTCATGCTGGCCCTGGGCCTGATGGCCTTGGCGGGGTGCGGCAACGATGACGAGAACAAGGCCGCCGGGACGGAGACGGCGGCGGGAGAGAGGGCCGGGGGCCCGGGGGCCACCGCGGGCAATACCGGCAAGGGCATGAGCCTGGCTGGCACCTTCACCCGCGACGTGGCCGGCAAAAGCTACCGCATCGTGGTCAAGGAGGACGGCACCTTCTCCGGGGACGGCTTCGGCGATCACAGCCAGGAAAAGAGCGGGACCTACGCCATCATCGACCTCGACTTCGGCAAGGGAGTGGTATTCACTTTCTCCGACGGCAGCCAGGAGAACTGGAGTATCATCATCGGGGAAGACGAGATGAGGGCCATCGTCAGCGCCGAAGGCGACCAGTATACCAAGCGCTAATAACGGATGAAGATACTGGTCATCAACGCGAGCCCCAGGAAGAAGGGGTCGCTCTCGGCCCTGGTGGATGAAGCGGCTGGCGGCGCCGTGGAGGCCGGCGCGGAGGTAGAGGTGCTGAGGCTGGCCGACCAGGATATCCGCTACTGCCAGTTCTGCATGAACTGCTACCGTGATCCCGACTCGGAGATCGGGCGCTGCTCGCAGGAGGACGACATGCGCTGGATACTCCCGAAGCTCCGGGAGGCGGACGGTTACATCATCGCCACCCAGGTGAGCAGCGGGCACGGCAACGCCGTCTTCAAGACCTTCTTCGAGCGGTGCGCTTATACCGCCGGCTGCCCCAAGGGCAAGCTGCTCTGGATCAAGGGCATCCCCGTCCCGCGCTTCACTGACCGTAAGCGCTTCGCCGTGACCCTGGCCACCGCCGGCACCGTCCCGTACTGGCTGCGCATGGTATGCGACACGGCCACCCGCCAGATGAAGGAGCTTGCCCGGCGGTCTTTCAACGCGAAGGTCGTCGGCACGCTCTACGCCGGCGAGCAGACCACCAGGGGCCTGCGGGAGCGCGACGTCCGCAAGGCCCGCGAACTCGGCAGGAGGCTTGTGCTGAGCGTGCGGTAAGGTGCCCGGCCGTGAAGGGCCCAAGGAGGCGGGGGAGCCGGAGCTCCCCCGCAGGTTTCTCCCTTTAGCGGGCCCGCCCCCTAGGGGGCATATCCCACCGAGTCATGCGCCCACTGCCTGCCGGGACCGTACATGGCCCTCTCGCATATGACGTCCCCGCCAGTAGAGGTCACCTTGGTCGAGACATCGAAGGTGGTCACATACTCGTGCAGGGGGAAGGAGCGGCGGGAGTTCCCGGATATCTCCTGATCCTGCAGCCCTTCGGGCTTCTGCTCCCCTGCGTCGGTCATCAGCGTGAGGCTCACGGTTACCGCATCCGCGCCGGGGTTCTGCACCAGCACCCAGGTCTCCATGCCGCCGGCGGTCGAGCCCTCTGCCAGATACCAGGTCTCGGCCGGTGCGGTCACCCCCACCGAGTCATGCGCCCACTGCCTGCCGGGACCGTACATGGCCCTCTCGCATA
>CAZETE010000031.1:0-23532 GCA_964515075.1 uncultured Actinomycetota bacterium | reverse complement strand
CACCAGCACCCAGGTCTCCATGCCGCCGGCGGTCGAGCCCTCTGCCAGATACCAGATGTGCTCCACGGGGGGCATCTCCTCGAAGCCCGCCACCAGGTCGCGGTCCCTCTCGGCCGTGAAGGTGAGGGTGGCGTCCTCGGACACCAGCGTTTCATCCTCGTACCAGGCCTTGAAGATCCAGCCCTCTTTCGCCTCGGCCTCGAGGGTGACGGTCTCCCCGTGCTCGTATAGTCCCCCGCCCGCTATCGTGCCTCCCTCCGGCGGGTCGGCTTCCACGGAGATTTCATATTCTACAATCTCCAGGAAGGCGTTGATTCCCTCTTTGGTCTCGCCCAGCGCCACCTGCACCCCTGTGGCGGAGGCGAAGTCCGGCTGGTTGTCATACCACTGGGGGAAGCAGGGGCCCTCGGGCCTGAAGTACACCTTGTAGGTGCCCTCATACAGGCCGCCCGCCGCGTAGCTGCCGTCCTTCTCGGTCACCCCAGAGTTGACAAAGTTCCCATCTTCGTCATGGACCTCGGCCCAGACGTCCCCCACTCCGTCGCCATGCGCGTCTGTGACCTTGCCCTCTATCCAGCCCGCCGGGTCCAGGATGACGTCGTTGTTCTCCGTGGCCTGGTCCACCACCACCGTTACCTCCGTGGCGTCCTCCAAGCCCTCCGCCCCTTCATACCATTGGGGCAGGTATTTATACGGGGATTACAAACTAACACACTTCACAAGTAGCTTCCAAACAGGTTTCCAGGTGTCTTGAAAATCGTTGGGTGGCAACGCCCCGGGGGTTCGAATCCCGGCTCCTCCGCCCTGGGCTTGCCGGAGACTCCATTTACCGAGAGAATCCGCCTTAGCTTTCGCAAAACATGGATATATATTTCATTATAATGCTATAATTAGCACTAAGGAGAAACATAATGCGGTATATCCAGTTGAAGGAGGCCTTCAAGGACTTCACCGTCTTCTCGTTGCGCGACATCAGAAGCTTCGACAAAGGCTTCCACCGCCGCCGGCTGTCGGACTGGCAGGAGAAGGGCTATATCCGCAAGGTGATCAACGGATACTATGTCTTCACCGACCTCGACCCGAAGGAGGACGAGCTCTTCGAGATCGCCAATCGCATCTATAGCCCTTCATACGTATCGCTGCAGACGGCCCTGGCATACCATCGCCTTATCCCGGAGACCGTGTACGCCGTCACCTCCGTATCCACCAGGCGCACCCGTACCTTCAGGAGCGGCCTGGGAGCTTTCGACTACCGTACCGTGCAACCATCCTTTTTCTTCGGCTACCAGCTCAAGCGAGGGAGGGGCGGAGCCTTCAAGATCGCCTCTCCGGTCAAGGCGCTCCTCGACCACCTCTACCTCAACCCAGGCATAAGGGCCGCTGATGATTTCCGGAGCTTGCGCCTGGACGGGGGCGCATTCTTTGAATTGATAACGGAAGAGGGTCTGGCCGGAGCGCTGGAGAGGCTTGGAAAGAAAGGGCTTGCGGCGCGAGCGCAGGGTTTATGGAAGCTGATGGAAGCCGAGGGAGCGGAGGATTGAGCGTGCTTGACCTGGAGCAGATCGCGCAGTATTTTCCGGAGGCCTTGAGGGCGTTTCCGCGCAACCTGGTCGTCGAGTACCTGCAGCACAAGATACTGGAGATCATCTACGATTCAGATGCCGGGGAAGGACTGTGGTTCATGGGCGGGACCGCGGCCCGCATAGTCCATGGGAATGCCAGGTTCTCGGAGGACCTCGACTTCGACAACCGGGGACTGGGGCCGGAAGAGCTGGATGGGCTGGCTGCGCGGGTCGTGAAGCGCATGGAGCTCGAGGGCTACACGGTCGAATCGCGCGAAGTCCACGGCAAGGCCTTCACGTCCTACTTGAGGCTCCCCGGACTCCTCCACGACCTGGGCCTGTCCGGGCACCGCCAGGAGAAGGTGCTCGTCAAGCTTCACGCGGAGCCCCAGGGCGTCGAATACCGTCCCGAAAAGGTCATTCTCAACCGCTTCGACGTGTTCGTAAGGATAAACGCGGTGCCCGTCGATGTCCTGCTCGCCCAGAAGATAGCGGCGATATTCGGGCGTCGCCGCCCCATGGGCAGAGACTTCTACGATGTCGTCTTCCTCCTGGGGAAGACGGAGCCGGATTACGGTTACCTGGAGAGCAAGCTGGCGATTGCGGGAGCCGCAGATCTGAGGAAGCGCCTTCTGGAGAAGTGCGAGAAGCTCGACATGGAAGCCCTGGCGGCCGACGTGAGGCCCTTCCTTTTCACTCCCGACGATGCCAGGCGGGTGCTCTTCTTTCCCGACTACATCGGTTCGCGCCTGCCTTCATGATGAAAGCCATGAGGGGGCATGCGCCGCCAGGCCGTCGGCAGCATCGCCTCCGGGCATCTCGGGTCCGGCGTCAGCCCTCGCCCCGCATCATCTCCCTGAGCTCGCGCTTGAGGACCTTGCCCACCGCGCTGGTGGGGAGGTCGTCGAAGAACTCGATGACCTTGGGCACCTTGTAGGGGGCCACCGTCTCCCGCAGGTAGGCGAGGATCTTCTCCTTCTCCTCCGCGCTCTTGTCGATGCCCGGCTTGAGCACCACCGCCGCCATCACCCGCTCCGAGCCCGGGCGTTCGGGGTCCGGGAAGCCGATGGAGGCGGCCGCCTCCACGTCCGGGTGCCTGGCCAGCTCGTCGTCCAGTTCGCGGGTGAAGACCTTGAAGCCGGAGACGATGACCATATCCTTCAGGCGGTCCACCACGTAGACGTAGCCGTCCTCGTCCATGCGCCCCAGGTCCCCGGTGTGCATCCAGCCGTCGCGGATGGCGTTGGCCGTCTCCTCGGGGCGGTTGTAGTAGCCCTTCATGACCTCCGGGCCCCGCACGCATATCTCGCCCGTCCCGCCCAGGGGCACCGTCTCCCCCGTCTCGGGGTCCGTCAGCTTGAACTCGGTGTCCGGGAACGGCAGCCCCACCGAGCCCGCCTTCTTCAAGCCGTAGCGGGGGTTGCAGATGCTAATGGGCGAGGTCTCGGTCATGCCGTAAAGCTCGATGAACTTGCCCTCGCCGACCACTGCCTCCATGTCCGGGATGCTCTCCGGGGGGAAGGGGGCGGCGCCGCTGATGCAGTAACGGACTCCCGAGAAGTCCAGGGCCCGGAACCCGGGCTTCTTCAGGAGCTCGTAGAAGATGGTGGGGACGTTGATGATGGAGGTGGGCTTGTGCTTCTCGATGGCGCCGATGATGAAGTCCAGGTCGCGCGGGTTGGGCACGCAGACCTGGCCCAGGCCTCCCTGCAGCAGGCCCGCGGCCATGGCCAGGCCGGCCATGTGGAACATGGGGAAGGCCGAGACGCTCACCTCGCCGCGGTAGCCCGGCTCGTCCGCCCAGGTGAGGGTCTGATGGCAGTTGGCCATGAAGTTGCGCTGGGTGAGCACCGCTCCCTTGGAGGGCCCCGTGGTGCCTCCCGTGTACATGATGAAGATGGTGTCGTCCATGCCGCGCGGGACCAGCACCGGATTCTCGGGCATGCCCGCGATGGCGTCCGAGAAGGAGATCACCGCCTTGCCGGGGAGCTCCTGCGGCTGCTGCGGGGGGAACTCCCCGGGCATGAAATCGGTGGTGCCGGCGACGATGACCGTGGAGAAGCCGCACGCGTCCGCCACCCCGGCGAGGAGCGGGAAGAGCAGGTCCATGGAGAGCACCGCCTTGGCGCCTGAGTCGTTGAGCTGGTGCTCCAGTTCGTGGGGGGTGAGCAGGGGGCTGATGCCGGTGGTGACGCAGCCCGCCTTCTGCGCCGCCACCATCGCGATGTAGTGGGCCGGGACGTTTAGGGCGTGCAGGCCCACCACGTCGTCGGGCTCGAGGCCGATGCTCATGAAGTAAGCTGCCAGCCGGTTGGAGAGCCTGTCCACGTCCTTGAAGGTGAGGACGCCGTCCATGTAGATGAGGGCCCGGTTGTCCCCCACCCGCTCCACCGCCTCCTTGAACTTGACGCTGTAGGGCTTGTCCTCGTATTCGAGGAACTCCCGGACGTGCTCGTCGTAGTGCCTGAGCCACGGCTTCGAGGCATAGACGTAATCGTATTCCCCCCTGGCTTCCGTGCCGGTCATAGAAACCTCCTTTGGCTCCGTCGTTCAACGCCGTGCGGCCTGCCCGCCCCCATTTCTTTCCCCGCTGCCCCTCGCTTGAAACGTGCTCCCGGCTCCGGGGCCGCGGCGCCCGTCCCGGCGGCGCCCGCCGGTTTCAAGACGCCTCCGACGGGATATAAGAGGGGGGCAGGACGTTCCGGAGCTGCCTTCAAGGGAGGCCGGGCCCCTGAAGCGACGAAGGAGGTGGGCAGGTTGATCGAGATAAAGAGGGCCTACGAGGCCCCTTCAAGGGATGACGGCTGCCGCATCCTTGTGGACAGGCTGTGGCCCCGGGGCTTGAGCAAGGAGAAGGCGGGGGTGGACCTGTGGCTGAAGGAGATAGCCCCGTCGACCGAGCTGAGGAGATGGTACGGACACGACCCCCGGAAGTGGGAGGAGTTCAAGAAGAGGTACTACCGGGAGATAGAGGGCAGGCAGGACCTGCTGGACCAGATACGCGCAAAGGAAGGGGAGGGCCGGGTGACCCTGCTCTACGGCTCCAGGGAAGAGAAGCTCAACAACGCCGCCGCCCTGCGGGAATACCTGCTCGCCGGGGGCGGAAAGGCCAGGGGCGCCGGGGGGCGGAAGGGATAGCGGCCGCGCCGCCGGGCGGCCCCGGGCGGCCCCGTCCTCCCGCCGCGCGCGTCACCCCCCGCGGTCGGTGAGGAAGTCCGCGAAGGCGTCGACCACCGAGTAGATATCCTCCTCCCCGGCGAACCAGTCCAGCTTCAAGAAGTCGGCGTACGCGACGACGAAGTGGAAACCGAGGATGGAGACGACCGCCGACAGGGTGCTCACGCCCTCCCTGATCTCCCCCCGCCCCTTGGCCTTCTCGACGATGGCCGCAAAGACCTCGTACAGCGACTGGAAGATGTCCCGGAACTCCTCCTTGAGCTCCTCGTCCCCCAGGGAGTCGAGGGCCTGGAAGAGGAGCTTGATCCTCAAGGGGTGCTCCGCGAGATAGGCCAGGAAGTTCCTCTCGCTCATCTTCAGGAAGGTCCGGATGTCGTCCAGCGGGGGAGCGGAGCGCCCCAGGGCCTCGAAGAGGTCCCGGTGGGCCTGCCGGGCGGCCTCGCGGTAGAGCTCCCTCTTGTTCTCGAAGTAGAGGAAGAGGGTGCGCTCGGAGACCCCCGCCCGCGCGGCGATCTCCCTGGTCGTGGCCCAATGGTAGTTCTTCTCTCCGATGACCTCGGCGGCGGCGTCCAGTATCTGCCTGCGGCGGGCCTCCGCCCCCGGCCTCTTCGCTCCTGCCGGCAATGCGCACCTCCGGGGCTCGAATAATGTAAGTAAGTAATTACTTACATCCTTTTTATCATACCGCGCGGACGATGTAAACAGGCGGTAAAACGGAACTTGACCGCGCTGGCGCCCCTTTGTTAAAGTAACGTATTATAGCGGCTGCTATACAACACCGTGCCGGGAGGGGAAGAGCAATGGGCCGCGGCAAGCTGGGGAGGCTCCGCCAGTACCTCTTCATCGCCTGGAGGGGGCTGCGCAGCGGGGCACTGTTCCTTTCGGACGAACTGCGCCGGGGCACGCTGCCCGCCAACCTCAAGAGCATCGTCAAGGCGCGGGGCCTCTCGATAGCGGCCGACATGTCCCACGCCGAGCTCCTCGAGGAGAGGGCCCGGAAGATGGGGCGGAGCACCTTCCTCGAGTTCGGGGAGGAGAGGTACGGCTACGGCGAGATGGACGCCAACGCCAACCGCGTCGCCAACTTCCTGCGCGGGGCTGGAGGGGGCCCCGGCGCCGGGCTGGCCGTGATCATGAAGAACTCCCCGCGCTGGCTGGACGTCTTCTTCGGGCTGGAGAAGCTGGGCATGTACGCCGTGCCCGTGAACGCGGCCCTCCGCGGCGACCAGCTGGCGCACGTCATCGACGACTCCGATGCCCGCTTCGTCGTCATCGACCACGACCTGCTCCCGTATTATGGCGAGGTCAGCGGCGGGCTCTCCAAGGTCGAGAAGATGATCGTAAACGCCCAGGGCGCCCCCGCGGGGTACGAGCCGCCCCCCGGCGCGCTGGACCTGGATGACGCTTACGGCCCGGGCTCCGACCCCCGGAAGCCGCCCGTGCGCTACGACCCCGCCGACGTGATGATCATCATGTACACCTCCGGCACCACCGGGCTGCCCAAGGGAGTGGTCTACCGTTACGGGAACTCCGGCGTGAAGATGGTCTCCATCATGAGCCGGTTCTTCCTCGGCCGCGGCGACGTCTACTACACCTGCTACCCCCTCTTCCACGCCAACGCCCTCTTCCTCACGGTGACGGCCTGCCTGCACGCCGGGTGCAGGGTCGCGCTGGGCTCAAGGTTCAGCGCGAGCAGGTTCTGGGAGGAGATACGCCGCCACCGCGTGACCATCTTCAACGGGTTGGGTGCGGTGATGCCCATCCTGATGAAGCAGCCGGCCCGCCCCGACGACCGGGACAACCGGGTCCGCGCGGTGCTCTCCGCCGGGTGCCCGCAGGACATGTGGGAGGCGTTCGAGTCGCGCTTCGGCGTCCGCATCTACGAGGCTTACGGCGCGGTGGACGGGGCGGGGGTGGTCCTCATCAACCTGGGGACGGGCCCGGTGGGCTCGATGGGCAAGCCGCTCGGCTCCCGCTGCCGGGTGGTGGACGGCGAGGGGAACGACGTCCCGGCGGGCGCCCCGGGCGAGCTCATCAGCTTCGTGGGCAACCGCTCCAGCACCGTCGAGTATTACGGGAACGCCGAGGCTTCGAGCGACAAGGTGCGCGGCGGCTGGCTGTACACCGGAGACCTGGTCACCAGGGACGGGAAGGGCTACATCTACTTCCTGGGGCGCAACACCGAGTCGATGCGCTGCAAGGGCGAGAACGTCTCTGCCTACGAGGTCGAGCAGGCCGTCTTGAAGCACCCCGACGTCCTGGAGTGCGCGGTATACGCCGTTCCCTCCGAGCTGGCGGAGGACGACATCATGGTCACGCTGGTGCCCCTCGAGGGGAGGACGCTCGACCCCGGGAGCCTGGCGGAGTTCCTGGCCGGCAGGCTGGCGAAGTTCGCCGTCCCCCGGTACTACCGGGTGGTCGACGCGCTGCCCAAGACGGAGACCCACCGCGTGATCAAGAAGGTCCTGGAGGCGGAGGGCGTGACGGAGGACACGGTCGACCTGGCCGCGCCGGCCGGCGGGGCGGGCGGGGCGGGCCGCCGATGAGCGCCAGGGCCAGGGCGCTCAATGCCCTCGGGGGGGTCCCGGACCGCGTGTTCATGCGCCTCTCCGACGTGCCCGTGGGGAAGGCCTCCGCCGACCGCGAGGCCTATCTCCGGCGGTTGAGGTTCTACGACCCCGGAGCGTGGGACGCCGGGAGGAAGCCGTTTCTCTCCCTGCCCGACGACCCGCCCGCCGGCCGGCTCGTCGAGAGCAGGCCGTACCTCGGGGGACGGCGCGATCTCTTCCGCTACCCCAGCCGCTACACCCCCCGCAACCCCGAGATGGGCCGCAGCTTCGACCCCCGGCGGAAGAACCAGTCCGGCTATCTCCACCTCTGGCGGCACGACGACCGCGCGGACCGGCCCCTCGTCCTCGTCGTCCACGGGCTGATGATGGGAGGGCCGGCCAAGGCGCGGCTCATGTTCAAGCTGGACGCGCTCTTCGGGCTGGGCCTGGACCTGGCGCTCCATACCCTGCCCGGGCACTGGCGGCGCAGCTCCCGCCCCGTCTTCCAGCGGCTGCTGGACCCCGCCGACGTGCCGCTCACGGTGGAGCGCCTGGCCCAGAACGTCCACGACCTCCACTCCGCCCTGCTGCTGCTCTCGCGGATGGGATATGCCAATATCGGGATCATCGGGGCCAGCATGGGCGGCTTCACGGCGGCGCTCTACGCCGCGCAGGCCGCCGGCGGGCCCGACTTCATGTTCCTGGCCGTGCCGTCCGTCGCGGTCACCGGCTACCTGGAGCCCAGGCAGGGCAACTTCGGGTTCGCGGTGGACGAGGAGCTGGTCCGCGCGACGCGTCGCGCCCAGGAGCTGTGCACGCCGCTGTACCTCAAGCCCCGGTACGACGTGGGGCGCATCAGGGTGGTGGCCCACGCCGGCGACCGGGTCTGCGACGTGCGGGACACCAGGCGCTGGAGGGAGAGCTGGGGGATCGAGGACTATCGGGAGGTGACGGGCGGGCACTTCCTCTACCTGGAGAAGCGGGTGCGGGGCGAGGCCTGGTACGGCCTCCTGCGGGAACGGGGTTTCGTCGGGGCTTGAAGGAGGAGGCTGAGGCAGGTGGAGATAGCGGGCTGCAAGGCCCTGGTCACCGGGGCGGCGAGCGGCATCGGCAAGGCGGCGGCCCTGGCCATGGCGGAGAAGGGCGCCAGGCTCTTCATAACCGACATCAACCCGCACGGGCTGGAGGAGACCCGGCGCGAGATCGAGGAGCGCGGGGGCGAGGTCTGCCTCTCCCTGCCCCTGGACGTCTCCGACTACCGGGCGGTCAGGAGGATGGCGGACGAGATACACGCCGGGTTCGGTTCGCTGGACATCCTGGCCAACGTGGCGGGCGTCGCGCTGTTCTCGCAGGTGGAGGACATGACCCACGAGCAGTGGGAGCGGATAGTCGGCGTGAACCTCTGGGGACCGTACCACGCCATCGAGTGCTTCGTCCCCGAGATGGTGCGGGCCGGCAGGGGGGGGCACCTGCTCTCCGTCTCCTCCACGGCGGGGGTGATCGGTCTGCCCTGGCACGTCGCCTACGCCGGCACCAAGCACGCGCTGGTGGGGAGCTCCGAGGTGCTCCGCCACGACCTGAGGAAGCACGGCATCGGCGTCACCGTGGTCCTGCCCGGGGCCGTCGACACCGGCCTGGTCCACACGGTGGTCATCAACGCGGACGAAGCCGCCTGCGAGAGGGGCCGCAAGCTGTTCAGCCGGCATGCCGCCCCGCCGGAGAAGGTCGCGGGGCTCATGGTCTCGGCCATCGAGAGGAACCGCTTCATGGTCTTCACCTCCCCGGAGGTCAAGCTGCTCTATCTTCTAAAGCGGTTCGTCCCGCCCGCTTACGACCTCGTCATGCGCTGCATGACCTGGATCCTGGACAGGGCGCTGACCAGGAAGGGCGGCTCCTTCAAGGCCTGAGGCCGGTGCCCGCGGAGCCCCCGGGCGCCAGGCGGGTCAGCGGCGGCGCCGGCGGCGCCGGCCGGAGGCGACCACCGTGTCCACGAAGCGGGAGACCTCTTCCTGCAGTACGCTTACGGGGGTCATGCGCCGCATCCAGGAGTCGCCCTGCAGGCAGAGGGTGGGCACGCCGGTCCGCTTGGCGATCTCGCTGCGCACCGCGCTGAAGACGCTCCAGGTCTGCTTGCAGGAGTGGTGGCCGCTGTAGATGGCGCAGTTGGCCCCCAGGTCCTTCACCGCGTAGACGATGTCGTCCAGCCAGCGCGCCCACATGGAGTCCCCTCCCACCTGGCGGGTCATGGGCATGTTCCAGGCGGACTCGGCCATGCCCGCGAACATGGTCTCGAGGGAGGAGGTGTCCACCTGCGCGGGGAAGAAGAGGTCCAGCCCGTCTCCCAGGTAGGAGACCCCCTGCTCCTCCATCCAGTTGAAGAAGCCTAAGAAGTCGAAGTAGTAGCCGGTGTAGACCCAGATGCAGCGGGCCCTCTCCTCGGCCAGGTAGTCGCCGCGCGCGGCGATGTCCAGGGAGGCTTGGCACATCGCCTCGAGGGTGCGTATGCCTTCGTCCTTGCCCCAGCTGGTGAAGCGGGTGCCGTAGAGGAAGAGCGCGAAGACGTTGGGCACGGGGCAGGGGACGTGCTTGTGCAGCTCCCAGAGCTCGTGATAGAGGTCGGTGCAGCGGTTGGCGCGCTCCATCACCTCGCGCACGCGCCCCTCGTCCAGCTCCTCCCCGACGAACTCCTCGAGCTGCCGCATCAGCCGGAGGAAGTTGCCCAGGTAGCGCCGGCGGCCCCGCGCGCTGTTGTCGGTGGGCTTCTCCAGGATGAACTGGGGGATGCCCAGGTAGTGGGAGACGAACTCGTGGATCTTGCTGTTGACGTCGCAGCCCCCCACCGCCGCCTGGACGATGGCGTCGGGGGTCAGGTCCTTCTCGGTCAGCACCGACCCCAGCTCGATGGTGTTGGCCGAGCAGAGGTTGTCCGGCAGGCCCAGGGACATGGCGAAGTCCCAGTAGCGCTCCCCCTGCCCCTCCAGGGCCGCCACCCCCAGGGTGGAGAGGACCTCGCTGGTGATGGGGACGGCGCCGCGGAAGGCGTAGATCGCCTCCACCGGGAAGTTGAAGGGGACCAGCACGACCTTGCCCCCCTCCTCCCGCACGCGGCGGACCTCCGACATCCAGGCGTCCAGCATCTTGAAGAAGGCCAGGCTGGTCCGGCGGATGCGCGGGTCGAAGAGGGCGGTGACGGTGCGCGAGGTGTCGGGCGGCAGCACGCCGATGATGCCCTCGGCCTCCTCGTCGCTGATCCAGTCGGGGAAGCCGCGCATCAGCGAGACGAGCCCCTGGGTGCGGTCGAGCAGGCCGCTGCTGGAGGAACCGGACGAAACAGCCATTGAAGGACCCCCTTCTTCGCGAAGGACTACCACCTACCCACTTCCGGCAGAGGCGGCCGGACTCCCTCGTGCCCCTCTCAAGGTCATTCTACCACCCGGCGGGGCGCGGGGGGAGGAGCGGGCTCTCCCCGCTATGGCTTATCGGGGGCCGGGGAGGGTAGAATAACCGCCGGGGGAGCGAGGCGGCGCGGCGGGGTCAGCGGTGCGACCGGAAGGAGGAAGATGGTGGGCGGCGGAAAGACGGTGGTCATCGGCTCGGGCGTCGGGGGGGCCGGGGTCGCGGCGCTCCTTGCGGCGAGGGGGCACCGGGTGACCCTGCTCGAAAAGAACGCCTTCCTCGGGGGCAAGTGCGCCTCCTTCGAGAAGGACGGCTACATCGTGGACGCCGGCGTGCACATGTTCTCCATGGGCGGGCTGGGGCCGCTCGGGGAGGTGGCGCGCAAGGCCGGCGGCGAGCAGGACTGGGTCTACAGGAACCCCCAGGCGGACTGGTACGCCGGCGGGGGCGCGCGGTGGAAGCATTACCGGGGCTGGGCCGGCTTGAGGGGGCCGCGCGCCCTGCACACGCTGCTCCCCTTCGCCGCCAGGACGGCGGTGAAGGAGCGCGTGGCGGAGAAGACCGGCCGGGGCGCGAGGAAGCTGCTGGAGCGCGAGGCCTACCGCTGCTCGAGGGAGCACGGCTTGGCCGAGACCCTGCGCATGCTGCACAGGGCCATGAGGCTGGACGAGAGCGTGCTGGAGGAGCTGAACGACGTCACGGTGCAGGAGTTCTTCCACCGCTTCACCGACGACAACGCCGCCCTGCAGTTGGTGAGCGCGCTGTGCATGATCCTGATGGTCGTGCCGCCGGATGCCGCCTCCGCCGGGGAGCTGCTCTACATCCTGGGAAGGATCCTGCAGGGGCCGGGGTGCGGCTTTCCCCGCGGCGCCTCGCGGGAGGTGCCCGGCTCCTTCGTGCGGAGCCTGCAGAAGCACGGCGGCTCGCTCGAGCTCAACCGGGAGGCCGCCCGCATCGTGGTCGACGGCAACCGGGTCACCGGGGTGGAGTGCGCCGACGGCGAGTTCTTCCCGGCGGACGTGGTCATCTCCAACGCGGGCATCAAGCGCACCGTCGAGCTGGCGGGCGAAGACAGCTTCCCCGCGGAATACGTCGAGTACGTGAAGGGGCTGAAGTACTCGTACTCCTTCGTCACCAGGAAGTGGGGGCTCGGCCGCCGCGCCCTGGTCTCGCCGTCTCCCTGCGTCTTCTCCATCCCTTACGTCAGCGCCGACCACATGTTCGACTACATCGACGAGGGCGGCGCGCCCGAGGACCCGCTGCTCTTCGTGCCGGTCTCCACCGAGTGGGACCCCCACTGCGCCCCTTCCGGCAAGCAGCTGGTCATCATGGGGGTCCCGGGCCCCATCGAGGTCAACGAGGGGACCTGCGCCCAGAGCGAGGCCATCCTCGACGCGGGGCAGCGCAAGCTCTTCGAGATGTTCCCGGGGATGGAGGGCGCCGTCGAGTGGGAGCTGACGCAGCACGTGGCGGCGACCGCGGCCATCACCGGCAAGCCCACCGGGGAGTGCATAGGCCTGGCCCAGTGCGTCGGGCAGACCGGCGCGCGCCGGCCGTCGCCGCTGACCCCGGTCCACGGCCTCTTCAACGTCGGCGCCGACGCCGGCGGCCGCGGGGTGGGCACCGAGAACGCGGCGACGAGCGCCATGTACGTCGCGCAGCTGCTCAGCTGCCGGGCATCGACCTGAGGGGCCCCGCGGGAAAAGGGGGCAGGAACGGGACGGCCGCCGGCGAGGAGGCTGCCGCCGCGGCGCCGCAGGACCCGCAGGGGACCTCCGCCCGGATCAGTAATAGGTGCCCTTGGTGCGGTAGTTCTCGCGGCGCTCGTCGGCCAGGTACCGCGAGAACTTGTCGAACTCGGCGCGGTCCTCCAGGTACAGCCGGTACAGGTCCCGGAACTTCTCGGGGAGCACGATGATCAGCGACCCCTTCTCCAGTTCCTGGAATATGTAGTCCACCGCTTCATCCACGGTGACGGCGTCCGGCGGGGGCTCGAGGTCTCCGAAGATGCCCGTGATGACGTTGCCGGGGTTGAACACGCTGAACCTCAACCCCTCGTTCTCCAGCTCGTACTGGAGGCATTCGGTCATGGTGATGACGGCGCTCTTGCTGGCGGCGTACACCGCCTGGTAGGCCACGGGCAGGAGCCCCCCTACGGACCCGGTGTTGACGATGTGCCCGGAGCCCTGCTCGCGCATGATGGGGATGGCGGTATAGGTGCCGTAGATGACCCCCATGAGGTTGAGGTTGAGGATGAACTTCCAGATGTCGAAGGTCACCTGATCGGTGGGGATGGTCATCCCCATCCCGGCGTTGTTGAAGACGAAGTCGAGGTGGCCGCGGTGTTCCCGGGCGCCCTTGATGAGCCCTTCCACCTGGTCGAGCTCGGTGACGTCGGTGAGGACGGTGAAGACCCTGTCCGGGTATTCCGAGTTCAGGCGCGCCGATTCCTTGTCCAGGTTCTCCTGGCTGATGTCGCCCATGAAGACGGCCGCGGCCCCCTCCTTGAGCAGCTTCTCCACCAGCCCCAGGCCGATGCCCGAGGCGGCGCCCGTCACCACCGCCACCTTGTCCTTGAAGTAATCGCTCATCTCAAGACCCCTTTCTCGGTGTTCATCAACCGGCGGGCTGTCCGGAGCCCTCCGCCTGGGCCTGCATCCTGTCCAGGACGACCAGGATGCGCAGCAGGTACAGCAGCACGCAGCCGTTCACGACCAGTATCCCGCCCAGCACCAGGCCCGGGATCAGCCTGGCGAAGAAGGTCGACAGGCCGAAGAGGATCGTCGTGGCGTTCAAGAGGAGCTGGGACGCGAAGAGCCTGGCCAGGATGGGGGGAGCCTCGCCGCGCGGCTCCCCCCGCTGCTTGAAGCGGGGAAGCAGTATCTGCCAGAGCCCGACGATGCCGCTTGCGACGTTGGTCAGGCCGATGAGGACCATCAACGGCAGGATGAGGACGTCCGGGACGATGCAGGAGACGATCCCCAGCGCCGCGAGGATCGCCCCGAGCATTATCACCGGCCAGGAGCGGGTGAAGGTGCCCACCGGCGTGCTGCCCGAGGCCAGGATCTTGAAGGCGATGAGCACCATTAAAAGGCCGATCTGGGCGCTGCCCGAGAAGGGGAGCAGGCCCAGGTTGACCGGGATCAGCAGCCACCCCAGGAGCAGCAGCAGGGTGCCCATGAAGAGGATCATGACCTGGTCGACGGAGAGGTTGACGCCTCCCTTGGCCGGCTGCTCCGCCTCCGGGTATTCCCGGTAGACCCTCCGGAGGACCAGGGCCAGGTAGATGATGGATGCCCCGAAGGCCAGGACCGCCGCCGCCGTCGCGTGCAGGGAGAGCAGGCTCTTCCACAGGACCAGCAGCCCGGAGAGGATGGACATGAGGTAGACCGCCGCGCACGCCGCGATGAGATGGCGGAAGACCGCGCCGCCCAGGCTCAGCCAGGCCCTGAGCCTTTCCCGGGAGAGGAGCATCTGCAGGAGCAGGGCCAGGCCTCCCGGGCCCAGGAAGAGGAAGAGCAGCAGGCGGGGGACCAGGTTGAAGATGTCGGGCACGAAACAGGTGACGATGCCCACCGCCCCCATGACCACCCCGGCGATGATCAGGGGGACCGACCTGCCCGCCTCACCGAAGGGGGTCTTTCCCAGGGTGGTCATCTGCAGGGCGAAGATGACCAGGAGCAGCCCGTAGAGGCCGTTCTCGTAGTAGGAGACGCGCCCGGCGGCTATCGGGAAGAGCAGGGCGCCGGTGATGAGCAGCGTCATCCCGGCGATGAGCAGGAGCACCACTTCCAGGGGGAGGTGCGCCTCCCGCGAGAACCAGCCCTTCTTCTCAGTAACAGTCTCCACCGGCACGGTCAACCTTTCTTCGCAGACCCGCCTCGCGCTTGAGCAGCGCCTCCGGGCGTTTCGGGCACGGAAGCCTTCCCCTCACCCCAGATCGCGGGCCAGGTCCTGGCGGAGGTTGGTCGCGGCCTTCGCAAAGACGCAGTTCCGGTACTCGAGGACCGGCAGGTCCGCCAGCGCATTGACCGCGGACGCCTGCACGGGGTTGTGCAGCGGGTCGGCCTTCGTCCAGGCTATCCTGCCCGAGGCCGAGCTGCCGGAGAGATAGGTCGCGTCCACCGGGTAGAGGGTGGCGTGGGAGAGCGCGGCGCCCGGGCTGCCGATATTGGGTATGTAGCGCCAGCCGAGCTGGTTCACCCTCCCGTTCCGGCTCATCTCGGCCAATTCCTCCGGCTCGAACTCCTTCTCCAGCTCCAGCGCCAGCTCGATGAACACCCGGCCCTCGTGGCTGGCGTGTGCGGTTACCCGGTTCTCCAGCCGGTGGTAGGGGGGGATGTCCGCGAACACCTTGGGCATGCCCGTCGACTCGCGCCCGCCCAGGATGGGCGCGGTCTTGTTCTCCCAAATGATCAGGACGTATTCACCGGCGGTGCCCGTGGCGACGTGCCGCGCGGGGGTCATCACCGCGATGAGGGTGTAGTTGCCCCCGCACATCCAGTGGATGCCGCGGCACTCCTGGTAGTTGACGCTGACGACGGGCTCCGTGATCTCGAAGGCGTCGGGCACGTACCGCGCAAGGCTCTCCCCATCGGTCAGGTAGCTGATCACGACGGCCGTGACGTCGTCGTACCGCAGGTTCTGCTGATCGTTGCCCTTCACCCCGCCGAAATGCGGCGGCATGCCGTAGGTGTAGCCCTCCTCGAACCTGAACATGGCAGCCTCCTTGCCTATCGAACGCTTCTTCAGCATGCTACCTAATATATCACTAAAGAGGCCTCACTTCCTGCGCGGAGGGGGGACGAAGACCTTCCGGATGCCGGTCCGCTCCAGGGAGATGGCCTCGCTCGGGCAGTGATAGGCGCAGACGCCGCAGCCGATGCACCTGCCGCCATCGACGCCGGCGGTGCCGGCGGCCAGCTCGACGGCTTCCATGGGGCACCTCTCGACGCACTCTCCGCAGCCGTTGCACAGCTCCCCGTCGACCGCGGCCCGGTGCGAGGCGTAGGTGCTCATCGGGGCCATCCCGCGGTAATAGGTGTCGAAGGTGGCGCAGCAGCACTTGCAGCAGTTGCAGATGGCGTACTCGTCCCGGGCCAGGTCGTCCCGTTCGTGGAAGAACTTGTGCACCAGGCCCGCTTCCTCGCACTCCTTCAAGATCCGTCCCGCCTCTTCCCGGGAGATCTCCCTGCCGAAGCCGTAGTCGATGACGAAGCGGGCGGACCGCCCGAAGGTCAGGCAGTTCTCCTTCTCGTCCGTCGTCCGGCAGGGCTTGCCCAGGAGCTCCTTGTGGTGGCGGCAGTAGCAGTGGCCGACGGCGAAGGTCGAGAACTTCTCGATGATCCGCATGGCGTCCTCGTAGGGCATGACGCCGTCCGGCCTGACGTCGACCTCGCAGTCCACCGGGACCACGCGGGTTATGGGGGGCACGGCCCGCAGGGCGGGGACGACGTTGTCGTAGTGGTCCTGGATCATCTGCGTCAGTTCCGAAAAGAGCCGGTCGTAGAGGGCCGCGAGCCGCCTCTCCTTCGCGCCCGTCTCTCCCCGCATCATGGTGTATTCGAAGAGGCCGGGGAAGGGCGGCATCAGCCGGTACACCGCCATCCCCGTCCCCCGGCTGGTGGAGACCATGAGGGCCCCCTTGTGCAGCAGGCCGTCCAGCATGGCCTCGAGGGAGGCGCCGTCCAGGCCGCAGCGTTCCCTGATCTCGTCGAGGTTCAGCGTGGGCTTGGTGAAGGTGGGGATGAAGGCGGCTTCCTCCTCGCTCAGGATGGTCCTGAGCAGCTCCAGCAGGGTGCCGGTCACGGGCATGGGGACCGGCCCGGCGGAGGTCATGGCCGCGGCCGCCCTGGCCCAGACGTCTTCGGACATCTCCGCACCCCTCCTTTCGCTCACCGGATGAGATCATTATAGTGGATGCGTCGGTAGCGTGCCCGGCAAGGTGGAAGAAGGAGGCGTGATCGATGGAGAGCATACTGGTCGTAGGGGGAGTGGCGGGGGGAGCCACCGCGGCGGCTAAGGCCGGGAGGACGCGGCCCGGCGCCCGGGTCGTCCTCTTCGAGCAGGGGGAGTTCATCTCCTACATGGCCTGAGGCCTGCCCTACCTTCTCGCCCGGGGGGCGAGTCTCGTGGGCCTCGTCGCGCGCACGCCCCGGCAGCTTTCCCGGGAGCAGGGCGTCGAGGTCAGGCTGCGCCACCGCGTCCTCTCCATCGAACCGGACGCGAAACGGCTCAAGGTCCTGGACCTCGAGGACGGGGTCGAGCGCGAGGAACCTTACGACCGGCTGGTCCTGGCCACCGGGGCGCACCCCTTCGTCCCGCCCCTGCCGGGGCGCGAGGCGGAGGGCGTCTTCACCATGCGGACCCTGGCGGACGCCCTGGAGATGGAGGGCTTCATCAAGCGGCGGCGGCCGCGCCGCGCGGCCGTCATCGGCGCGGGGTCCGTCGGCCTGGAGATGTGCGAGGCCCTTGCCGCCCTGGGGATGCGGGTCTCGCTGGTGGAGATGGCTCCCCAGGTGATGCCCCAGCTCGACGCGGACCTGGCGGAGAGGGTCCGCGGGCACCTGGAGAGCCGCGGAGTCGAGGTCCGCTGCGGCGAGCGCGTGCTGGAGATCACCGCCGGCCGGGGGCAGGTCGCCGGCCTGCTCACCGAGACGGGAGAGGCGGCGGCGGACCTGGTGCTGCTGTCCATCGGCATCCGCCCCACGGCCACCCTGGCGGAGGAGGCCGGGTTGGCCCTGGGGGCCGGGGGCGCCGTCCGCGTCGACGAGCGCATGCGCACCAGCCGGGAGGACATCTATGCCGCCGGCGACTGCTGCACGGTCACCAACCTGGTCAGCGGGGCCGAGGCGTGGATGCCCCTGGGCTCGACGTCCCGCAAGCAGGGGCGCGTGGCCGGGGCCAATGCGGCGGGCGGAGAAGAGGCCTTTCGGGGCGTCGTGGGGACCGGCATCCTCAAGGTCTTCGACCTCACCGTCGGCGGGACCGGCCTCAGCGGGGCCGCGGCGGAGGCGGCGGGCTTCCGGGTGGTCACCGTGGAGCTGGAGGACCACTCCCGGCCGAGATACTACGGAGGCGGCGGAGACGCCCGTTTCCGGCTGACGGCGGACCGGGACACCGGCCGCCTGCTGGGCGCGCAGGTGGTGGGAGAGACGGCCTCCAACGCCGACAAGCGGCTGGACGTCTTCGCCGCCTGCATCCAGGCCCGCATGACCGCCGGCGACCTGGAGGGATTGGACCTGGCCTACGCCCCGCCCTTCAGCCAGGCCACGGACTTGCCCATCGTGGCCGGGTCCCTGCTCGGGCGCGCGCTGCGGGACTGAGCCCCGCCCCTCTTTAGACGGCGCCCGCCTGCTTCTCGAAGGGCCAGGCGGACAGGCCGCCGTCCAGCACCCAGACGTCGTCGTAGCCGTGATGCCTCAAGATGATGGAGGCCTCGTAGGCGCGCAGGGAACTCTTGCAGAAGGCCACCACCCGCCGGTCCCCGGGCACTTCCTCCAGGCGCTGGCGCAGCGCCCCCAGGGGGATGAGGACGGCGCCCGGCATGCGCACTTCCTCGAACTCCTGCGGGGAGCGCACGTCCAGCAGGAAGACCTCCTCCCCCTCGTCCAGCAGGCGCTTGAGCTCGAAGGGGCCCATGCCCCGGTACCTGCCCTCCATCTTGTTGCGCAGCGAGTTGGCGGCGTCGATGAGGTTGTCCATGGCCGGCGAGAAGGGAGGGGCGTAGGCCAGGTCGAGGTCGCTCAGGTCCTCGACGTCGGCCGAAAAGGCCAGCGCGGTCGCCACCGCGTTGAGGCGCTTGTCGATATCCCCGGGGCCCACCATCTGCGCCCCCAGCAGCCGGCCGCTCTTGCGGTCGCCCACCAGCTTGATGATTATGGGCTTGGCGGTGGGATAGAAGTGGGCCTTGTCGGGGCCGGCGACGATGACGGTCACCGGGTCGAAGTCCTCCTGCCGCGCCTGGCGTTCCGTCAGCCCGGCCCGCCCCACGTTGAAGTCGAAGACCTTGAGGATGCCGGTCTGGACGATGCCCTTGAAGTGCTCGTTCCCCCCGCAGGCGTTGATGGCCGCCACCCGACCGTGCTTGTTGGCGGTGGAGCCCAGGGGGGTGTAGGAGTAGAAGTTCTTCTGGCAGACCAGGCAGCGGTTCTCCACGCAGTCCCCCACCGCGAAGATGTCCGGGTCGCTGGTGCCCATGCGCCGGTCCACCGCGATGGCCCCGGTCTTGCCTATGTCCAGCCCCGCGTCCCGGGCCAGCTTGACGTTGGGGCGGACGCCGGCGGCGATGATGACGAAGTCGGCGGGCAGCTCGCCGCCGCCGGTCACCACCGACTTGACCCGCCCGTTCTCCCCCTCGATGCGCTCGACCTTCACTCCCGTGATCACCTTGACGCCCTTGGCCTCCATGTGCTGCTGCACCAGCAGGGCCATCTCCTCGTCTAAGAACCCCAGGATCTGCGGCAGCACTTCCACCACGCTCACCCGGCAGCCCGCTTCCGCCAGGTTCTCGGTGCTCTCGATGCTGATCAGCCCGCCGCCGATGACCACCACGTCCCGGGCCTTCCTCCGTTCGAGCTCGGCCCGGATGGCCTCGGCGTCCTCTATCTTCTGCAGGCAGTGCACGCCCTCCAGGTCGCTTCCGGGGATGGGCGGCACGAAGGGGTCGCTCCCGGTGGCCAGGATCAGCTTGTCGTAGGGGATCTGATAAGTGAAATCGCGGTTGAGGTCCCTCAGGGTGAGCTCCTTCCTCTCCCGGTCGATGGAGAGGGCCTCGTGGAAGTTGAGCACCACCAGGTCCTTGACGGCCTTGAAGAAGGCGGGGTCGCGCAGCGCCCCGATGGGCGTGGACATGAGGTCGTTGCGCTCCTTGACCAGGCCGGAGATGTAGTAGGGCAGCCCGCATCCCGCGTACGAGATGTGCTCGCCCCTCTCGATGATGGTGATGTCCGCGTCCTGGTCGAGCCGGCGGGCCTTGGCCGCCGCCTTGGTCCCCGCCGCCACTCCCCCGATGATGACGATCCTCTTGCAGCCCATGCGGTTACCTCCTCTTCTGCGTCACGGCGTCTCGCGGGTCTTCTGGTATTTATTCCCGATGCGGCGGCGCCCGACCATGATTTAGGACATATGCCCGTAATGGTGTAGACTGTGGGAGTCGGGAACGGCGGGACGGCCGGAGCGGAAGAGAGGCCGGGGATGAGATACGTGTACGGGCCGGTGCCCTCACGGCGCCTGGGCAGGTCGCTGGGGATCGACCTGGTGCCGCACAAGGTGTGCAGCTTCGACTGCGTCTACTGCCAGCTGGGCCGGACCACCTCCAAGACCCTGGAGAGGAAGGCCTACGTCCCGGCCGGGCCCGTACTCGAGGAACTCGAGCGGGCGCTTGCGGGCGGCCCGGAGCCGGACTGCGTCACCATCGCCGGGTCGGGCGAGCCCACCCTCAACACGGAACTGGGGGCGGTCATCGAGGGGATCAGGGAGGCCTGCGCCCTCCCCGTGGCCGTCATCACCAACGCCTCCCTGCTGGCCCTGCCGGACGTCGCCGCCGCCTGCCGGGAAGCCGACCTGCTGGTGCCCTCGCTGGACGCCGGGGACGAGGAGACGTTTCAGGCCATGAACCGGCCCTGCGCCGGTCTGGGGCTGCGGGAGGTCGTGGAGGGGCTGGCGTCCTTCAAGCAGGCCTTCCGGGGCGAGATGCGGCTGGAGGTCATGCTGGTCAGGGGGGTCAACGACGACGAGCGCCGGATCGCGGAGATTGCCGCGCTGCTGGAGAGGGTCCGGCCGGACCGCGTGCAGCTGAACACGGTGGCCAGGCCGTCCGCGGAGGAGAGCGCCCTTCCGGTGGAGGGGAAGAGGATGCGCGAGATAGCCGCGCGGCTGGGAGGCGGGGCCGAGGTCGTGGGGCGGGCGCGCCCGGGCGGCGGCGGGAGCGGAGGCGGCCGGGCCGGCCGGGAGGAGGTCCTGCAGTGCATCGGGAGGCGGCCCTGCTCCGCCGGGGACATCTCCGCGGCGCTGGACATCAGCCCCGTCGAGGCGTCCAAGGTGCTGGCCGGGCTGGCGGCCGCCGGGGATGCCGTGGTCGAGCGCCACGCCGGGACCCTGTACTACCGGGCCGCCCGGTGACCGCCTCCCTTCAGCGCCGGGTGCCCCAGGGCTCCTTCCGCCTCTTCAGGTAGTCCGCTATGGCCAGCTTGAGGGCGGTCGCCGCCAGCAGGGCGCAGTGCTCGCTCTCCTCGGGCAGGCCGTTCAGGGCCTCCAGCACGTCGTCCCGGGAGATGTCCAGGGCCTCCAGGTAGGGCTTTCCCGCGGCCAGTTCGGTGACCATGCTGCCGGCGGCGATGCTCGTGCCGCAGCCGTCCGTCCAGAAACTGGCCTGGTCGATGCGGTCCCCCGACATCCTGATCCAGATCTCCATGGTATCGCCGCAGGGACCCAGGAAGGAGGCGTGTCCGTCGGCGTCGGGCATCATGCCGGCGTTGCGGGGCTGCATGGCGTGGTCGATGACCGTGTCGCTGAAGCCCTGGTTGATTTCGCGCTCCAGCCTGTCCCGCAGGCCCGCCGCTTCGTCGTCCATATCCGTCATCCCCCGTCCGTGCCCCGCGGAGCGGCTCCTCAGCTGGAACAGCAGCTCCCGCCGTCGCAGGGCGGCGCGTCGCAGCGCTCCTCCCTGCCGCAGCAGGTCAGGCCGTGGGGCCGCCGGTAGCTCCGCGGGGTGTTGAAGCTGGAGAGGAGCTTCTCCATGTCGCCGCCGCCGCACGCGGGGCAAGCCGCGCCGGAAAGGTCCCCGTCGCGCAGGAACAACTCGTTGACCTCGCCGCAGGAGCGGCAGCGGAAATCGTAGAACGGCATGTCGGGCGGACCCTCCTTCCATAATCCTTCGCTATCAGTGATAATAGCATATGCCCTCAAGCGGCGACAGTGGGAAGCGGACGGCGGCGGCATACCGGAGGTGGCCGGCATGATGGACCTCGACTTGAGCGTAATCGACCGCATAGCGGTGGTGGGGGCTTCCCGCGACCGGGAAAAGTACGGCTACAAGGTGCTCAAGGACCTGGTCAACGCGGGATACCGGGCCTGCGGGGTGAACCCGTCGTGCGACGAGGTGGACGGGGTGGCCTGCTACCCGGATCTCGGGTCGCTGCCGTGGAAGCCGGAGCTGGTCATCACGGTGGTCCCCCCCGCGGCCACCGAGAAGGTGGTGCGCGAGGCTGCCGCCGCGGGCGTCACCCGCGTCTGGATGCAGCCCGGCTCGGAGTCGCCCGGGGCCGTCGCCTTCTGCGAGGCCAGCGGGATAGAGGTGATGCACGACGCCTGCATCATGATCTACCGCAAGCGGGGGGTCCTGGCGGAGGGGGAATAGGCCCCGCCGCCCCTGCCGGAAGGAGAGGAAGCCGGGATGAGGCTGGACGCCGAATGCTATCCGTGCATGATGTCCCAGGCCCTGCGGACGGCCGGGTTGAGCGGCCTGCGCGGGGAAGCGCTCCGTTCCGCCGTGCGGGAGTGCGCCGCGATCATCGGGGGAGCGGACCCGGGCTTGAGCCCCCCCGCGGCCGCCGCGCTCTTCTACGACCGGCTGAAGGAGCTCTCGGGCACGGAGGACCCCTACCGGGAGCTCAAGCGGGAGGGCAACGCCCGGGCGCTGGCCCTCCTGCCGCGGCTGCGCAAGGAGGCCGCCGCCTCCCCGGACCCGCTGGCCTACGCTGTGAAGGCGGCGGTGGCCGGTAACATCATCGACTTCGGCGCCCAGGCCGTCCCCGCCGACCTGGAGGAGAACCTGGAGGCGGTGCTGGCCGGCCGGCCCTTCATCGACCACCTGGAGGCGATGCGAAAGGACCTCGAGGCCGCCTCCTCGCTCCTCCTGGTCTGCGACAACGCCGGCGAGGTGGCCCTGGACGCGCTGCTGGCGGAGGTGCTGGCTTCGCTCTATCCCGGCCTCGAGCTGACCTCCGCCGTCCGCGGCGGCCCGGCCATCAACGACGCCGTCCGGGAGGACGCGGAACAGGTCGGCCTGGACCGGGTCGGCAGGGTGATCGACACGGGCACGGCCATGGCCGGCGTCGACCTGGCCCGCTGCTCGCCCCGGTTCGCGGAGGCCTTCCGGGGGGCCGACGTCATCCTGTCCAAGGGGCAGGGCAACTACGAAACCCTGGACGGGAGGGACGAGAACGTCTACTTCCTCTTCCAGGTGAAGTGCGGGTGCGTGGCCGGGTCTCTGGGGGCGCCCAGGGGGGCCGCGGTCATCATGTCCGGGAGGAGGGGCGCCTAAGCGCCCGCGTCAGCGGCTCACCTCCACCTCGATGACGGTGCCCGCCGAGACCCGTTCCCCGGCGGCCGGCCTCTGCGAGACCACCCGGTCCCGTTCGAGTTCCGAGGGGACGGCCGCCGTCACCTTCAAGGACAGGCCGCTCCTCCGGGCCTCGGCGCCCGCGTCCCTCAACCCCTTGCCCACCAGGTCCGGCACCGTCGCCCTTTCCGGCAGCAGGGAGAGTATCATCGGGAGGGATATCCCCACGATGAGGACCCCGGCGACGACCGCGATGAGTATCTTCTGCGCCAGGCTCCTGCGGTCTCTCCTGCCCATCGTCCCTTCCTGCTCCCCTTCCCTCCGGCCCCCCGCCGCCCGCGGGGCCCGTTTCGCGGCCGCGGCGAAGGCGGGTTCCCTACGGATGGTCGGGGGGGCCGTCCCCGTCCCAGTAGGCCCCCTGCGCCGTCTCCATGAGCCTGCGGATCAACTCGGGGTCGGCTTCCAGCGCCTCTCCCTCCGCGGGGTCGGCCGCGTAGTAGAAGTCGTCCACCACCTGGTTGGGGTTGATGCTGTCCGCCCACATCTTCTGCCACTTATGGTAGTT
>CAZETE010000030.1:0-28340 GCA_964515075.1 uncultured Actinomycetota bacterium | reverse complement strand
GCTTGGCCTCCTCCTTCTTGAGGAGGGCGATCTCCTTCCGGCTCAACGGCGGCTCTTCGGGCGGCATGCTCATCTCCGCGGGGATGCCCGCCCCGGCCTCGTGGGCTCCGGGCGCCGCGGGCGGCGCCGCGGCCCCCTTCTTCTGCAGCTTCTTCATCTGCCGCTCCTCGGCCTGGATGAGCTTCTGCTCCTCCTTGAGGCGCTTGGCCTCCTCCTTCTTGAGGAGGGCGATCTCCTTCCGGCTCAACGGCGGCTCAGCTGGCTCTTCCGCCCCTCCTCCTTCCGGAAAGACGCCGGGGGCGGGCGCCGCGAAGGCATCCGCATCAAAAGACGGCGCCTCGGGAGCGGGGGTGGGGAGGGGAGGCGGCGGCGCCTCGGCCGGCGGCGCTTCCATCGCGGGCGCGGCCATCGCCTCGGGGGCCGGGGCGGCGAAGTCGGCTGCCGCCATGGTCACCGTCGGCGGCGCGGGCGGCGGCGCGGCGGGGAGCCCGGGCTCGATGGGAGCCGCGGCGGCCTCCTCCCCGGCCTCCCGTTCCCAGAGGGAGGTGCCCCTGTCGCTGGCGAAGACGGCCTGCGCCTGGGGCGGCGGGGGCACCACCGCGCCCTCACCCTTGGCCTTCTTGCCCAGCTTGGACCCCTTCTCCCTGGGGGGCCTGGTGGCCGCCTTGGCCTCGGCCTTTCTCCTCTCCTCGGAGAGCTTGGACGCGTCCGGGCTCACCCGGACGGCGATCTCCTCGACCCTCTGCCGATAATGCGGGATGCACAGGTGTACCTGGTTGCTCTCGGATGCGCACAGGGGGCAGATGGGAGACCCGCAGAGAACGCAGGTGCTCACGGCCTCGGTCCCCGGATGAACATTGCACTCCATCAACGACACCTCCCGCCTATCGGAATCGCTCTTATCATTACATCATCTTCTCTGCCGGGACGGCCTTCACCTTTTATAAAAGCCGTAAACAAGTATAATACTTACAGGTTGAAAAGTCGACAGGCCCGGTGCCGGAGCCGCTCCCTGGGGCCCGGCGGCGGTGGTACCGTTATCCGAGGGGACGGACGCGAGAGAGGACGTCGGGGGCATGAGCGGAACGGGGCGGAGTAAGGTGCTGGCCAGGCTGCTGGTCATCGGGCTGGGCATCCCGTCGGTGCTCCTGGTGATGGAGCTGGCCATCCAGTTCACCGCGGAGGAGAAGGCCGTGCGCTACGCTTCGGGCGCCCGCTGGCTCATCGTGGCCCTGCTGGCGCTGCTGGGCGCCGCCTGCTGGGCCCTCTTCGGCCAGGTGCTCTACCGGCGCCTGTGGAGCATCTACTCCCTCTCGCCCGACTCCCAGGACGCATGGTCCTTCGCCGAGGGGGCTTACGGGCTCATCGGGGTGGGCATCTCCCTGAACTCGGTCATCGGCTTCTTCTACTACGCCGTCAACCGGGACCCGGCCGGCAGCTTCGTTCTCTTCGGGCTGGCCCTGGCCCTGCTGGCGGCGGAGCTCCTCCGCTTCCCGGGGCGCATGGACGAGCTGGAGGAGCGGGAGGGAGGGCGGCGTGGGGATCATCAGGAATTTTGAGCTTCGCCTGGAGAAGGCCTTCGAGGGCACCTTCTCCCGCATCTTCAAGGTGGGCGTACACCCCGTCGAGATCGCCAAGCGGGTCTCCCGCGAGGCCGAAGCGGGCAAGCGGGTGGCCACCGGGGAGGTGCTGATGCCCAACCTCTACGAGATCTTCTTGAGCCCCGTCGACTTCGACCGGCTGGCCGGCTACCAGGCTTCCCTGCTGGCCGAACTGGAGACGCTGGCTTTCGACGTCGCCCGCAAGAACGGCTACACCACGTTGACCCGCCCCACCTTCGTCTTCCGCCGCGACGACAGCCTGAAGGAAGGGCAATTCGAGCTGGAGGCCAGGATAACCTCCAGCCTGCCGCGGCCGGACCATCCCCCTGCCGCCGCTCCCTCGGCGCCGCCCGCGGCGCCGCCCACCGCCACTTTGAGCGTCACCGGCGGCGCCGACAAAGGGGTCGCCCTGGTGCTGGAGCGGCTCCCGGCCACCCTGGGCAGGTCGGCCGACAACCACCTGGCCCTCGACGACCAGCTGGTCTCCCGCCACCACGCGGTCATCCGCGAGGAGGCCGGGCGCTTCGTCCTCGCCGACCTGGGCAGCACCAACGGGACCTTCGTGGACGGGCGCAGGGTGAAGGAAAGGGTCCTCTCCGACGGCGACGTGATCCGCCTGGGAGGGACCACCCTGCTCTTCTCCCTCGCCTGAGAACTTCTATTCCGGCGCAAAAGGTAATATAATACCAGCTGTTGTTCCCGGAGGCCTTGCGCCCGGGGCGCGCGGGCTGCGGGAGGGCGGCATATCGAAGAAGATGTCCGGTTTTTTCAAAGGCGCCCGGCCACTCAACGGGCGGGCGAACGGAGGAAGAGGAGGTCGAGCATGAAGTACACGCTGAGCATCATCAAGGCCGACGTGGGAGGCTACGTGGGGCACTCCGACGTCCACCCGGAGCTGCGCAAGTGCGCGGAGAGCTGCCTGGCCAAGGCGAAGAAGAACGGCCTGATCATCGACTACTGCCGCGGCGAGTGCGGCGACGACGTGGCGCTGATCATGACCCACAAGAAGGGGGTCGAGAACACCCAGATCCACAAGTTCGCCTGGGACACCTTCGAGAAGATGACCGCGGCGGCCAAGAAGTACGGCCAGTACGGGGCGGGTCAGGACCTGCTGGTGGACGCCTTCTCGGGCAACCTCAAGGGCATGGGCCCCGGTTTCGCGGAGATCGACATGGAGGAGCGCGGCTCCGAGCCCATCGTCATCTTCCTGGCCGACAAGACCGAGCCGGGCGCCTGGAACTTCCCGCTCTACAAGATGTTCGCCGACCCCTTCAACACCATCGGGCTGGTCATCGACCCCTCCTGCCACGACGGCTTCCGCTTCGAGGTGCACGACCTGCACGACGAGACCAAGATCATCTTCAACACCCCCGAGGAACTCTACGACATGCTGGTCTTCATCGGCGCCCCCGGGCGCTTCGTCATCAAGCACGTCTTCCGCAAGGGCTCGGACGAGCCGGTGGCGGTCACCTCCACCCAGCGGCTCTTCCTCATGGCCGGCCGCTACGTGGGCAAGGACGACCCGGTGATGATGGTCCGCTGCCAGAGCGGCCTGCCCGCCGTGGGCGAGGTGCTGGAGCCCTTCTCCTTCCCCTACACGGTGTCCGGCTGGATGCGCGGCAGCCACCACGGTCCCTTCATGCCGGTGGGCATAGAGGACGACACCCCCACCCGCTTCGACGGACCGCCCCGCGTGGTGGCCCTGGGCTTCCAGCTCAAGGACGGCAAGCTGGTGGGGCCGCGCGACATGTTCGCCGACAAGAGCTACGACAACGCCCGCCAGCAGGCGCTGGACGTAGCCGACTACCTGCGCCGCCACGGGCCCTTCGAGCCGCACCGCCTGCCCCTGGACGAGATGGAGTACACCACCATGCCCAAGGTCATGGAGAAGCTGAAGGACCGCTTCAGCCCCATCGACGCCGAGGTGAAGAAGGCGGCCCGGAAGCCCGCGAAGAAGGCGGCCAAGAAGAAATAGCGCCCGGGCGGGGCGCAGGACGCAGGCGTTGCGGGCGCGGGAAACCGCGCCCGCTTTCATGCCGCCTGTCCGGGCGGGGTCTCCCGGGCCCGCGTCCCGGGTCAGCCGATGACGATGCCCGAGCCGTCGATGCGCCGCACGGCCTTCCAGGGGACCATCTCCACGCCGTGCCGGCTGCCGTGTTCGGCGTGCAGCCGCTCCAGCAACCCCTGCACGGCGGAGCCGGATGAGAGCCACCCGGCGGACACTTTCAACCCCACCACTTTCAGGGTCTTGCCCTCCCGCTCAAGCAGCACTTCGTCCACGCGCTGAATACGGTTGCCCTCCGCGTCCAGCAGCTGCTTGTCGAGAACATCCCGGCGGAGCAGCACCTTGCCCCGGGCCGTCTCCACCGGGAAATCCGGATGGGCGCAGTCCAGGCGGACGCCGTTCTCCTCCAGGTCGGTCACCTGGGACCAGGGCAGCAGCAGGACGATGTCCTCCACCGGGCGGCACAGCTCTATCTCCCCCACCCGGTCCACCCAGTTCAGGTGAACCCCCAGCAGGGAGAGGTGGGGCAACTCCTGGCCGCCCTCCATGGCCAGGTCCTGCAGGTGCCCGACGTTGGCTCCCTTCCCGTCGAAGACCTTGACCTTGATGAGGTCGGAGAGCCCGATCAGTTCGCCCCCTTCCACCCGATCAACCCCCTTCCCTTCTCACCGGCCTGCGGGGAACACCGTGGCCACCACCAGCCACAGGTCCAATACGCACAGGAAGAGCACCGCCGCCCAGGCCAGGCGGTTGTAACCCTTCCCATTGACGAAGTCGCCCATGACCTCGCGGTCCCGCACGATGAGGAGCATGCAGGTGAGGATGACCGGCAAGAGCAGGCCGCAGATGGTCTGGGACACGATCATCACCTTTATCAGCGGCATCCCGGGTATGAGCACCAGCGCGGCTCCCAGCGCTATGAAGAGGGTGTAGATCAGGTAGAAGTTTCGGGCCTCCCCGAACTCGCGGTCGATGCCGAATTCCCAGCCGAAGGCATCGCAGAGGGTGTAAGCGGTGGAGAGGGGCAGGATGGAGGCCGCGAAGAGGGAGGCTAAGAGCAGGCCCGCCCCGAAGAGGTAGGAGGCGTTCCGGCCGGCGATGGGCGCCAGGGCCCGCGCGGCCTGCTCAGCCGAGGTGAGGTGGGTGGCGCCCACGGCCGGGTTGTTGAAGAAGGCGGCGGCGCAGCAGACGATGATGGCCACGGCGACGACGAAGGAAAAGACGCTGCCGATGGCGGTGTCCCACCTCTCGAAGGTGAGTTCCTTCACCCCCAGTCCCTTGTCCACCACCGAGGCCTGCTGATAGAACTGCATCCAAGGGGCGATGGTGGTGCCGATGAGCGTGATGACCATGACGATGTAGGAGGCGCCGACTTCCCCGGAAGGGACGACCGCCCCTCTGGCCACGGCGCCCCAGTGGGGCCCGGCCAGGAAGGCGGCTACGACGTAGCATACGTAGCTGCTCCCCACCAGCAGGAAGATCTTCTCCGCCAGGCGGTAGGTCCCCTTGAGCAGCATGGACCAGACCAGGAAGGCGGCCAGGGGCACGGCGGCGTAGCGCGAGACGCCGAAGAGCTCCGAGGAGGCCGCGATGCCGGCGAACTCGCCCATGGTGGTGGCGAAGTTGGATACGATCATGGCCACCATGATCAGGGCGGTGAGCCTGAAGGAGAACCTCTCCCGGATGAGCGAGGCCAGGCCCTTGCCGGTGACGATGCCCATGCGCGCGTTCATTTCCTGTACCATGAAGAGCAGGAGCAGGGAGGGGACGAGCACCCAGACGATGCCGTAGCCGTACCTGGCCCCGGCGGCCGAGTAGGTGGCGATGCCCCCGGCATCGTTGTCGACCATGGAGACGATGATGCCCGGCCCCAGGACGCTCAGGAAGATCATGAGATTATTCCGGTTGAACCTCTTTCTCCTGCTCATGATGCCATCCCTGGAAAGTCGCTTGCGGATTTACAAGCATTTAAAGATTATAACACCGCATTAATGATAGACTGGTAGTGGAGGTGGGCCATGATCACGAAGAAGATCGGTGAGATAAGCGGCAGGGTAATGTCCCTGCACGGCATGATGTCCGGGGCCATCAGCACCATGTCTCCGGAGGAGCTGTCCAAGGCCTTCGAGGAGAACCCGGAGTTCTTCTCGGAGATCTTCCGGTACCTGCCGGCGCACGCCGTGGCCGAGGTGCTCAACCGCGACCAGGACTTCATGCGCATGGTCATGGAGAGCATCGAGCCTGAGACCATGGCCTTCGTGGTCAATACCTCCGGCGAGTGGCTGCCCAAGGTGATCAGGAAGATCGACCCCAAGGTCATAGCGGCGCTCGTCAACCAGGTCGCTCCCTGGATACAGAGGTTGATGAAGGGGCTGGACCCGGCGGCCATGGCCTCCATCTCCGACGCCAACCGCAGGTTCGTCACCAGGTTCGTGGCCGCGCTGACCCCGGAGGTGTGGGCGGGGGTCAGCAGCGATTCCGCCGACTGGGTGCGGGAGGTCATGGGGCGCCTGGACCCGGCGGCCATGGCCTCCATCGTCGACCCCAACAACCTCTTCGTCTTAAGCGTGCTCAAGCAGATGGACCCCGGGGCGTGGGCGGAGTTCAGCAACGGCTCCGCCGACTGGGTGCGGGAGGTCATGGGGCGCCTGGACCCGGCGGCCATGGCCTCCATCGTCGACCCCAACAACCTCTTCGTCTTAAGCGTGCTCAAGCAGATGGACCCCGGGGCGTGGGCGGAGTTCAGCAACGGCTCCGCCGACTGGGTGCGGGAGGTCATGGGGCGCCTGGACCCGGCGGCCATGGCCTCCATCACCAACGCCAACCGCGAGTTCATCGCCGAGCTGGTGGCGGAGCTGGACCCCGCGGTCTGGTCGTCGGTGATCAACGACAACCCTGCCTTCATGGAGAAGGTCATCGAGGGCCTGGACGCCCGGGCGCTGGGGGAGGCCTTCGGCCGCCACCCCGGGTTCCTGGAGAAGTACTTCGAGGGCCTGGGGGAAGAGGGGCTGCGCGCCGTCTTCGCCTCCATCTTCGACAAGGCCCTCTCCGGCGGCGTGGAGTTCACGGGGGAGATCGTGGTGGACGGAAAGCGCCAGAAGGCCGTCTTCTCCATCAGGGGCATCGAGAAGCGCAGAAAGGGGAGGAAGTAGGCGGGGGCCTCCGGCGCCCCCGCCCCCGGAGCGTCAGCCCCCGCCGTCCGCGCCTTCCCCCGGGCCGCGCGCGGGGCCGCGGTAGGCCAGGAAGATGAGAGCGGCGCTGGCCAGCAGGAGGAGCCGGGAGACCAGGTTGGCGGCAACGGCCTGCCAGGTCACCCGGGCCAGCATGGAGACGATGTAGATATCCATGGCCACCGTGCCCATCAGGTTGCGCCGCCGGGCGGCCCCCTCCATCCGCAGCCCCGTCTCGTAAAGGTACACCGAGGCGGCGGCCCCCGGTATCACCACCGCGCAGAAGGCGTAGACCCTCGCCCAGGGGTTCTCGATGACGGTGATGAAGTAGGAGGGCGCCTCTTCCACCACCCGCTTGGGGGCCTCGTAGGCCATCCACGCGCCCAGCGCGAACAGCGCGCCCCCGCAAGCCCCGGCGATGCGGGCGGCGGTCACGCTCTGCAGGATGAGGTAGGCGCTGATGTAGAGGAAGGGGACCACCGCCAGGGCCCAGGTCAGGGCGGAGGCCGCGCTGAAGGCGTCGTCCAGCGAGCGCCGCCCCGTCAGGGCGGAGAGGTTGGCCGCCAGCAGCAGGAAGGAGCCGACGCCGGCGGTGAGCCAGAGGAAGGCGTAGGCGAGGTTGGCCCGCCGCACGTCCTGCGCCTTGCCCCTCGACGAGGAGGCTATCCTCAGCGACGCCGGCAGGAAGAGGGCGCCCGCCGCCAGGCAGGCCGCGCTCTCCGTCCAGAGATAGAACATCCGTTCTCCTCGGGAGGGAGGGGCGTCCCCCGGGTCAGGCCCCGTTGATGCGCAGGCAGGCCTCCACGGCTTCCGCCCAGCCCTCGTTCAACAGCCCGTCGGTTACATATACGTTATCATACCCGCCGATGAGGCCGGCCATGCGCGGGCTGGCGTACAGCCCGTTGCGCACCAGGAAGAAGGCCCCCACCCTGGAGGCGAAGGGCAGGTCGGCCTGGGAGTCCCCGACGGCCACGGTCTGGGAGCGGTCCAGGCCGCGGCGGCGCATGTCCGCCTCCACCGCCCCCTCCTTGCTCACCCCCTCGGGCACGACGTGGTAGGCGCGGACCTCCTCTGTCTCCAGGCCGGGAAAGGAGCGGGGGATGACGCCGTTGTCCACCATGCGCAGGCCGGGGAAGCGCTCCGCGAACACGCGGTTCTCCTCTTCCGGGTCCACCAGGCCGCGCAGCAGCGGGGTGCAGTCGCGTTTCAAGGCCCAGGGGGCGTGCAGTTCCAGGCGGCGGGGGTGTTTCTCGAAGAGGTAGTCGAGGACGCCCAGGGACTCGATGTGCGCGTAGAGGTCGTCGGTCACTCCCTCGAATGCGCCGAAGTCGGTGACCACCTCCTCCCCCAGGTCATAGACGGTCTCCACACCCAGCTCGGCGATGTAGTTCTTCATCCCCAGTATGCGCGCGGTCTCCAGCAGTCCCATGCGGCTGCGCCCCGACACCGGGAAGACGTCGATGCCCTCCCGCAGGGCGCGCACCAGGGTGCGCGCCGGCTCCAGGGTGAACTCGCGCCGCGCGTTGAGGACGAAGCACCCTCCCGGCCCCATCATGGTGCCGTCCAGGTCGCTGTAGATCACCTTGACCGCGGAGAGGCGGGAGCGCAGTTCCTCGTGCCGGGACGCCAGGGAGCGCTCCCGGGCCAGGCGCTCCAGGTCCGGCCGCCGCGCCGCCGGGTCCGGGGCGAACACCTCAGTCCCCCAGGCCGAACTTCTTGCGGTACTCGGGCATCTCGCGCATGGGCGGCCGCTCGACCACCTCGATGTTCCGCCTGTCCAGCAGGTAGCTCCCCTCCTTGTAGTCGACCTGGGTGAAGCAGGTCTTAAAGGGCTCCTTCAGCTCGATCCTGCGGTCCTCCTCCAGGCGCAGCAGCACCGCCTGCATCACCCCGAAGGACATGCGCCCCAGGGCGGAGATGGTCTGGTTGTAGTGGACGCGCTCCACCAGGTCGGTCTGGGCCAGGGCGTCCATGCCCCAGCGGCTCATCACGTCGATGATCATGCCGATCTCCACCCCGTAGCCGGTGAAGAAGGGGATGGACTCGAGCACGGCGCGGCGGCCGGCGTACTCGCCGGAGAGGGGCTGGATGAGGGGGGAGAGCTCCGGGTAGAAGAGGGAGAGCAGCGGGCGGGCCACAAGTTCGGTGACGCGGCCGCCGCCGGTCTTCTGCCGGCGGCTGGCCCCGCTGTGCAGGGGCCGCTGGTAGAAGCCCTTGACCAGCTGTATCCCCGGGTGGTGGAGGAGCGGCCCCACCAGGCCGTAGACGAAGCGCGCGTTGATGTTGCGGATGTCGGAGTCCAGCCAGACCACGATGTCTCCCCGCGTCACGTAGAGGCTCTTCCAGAGGGCGTCGCCCTTGCCCTGGGCCCGGCCGGCGCTGCGCAGGATCCTGTCCTGCGCGTAGACCTTGACCCCTGCGGCCTCGGCGGCCTCCACGGTACCGTCGCTTGAGCCCCCGTCCACCACGATGAACTCGTCGACGAGGGGCTCCTCCTCCACCAGCTTCTTCTTGAGGACCCCGATGATGTTGCCGATGGTGCCGGACTCGTTGAGGGAGGGCAGGCACAGGCTGACGACGTGCCCGCCCTCCTCCTTCAGCTCCACCAGGCGCTTGACGTCCTTGAACTCCCGGTGATCGAAGGTGTGCCGGGAGTACCAGTCCAACTTCTCTATGCGCCTAGGCATCCCCCGCCACGCTCCTTCCCGCCGCGAAACCCTTGAGGTTGGCCTCCACCGCCTTGGGCGGCACCAGCGAGCGCACGACCTCCTCCCAGACGCCCAGGGGGAAGTCCAGGAGGGCGGAGAGCGCCCCCACCATCACCGCGCTGACCACGCGGGGATTGCCGGCCCCGCGGGCCAGGGCCGGGGCGTCCAGCACCTTCGCGCCGGGGGCGAAGCCGCAGACGATCTCCTCGTAATCCTCGGGGTAGGCGGCATCCCCCCGCAGCACCGGCAGGGGGTCCAGGCGGTAGCGGTTGAGGATGACGGTCCCGCCCGGCTTGAGGAAGTCCAGGCTGCGCAGGGCTTCCAGGCCCTCGAAGGCCAGCAGGAAGTCGGCGTGGCCGCGGGGGATGAGCGGCGAGTAGACCTTCTCCGAGAAGCGCACCATGGACGAGACGCTGCCTCCCCGCTGGGCCATGCCGTGCACCTCGGAGGTCTTGACGTCGTAGCCCATGCGCACCGCCGCCTCGGCGGTGACGCGCGCCGCCAGGATGATGCCCTGCCCCCCGGTGCCCACCATGAGCACGTCAGCCATCTTCCCTCACCTCCCTCACGGCACCCCGCTTGCAGACCTGGACGCAGAGGTTGCAGCCGGCGCACTGGGCCTGGTCGATGAAGAGCTCCTCCCCGCGCTGGACGATGGCAGGGCAGCCCAGCCGCATGCACAGCCCGCAAAGGTTGCAGGCCTCGTTGTCGATGGCCAGCGGGACGAAGTCGCGCGCCCGGTCCCGGTTGACGCAGGAGCGCCGGGCGACGATCACCGAGGGCCGCTCGGCCCCCAGCTCTTCCTTCAACGCCTCGCGCAGCTCCCCGAGGTCCCAGGGGTCGACCACGCGCACCGACTCCACCCCCACCGCCCGCGCCAGCTCGGCCAGGTCCAGGGCGAAGGTCTCCTCGCCGCGGACGGTGCGCCCGGTGCCCGGGTGGGGCTGGAAGCCGGTCATGGCGGTGGTGCGGTTGTCCAGGATGATCACCGTGGAGAATCCGCGGTTGTAGACGATGTCGATCAGGCCGGTGATGCCCGAATGGATGAAGGTGGAGTCCCCCAGCACCGCCACCACCTTCCCCTCCCGGCCCTGGTTGGCCCGCGAGGTCCTGAAGGCCTTCTCCAGGCCCATGGCCATGCCCACGCTAGCGCCCATGCATACCTGGCAGTCGATGCCCTCGATGGGGCTGAAGACGCTCAGGGTATAGCAGCCGATATCCGAGGAGACCACCGCCTTCATGCGCGAGAGCAGGTGGAAGACGCCGCGGTGGGCGCAGCCCGGGCACATCACCGGCGGGCGGGCGGGCAGGTCGGACGGCGAGACCGGCAGCTCGCGCGCCGCCGGGGGCGTCCAGCCGCCGCCCTTGACCCCGGTGTCCAGCTCGATGAACTCGGAGAGGGCGCTGCCCACCGCGTCGGGGTCGAGCTCGCCGTCGCGGGGTATGCGCGCCTTGCCCACCGCGTCGATGCCCATGGCCTTGACGCGCTCCTCCAGGTAGGGCTCGAGCTCCTCCACCACATAGAGCCGGCGGAAGTGCGAGGCGAAGTCGCCGATGAGCCTCTCCGGCAGGGGATGGGTGAATCCCAGCTTGAGGATGGAGGCCTCGGGAAAGGCCTCCCGGGCGTACTCGTAACAGACGCCGCTCACCAGAAGCCCCACCCGGCTGGAGCGCATCTCCACCCGGTTGAAGGGCGAGCGCTCGGACTCCTCCCGCAAGGCCTCCAGCTTCTCGATGAGCACGGGGTGGCGCAGGCGCGCGTGGCCGGGCACCATCACCCGCTTGGCGTAGTCCTTCTCGTAGGGGTAGTCGACCTCCGCCCGCTCCTCCCTGTACTCCACCATGCTGCGGGAGTGGCAGACGCGGGTCTCGGTGCGCAGGAGCACCGGGACGTCGTGCCTCTCGGAGAGCTCGAAGGCGGACCTGGCCATCTCGTAAGCCTCCTGGCTGTTTCCCGGCTCGAGCATGGGGACCTTGGCCATCACCGCGAAGTAGCGGTTGTCCTGCTCGTTCTGGGAGGAGTGCATGCCGGGATCGTCGGCACAGGCCAGCACCAGGCCGGCGTTGACCCCCACGTAAGACAGGGTCATCCAGGGGTCGGCCGCCACGTTGAGGCCCACGTGCTTCATGGAGACCAGGGTGCGCGCCCCGCCCAGGGCCGCGCCGATGCCCACCTCCAGGGCCACCTTCTCGTTGGGGGCCCACTCCACGTAGACCTCCGGGAAACGGGCCATCTCCTCGAGTATCTCGGTGGAGGGGGTGCCGGGGTAGGCCGCCGCCGCCCGCACGCCGGCCGCGTAGGCCCCCAGGGCGATGGCTTCATTTCCCGAAAACAGGCTGCGCTTCATGGGTTTTCCTTTCACCGACTGTCCGGGCGCAAGTGATTATAACACAGGCGGGCGCGGCTCAAGCAGGGCCGCGGAGGGCCCGGGGGGACACTCGACGGAGAAGGAGGCCGGGCGAGCGGCAGGGATTAGGTGGAGCCGGATGAAGCCCTTGACAAGTAGTCCAATGCTACTTATTATTTATCATATATAACATTTATATTGTAGAAAGAGGGCCGATGACGGTAAAGATGATCAGCACTACCCAGTTGAGGTCCCAGGTAGCCTCCATAATACAGGGCTTGAAAAAGGGTGACCGCTATCTGATACAGCACTACAAGGAGGTCGTGGGCTACGTGACCCCCGAGATACCCGAAGACCTCAGGAAGAAGATCGAGGCCGGCACAGGCAAAGAAAAGTAAACGGAGGTAAGCATGGCGATAAGGATCATCAGCACTACCCAGTTGAGGGCAAAGGCTGCCGACCTGGTACTCGGATTGCGCCAGGGTGACAGGTTCCTCATCCAGCACTACAAGGAGATCGTGGGTTACGTGACCCCCGAGATACCCGAAGACCTCAGGAAGAAGGTCAAGGGGGGCAAGGATGAGCGCCTGAACAAGTTCCCGGTCGTTGAATGACCCTCGTTCCGGGGCAGCCGCCTAAAGGCACGCCCGCGCCTCAGCGGATGTTGGCGGTGCCCCGCACCCGCCGGTAGAGTTCCAGGAGCATTCGGTCCGATTCGTCGAAGGTGAACTCCACCGCATCTTGGGGGCAGACCACCGCGCAGCGGCCGCAGGCCTTGCACTTCCCCTCGTCGTGCACCGCCCGGCCCCCCTCCATGCGGATGGCCCCCATGAAGCAGTTCTTCGCGCAGGTCCCGCAGCCCACGCAGGCCTCGGTGACCCTGATGTCGATGCCCTCCAGCCGTTTCAAGGCGTTATGGAAGCCCTCGCCGGCCTGGAGCATGTCCGTGCGCAGCAGGCAGCAGCAGTCGCAGCAGAAGCAGATGACCAGGAAGTTGGAGAACTTGCGGAAGACCCCCAGGGAGAGGGCGTCCATCCACAGGTGGCCGATCATGCCCGGCAGCCCCAGTTTCGCGGCCTCGCGCACCTGCTCCAGGGCCTCCTCCACGCCGATGAGCCGGCCCATCTCCGGGTTGATGTCGGCCGCCGCCTCCCCGATGAAGATGCACCCCAGGTCCTGCGGGTAGTTGACGCACCCCTCCTGGTGTCGGCAGATGCAGTGGTCGAAGCGGAAGCGGTATTCCGTCCTGCGCAGCATCTCCTCCAGCAGCTTGTACGGGGCCACGGTGCTGTCCGGCAGGGCTATGTCCGCGTGCAGCGGCAGGTAGGTGGCGCTGATCATGCTGTCCCCGATGAGCGGGGCGAAGAGCTGTTTGAAGGGAGGATAGGGCGACAGCCGCTTCACCAGGTGGGTGAAGGGCCACAGGGCCAGGAACATGTCGACGACCTTCTTGGGGTATCCCATGCCTCCTCCTCGTCTATGCGTACATTATAGGCCATGATCATGGGCCATGGCGCGGGAGCCGGCGCGGCGGGGAGCCATGGGGCCGCCCCCGGACGGGCATGGGGCTATAAGGGGAAGGGCTCGAAGCGCTCCCTCCCCGCCTTGCAGATGGGGCAGACGCCGGGCGGCTTATCGCGGGCGCAGAGGTAGCCGCAGACCTTGCACCTCCACACCGGGTAGGCGGTGGAGCGCGGCGGGCCGGCGCCTTCCCCTCCCGCGGGCGCCCGCGCCCCGGCCTCCCTGTTCAGCGGCTCCGTGGACCCCACCAGCTCGGGGGGCCGCCGGTCCGGTATGGGCTCCGCTTTTACCTCGCCGTCCAGGACCTCCTGGGATACGTAGAGGCTTCAGTAACAGCACCCGTACTCTTCCAGGTCGTCGTCGCGGTAGTCGCAGGGGCAGATGATGTCCAGGTCGGCCTCCTTGACCCCGGTGCCCAGGCGGCAGGGGCAGAGGGCGTACCCGTACCTCTCCCGGTTGGCCACCAGGCCCTCCATGAGCATCAGGGTCTCTTCCCGGTCGGGGTTGAGGTGGTAGCCCATCTCCTCGGCCTCCCGGTCCATCCGCTCGAAGAGGTCCAGGGCTTCCCGGCTGAACTCCGTCATCCTCGACGCCTCCCTTCAGTCGCGGCCGCCGCGGCGGCCGTAAGCCGCCTAGAGCAGCGACTCCCTGAACTTGTCCTCGCTAAAGCCCACGATGACCCGATCCCCGTCGATGACCAGGGTGGGGAAGGACTTGCGCGGGTTGGCCTTGACCACCTCGTCCATGCACTCCTTCTGCTCGTCCCCCTCCAGCAGGTCGACGTAGATTATCTCGTAGGAAAGGCCGTTATCGTCCAGGAACGCCCTGGCCCGGCGACAGTGCCCGCAGGTGCTCAGGCCGTAGAAGGTGATGGCGTGATCGCTCTTCTCCCCCACGACCTTCTCGAAGTTCAGGGCCATCTCTTTCTCCTTTTCTCTCGAACGCCGGTCCCTCATCCGGGTTATACCCACAACGCGACATCTCAATCCGCCGCGGCCTGCGCGGCCGGCGCGGCGGGCCGGGGCGCGGACCCGGACGCCGAGCGCGTCCCGCGGCGGGGAGTGATGTATGATTATAGGGCATCCGAGAAAGGCCCGCCAGCGCTGCCCGAGGCAAGGAGGGGAAGATGCCCGAGGCCCACGTGCTCGCCATCGACGAGGGGACCACCAGCACCCGCTGCATGTGCTTCAACGCCGAACAGAAGGTGCTCTCCAGCGCGCAGTTCGAGTTCAAGCAGTACTTCCCGGAGCCCGGCTGGGTGGAGCACGACGCCGACGAGATCTGGGAGGCCACCGTCCGCGCCGCCAAGGAGGCCATGGTCGGGGCGGGGCTGAAGCCGTCGGACATCACCGCGGTGGGCATCACCAATCAGCGCGAGACCGCCGTGCTCTGGGACCGGGAGACCGGCAGGGTGGTGCGCCCGGCCATCGTCTGGCAGTGCCGCCGCTCCGCCGACATCTGCGCCGGCCTCAAGGGGTCGGGGCACGAGCCGTCGGTGCACTCGAAGACCGGCCTCCTCCTGGATCCCTACTTCTCGGGCACCAAGCTCACCTGGATCATGGAGAACGAGCTGGGCACGGCCCGCAGGGCGCAGGCCGGGGAGCTGGCCTTCGGCACCATCGACTGCTTCCTGCTCAACCGCCTCACCGCCGGGAAGGTGCACGCCACCGACTACTCCAACGCCAGCCGCACCCTGCTCTTCAACCTGAACACCCTTGCCTGGGACCCCGCCCTGGCGGAGCTGCTGGGCGTGCCCGTGTCGCTGCTGCCCGAGGTGAAGGAGTCCAGCGGGGTCTTCGGCGTCACCGACCCCGGGAGCTTCGCGGGCATCGAGGCGCCGGTGGCGGGTATCGCCGGGGACCAGCAGGCGGCTCTCTTCGGCCAGGCCTGCTTCCATCCCGGCATGACCAAGAACACCTACGGCACCGGCAGTTTCGTGCTGATGAACATCGGCGAGCGGGTGAAGCTGTCGCGGCGGGGCCTGCTGACCACGGTGGCCTGGGGCCTGGACGGCAGGGTGAGCTACGCGCTGGAGGGGGCGGTCTTCGTCACCGGCGCCGCCGTGCAGTGGCTGCGGGACGGCCTCGGCCTCATCCGGGAGGCCTCGGAGATGAACGACCTGGCCGCCTCGGTGCCGGACACCGGCGGCGTCTACTTCGTCCCCGCCTTCGTGGGGCTGGGCGCGCCCTACTGGGACCCGGAGGCGCGCGCCCTGGCCATCGGCATGACCCGCGGCACCTCCCGCCGCCACCTGGCCCGCGCGGTGGTGGAGTCCATGGCCTACCAGACGGCGGACGTGGCCGAGCTGATGCAGGAGGAGTCGGGGGTGGACCTCCGCGAGCTGCGGGTGGACGGCGGGGCCTCGGTCATGCCCTTCCTTCTGCAGTTCCAGGCCGACCTGCTGGGGGTGAAGGTGCGCCGGCCGGTCATCCCGGAGACCACCGCGCTGGGCGCCGCCCTGCTGGCCGGGCTGGCCACGGGGGTGTGGGAGGGCCTTGACGAGATAGAGGAGTGCTGGGCGCTGGACCGCGAGGCCGCGCCGGTCACCGAGAGGAAGAAGATGCAGGGGCTGTACCGCGGGTGGAAGAAGGCGGTCGAGCGCAGCCTGGGCTGGGCCGCCGTGATAGAGAAGGGGGAAGAGGATGGCTGAACCGGAGGTATGGGAAGACGCGCAGCCCTTCGCCTTCGAGGGGGGCCCCACCGGGGTCCTGGTGATCCACGGCTTCACCGGAAGCACCCAGAGCATGCTGCCCTACGGGGAGGGGCTGGCGGCGAAGGGCCATACCGTGCTGGGGCCGCGCCTGCCGGGGCACGGCACCAGCGTGGAGGACCTGGCCGCCCGCAAGCACACCGAGTGGACGGGGGAGGCGGAGCGGGCCCTGGAGGAGCTGGCCGGCAAGTGCGAGCGGGTCTTCGTCACCGGCCTGTCCATGGGGGGGACCATCACCCTGTGGCTGGCGGCCCGCCACCCCGACCAGGTCGCGGGCATCATCCCCATCAACGCCCTGGCCCTCGCCAAGCCCGTCTTCAAGCTGGCGCCCCTTCTCAAGTACGTGGTCAAGCAGGTGCCGGGGGTGGGCAGCGACATCAAGAAGCCGGACTGCCGGGAGTCGTGCTACGACAGGGTGCCGGTGGCGGCCGTCTGCGAGCTGGCCAAGCTGCTGGCCGAGATGCGCGAAGGGCTTGCACGGGTCAGCGCGCCCGCGCTGGTGATCGCCTCGCGCGTCGACCACGTGGTGCCCGAGCCCGCCAACGCCGATCACATCATGGCCAACTTGGGCTCCGGGGAGAAGGAGATGCTGTGGCTGGAGGATTCCTATCACGTGGCCACCCTGGACAACGACGCGGAACTCATCATCGAGAAGGCGGGGGAGTTCATCGAGGGGCGGCTGGAGCGGGCTAAGAAGTGACGGTGCCGGGCGCCTTCAACTGCTACCTGCTGGTCTTCGGCTCCACCCACCAGGCCCTGCGGGCCGAGGAGGAGCTCAAGCGTTCGGGGGTGGCGCACGAGGTGATGAGCACTCCCCCGTACCTCCGGGCCGACTGCGGCATCTCCCTGCGGGTGCGCCCGGGCGACCTCGAGCGGGCGGAAGGCACCCTCCAGGCGGCCGGGGTGGCATACTCCGGCGTCGAGCCCTACGCCTGCAGGTGGCTGGACGACCGCAACGAGGACGGCGGGCACGGGAGAGGGCGGGAGTGAGAGGATGAGCGTCGCCGGACTGGACATAGGCTCGCGCACCATCGCCCTGGTGGAGCTGGAGGCGGGAGAAATGGTCTTCGGCGAGGTCCGCGACACCACCCACGACCCCCTGCAGCAGTGCCTGGACCTGCTCCGCGGGCGCTCGCCGGACCGCCTCGTCGCCACCGGGTACGGGCGCCAGCTGGCCCGGGCCAACTTCGCCCACGAGGCGGTCACGGAGATCAAGGCCTTCGCCCTCGGATGCCACTACTTCTTTCCGGAGTGCCGCACCGTCCTGGACATCGGCGGACAGGACACCAAGGCCATCGCGGTCTCCCCCGCCGGCGCGGTGGCCGATTTCCAGATGAACGACCGCTGCGCCGCGGGCACCGGCAAGTTCCTCGAGGTCATGGCCATGGCCCTGGGGCTGCGCCTGCAGGAGTTCGGGGAGCTGGCCCTGCGCGCCGGCGCCTCCCATAAGATCTCCAGCATGTGCACGGTCTTCGCCGAGTCCGAGGTGACCGGGCTCATCGCCCGCAACCTGCCGCGGGAGGAGATAGCGCGCGGCCTGCACGAGGCGGTGTGCGACCGTTCCCTGGCGCTCATCAAGCGGGTGGGCGTCGCGCGGGAACTGGTCTTCGCGGGGGGCGTGGCGAAGAACCCCTGCCTCCGCGCCCTGCTGCAGGAACGCCTGGGCTTCGAGGTGCTCGTACCGGAGGAGCCCCAGCTGGTGGGGGCGCTGGGCGCCGCGCTGTCAGCCTGACGAAGGAGCGGTGGCGCCCGGCACCGTCAGTAGTTGACGGCGTTGAAGATGATGCGGCTGAGGTTCTCGGCGACGGCGTGGGCGTCCTTGTCGATGATGCCGTCCCGCTGCGCGAAGGAGGTCATGCCGATGGCGTTGACGATGATCTGGGCGGCCGTGTCGGGATCCATCCCCTTGCACTTCCCCGCCGCCCGCATCTCCTCCATCTTCTGGCGCATCAAGGCGGAGAAGAGGCGGTGGAACCGCTTGAAGATGTCCCGGACGGCCTCGCTCTCCCAGGCGGCCTGGGCGAAGACCTGATTGAGCTCGCCGTAGCGCCCGAACATCTCGTTGATGCCCTTGATGACGATCTTCACCCCCTCGAAGTCGTCGTAAGAGACGCGGTCCATGAACGGCTTGACGGAATCCCCCATCTTCTGCATGTCGCCGACCAGCCCCTCCAGCAGGGCCAGCAGCACGTCCTCCTTGCCCCTGAAGTAGTCGTAGAAGGTGCCGTGGCCGCACCCGGCGCGCTCGATGATGTCGACCACCTTGGCGTCGCGGTATCCCTTCTCGATGAAGACCTGCCGGGCCGACTGCAGCAGCTGCCCGCGGGTCCTGGACGACTTGTCACCCTTTGCCATCCGCTTCGCTCAAATCCTCCCTCATGACCGATGGACACGCCGTCAATCTTAACACACCCCGCCGGCTCCCATGAAGCCGTCCGGGCCGGGGTTATAATCATACTGCATGCGCGTATTCCCGAACCGGGCGAGGAAAGGGGGCCGGTTATGAAGGCTGTCGCGGCGGCGCCGGGAGGCGGCGCCGGAGCGGCGCGGTGCGCGGGCGGGGCGGACGCCCCTTTCCCCGGGGGCCGGCTCCAGGGACGGGGAGCCGTCCCCTGATGCGGGCCTTCCCCGGGAGGGCACTCCTCCCCGCCTGCCTGGGCCTGCTGCTGGGCGCCGCCGCCCTGCTCCTCCTCGCAAGGCGGGGCGGGCGGGCGGGCGGGTTGCTCCCGCCGGAAGAGGCCTGGCGCGAGCTCACCGACGAGGAGCTCGCGGCGTGAGGGTGGCGGTCTTCGGGGCGGCGGGGCAGTTGGGCCGGCGCGTCGTCTCCCGCCTGGTCGAGCAGGGCCGCTGTTCGGCCGTCCTGGCCGCCGACCGCGACGCCCGCGGCCTGCAGGACCTGCACTCCAGGTTCGAGCCCCGCGGCGTCGCCGTCCGCTACCTGGACGCCGGCGACCCGCGCAGCGCGGCCGAGCGGGCCTCCGGCATGGACGCGGTCATCTCCTGCCTGGGAGGGAGCGGCTCCGACGAGCTGGGGTCGGCGGTGGCGGCCCTCGGCGGGGGAGCCCTCTTCCTCAGCTCCTCGGAAGACCCCGGCTTCCACCACCGGCTGCGGGAAGCCGCCGCCCGCCTCGCGGACGGGAGGGGCACGGCCGTGGTCGGACTGGGCTGGAGCCCGGGGCTCTCCAACCTGCTGGCGGTGCGCGCCGCGGCCGGGTTCGAGCGCCTGGACTCCCTGGACATCTCCTGGGCCGCCGCCGCGCCCGACCTGCGGAGCCCCGGGGGGCAGGAAAGCGTGCTCCGCCGCTTCCGGGGGCGGTGCGCATCCTTCGAGCAGGGCCGCCTCAAGGAAGTGCGCGCGGGGAGCTGGGAGGAGTGGGTCTCCTTCCCGCCGGAAGTGGGCCGGACCGGCGTCGCCTACTCCTGCCAGCCGGAGCCGCTGACCCTGCCCGGACGCCTGCCGCAAGCGCTGCGGGTACGGGTCAAGGGAGGGCTTCTCCTCTCCGCGCCGCCCCACTCCATCCACACCCTGGCCTGGCTCTCCGCCCGCCTCCCCGAGCACCTGCAGGAACTGGTCAACCTGGGCACGGGCCTGGCGCTCAAACGCCTCCACCGCCCGGACGGGGAGGCGCGCCTCTCCGGCCTGCGCGTGGAGGCCGCCGGGATCAAGGGAGGGCGGCGCGCCGTCGCGGTCCTCGGGGCCACCGGCGGGTACCTGGACGCCACCGCGGGCATGCTGGCGGCCGCCCTCGGGCTGGCGCGCGGAGGGGCCGGCCGCGGCCGAGGCGTTCTGGCGCCGGAAGAGGCGTTCGGGTTGGGCGACCTCCTGCCGGCCCTGCGCCGGGAAGGCATCCGCTTCTGGGGGGCGGAAGACGGCGGACGCCGCGGCGTTCACGGCCTTACCCGCGTGATATAATGGCCCAATGATGAGCGGAAAGAAGGTGCTGGTGACGGGCGGGGCCGGCTTCATCGGCTCCCACCTCTGCGAGAGGCTCCTGGCGGGCGGGCACGAGGTCTTCTGCCTGGACAACCTGCTCACCGGCGACCGCAGGAACCTCGCGGGCTTCGAGGACGAGCCCCGCTTCGAGTTCATCCTGGGCGACGTCACCGTCCCCTTCAACCTGGAGGTGGACGCCATCGCCCACCTGGCCAGCCCGGCCAGCCCCATCGACTATGCCAGGCTGCCGGTGGAGACCATGCAGGCCAATTCCCTGGGGGCCTTCAACTGCCTGGAGCTGGCGCGCAAGCGGGGCATCCGCTTCCTCGCCGCCTCCACCTCGGAGGTCTACGGCGACCCAGAGGTGAGCCCCCAGCCCGAGGCCTATCACGGCAACGTCAACCCGGTGGGGCCGCGGGCCTGCTACGACGAGTCCAAGCGCTTCGCGGAGGCGCTGGCCTCCACCTACCACCGCGTCTACGCCACCGACGTGGTCATCCTGCGCATCTTCAACACCTTCGGCCCGCGCATGCGGCGCGAGGACGGCCGGGTGGTGCCCAACTTCATCACCCAGGCCATGCGGGGGGAGCCCCTCACCGTCTACGGCGACGGCAGCCAGACCCGCAGTTTCTGCTACGTGGACGACCTGGTGGAGGGGATATGCCGGGCCCTCTTCGCGCCGGGCATCTCCGGCGAGGTCATCAACCTGGGCAACGACGCCGAGATGTCCATCCTCGACTTCGCCCGCGTGGTCAGGGAGGTCATGGGGGTGGAAAGCGAGTTCACTTACCTGCCCCTGCCCGAGGACGACCCCCTGCAGCGCCGCCCCGACCTCTCCCGGGCGCGCGACCTGCTGGGCTGGGAGGCCCGGGTCCCGCTGGAGGAAGGCCTGCGCCGGCTCATCGACTGGTACCGGGAGGAGGCCGGCTGAGGCCGGCGCGGCGCAGGCATGCCCGGAGAGTCCCGCGACCCCGCCCCGCAGGAGCGGGACCGCTTCGAGGAGATCAGGCGCCAGCGCTCGCTGGGCAGCCCCTATTACCGGCTGCTGGGGATGGAGCTGGTCGAGTTGGAGCGCGGCGCGTGCCGCTTCCGCCTGCGGGCGGAGGAGAAGCTGCACAACCTGGGCGGCGTGGTGCACGGCGGGGCCCTGGCCTCGGTGGCCGACGCGGCCATGGGGGTCGCGCTGGCCACCCTCACCGACCCCCGCTCGGAGCGGCCGGTGACGGTGGAGCTGAAGATAAACTTCATCGCCCCGGTGGCGGAGGGGGAGCTGGAGGCGCGCGGGCGCGTCCTGGAGAGGGGCCGCACGGTGGCGGTGGGAGAGGCGGAGGTGAGCGGCGCGGACGGGCGGCTGCTGGCCAAGGCCATGGGCACCTTCGTCATCCGCGGGCGCGAGCAGGCGCCATAGGGAAGAAGGCCGGACGGGCCCGGGCGCGAGGGCCGCGCCTGCCGGCGCCGGGAAAGCCCCCGTTGTCCCGGCGCCCGTGCGGCCCCCCTCTCCCCCGGCGGCCTCGCGCCCGTCTTGTAACCGGCGGGTTTTTCGGCTAGCATTTTCTGCGAGCATAGAAAGGATAGGGCATGGAGAGGAAGGGCAACTGCGCCTCCTGCGGGCTGCCGAAACGGCTGGGCGAGGAGCTCTTCTGGACGGTGGACGGCAACGTCTACACCCGCTTCAAGCCCCGGCGCGAGATGGTCTTCTTCGACCATCGGGAACTGGACGCGCTCATGGGCCAGGCCTTGCGGTGGGGCGGGGAGGAGCTGCGGGGACGCCTGAAGGAGACCCGGCGCCGCTACGTCCGCAACCGCACCCTGGAGCAGATGGAAGGGGCCGCCTCCGGGCTCATCAGCAGCCGCATCTACCGCAAGCGCGCGGTGCTCCAGGTGCTGGAAGACGCGTCCCTCTTCGGCTGGGGGAGGGTGCGGGTCGAGAGCTTGAATCCGCCGGAGTCCCTCGAGTTGGAGGTGGCCCACCCCTACCACCCCGACCTCTTCGCCGCCGACCTGGCGGGCTTCTGGGAGGGCTTCTTCGAGTTGAGGACGGAATACCGGCTCGAGCAGAAGGAGCCGACGGCATGGTCCCTCGAGCTCAAGGGCATCGAGGAGAAGAGATACCGCCTGCCGGAACGGAAACCCATCACCGAGCACGAGGCGGGAAAGCGGGACAGGTCCCTTGACAGGTGCCGCAAGTGCAAGGCCCCCGCGGCCCTCGCCGCCCTGCAGTGGGACTCCGAGCGGGGCACCATCTTCGATCCCTCGACCAGCCGTTACCAGGTGGTGATGGAAGCGGCGGGGCTCAGGGCGCTCATCCGGGTGATGCGCAACCACCTGACGGACGATTTCGCCCCGGCCGTGCGCGCCGCCTTCCTGGAGCAGATGGACGCGGCGGATATGCCGGCGTCCTCGGAGGAGCTCTGCCGCCGGATGCTGGAGCCCTGGCCGCTGCAGGGGTGGGGAAGGGCGTCCGGCGTCCGGCTGCGCCCCTTCCTGGCCGAAGTGACGGTCACCCGCCCCGCCCTCCCCTCCTTCGCCGAGCAGAAGATCGCCGCCTGCTGGCAGCTGGCGGAGGGGGAGACGCCGGCCAGCGACGGCACCGAACAGGACGGCCGGGGCCTCAGGGTGACGGTGGGACCGCAGCTGGCCGAGTATTCCCTCAACACGCGGACGCTCACGGACCGCTACCCGCAGCTGGTCCGCTACCCCCTCTCCTTCCTCCCGTGGTGAACGGCGCGCAAAAGGTGATGCTCTCCGGTGCCGTTGTGGTAACGTAGGGGTATGGAACTCAGGTGGCCTTACGGAAGGGGCGAACAGCGCTTCGAGATACCCGACGGACAGCTGCTGGAGGTGGTGGAGGGGATCCGGCTGCGCCCCCTGCCCGACCTGCGCGAAGCCCTGGGCGCGGCCGTCCGCGGGCCCATCGCCTCCCCTCCCTTGAGCGAGGTCGTCCGCGCGGGGCAGCGGGTGCTCATCGTCTCCCCCGACTACCACCGCCTGTGGGTGCGGGCCGGCGCCTGGATGCCCATGCTGGCGGACGAGCTCAACCGCTGCGGGGTACCCGACTCCGACATCGAGATCCTGGTGGCCACCGGGACCCACCAGCGCCCCGGCCCCGCCGAACTGCGCGAGATCCTCGGCGGCGACCTCCCCGAACGGCTGCGCGTCCACGTGCACGACGCCCGCGACCCCGACCGCCTCGCGTACTTGGGCGAGAGCCGTGCGGGCACTCCCATCCTCTTGAACCGGCTGGCCCTCGCCGCGGACCGGCTCATCCTCACCGGGGGGATCGTGTCCCACGCCTTCGCCGGCTTCAGCGGCGGCAGGAAGGCGGTGGTGCCGGGCATCTCCGGCATGGAGACCATCATGGCCAACCACCGCCGCGCCTTGAGCCCGGAGGGAGGCGGGGGCGTCCATCCCCGGGCGGCGCCCGGGCTGCTCGAGGGCAACCCGGTGAGCGAGGACATGGAGGACATCGCCTGCAGGCTGGACCCCTGCTTCATCGTCAACTTCGCGGTGAGCGAGGCCGGCGAGTTCCTGGGGGTCTTCGCCGGCCACTGGAGGGAGGCCCACCGCCGGGGGTGCGCCTTCGTGGAGGACGCCTTCCGGGTGCCGGTGCGCGAGCGCGGCGACGTGGTCCTGGCCTCGCGGGGCGGCCATCCCATGGACCTCACCTTCTACCAGGCCTTCCAGTCGAACGCCAACGCCCAGGCCGCCCTGCGGGAGGGCGGCGTGCTGATCATGGTGGGGCAGTGCTCCGAGGGCCTGGGCTCCCGCGACCTGCGGAAGTGGTTCGAGCTGGGCTCCCTGGAGGCCATCGAGGAAGAGCTGCGCGCCTCCTTCACCGTCCCCGGCTTCGTGGTCTACCGGGCGGCGGCGCTGGCCCGCAGGGTGGCGCGCCTCATCCTGGTGTCGGACCTCGACCCGGAGCTGGTGCGCCGCATCGGCGTGGTCCCCCACCCCACCATCCGCTCCGCCCTGGACGAGGCCTGGTCGGTGATACCGGGAGGACGGGTGCTGTGCATGCCCCACGCCTCCCAGACCATCCCCGACATCGCCGGCTGCTGACCGGGGGCCGGGCGAACGCCCCCGCCTCCCGGCTGACGCGAAGGAGGAAGAGATGAGGAAGGACGTGGTGATCATCGGCTCGGGGCTCGGCGGCCTCTACGCCGGCAACCTGCTGGCCGCCGGGGGGCACCGGGTGACCGTCCTGGAGTCGCACTCCGCCCCGGGCGGCTACACCGCGGGCTTCCGGCGCAAGGGCTTCTACTTCGAGAGCGGCACCCTCTCCTTCGAATCGTCCGCCCTGGTCTTCAAGGCCATGCGCGACATAGGGCTGGAGGGGAGGGTGGACTTCGTCCGGCACCGGGCGCGTTTCCTCTTCGACGGATTCGCGGGCACGCCGCGGAGCTGCGCGGAGTTCAAGGAGATGCTCTTTGCGGCCTACCCCGGCGAGGCCGACAGGCTGCGCGCCTTCTTCGCCCAGGTGGACCCGGTATGCGCGGGGATGCGCGCCCTGGACCGGGCCGGCGCCGCGCGTTCGCTGCGCGGCCTGCTGCCGCTGCTGGGGGGGCTGTACGGGCTGGGCAGGAGCGCGGTCAGGCACCGCGGCCTGACCGTCGGCGAGTTCACGCGGAAGTTCTTCCCCGAGGGCTCTCCCCTCTACCGCATCTTCAAGGGCATGGGCTATCCCGACTCCGGAGCGGTCGTCTTGGGGTGCGCCCTCTACTACCTCCTCGAGGACTACTGGACGGTGCGCGGCGGCATGCAGTCCTGGGCGGACGCGCTGGCCGTCAACCTCTCCAGCCTGGGCGGCGAGCTCCGGCTGCGCTCGCGCGTGGACCGCATCCTCACCCGCGGCAGCGCGGCCGTGGGGGTGGAATGCGGGGGCGAGCGCATCGGCGCCGACTGCGTCATCTCCGCCTGCGACTACAAGAAGACCTTCCTCGCGCTCTTGGACGACCGCTCCCTGATGCCCGCGGAGGAACTGCGGCGCATCGAGGGGGCGGCGGTCTCCGAGGGCATCTTCACCGTCTACCTCGGCCTGGACCTGCCCGCCGAACGGCTGGAGCGGCGCATGCGCGGCCATTACGTCTTCTACGGCGACGAGGCTCCCGGCTTCGACGTGGGCGACTCCTCGGACGAGCGCTTCTTCGCCCGGGGCCCGGTGTCGCTCTACTCCCCCTCCCTCATGAACCCGGCCCTGGCCCCCGAAGGCAAGTCCTCCCTGATGCTGCAGGCCGTCTGCCCCCACCGCTGGCTCGACGACTGGGGCGGCGGCGACCGGGAGCGCTACGAGGAATTGAAGGAGCGGGCGGCCGGGGCGCTCATAGACAAGGCGTCGGCCGTGGTGCCCGAATTGAAGGAGCACCTCGAGGTGGTCGACGCCGCCACGCCCCTCACCTACGAGAGATACACCGGCAACAGCGGCGGGGCCACCTCCGCCTGGAGCTGGAACCCCCGGTACCGCTTCCACCGGAGCCTGCTGGGCGTCAACGTGGACACCCCGGTGAGCGGCCTCTACATCGGCTCGTGCTGGGCCATGCAGATGGGGGGCGTGCCGGGGGCGCTGATGGCCGCGCGCAAGTGCGCCAAGCGGGTCTAGAGGGTCCGCCGCCTCTCAGCCGGCGTCCAGGGCCCGGCGGACGGCGTCCTCGGCGCTCTCCGCGTAGACGATGCGGTCGTCGAAGCGGCCGGCCCGCTCGATGCGCCAGCTCTGAAGGGCCACCACCCGCTTGCCCATCTTCAGGGCCATGGCGATCTCGGTGAGGGTGCCGTACTCCCCCCCCACCGCCACCACCGAGTCGGCGGTGCGCACGATGACGGCGTTGCGGGCCTGCCCCATGTCGGTGGCGATGGCGATGTCCACGAAGGGATTGGCGTCGCTGCGGAAGGGGCCCGGGAGGATGCCGATGGTGGTGCCCCCCGCCTCCCTGGCGCCGCGGCAGGCCTCCTGCATGATGCCGCCCAGCCCCCCGCAGACGAGGTAGTGGCCGCCCTCGGCTATGCCCCGGCCCACGACGTAGGCGGCGCGCTCCTCCTCTTCCGTCGCCTGCTGCCCGCCGATCACCGCTACGTACATACCCATTCCTTCCTCCCTATCCCCTCTTCCCCCGGCCGGCCCGGGCCGCGGCCACGGCCGCGTCGAAGACCTGCTTCAGCGGCACCCCCGCCCGCCTGGCCAGTTCCCGGCAGTCGGCGTACTCCGGGGCGTAGTTGACCACCTCGTCCCCCCATATCCCCACCTTCACCCGGACGGCGCCCCACTCCGTCCCCACCGTCACGAAGTCCCGCCGCAGCGACTCCTTTTCCACCTCGATCGACCTCAGCCCCAGGGTGTTGGTCTCCCGGAAGACGACCTCCTTGACGCGCTCCGCCGCCTCCGGCGGCGCCATCGCCTCAAGGGAGACGGCCGGCCGGGTCTTCTTCATCTGGATGGGGGTGAGCCAGACGTCCGAGGCCCCCGCCTCGAAGAGCCTCTCCATCACGTGGTCGTAGAACTCGGGGTTCATGTCGTCGATGTTGGCGAGCAGCATCACCGCGCGCTCCCGGGCCAGCTCCCCCTGCCGCTCCAGTTCGCCGCGGAAGACGCGCAGCAGGTTGGGGACGTCCAGCTCGCGGGTGCCCGCCCCGTAGCCGACGCCCTCCACCCGCATCAGGGGCATGGGGCCGAACCCCTCCGCGCAGGCCTTGACGATGGCCGCCCCGGTGGGGGTGACGACCTCGGTGGCGGCGTCGCCCGAGTAGCAGGGGACGCCGGTGAGGATCTCGGCGACGGCCGGGGGCGGCACCGGGTAGACGCCGTGTTCGGTGCGGACCCACCCCTTGCCGGTGGGAACGGGCGAGCAGAGGACGCGCTCCACCCCCAGGTGGTGCAAGCCCGCCGCGCATCCCACGATGTCCACTATGGAGTCCACCGCGCCGACCTCGTGGAAATGCACCTGGTCGACGCTGCGGGAGTGGATCTTCGCCTCGGCCTCCGCCAGGATGCCGAAGATGTCCAGGCTGCGCCGCTTCACGGGGTCCTGCAGGCCGCTCTGCTCGATGAGCGAGCGGATGTTGGACCAGGTGCGCACCACTCCCCGCTCGGCGCAGCGCACCTCCACCTTCATCCCCCGGATGCCCCGGCGCTCGACGGGCCGCGAGGCTATCTCCACCCGCTCCAGGCCCAGTTCGAGCACTGCACCGCGCAGCAGCTCCACCGGAAAGCCCAGGTCCACCAGGGCCCCCAGGGTCATGTCCCCGGAGATGCCGGCAAAGACGTCGAAGTAGAGCGCCCTCACTTATCCCCTCTCCCATCCCGCGCAGTCCCGCCGGCGCCGCCGCAGCGGTAGCCGCCCAGGTCCAGGGCGGCCCCGGAGAACCCCAACCCTTCCAGGCAGGCCAGCAGCCCGGAACGGAGGGGCTCCGAGGCCAGCCGGGGGAGCTCGGACGGCTCGGCCTCGATGCGCAGCCGTCCCGCGCCGTCCCAGCGCGCCCGCAGCCGGCCCGCCACCCGGCTCTCCAGCCACTCCTCCACGCGGTCCACGCGTTCCATCATATCCCTCTGCAGCGGCGTGCCCCAGGGAAAACGGGTGGCCAGGCAGCCCGAGGGGGGGCGGTCGTACTCCTCGAGCCCCAGGAAGCACAGGGCCTCCCGCACGGCCGCCCTGTCGAAGCCCGCCTCCAGCAGGGGGCTGGATACTCCCAGCTCCTGCACCGCGCGCATGCCCGGGCGGCGCTCCTCCAGGTCGTCGAGGATGGAGCCCTCCGCCACCGCCGCATAGCCTTCCCGCCGCGCCAGCGCCAGAAGGGCCTCGAGCCTCGTCCGCTTGCAGCGGTAGCAGCGGTCCGGCGAGTTGCCGCGCACCTCCGGGAGCTCCCACTCGCCGGACTCGACGGCGCGGTGCTCCAGGCCCAGGCGGCTCGCCAGCCCGGCGGCGCGGCGCAGTTCGCGGGGGGGCAGGAGGGGCGATACGGCGGTGACCGCCAGGGCCCTCGTCCCCGCCTCGCGCGCCGCCGCCGCCAGCAGGCTGGAGTCGGCGCCGCCGGAGAGGGCCACCACCAGGCTGCCGCGGGCGCGCAGGCGCTCCTTCAAGCCTTCGAACGAGTCCATAGGTTGATTATAGCTGAGACGTTATAAGCTGTAGCGGGGGAGTGCCAGGCCTTTACATGAGTACATGTCAAGGCGCTGGGACACTCTGTTTGGCGCGGCCGGTAGCGGGGGAGTGCCAGGCCTTGACATGGGTACATGTCCACGGCTATTGCCGTAAGGGCAGGTCCTGGCGGTGACGGCGGCCGCATGCGTCGGCGGCGGGGGAGTGCCAGGCCTTGACATGAGTACATGTCAAGGCGCTGGGACACTCTGTTTGG
>CAZETE010000029.1:0-28566 GCA_964515075.1 uncultured Actinomycetota bacterium | reverse complement strand
ATGGAGCACTCGTTGGTGGGGAAGGTCTTGTCCAGCATGCCCATGACCCCGCCGATGGAGGGGCCGGAATCGACCAGCCAGACCTTGTACCCCAGGTTGACCAGGTCCAGGGAGGCCTGGATGCCGCCGACGCCGCCGCCGACCACCACGACCGCTCCCACCGGGCCCTCCGGGGTCGCCTGCGCTTCTTTCCGCTCCTTCGCTTTCTTGGCGGACATCTCCACCTCCTACAACAGGCCCGCGCCCCTGAGCAGGGGCTGCGGGTCGATCAGGTGCCTTGGGAACCACTCGCCCGCCTGCGGGCTGCCCAGCGCCAGCGCCATGAGCTCGGTGAAGAAGAAGACCGGCAGGTCGTGGACGGTGTTGAAGCGCAGCGTCCCCTCGGACTGGCGCATCTCCAGGTTGGCCAGGCACATGGGGCAGGCGGTGACGATGCAGTTGGCGCCGGCCTCTTCCGCCGCTTCGAAGAGCCGGTTGACCAGGTTGACGACGATATCGGTGCGGGTCAGGGAGAGCGACCCGCCGCAGCAGTCGGTCTTGTAGGCCCAGGGCTTGACCTCGGCGCCCAGGGCCTGAAGGAGGTCGTCCATGCGCCGCGGGTTCTCGTAGTCGTCCCCGGACATCATCCCCCTGGGCCGGGCCATCAGGCACCCGTAATACGAGACCGGCTTGAGCCTCTCCAGCGGCTTGGTCACCTTCTCCTTCAGGTCCTCGAGGTCCAGCCGGTCGAAGATGACGTCCAGCAGGTGGAGTATCTCGCCCGAGAAGCGGGGGTCGCCGCCCACCAGCTCCTCGACCCTGCGGGCCAGCTCCTCGTCTTCCAGGAGCTCCTTCTGGGCCGTGCGCAGCCGGTTGTAGCAGGCCGCGCAGACCACGGTGATGTCCAGCCCCTCGCGCTTGGCTATGGCCAGGTTGCGGGCGGGCAGGGCCACCGACAGGAGGTGGTTGGTCATGTGACCGGAGGAGGCTCCGCAGCAGCTCCAGTCGGGAATCTCCTTCAGCTCGATCCCCAACTCCCCGGCGACCACCAGGGTGGACTTCCCGTACTCGTGGGCCGAGGACCCCTGCGAACAGCCGGGATAGTAGCTGTACGCGCTCATCGCTTCGCTCCCTTGAATATCCTGCGCACCTCGCGCCTGCCCCGTACGACCGGCGGGACCATCTTGATCTTTCCCTTGGCGAGCATGTTCACGGCCAGCCCGATGTCGGAGAAGAGGTCGCCGGAGAGGGTCTTGTAGGAGCCCATGAGTATGGGCTCGCTGATGCGGCCGGTGGCGGCGATGTTGCCCAGGAAGCAGCGGTGGAAGAGGGGTATGGTGCGGTCGGAAGGCCTGACCCCCTCGTCCAGGGCCATCTCCCTCAGGGCGTCGATCACCCTGGCCACCTCGATCTGGTTGGGGCAGCGCACCGAACAGGTCTCGCAGGAGGCGCAGACCCAGATGGTGCGGCTGGCCAGGAGCCTCTCCTTCTGCCCGTACTGCACCAGCTTCATGGCCTGGTGGGGGAGGATGTCCATGGCGAAGTTGAACAGGCACCCGGTGCTGCACTTGCCGCACTGGTAGCAGAGGCGCACCTTCTCCCCGCTCCTCCGCTCCACCTCCCGTTCGAGGGCGGAGCTCAAGGTATGTATCATCCCTTCCCTCCTTACTTATAAGACGGGAACCGGCGGTCCGTCTCCCGTACTCAATCCTAGTTAATGAACACTAACTTATCAACTCCCGTCTTCGGGCTGCCGCCTCCGGCCCAGGGGCGCATCTCCGCTCGCCGCAGCGGGCGGGGCACGCGGACCCCGGCAACGGGCTTCCCGTCAGTTGATTTATATAACATCGCCCCTGCCCCGGCAAGCAGCGCCGTCAACCCGGCCCCGGCGGGGAAGGCGGCGTTCGGCCGCCCGCCGGGGGAGGATAAAACCGGTCAAGCGTTGAATACTAAAGTGAAAAGAGTAAAGCGTTGTTGGCAGGGAAGGACGGGTTTGACCGTGCAGATGCTGGAGCCGGATTTCTGGAGGTGCCGGGGCAGGTATTCGAAGCAGGCCTGCCGCAAGGGCGGGACCGACCCCGCCCCCATCTCCGCCGACGATTTCCAATCCGCAGGAAGCGAGTTGCCGGAGGAAGGCTGAGCGAGGGCGATGGAAGGCCTGGACGCCGTCAGGTCGGGGGCCTGGGAACGGGCCCTGCAGGGCATGAGGCGCACCGACCTTGCATCGCTGGCGGAGAAGGGGCTCATCGAATACGAGGGGTCCGGTTCGGGGGGGTCGGTGCTCCTTTCGTGTTTCGGCCACCCCATGCGCATATCCCTCCCGGATTGCAGTTTCGACGCCTCCGCCTGCGTGGACCACTTCACCTTGAAGGTCCTGGCCCTGCGCTACCTGGCGAAGGCGGACGATTCCCCCATCACCGGCGAGTGGGTGGCCTACCGCGACCTGCCGGGCGGCATGTTCTACGCGGCGACCATCCCGCCGACGGTGGAGGAGCCGCTGGCCGAGGTCCTCGGGGCCGAGAGGTGGGCCTTGAGCGACGCGGCGCCTTCCCTCAACGGCCGGGAGCTCGAGTATGGCGACGAGTCCTTCGCCTTCTACGCCTACCCGCGGGTTCCCCTGCTGGTGGTGCTGCACTGGGGGGACGACGAGTTCCCGCCCGCGGTGCGGCTCCTCTTCGACAGGTGCGTGAGCCACTACCTCAACACCGACGACTGCAAGGTGCTGGCCACCCAGACCGCCTCCATGCTCATCAGGCTGGCCGGGGGCGACTACCGCTACGACGAGGCCGCCCTCTGGATGGTCGACTAGCCCGTCTCTGCAAGCGCCCGTACCAGGCCCATGGGGCCGGTCATCATCATGTCCCCCCCGGGTGAGGGGAAATAGACCTCCAGGCCGCTTGCCAGCATCAGTGCACGGTTGGGGCCGGTCACCGCCACCAGGTCGATCCGCTCGAAGCCGGGGGGCTCCTCCAGGTAGAAGAGGCCGTGCCCCCGTTCCATGAAACCGTCTGCATCGGAGGCTTTGCCGTCGCAGAAGAGCTTCAGGTAGTCCCCGAAGGCGGCGGGAGGGCCCAGGTGCCTGGTATGGTGCTCCAGAAGTCCCACCACGCTGCCGTGCCGCAAGATGCAGCACATGGTATGGCCGTTGCCGGCGTTGATCAGCAGCAGGTTTCCGGCCTGCGCGCCCTCCACCCGCTCGTCCGCCAGGCATCCGGCCACCGCCGCCGGGGCCGTGTCCATGACCAGCAGCCTCCCGCAGCTGAGCTGCTCGCGCATCCTGGCCATGGCCGAGGCCAGGCGCGGGAAGGATTCGGGCACTTCCCCCGGGGCAAAGGCCAGGCTGGTCGGGCGGGGATCCTCCCGGAGCCTCTCCCGCATGAAGGACAGGCGGGTCTTGCGGTTCTTCGCCCCGGCGGGATAGGTCCCGTGGTCCTGGACGGCTACGGCGGCCGCGCCGAGCTCCTCCAGGCTCTGCCCCACCGAGTTGAGCAGCGCCTCCAGGGGAGAAAGGTCCAGTTCGTCCAGGAGGATGACCGTGCCCGGGAACCCGTCGGGCACCCCTTCCACCAGTTCCACCCCGGCCGCCCGGACATCCTCCAGGTTGTTGCGCAGGCAGTACGCGGTGGCCCCGAGCATGTAGGCCTTGTTGCCCCCGGCCAGGTGGCTCCTGATCGCGCGGGAGAGCGGGCCGCCCCCGACGACGCAGCCCTTGAAGAGGATGTCGTTCCCCTTGGCGGTCTCCTCCGCCACCCTGGCCGAGTGGATGAGGGAAGGCGAGGGCAGCACCAGCTTGATGCAGTTCTCCAGCCGCCCGGCGGGGTCGTGGAGGAGGATGTCCCGCGTCCCCGCCCCGATGTCGATGGCCAACGTCTTCATCGCTCACCCCTCTCTCCCGGCGCGCGGCAGCCGGCGGACCGGTAGTCCGCGCAGGCGCGCGCGTACTCGTCCACCGGCTTTCCCCGCAGCGTGCAGTAGCCCTCAACGCAGCTGAAGCTGAATCCCAGGTGAACGCAGGACCCGCAGGTCTTACGGGCCCCCTGCGTCCGCTCCTCCTCTTCCCTTCCTTCCTCCATCTCTTAAGCATTCTACCCCAGGACCGCCCCGCTTCGCCTCCCCCACTCATTTAAGGCCGCGGCGCCGCGCCGTGCGTCCTTGACGGCGCGCGGCGTCTCTGCTAGCTTATGGTTGGTTCATTGGTTCAACCACTTTGATCCGCAGCGGCCGGAAGGGGGGAGATGGTGTTCGAGCCCATCAAGCGGGTTTCGGCCTCCGAGCAGGTCATGCAGCAGATCCAGACGCGCATCTTCGACGGCACCTACCGCCCGGGCGACCGCCTTCCCCCGGAACGCGAGCTCTCCCTGGAACTGGGGGTCAACCGCACCACCCTGCGCGAAGCCTTGAAGAAGCTCGAGCACCTGGGCCTGCTCTCCATCCGCCACGGAGACGGCACGCGGGTGCTCGACTATTATTCCAATGCCCGCATCGAGCTGCTGGGAAGCCTGTTGCTGACCAAGGCCCAGTCCAGCCCCGAGCTCGTCTGCAACCTCTTCGACGCCCGCGAGACGGTGGGCCTGGAGCTGGCCCGCAAGGCGGCCCTGCGCCGCTCGGAGGAGGACCTGGATGCGCTGCGCGAAGTGCTTGGCGTCCTCAAGGAGGCCGACGGGGTCGAGGAGGTTCAGGAGCTGGAACTGCGGTTCTTCTTCGCCCTGGCCGAGGCGTCCCACAACATCTTCTACGTCTTTCTGATCAATTCCATCCGCCCCGTCTACATGGAGTTCCGGGAGCTCTACGCGGCCACCGCCCGGGATCCCGGCAAGGTGCTGCGCCTGCAGCAGGCGGTGGTAGACGCCGTGGAGAAGGGCGACGAGAGGCTGGCGCCCAGGAAGATGCTGGCCTACCTGGACTACGGCAAGGGCCGGGTGTACGAGGAGTTGGGACTGGACCTCGAGGCCTTAAGTCCCGGTCGGAAGGGACCGGCATCCGAAAGGAGGAGGTGAAGCGGATGCTACCGTACGACAGTTTTCTCATCGACGGACCGTGGCTGCTCTCCCTGGGCTGGGCGCTGGGCAAGGCGACCCGGCGTCTCGTTCCCGACGACGCCGGGAGGAGGAAGGCCAACCGGGGCCTCTCCCTGGCAACCCTGTTCATCTTCTACCTCACCAGCGTCTCCCTCTATTTCAACCTCGAGTGGACCCGCTGGATCTGGGAGATGTGCGGGGCCGAATCGGGCCGCGACTGGATGATCAACTCGGGCGTGTTCAGATTCGACCACGCCAACTTGAGCCCCAGGGGCCACGCCGTCGCGGCCGCCCTCTTCGCCACCTACCCCGTCTGGCTCAAGGCCGGGTTCGTGCTGGAGGAGCGGGGAGCGGGCATACCCTACGAGGAGCAGGTCTGACCGGAGCGGAGCATGCGCAGGCAGGGCGCGCCCGCCGTCCTCGCCCATTGTGGAGCTCGGGCGAATGGGGGTAGAATCGACCGTGCGGAATAAGCGGTCCGTAACCGGGATACCCTGCGTGAAGGGAGGCGGAGGATGAACGGCGGCGTCCGGACGATGCTGGCTTTACTCGCCCTGCTGCTGCTGCTGCTGTCCACGCTGGCGCTGGTCCTGGCCCTGCTGCCGGTGGACAAGGACCCGGCTCCCAAGCTGGCGCTGGACCTCTTCGTGCGGCCGGAGATCGTCACCGCCACCTACAAGATCTACGGCGACCCCGGCAGGAACATGTGGCTGGCCCGGACCATCATCAAGAACACCGGAGAGGTCCCCGTGCGCGACTTCAAGATCAAGTACAAGATCGACGGCTACTGTGACTGGACCTCCACGGAGGACTATCCGCTGATCGTCCCGGGCCAGACGGTGCGGGACTACTGCTGGCCCAGCCTCTCCCCCGCCGCCATCGGAAGCATCACCACCAAGACCTCGGCCGAACTGACCATGCGCTACGAGTACGAGGGGCTGTCCAGGCCGATGGAGAAGACCGAGAAGGTCACCTTCCTGGGCCGCAACGACTTCGTCTTCTCCAGCCTGCGGGACGAGGACCAGCTCACCTGGCACGACGCCTTCGACAACTATCCGCTGATGGCCGCCTTCATCACGCCCAACGAGGAGACCACCAAGACCCTGGCCAACAGGGTGGCCGGCGGCCTGGTCAGCACCCTCGACGAAGATGCCCTGGTCATCCTGGCCCGCGCCTTCGAGACCCTGCGCGCCCTGGATATCCGCTACATCATCGAGCCCGAGGGCTACTGGACCTCCGGCTTCTCCCAGTACGTCCAGTACCCGGCCGACACCTTGAACCGGGGAGCCGGCACCTGCCTGGACCTCTCCATACTCATGAGCGCCCTGATGGAGGCGGTGGGCATACGCACCGTCATCTACCTGACCGAAGGCCACGCTCAGCCGGCCATCATCCTGCCCGAAAGCGGGGAGATCGTGCCCATAGAGGCCACCTTCATCGACCGGGAGTTCGCGGTGTCGCATTACCCGGAGAGCGTCTCCCCCGAGGTCTCCCCCAGCGAGAGCATCAACGACGCCATCGACTACCTGAACGCAAGCATCCTCTCCGGCAGGTTCCTGGTCCTGGACGTCGAGAGCGAGTGGGCCGGGGGGGTGGTGCCGTCGTGGTGAGATTCAAGGCCCTCGACCTCAAGCCCTTCCCCGCGGCCGCCCGGCTCCTGGCCGCCGCCGCGGCCTGCCTGCCCCTGCTGCTCCTCCCCGCCCCGGCCCTGCCCCAGGGCCTGGGGGAGAGCGACCTGGTCATCGTGGAGAAGTTCACCATCGAGCTGACCCCCACGGGCGACGCCCACATCACCGACGTCTTCGACTACAAGACCGACCACTTCGAGGAATACTCGGACATCTTCGAGGATTATCCCGGCCTGCTCTCGCGGCGCTACCGGGGCGACACCGACATCGGGGAGATCGAGAACTTCAACGTGAAGGTGAACGACAGGAAGGGCACCGTCACCGTCACCTTCGACTCCCCCGGACTTGCCTACCACATGGGGGACTCCTGGCACGTGTACGGATTCGCCTACAAGCCCTCAAAGACCAGGGACACGGAGCTCGTCTTCGAGGGCGAAGGCACCTTGAAAAACGAGTTCACCCTGTTCGAGGAGGCCGCCCTGGCCCTCACCACCACGGTGAAGCTCCCGGCCGGAGCCTCCGAAGCCGCGTACCTTGCCGCCGACGGCGCGGTCAAGTACGTCCTGCCCTACGAGGAGGGAGGGGGCGGCAGCTTCTTCCAGCGCAACAAGGGCGCCCTGACGCCCGTCTGCATAGTGCTGATGGCCCTGTCCCTGCTCCTCCTCGCGTACCTGATACTGAGCGGAAGCAGGACGCGGGCGGCGGGAGGCCCGGCGGCGGCGGCGGCGCCTCCCCACCCCCCTTCGCCGCCGGCCCCCCGGCAGGCGCCCGCCGCGCCCCGCCCCTCCGCGGGACGGCCCGGCGGCTTCTGCAAGCACTGCGGCGCCGCCGTCGGCGACCCGTCCAAGGGTTTCTGCGCCGCCTGCGGTAAGCCTCTCGCTTGAGCCTGCCGGGCGGGTCGAGGGCGCCTCTCTCCGCGCCTCCACGCGGTCTCCTTATCCCGCCTCCGCCTCCTCGCGGGTCATCGGCTCCAGGTGGGCCCGGCACCGCTCCGGGAGGGTCTGGTACAACCTGGTCCCCCATGCGGCATACTCCAGCCGGTCCTCGTCGAGTTCCCTGACCACCCTGGCCGGCGCGCCGACCGCCAGGGAGCGGGGCGGGATCTCCTGGCCGGGGAGGATGAGCGAGCCCGAACCGATGACCGCGTCGCGGCCCACGTGCGCGCCGTCGTTGATGATGGCCCCCATGCCCACCAGCACGTGCCGGTCCAGGGTGCAGCCGTGCAGGATGGCGCCGTGCCCCACGTGGGAATCCTCCGCCAGCCGGGCCCGGGCGCCGGGCGGCGCGTGGATGACCGCGTTCTCCTGGACGTTGGAGCCGTCCCCCACCTCGATCTCGCCCCAGTCGCCGCGCAGCACCGCGCCGGCGGCGACGTAGCATCCCTCGCCGATGGTCACCTTGCCGATGAGCACGGCTTCCTCGTGCACGAACGAGGTCTTCCCTATGCGGGGCTTGCGCCCCTCGAAGGCGTACAAGGGCATGGCTCCTCCTTGCGTCCTGGCTCAGCCGCGGGTGCCGGAGCGGTGAGCCCCCAGGTGGCAGGTGTCGTTCACCTTGGCGACGGAGACGTTCTCCTCGATGGTACCCGCGAAGAACCTGATGGAGGAGATGGAGCAGAGGTCCAGCTCCACGCGGAAGAGCCGGTTGGCGTCCAGCCCCAGCGCCGCGCAGATGAGCAGGCGCAGGGGGCCCCCGTGGGCCACGATGACCAGGTTCTCGCCGGCGGCGTGGCGCCCGAGGATGTCCAGGGCGGCTCCCAGCACCCTCTCCCGCACCTCCCCCAGCGTCTCCCCCCCGGGGATGCGCACCGCGGCGGGCTCGGTCAACCACTGCGCGAAGGCCTCGCCGCCGATGCGGGAGATGTCCGAAAAGGGCAGGCCGTCCCACTCTCCGAGGTCGATCTCCTGCAGCCCGTCCACGATCTCTGGCCGGATCCCGGTCCTCTCCGAGAGCGGCTGCGCCGTCTGGCGGCAGCGCTTGAGCGGGCTGGAGTAGATGGCGGCGACGTCCTTGCCCCCCAGGGCCTCCCCCACCAGTTCCGCCTGCCGGGCACCGAGGCCGTTCAAGGGCGCGTCCAGCCGGCCCAGCGCCCGCCTCTGGACGTGGTAGTCGGTCTCTCCGTGCCTGACCAGATACAACAAACCCATAGTCCCATGATTCTACCACTTCCTTACGGTAGAATGTCCTTATGAAGGATGGATACGACGTCGTCATAGTCGGGGCGGGCCCTGCCGGCATCTTCGCGGCGCTTGAACTGGTCAAGCGGAACGGCCTCAAGGTCCTCATGCTCGAGAAGGGCCAGGAGGTCGAGGCGCGCGCCTGCCCCGCCCGCATATCGGCCTGCCGCGGCTGCGCACCCTGCTCCATCACCTGCGGCTGGGGCGGAGCGGGGGCCTTCAGCGACGGCAAGCTCACCCTCTCGCCCGGCATCGGCGGATGGCTCGACGACTTCGTGGGCAGCGAGCGCCTGGAGGGCCTGATAGAGGAGGTCGACCGCATCTACCTGGAGTTCGGAGCCCCCGACGTCATCTACGGCGACGACGACCTCTTCGCCGCGTGGCAGAAGCGGGCGGTCCTTTCCGACCTGCAGCTCATTCCCAACCGGGTCCGGCACCTGGGGACCGACCGCTGCAAGGATATCCTCATCCGCATCGGCGACTACCTGCGCGGGCGCGTCGACATCCGTACCGCCTCCCCGGTGGAAGAGGTTCTGGTGGAAGGGGGGCGGGCCGCCGGGGTCCGCCTCTCCTCGGGAGAGGAGGTCGCGGCGGCGCGGGTGGTGCTGGCTCCCGGGCGCGAGGGAGCGGAGTGGCTCACCTCGACCATGGAGGGGCTCGGTGCCGAGGCCCGGGCCAACGCGGTGGACATCGGCCTGCGGGTGGAGGTGCCGGCCCCGGTTCTCGACCCCATCACCGACGAGCTCTACGAACCCAAGCTGGTCTACTACTCCCGCAACTTCGAGGACCGGGTGCGCACCTTCTGCATGAACCCCCACGGCGTGGTCTGCGTCGAGCGCTACGGCGACGTCCTCACCGTCAACGGCCACAGTTATTCCAACGGACGTTCCGGTTACTCCAACTTCGCCATCCTGGTCTCCACCGCCTTCACCGAGCCCTTCCGGGAGCCCCTGGCCTACGGCAAGTACATCGCGCGGCTGGCCAACCTGCTGGGCGAGGGCATCCTGGTACAGCGACTGGGGGACCTGGAGGCGGGCCGGCGCTCCACCCGCGCGCGCATCGAGCGCTCCACCGTAACGCCCACCCTGCACGACGCCACGCCCGGGGACCTGAGCTTCGTCCTCCCCTACCGGCACTTGAGCGATATCCTGGAGATGCTCAAGGCCCTGGACGCCCTGGCCCCCGGCCTCTATTCGCGCAACACCCTCCTCTACGGGGTGGAGGTCAAGTTCTACAGTTCCCGCCATGAGCTGGACGGGGACCTGCAGACCGTCATCCGCGGGCTCTACGCCGTAGGCGACGGGGCGGGCGTCACCCGCGGCCTCATCCAGGCCTCGGTCTCCGGCTTGATCGCCGCCCGGGCCATCCTCGACGGCCGTTGAAGGCGCCACCCGGGCCGGAAGAGGCTCACCGCTTCGCGGATGATCTTAATTTGGGTTTTACAGGCGGCGCCTCCCTGCCCGGGCCGCGGGGGGAAGAGAAGGCCGGCGCCCCCGGGCGCGATCAGCGGCGCCTCCTCCTCTCCCAGGCGCGGTAGAGCCTGATGAGCCTGCGGGAGGAGAAGACCCTCCCCAGGAAGGTCACGTAGAGGATGGCCCCGGTGGGTTTGCGCCCCCGGTAGATCAACCAGGCGAACCAGGTCAGCCGGCGTTTGATCTGGCGCTTGCTGAACCCGGGCAGGCGCAGCACCGGCTTGCGCCTCTCCAGGTCCGCGTCGGGTAAGCCCTCCAGCAGGCCCTGCTCCACCGCCGTGCGGTGGAGGTCGCTGCCGGGGTAGGGGAAGAAGGCGGCCAGCAGGAACCAGTCGGGCTGGCACTCCCGGTTCAGCCGGATGGTCTCCCGGAAGTCCCGCCTGGTCTCCCCGGGCAGGCCGATCAGGTTATAGGTCCCCACCTCCAGGCCGTGGGAACGGGCCGCCTCCACCGTTCGCAGGATGTCCCGGTTGGAGTAGTTCCGCTTGAGCACCTCCCGGCGGATGCGCTCGCTTCCCGACTCGATGCCGATGTTTATGAACCTGAAGTTGGCCCCGGCGAAGGCCTCGAACAGCGGCTCGAAATCGGTCCTCGGGGTCACCCGCAGGTTGCTGCCGAACTCGAGCGGCCGTTTGAGCCTGCGGTTCATGTCCCGCAGTGCTTCGCACAGGTCGAAGGCCCAGCCCAGATCCTGCCCGAAGGTCTCCACCTCCAGGTAGAACTGGACGGCCTCGGGATAGCGCGCGACGAAGTCCTCGATCTCCTCGACGATGTTGCCGGGTGAGCGGTACCTCACGTAGCGTCCGGGCGCCAGCCGCCTCAAGGCGTGGTTACAGCAGTAGGTGCAGTCGAAGGGGCACCCCCTCCCCACCAGGACCGATGGCCGGTAGGCGGGCTGGGCGACCCACTCCTCCCAGATCTCGCGGTCCGGAAACGGCAGGGCGTCCAGGTCGTCGAGGAAGGGCCGGGTCGGGTTGGTCTCGACCTCCCCGTCGGAGCGGATCAGCAGGTTGGGTATGCCCGAGGGCCGCCGCCCCTCCTCCAGCTGCGCCGCCAGCTCGAGCGTGGGATACTCCCCTTCCCCCACGCAGACCACGTCGAACCAGCCGTCGCCCATGCACTTCTCCGGCATGAGCGAGGCGTGCGGCCCCCCCAGGGCGGTGGGGATGCCGGGATGCCTGCGCCTGAGGTGCTCGGCCGCCCCGCAGATGATGCGGTATTCGCTGTAGACCGAGGTGAAGCAGACCAGCCCCGGCCGGAAGGCCTCGACCTTCGAGTCCAGCGCCCGGTAGTCCCCCGGGGTGACCACCGCCAGGGCGGTGCGGTGGCCGTTCCGCTTCAGCAGGGCCGAGATGTAGGAGATGCCGAACTGGACGCGCTCCTGTATCTCCAGGGGCTTCTCAGCGGTGAAGGGGTCCTGTTCGGAGAAGACGAAGAGTACGTTCATTGCGGCGGCCTAGAAGAACTTGTATCCCAGGCCGGTGACGGTGCGGACGAACTCCGGCCTCGAGGGGTCGCGTTCGATCTTTTTGCGCAGGCGCGCTATGTGGGTGTCGATGCTGCGCGAGAACCCGGGGTCCTCGTATCCCCACAGGTGCTTGACGATGTCCTTGCGGGTGAAGACCAGGCCGCGGTTGCTGGCCAGCAGCCACAACAGGTCGAACTCGGTCTGGGTCAACTCCAGGGGCACGCCGTCCAGGGCCACCTCGCGCCGCTTCTTGTCCACCTCGAGGCCCTCCACCGAGACGTAGTCCTCCTCCTCCGGGGCGAAGCGGAGGATCTCCGACCTCCGCAGGGCCGCCTTCACCCGCGCCACCAGCTCGGCGCCCTTGAAGGGTTTGGTGACGTAGTCGTCCCCCCCTATGGCGAGGCCGCTGACCAGGTCGGTGATGTCGTCCTTGGCCGTCAGGAAGATGATGGGCACGCTGGTCTCGTCACGCAGGCGCTTGCACACTTCCATGCCGTCCATCTGCGGCATGATGATGTCCAGGATGATCAGGTCGGGCTTGTGTTCCTGCGCGAACTCGCAAGCCTCGCTTCCGTCCTTGGCCTGCAGCACCTCGTACCCCTCGCTCTCCAGCAGCTCGGATATGAGCCGCCGGATGTGCATGTCGTCGTCGGCGACGAGGATCGTCTTCCTGGCCATCTCTCCACCTCTCCGCTTCCGCCCCCTGCGCCTTCCGCTACATTATAGAACAACCGCGCGCTCCAGGTAACGCGCGTGACGGCCGCGCGGCAACCGGAGCAGGCACGGCCGCGCCCCTTATGGCGGGGCTCTTTTCTATTTGCTATCATCAATGCATGGCCAGCCTGAGATTGGAAGGTTCCGGTGCATTGATCGACGCCGGGGAGAAGGCGGAACTGATCCTTGGACGCCTCGACGAGGCCAGCGGGTCCTTTCCCGACGTCGACCTCGACCCCCACGGCGCTCACGACGCGGGAGTGTCGCGCCGCCATGCCAGGATCGTCCTGGTCGCCGAGGGTCTCAGCTACCTCATCGACCTCTCCAGCACCAACGGCACCTACCTCAACGGCGAGCCCTGCGACCCGCTGGCGCGCTACCGGCTCAAGGACGGTGACCGCATCGACCTCGGGAGGCTGGGCCTGCGCTTCGTCGAGCACGCCTCCGGCGGATGATGGTACTCGTTAAGACGCACGCCTGACGGGAGGACGGGGATGGCCGCGCGTTACCGGGTGATCAAGGAGATCGGCAGCGGGGGGATGGGGCGGGTCTACCTCGCCCGGGACAACGCCCTCGAGCGCGATGTGGCCCTGAAGGAACTGCGCATGCCCGGCCATTTCTCGGAGGCCGAGAGGCAGGAGATGCGCGAACGGTTCCAGCTGGAGGCGCGCGCCGCCGCCCGCCTGGCCCACCCGCACATCGTCACCGTGCACGACATCATCGCCTCGGGAGACAGGTACTTCATCGTCATGGAATACCTCACCGGCAAGACCTTGAGCGAGATCCTTTCCGAGAAAGTGTTCACCCAGGACGAGGTCTTGAGCATCGCTCCCATGATCTGCGACGCCCTCGGCTACGCCCACGCCGCCGGGGTCATCCACCGCGACATCAAGCCCGACAACATCTTCGCCCTGGAGAACGGCAACGTCAAGGTCACCGACTTCGGCATCGCCAAGCTGCACATGGTCAAGGGGGTGACCCAGACCGGCATGATCACCGGCACGCCCAACTACATCGCCCCCGAAGTGGTGCGCGACCGCCCCTACGACCACCGGGTGGACATCTTCGCCCTGGGCGTGACCCTCTACGAGCTGATGGCCGGCGTCCCCGCCTTTGACGGGGAGACCGACTACGCCATCATCTACAAGGTGGCCTCGGAGGACCCGGTTCCCCTGGAGGAGGCGGTGGCGGGAGTCGATCCCCGCCTGGCGCGGATCATCGGGCGCATGCTGCAGAAGGAGCCGTCCATGCGCTACGCGGACATGCAGGCGATCAAGGACGAGCTGACGGCCATCCGCCTGGACATGGGCATGGCCGGGGAAGTGGTCGAGGATTCCGGCGTGGAGTTCGACAAGGACGAGGCCTTGCGGGCCGAGCTTGAATCGGTCCAGTCCATCTCCGTCGACGAGCCCGGGGAAGAACACGCCGCGGAGCAGGCCTTCTTCCACAAGGACCAACAGTGGCGCGAACGCATCGCCCAGGTCTACATGCGCAAGGAAGAGGAGAGGTCGCGCATCGACCCCGCGCTCTTCCCCGACGCCGCTGCCGCCTACGGCAGCGGTTCGCCGGGTTCGCCCACTTACGACGCGGCCCTGCGGGAGGCGCGCAGCCAGATCGCCGGGAGGGCCGGTCCGCCCCGGGGGCAACCCACTCCGCCCTCCCCCCCGCCGCGGGCCCACCGCCCGCCGCACGGGAGCCGGGCGGAAGCGGGGTCCGTCCCCATCCTCGATTTCGGCCGGCATTCCTCCCTGATCCTCTGGAGCGGCGCCAACGTCGCCCTGCTGCTCCTGGCCATCTTCTCGGCGGTGCTGCCCTGGATGGTCCCGGAAACCGGGGTCACCCGCTACGGCACCAACTTCCCGGAGGGCTGGACCCTGCAGGTGCTGGTGTCGCTGGCCTTCGTCTTCAACTGCCTCATCCTCTTAGGCTTCAAGGAAGGCCGGGGCTGGGCCCCCTACATGAGCGCCTGCGTCATCCTGGCGCTCCTGTCCGTCCTGCTCTTCCTCCTGCTCCGCTGCCTGCTGGGAGTGGGCCTGGAGAAGGGCGGCGGCGGCCTCTCCGCCTTCCTCGACCGCGTCACCTTCGGGGCCTGGCTGGCCCTGGGGTCGTGCTTCGCCGCCGTGTGGACCTGCCGCTTCGTGCGCCGCTCCCCTTGAGCCGCCCCGGCTCAGTCCTTTCCCAGGTACTTGAAGGAGATCTTCACCCGCGCCCGGTAGGCGGCCACCTTGCCGTCCTCCATCTTCAGGTCCAGCTCGGTGACCTCGGCCACCCGCAGGTCCTGCAGGGACTTGCCGGCCGCCTCCACGGCGTTCCGTGCCGCCTCCTCCCAGGAATCCGGGCTGGTCCCCACCACCTCGATGATCTTGTAGACGCTCTCCGACATCCCCCTGCTCCTTTCTCTCTTCCAGGAAACGGGCCGCTACGCTTGTCTATTCCCCATAATCAAGCGCCCGCAAACAAGCCCCCGAGGACGCGCCGGCCCCGCGCCCGCCGCCTCAGCGGTCGATGGCGTCCGCTATGTCCTTGAACATCCCGGCGGCCGCGCCGGCGCTCACGCCGTCCGAGAGGTTGGCGAAGACCACCACGGTGGTATCGTCCGCCGGCCGGTAGTACGCGGCGCAGCTGTACCCCGGGTAGGACCCCTCATGCCCCAGGAAACCGTCTCGCGACGCCAGCCCCAGCCCGTAGGCATAAACGTCCCCGTCCGCCTGCGCGGGGACCGTCCCCGTCCGCTCCGACTGCAGGGACCGGCTCAGCAGTTCCCCCCTGCCCAGGGAGCGGGCGAACGCCCGCAGGTCGTCCAGGTTGGAGATCATGGCCCCCGCGGCCCAGGCCCACGAGGGATCGACGGCCGCGGCGGGCTCAACCGCGCCCCCCTCCCCGGCGAGATGGCCGCGGCTGTACCTCCCCGGTATGCCGGGACCGTGGGGGAAGTAGGTGTTGATCAGGCCCGACCGGTCGATGAGGCGCCGCCCGATCTCCTCCTCCACCGTCGACGCCGTGACCCTCTCCACCAGGAGGCCCAGGATCACGTAATTGGTGCGGGAGAGGTGGAAGGCCTGCCCCGGGGGGCCGTAGGGAGGGTGGCTGAAGGCTATGCCCGCCAGTTCCTCAGGCGCCCACTTGCGGTCGGGCTCCCCCTCCCTGATCAGGCGGAACACCTCGTCCTGCGAGTAGTCGAAGAGGCCGCTGGTATGGTTGAGCAGCTGGCGTACGGTCACCTCCGCCACCTGGTCCGCGCCTGGGAAGTAGCCGCGAAGGGGCTCGTCCAGCTTGAGCCGGCCCTCGTCGACCAGCTGCAGCGCCACCGTGGCGGTGAAGGTCATGGTCACGCAGCCCACGCGGAAGCGGTCCGCCGGCTCCAGCACCCTGCCGGAGGAGACATCGGCCGTCCCCCTGGCCTCCACCCAGCTGCCGCGGTCGCCCGCCCAGACCCCGACGATTACGCCGGGGATCCCGTACTCGGTCATGGCCCCCTCCACGATGCCCTCCAGCCGCTCGCGGAGCCCCGCGGGGAAGGCGTCTCCTCCCGCCTCCCGCCCTCCGGGGCCGCAGGAAGCCAGGGCCGTCGTCGCGACCATCAAGGCCAGCAGAAAAAGCGGTGCGCGCCTCAAGGGATCCCCTTCCGTCGATACCGGTCATTATAGCCCAGACGCCTCCATCCCGGAGCCGCGGCGGCCCGGGCGCGTCCGGCCGTCAGGCTCCCTCTCCAGCCGCGCCGGCCGCCTGCACCGGAGCCCACTCGACGGAGTCCACGTGCATGATCTTCTTCACCAGGGCCGGGCCCACCCCCAGCTTGCTCGAGGTCCCGGCGGCCACGAAGGGAGCCAGGGCCGCCAGCCCCTTGAGCCACCCCAGCTTGCGGATGAGGGCGGTGCCCAGGACGGCCGACCCCAGGCAGAAGCCGAAGACCACCACGTTCAGCCAGAGGAAGGTCTCCAAGGCGTCCCGCCCCATCTCCTCCGCGGAGACCCCCTCCTGCTCCTGGGCGTACCCCTCCACCAGCCACTTGGTGATCCACCAGTACATCAGGGGCAGGAACCCGGCGCCGTAGGTGAGCAGTATCTTGACCACGTCGGAGGTGAGCCAGGGAAACAGGTTGCCCCAGCCCCAGTCGTCGAAGGCCTCCCGGTTGCGTGAGAAGAAACGCTGGTACCCCTTGTTGTCCCATCCGTTGACCAGGATGAAGAAGAACCCCAGGTAGGCCCAGATCGTCTGCATGGCCGCCTTGAACAGTTTTCCCTGCATCAGGTAGTGGTAGGTCACCAGGAAGCCCAGGACGCCCTGGGTGACGTTGGTGGTGGTGAAGAGGCCCACCAGCCACTGGGGGATGGTCTCGTACCTGCCGACCTGCATGGTCTCCCAGCTCGGGTTGGACCACAGGAGCACCGAGCCCGAGGGCACAAAGAGCAGCGACAGGAAGAGCAGGTTCTTCGTGAAGTATTCGTTGTGAAGGCCCGGCCCGTACTTCTCCTTTATGCCCTCCAGCATCCCCTTGAGCCTGGAGGCGTCCGACCTGCTCAGCGCGCCGGCGGCCCGGGCCCGTTTGCTCATGGCCTTGAGCGAAGCCGGCAGGTCGGGCCGGTCCTCCCACTTCACCTCCCACTTCTCGCCGCCGCGCTCCGCCTTCAGCCTGCGCAGCTGGCGCCAGGCTCCCATGGCGAAACTTGCGCCGATGCCGTAACTCCAGAATACGTCAACCTGAACCATCCTCTTCCCCCTTTCCCCTCGCAAGGCCGCGCGGGGGGTGCGGCTGCTCCGCCTCCCCGCGCTCCCGCCCTAAAGCCCCTTCCAGTCCCTCACCAGGCACGAGGACGCGTGGATGCCGGAGAGCATCACCAGCGGCACCCCCCCGCCCGGGTTGGTGCACTGCCCCGCCAGGTACAGCCCACCGACCACGCGGGAGCGCCAGTTGGGGCGGAAGGGGCCCATGTTGGTGCCGCTCATCTCCAGCCCGAAGAAGGCTCCCTCCGGCAGGCGCAGGCGCCGCTCCAGTTCCAGCGGGGTCACCGAGTCCATCCACTCCACCTTGGAGCGCAGGCCCGGGAACGCCCGCTTCTCCAGGTTGTCCACGCACTCCCAGGCCCACTCCTCCCCCACCCGGTCCCAGTCGTAGTACTGCAGCTTATAGGGGGCCACGTAGATGACCGAGAGCACCTGTTTGCCCTCGGGGGCAAGTCCGGGGTCGTCGTGGGAGGCGCAGGTAACCAGGAAGCCCCCGTCGTCCGGCCTGTAGAGCAGGCCCCGGTCGTAGTAGTTGGTCCAGATGCCGTCGAACCGCCGTTTATCGGGGAGGACCACGCTCATGTGGGAGCGCACCGAGTCCAGCTTCCCGGAGAGGCCCAGGTAGAAGGTGGGCGCGGGGATGGAGCAGGGCTGGTTGCGGACGGCCCGGACCGCCCGGCGCGGCAGGTTCTCTTCGCCCACCAGGTCCAGGTAAGTGGTGCGGGTATGGACGTTGGAGAGCACCGCCCGGGCGGGGATCTCCTCCCCGTCCGCCAGGCGCACCCCGCGGGCCCTGCCGTCCTTGAGGATTATCTTCACCACCGGGGAGCCGTAGCGTATCTCCGCCCCGAAGGACTGCATGATGCGGTCGAGGGCCCGCGGAATGGCGACCATGCCTCCTTTCGGATAGTAATAACCCATCCGCCCGAAGTAGGTGATCAGGGAGAAGGCCCCCAGGCAGCGGTGGGCCGGCAGGGCGGCGTAGAGATTCTCCCATCCGAAGAGGACTCGCAGGTGGTCGTGGCGGAAATAGCCGTTCACCAGCTTCTCCAGGTTGCGCGACATGTGCTTCGCCATCACCGGCAGGGCTGCCAGCTGCGCCCTTCCCGCACCCATGCGCAGCAGGCGCTCCGGACTGAGCAGGCTCTCCAGGTCCCGCGGCGAGGCGTCCATGGCCCTGCGGTAGGCCTCGAAGACCTTGCCCATGTCCCGGCACCAGCGGTGGTACCCGTCCACGTCGGCCGGGTTGATGGACCGCACCACCTCCTCCATGGCCTCGAGCTCGCGGGGCAGGAGATAGCGGGAGCCGTCGCCCAGTACCGCGTCGTAGACCGGGTCGAGGAGGCTGAACTCCAGGTGGTCTTCCAGGCGCATCCCCAGCAGGTCGAAGAGGGGGTCGTACATCTCCCTGGCGATGACGAAGATGGCGCCCACGTCCGGCTTGAAGCCCGCGTGGTCGTAATTGGAGCAGCAACCGCCGATGCGTTCGCTCTGTTCGAGCACCAGCACTCTCAGGCCCTGCTTGGCCAGGAGGGCGGCGGCCGTCAGGCCGCCGACGCCGGAGCCGATGACCGCCACGTCGTACCCGGAGCCTGCCATAAAGACCTCCCTTTTACCGCGCGCCCCCGCTCAGTGGCAGGACATGTAGCTGAATCCCGGTATGGCCGAAACCACCGGGATGCGGCCGTCCGCCACCCAGTTCCCCATCCTCTCCACGTTCTCCGGGCCGGCCAGCCTGATGGCCCGCTTCATCAGGCCGACGCGGGGGCGGATGTGCCTCCACCATACCCGGTGCTTGAAGTAGTGGCTGTACCTGAAGAGGCGGTTGAAGCGGCGGAAATCCTCCTCCGCCCGGACCCGGTCGTAGACGGCCATGGCCGCCACCTTTCCGGTGACCAGGGCCCCCGATATCCCGAATCCCATCATGGGGTCGATGGAGCCGGTCATGGTGCCGGCCAGCACCGCCTCCCGCCAGAAGAGGCGGGGATTGTCCGGCCGGGCGATGGGGGTGGCGCCCGTCACGTAGTCCCAGTCGTGATGCTCCACGCCTTCCCGTTCCATCATGAACCGCTCGTATCTCCTCAGGCAATCCCGGCTGACGCCGCGCCCGATGCTGAAGAGCATGTCGAAGTAGATGCCGTTGGCGGTGGTGAAGTAGCCGTACTCGTTGATCTCGCGGTCCCACCACAGCCAGGCGAAGGCGCCCATGTCGGCGCTGCCGCGCGCGAGCCAGGCCTCCCACTTGAGATAGGGTATGCCCAGCAGGTCGTAGGTCCGCGGGTCGAGGCCGCAGGCGATGATGGTGCGGGCCGGCAGCCGTTTCAAGGATTCCTCGTCCAAGCGTGATCCCCACACGAACTCCACGCCGAGGTCCGCGCACATGCCGTACAGGAGCGCGTCCAGGCTGGTGGGGCGGTCCCCCCGTTCCACGGCGTAGACGCTCCTGACGGGGAACATCACCTTGACCTCCTCGAAGTAGGCGGGGCAGGCGATCACCTGCTGGAAGGCCCCGGCGAGGTCGATGCCGAGGTACTCAGAGGTCCGGCCCACGTCCAGCGGCGTCACGTGCAGGGAGGGATTGAACCTGCGGGAGCCCCCGAGCCCCCCTTCCCGGTCGTGCACGGTCACGGCGTATCCCTTGCGCGCCAGGTCCACCGCGGCGATGAGGCCGCTCATGCCCGCCCCGTAAATGGTCACTTCCTCGGAGGCCATCTCCTCACCCCTGCCGTCTCAGGTCAGAACGGGCGTTCCGGGTCCTTGTGCAGCGAGCCGAACGAGGTCTGCAGCTTGAGCAGGCGGAAGGGAAGGTCGGTGAAACGGGGCATGCACAATCCGCGGGCCAAGGCGGCCATGTGCACAATTACGCGCGGCACGCACACCTCCGCGTCGCCGCGCTTCAACGCCTTGACCACGGCGTCCGCCACTTCCTGTGGCTCCAGCCAGCGGGTGATGAAGGAAGGCTTGCTGCCGTCGAACATCCCCGTCCTGACGTAGCCGGGGTTGAGGATGGTGAAGCGCACCCCGCTGCCGGCCGCTTCCGCCCGGGCCGCGTCGGTGAGGCCGATGACGGCGAACTTGGTGGCGCAGTATCCGCCCAGGCTGGCCACGCCCAGCTTTCCCGCGGTCGAGGAGACGTTCACCACGTGACCGGAGCCCTGGCGGACCATCCCCGGGACGAACGCCTGCATCATCCAGAGCAGGCCGAAGAAATTGACGTCCATCATGCGGCGCGCCGACGACTCCCGCATGTCCAGCACGTAGGACCCCTCGACGATGCCGGCGTTGTTCAGGAGGATGTCCACCGTCCCCACCTCGCGCTCCACGCGGGAAGCCAGGTCCAGGCAGGCTTCCCGGTCTGAGATGTCCAGCGTGTACGGACTGACCTCGCAGCCCCTCGCCGCCATTTCGCCCGCCACCGCCTCCATCTTCTCCGGGTCGATATCGACGGCCACCAGCCGGCAGCCCTCGCGCCCCAGGGTCTCCAGATATACGCGCCCCATGCCTCGCGCCGCTCCGGTGACCAATGCCAGCTTCCCTTCGAGATCGCGCATGATCAACTCCTTTCGCGTCGTCCGGAACCCGGGCGGCTCCGGACATTGACAGTCAACGGGCTTGCCGCCCTTGATTATATAGACTGGTTTTTCGGTCAACAACCCGGGGCGGCGGGCCGCCCGGCGCGGTCATCCCGCCCGGCAGGTGAAGACGGAGTAGTGCAAGTAGGCGGTGAACCCGCCGGGCGCGGGCTCGAAGGCTCCCCTGACGGTCCCGCACTCCACCTTGATCTCCTCCTCCAGGGCGTCCATGGCCTCCTCCCCCACCCGGTACCTCTCCGCTAGTTCCCGGCGGGTGAGGACCAGGCAGGGGGCGGCGGTCACGCTTCCCACCAGCCAGCCCTCTCCGGCCAGGGCCCGCTCCAGCTCGCCGGCCAGGGGATACCACTTCCCCGTGCCCATGCCCCGGTAGAGCCGGTTCAGCGCGTCCCGGCCCTCCTTCTCCTGGAAGCAGGCCGTCTGGTGCACGAAGTACTCCCCCGGACGCATCTGCCTGCGAAGGTGCCGCAGGAGCGGACGCAGGCCCTCGCTGCCGAAATAGTGGAGCAGGGAGCGCATGCAGAACATGAGCGTGCCGTCGCCGTCCATGATCAGGTCCTCCCGACAGAGATCCTGGACCCGGCAGGGCAGGCAGAGGAACCCCCCGTCCTGGACCTGATCCAGCTGGGCCCGGGATCCGTCCACGTTGACGAAGCAGGCCGCCTGCCGGCCGCAACGCTCGACGAGGCGCCGCAGGAGGAACCCGGTCCCCCCTCCCAGGTCCGCCACCACGTCCGGGCGAGCGGCCGAGATGGCCTTCAGGGCCGCTCGCAGCAGCGGCTCCGCCGCCCGCGGGTCGCTGAAATACCCCTGATGGGCGCCTTCCCACCTGCTCCCGTAATAGGCTGCCTCGCATCCGGTCGTGCCCACGCGCCGCTCCTTTAGGCTCACGGTGTTTATCGTCAAGATACCGCTCGGTCCTTGACCCGGATTCGTGAACCGGTCGCCCGCCGGAAACGGCGGGGGCGGACGGGATGCGCAGGGATGGAGGTGAGCGTCACGGCGGGAGGCCTCTCCCGGAAAGGGCCGAGATGACCGGCCTTATCGGCTTCGCCGGGTCCGGCACCTCAAGGCGCGGCGCGGAAGCCCCTTGTCCCCGGGGTCCCCGATCATCCCCTCATCTTTCCCAAGAGGGCCTCGGCGACCTCTTCGGCTTCCTTGACGGTGCGTTCGAAGAGCTCCTCCACCGTGGGGATGTCGTTGAGCAGTCCGGTCACCTGGCCCACCGGCAGCACGCCGCGCTTGAGGTCGCCGTCCTCCGTCGCCACCTTGATCTCCTTGAAGGCATTGGCCATGTATGCCAGCTGCTTGGCGTTCTCCCACCCCGAGCCCAGCACCCCGATGAACAGCTTGAGGTAGGGCAGGTTCATCTGCTGGGCTATGGCGCGGGAGTTGGGTATGGCCTTGAGCAGCTGCACGGGGTTGAGCCCGGCCCTGATGGACCGGCGGGCGCCCTCGGAGTCCAGCACCCGGCACCACAGCCCGTCGAAGCGCTTGGAGTAGAGCGTGTCGTACACCGTCTTCTCCAGCGAGGCCTGCTTGCACGCTTCGTGCAGCGGGCTCTCCCGGGTGGTCATGATGCGCGTGCCCATGGCTACGCCCTCGGCCCCCAGCGCCAGCGCCGCGGCCAGACCGCGCCCGTCGCCCACCCCTCCGGCGGCGATGACCGGTATGCTCAAACCGGCGGCCATGCTGGGCACCAGGCAGAAGGTGGTGGTGGCCTCGCCGTGCGCGGCCGCCTCGTTGCCGGTGGCGATGACCGCGTCGCAGCCGTATTCCTCGGCCCGTTTGGCGTGGCGGTAGTTGGTGACCGTGGCGATCACCTTGCCCCCGTACTCGTGGGCCATCTGAACTATCCAGTCTCCCTTGCCCAGGGCGAAGTTGATCACCGGCACCTTCTCTTCCAGCATCACCAGCGCGTTGTCGGCGGCGCCGGGGAACAGCAGCGAGGCATTGCCCCCGAAGGGCTTATCGGTGAGGGAGCGGATCTCCCTTACGGCCTCCCGGGTCTGCTTGGCGTCCAGCGGCCCGGTGGCCAGGATGCCCAGGCCGCCCGCGTTGGATACCGCCGCCACCATCTTGGGGACGCTGATCCAGCTCATCCCGGACATGACGATGGGGTGCTTCACGCCAAAAAGCTCGGTGATCCTCGTCTTCATTCCGACCTCCTCGAATTATCGATTAGATCCGCCGCCTTCGGTGCCGCAATAATTATATCAGAGTGGCCGGGGGCGCTCGAAGCGAGATAAAAAGATGCCGGGAGACCGGCTCCCGGCATCTCTCTTCTGCGAACGCGAACCCTAGAAGCGGCGCACGTCCCGGAAGCTTCCGCCGCCCGGCGGGCCCCCGAAACCCCCGCGTGACCCTCCCCCGCCGCGCGGGCCTTCGCCCCGCGGACGGGCCTCGCTCACGTTGAGGGTGCGGCCTTCCACCTGCTTGCCGTTGAGCCCGTTGATGGCCGCCTTGGCCTCCTCTTCGTCGGGCATCTCCACGAAGCCGAACCCCTTGGACCGGTTGGTGCTGCGGTCCATGATCACATCGGCCGTGTCCACCGTACCGAACTCGGCGAAGGTCGCTCTCAGGTCTTCGGAGGTGACGGAATAGCTCATGTTGCCCACGTAGATCTTCATTTCTCCTTTTCACCTCCTCTTTACTAAAAAAGACCCGAGTCCCAGGTCTCCTCGGATCGATCGTAACCGCCCATCCAAAAAGCCGTCTATCCAGTATGATTCTAATCCAACGCCGTGCCCGCCGCAACCCGCGATTATTCCTTCCCCCGCGCGGGACGGCGCCGCGGTTGGCGGCTGAACGGCCTAGGCCGTTTAAATAATCCGGAAGCTCGCCTCGAGCCCCCGGTCATCCCGGCGGGAAGAGGGGCCCGCGTACACCGCGTACTCCCCTTCCTCCACCACCCAGCCGCGGGAGCCTTCGTCGTAGTATGCCAGCTTCTCCGCCTCGACCTCCAGGACCACCTCCGCCGAAGCCCCGGGCTGCAGCGCGACCCGCTTGAATCCCTTGAGCTCCTTTGCGGGCCTCTCCACCCGCGAAGACCTTGCCCCCACGTAGACCTGGACGACTTCCTCCCCCGCCCTCTCCCCGGCGTTGACCAGGCCCACCTTCACTTCCAGTCTCCCCTTCTTCCCCATCCGCGCAGCCGACAGCTCGAGCCCGGTGTACTCGAACCTGGTGTAGCCCAGGCCGTGGCCGAACGGGTAGAGCGGCTCCAGCCCCTCCCGGTCGAAGTGCCGGTAACCGTGGAGATAGCCGTAATCCATCCGCTGCGCCCGGTTGTCGAAGGGCGGCAGCTGTTCCGCCGAGCGGGGGAAGGTCACGGGCAGCCGGCCCCCCGGCTCTTCGTCGCCGAAGAGCACCTCCGCGATGGCCCTGCCGCCCTCCATGCCCGGGTACCAGCACATGAGGACGGCCGCCACCCGTTCGTGCCACCCCTCCATGGTGATGGCCGAGCCTCCCACCAGCACCACCACGCACCTGTCCGTCTCTTCCGACACCCCCTCTATCAGGTCGCTCTGTCCCTGCGGCAGGGCGAGGTCCGTGCGGTCTCCCCCCACCTTGAGCAGGGAAGAGAGATACTCGCCTTCCTCCCCGGCCGTCAGGCCCGCGACGATCACCGCCGCATCCGCCCGTCGCGCCGCCCGGCGGGCCTGGGCCAGGTCCAGGCCGTCCGCGTACTCGACGGCCATCCCCTCCCCCGCCTTCTCCCTCATCCCCTGCAGGGGGGTTATGGCATAGGGGGGCCGCACCGTGCTGCTCCCGCGGTCGCCCAGGTTGGGGCGGTCCGCCAGCGGCCCGATCACCGCCAGGCGCTGCAGCCCGTTACGGTCCAGCGGCAGGGTCCCGCCGTCATTCTTCAGAAGCACCATGCCCTTGCGGGCCGCCTCACGGGCCAGCTCGACGTGTTCCCGGCAGACCACCCTCTCCCGGCCGTAGGCCTCATCCCCGCCCACCTCCGCGAACCTCGCCTTCACCCTCAACACCCGGGCCACCGCGTCGTCGATCAAGGCCTCGTCCAGCAGGCCCTTTCTTACCGCGCGCTGCAGCGATCGGCCGTAACGCCACTTCCTGGGCATCTCGACATCCACTCCGCCCGCCACTCCCGCGGTCCCCCGGCGCACTCCCCAGATGAAATCCGACAACACCGGGCCGTCGAACCCCCATTCACCCTTTAAGATATCGCGCAGCAGGTGGCGGTGGTGTCCGCAGAATTCGCCGTTCACCCGGTTGTAAGCGCTCATCACCGCGGCGGCACCGGTCTCCACGCACTCCTTGAAGTGGGGCAGGTAGACCTCGCGCAGGGTCCGTTCGCCCACCCGGACGTCCACGTAGAACCGCGATTCCTCCACGCTGTTGCAGGCGAAGTGCTTGACGCAGGCCATCAGGTGCCTCTGCGCCGCCTCCACCGACGCGGCCCCCAGCGATCCCAGGTGAAAGGGATCCTCGCCGAAGGTCTCCTGCGCCCTGCCCCATCCGGGGTGGCGCAGCAGGTTTACGCAGACCCCTCCCCACATATTCGCCCCCTGTGCGCGCGCTTCCGCCGCGATGGCCGAAGCGACCCTCGCGGCCAGGCCGGGGTCGAAGGCGGCCCCGCGCGCTATGGCCGCGGGAAAGCAGGTGGAGCGGCCCAGGGCGGCGCCCCGCGGCCCGTCGATGAACCTGAGCGGCGGTATTCCCAGCCGCCGGTCGCCGCCCGACGAGAAGGGCTTCCGGTTGTAGCGCAGGGCCGCCGCGGCCAGGGCCGCCAGGCCGGTGTCCCCCGCCATCTGCCTCAGTTTATCCTCAAGCGTCATGACGGAGACCAGCTCCCGGATCCTCTCCTCCCGCTCCGGCCCCTCCGGGCAGGAGAGCAGGTCTTCGAAGCGGATGCTCCCTCCCATCGCCTCTCCCCTTCCCCCCTGCGGGCCCGAACGCCCGGTGCGGCGCCCCTCCCCGCGGCTGTCCCCTAGGCCGTCATCTCGATGCCCACCGGGCAGTGGTCCGAGCCCTCCACTTCCTTCAAGATGAATGCCGACTTCACCCGGGAGCGCAGATCCTCGCTGACGAAGACGTAGTCGATGCGCCAGCCGACGTCGCGGGCCCGCGCCCTGGTCTTCAAGTCCCACCAGGAGTAGTGGCCCGGCTCGTCCGTAAACATGCGGAAGGTATCCAGATAGCCCGCGGATACCAGCTTGTCCAGCCAGGCCCGCTCCTGCGGCAGGAAACCGGAGACCCTGGAGTTCTCCTTGGGGCGGGCCAGGTCGATCTCCCGGTGAGCGGTGTTGAAGTCTCCGCAGGCCACCACCCCCCGGCCCCTTTCGCGAAAGCCCTCGGCCGCCTCCAGGAAGGCATCGTAGAAGTCCATCTTGTAGCGCAGCCGCTCGGCCGACATCTTGCCGTTGGGGAAGTAGATGCCGAAGAGGACGAAGTCGGAGAATTCGGCGATGAGCGTACGCCCCTCGCGGTCGAAACGGTCGATGCCGAAGCCCTTCCGCACCTCGACGGGCTCCTCCTTCGAGAACAGCGCCACGCCGCTGTAGCCCTTGCGCTCGGCCGAGCTGAAGTAGGAATGGTACCCCTTGGGCCCGGAGAGCTCCGGGGTCAGCTGCTCCTCACTGACCCTGGTCTCCTGCAGGCAGAGGACGTCCGGCTGCTCGCGGGCCAACCATTCGGCAAAGCCCTTCTTCTGTACGGCCCGGAGGCCGTTGACGTTCCAGGAGAGGATGCGCTTCTTCTTCATGTTATGAATATAGCGCTACTGCCTCTTCCAACATAGCCCTCCATCATGACTGACCTTCAATCCGTTCCGGATGTCAACCGTTCGCTCGACAGGCACGTTGTCGTCGCTATGTGTGCGATACCGTCGCAATACGCATATTGTTCCCTTCAGTTCGCCTCGAATATGAACCCCATCACGCAGTGGCCGCCGTCCCATGCGTCCCGGAAATTGAAGTACATCGGGCGTTCCACGATGATGGGCTGGTCGGACGAGAGCTTGGCCGACACGGCCTTGTCCTCCCCGGCGTCGAAGTTGACCATCACCGTATAGCGGGAGTGCGCCGCTACCTGGTGCTTCTTTTCGTATGGAGCGCCCGTGCCCTCAGGATAGTAGGTGATGCTCACATTGGCCGCGTGGTCTCCCGGATTCTGGATGGTCAACCACTCCTCGAAACCGTAGCCGGTGTAGCCTTCCGCTAAGAACCAGCACCTCGCGGCGCGCGGGGATGCCACCACGCAATGGCCTCCCGTCCAGTCCCAGCCGCCCATGCCCACGTAGTGGAAGTACATGGGCCGCTCGGCCAGGAAACCGTAATCAGAGGTGAGGCGGACCGAGACGTCCTGGCCGTAGCCGACCACGTCGGGGACGAAGACGGTGAAGCGCCTGCCGGCCCCGATGTCGTGCTTGTGCTCGACCACCTCGCCCGTGCCCAACTGGTAGGCGGCGGAGACGGAGATGTCGAAGTCGTTGGGGTTCTGGATGGTCACCCATTCCTCGAAACCCTCCCGGGTGGTGCCCTCCGCCAGGTAGTAGTCGTTGGAGATGGCGGACGCCCCCATCACGCAGTGGCCACCGGTCCAGTTCCAGCCGATGGTCCCCTGGTAATTGAAGTACTCGGGCCTCTCCGCCACCACCGGCTGCGTGGACTCGATACGCAGGGAGAGCTGGTAGTCCGGCCCGAGCAACTGGTTGATGTCGAAGGTGCGGCGGGAGCGCGCCGGTATCTCCAAGCCGTCCTTGACGATCTGTCCCGCCTCCTGGGTCTGGAAGTAGAAGGTGGCGACGGCTGGGGCGTCGGTGTCGTTGAGGACGCAGATCCACTGCTCGAAGCCGGGGCCGGTGTAGCCTTCGGCGAAGTACCAGGTGTTGGAGGGTCGTGTCGCCCCCACCGAATCATGCCCGCCGGTCCACTTGGCCTTGTAGTCGAAGTACATGGGCCGCTCGGAGACGAAGGGGTAGTCGGCTGCGCACTTGATGGAGACCTCGCGGTCCGGCCCCACCTCAGCGTTGACGTCCACCGTCAGGCGAGAGTGGGCCGGGACGGTGTATGTCTTATCCATGGGGGCAGCATCGTTGAAGAGGTAGGTCACCCGGACCGGCAGTGGCGCATCCCCCGGCTGGCCCAGGCACAGGTACTCCTGGAAGTTCTCCCCGGTGTAGCCTTCCGCGAAGTAGAAGGCGATCTCGACGAAGGTCACCACCACCTGGTGATCTCCTGTGAGGTTGGTGATCACGTAGGGGTCGGAGATGGGCACCGCCACGCCGTTGTCGGTGATGCTGCCGATCTGGTAGCCCAAGCCGGGGGTGAAGTCGATGGTAACGGTGGAGCCCCAGTCCACCGTCTCGGTGTCGGGGGAGACCGTCCCCTGACCGGCGGCGATGGTCACGTCCACGCGCACCTGGATCTTGGAGAAGGTCACCACCACGGCGTGGGCCGCTGCAATGTTGTTGATGACGTAGGGGGCAGTGATGGGCACCGGGGTGCCGTTGTCGGTGATGGAGGCGATCTGGTAGCCGGCATTCGGGGCGATGATGATGGAAGCGGTGCCGTCGTAATCGACGTTCTGCGATGCTGGTGTGGCACTGCCGTTTCCGCCGGAGACCGTCGCGGTCACCGGGTAGGTGTCGATGGCGAAGGTCACCACCACATCGTGGTTGACGGAGACACCGGTTATCACATAGGGGTTGGCGATGGGCACCGGGGTGCCGTTGTCGGTGATGGAGGCGATGTGATAGTGGCTGTCGGGGATAATGTTCACGGTGGCGTTGTCGCCGTAATCCACGGTCTGGGTGGCCGGGGTCGCG
>CAZETE010000028.1:0-28720 GCA_964515075.1 uncultured Actinomycetota bacterium | reverse complement strand
GCGGGCTCGGGGACGGCCTCCAATGCGGGCTCGGCGGGTATCTCCGCCGCCTCCGGCTCCGCCGGTTCGGGAGACTCGATGATGCGCTCCAGCGCGTCCAGTTCGCTCTCTGCGTCCGCCGCGGGCTCGGCTCCCGCCAGTTCGGGCATCTCGATGAAGCGCTCGAAGACCTCCTCGTCGGTTACGGGAGGGGCGGACGCTTCGACCGGGGCTCCTTCCTGGACCAGGCTCCTCTCTATCTCCTCGATGTCTGTGAGGATGTCTTCCTCCAGCGCCGCCCCGTCGTCGGCGAAGAGCTCCTTCTCCAGGGCCTCCAGGTCCTCCTCGAGGCCCTCCAGCCCCTCCGGTAACTGCCGGTCGACGGCCTCCCGGGCGGCCGGCGCTCCTCCGGCGCCCTCTTCGGCGATGTAATCGACGAGCATGTCCGCCTCCAGCTCGCCCACGCCGACGATCCCCGCCGCGGCGGCCGTGCCGGCCGCCGCCACTTCCGCCGGTATCATGACCGCCTCGTCCGGAGAAGCAGCCTCTTCTTCCAACGTCTCGACCTCCGCCGCCGGCGGCTCCACCTCGGCCCCCTCAAGCTCCAGGAGTTCCTCCTCGACCACTTCCTCCAGCATGTCCAGCTCCAACTCCTCGATGCGCAGGAAGGTGTCGTCCACGGCGGGGGCGGGGGCCGGCGCGACGGGGGCCTCGACCGCCGCGGCTTCCTCGACCGGCGCGGCCTCCTCGACCGCCATCACCTCTGCGACCGCGGCGGCTTCCTCGACCGCTACGACCTCCTCCGAGAAATCGACCAGCATCTCCTCTTCAAGGAGGTCTATGGGGTCCCTGTCGTCAGCGAAACCCGCCTCCCTCAAGGGGCCTTCCGGCTCCCCGCCCGCGGGCGGGGCGAACTCCAGCGCCTCGGATACCCCCGGGATCCTTTCGGGGGCCTCCCTCTCCGCCGTGGCCATGGACGCCTCTATCTCGTCCAAGCGGCTGCGGATGATCTCCGCCTGCTCCGCTGCGGCGGTCCCCGGATCGACCTTTTCCACCAGGTCCTCGACGTGTATGGACCCGGTGGGCCCCTCGAGCTCCACAATGTGCTCGTCCAGGCCGAGCGAACGGCTCTCCTCCTCCTTGAGCCCTCCGGTCCGGAAGGCGGCTCCCAGGACCTTGGTGGGATCGATGCCCTTTGCCCCCGCTCCGGCTTCCTCCGCCGCCGCATCCTGCGCCTCCTCGAGCGGCTTCGGCCCGACGGCAGGAGCGCCGGGCCCCTGGGCGGTGCGCGCCAGGTGGCCGCCCCATTCCAGGGGTATCCCCTCCGGCTCCATCTCGGCCAGATCCTCCTGATCCGCCAACCTGCCGACCTTGCCGTAACGCTTCTCGAGATAGGCGCGCTTGGCGGCCTGCGCCTCGATGCTCTCGTCGGTTATGGTCCGGTGGCGGTAGGCGGGAGCCGGCGGCCCTTCGAACGCCTCCTCCGTCGGGCCCTCTTCCTCCTCCTCGAGCAGGTCCATGCCCTCCGGGAGGAGGGAACTGATCTTCTCCTTGAGCATGGAGAGCTCCTCTTCCCTGTCTCCCAGCTCCAGGACGCTGGTCGCCTCCATGCTCTCCTCCAGGGACTGGCTCATCAACTCGGTCTTCTGCTCCTCCGCCTCGGCCTCGATCTCCCTGCGAACCTCTTCGCGGATACCGGGCGTCTCCAGCAGGCCTTCCGCGGCCATCCCGCCCTCCCCCGGCAAGCCCTCGAGCATCTCCGCCTCCAGGGCCTCCAGGGGATCGGCCGGCAACGCGGTGACCTCGTCGGCGGGCTCCACCTCCACCTCCGCCAGCCGTTCGATGACCTCGGCGGCCAGCCCGTCGAACTCGATGGGCGGCTCCTCTTCCTCCTCTTCCTCCCCTATCTCCACGGCGGGCAGTTCCACCACGCCTTCCTCGGCTTCCGGCTCCGGGAACGCCTCTTCCTTGAGGAGTTCCTCGGCGATCTCCTCGGTGAGGCCCTCGATCTCCACGACCTCTCCCGCCTCGCCGGCCCCGGCAGCCCCCTCTTCCGCCGGGATCTCCTCGATGAGTATCTCCGCCTCCAGGTCCTCATCGATCTCGACCTCCATGGACTCGACCGCGGCTTCCAGCTCGACGGCTTCCGCCGCGGCTTCCGCGGCCTCTTCCGCCGGCTCCCCTTCCCCGGCCGCCTCCTCGACGACCTCCTCCGCCTCGGCCGGGGCCTCCTCGGCCAGTCCGGTCCCTCCGGACAGGGCCTCGGGGACCGCTGCGGCCTCGGGGACGGCTTCGCCCTCCCCTTCCGCCGGGGCTTCCGCCTCTTCCTCCAGGGGGATGAGGTCTTCCCGCTTGATGAAGCCGGGGCGTTCGATGACCCTCTCCTCCAGCTGCATGAGCTCCTCGGCCATCCTCTCCAGCTCCTGCTCCACCTTGGTGTCGGCGGAGCCCGCGTCGATGTTCTCCAGAAGCCCGGAGGCGATGAGGCCGTAGACGATCTTGCAGGTCTGCAGGGTGCCCATGCCGGCCATGTCCACCACTTCCTTGACCGTCCTCTCCCCGTCGATGAAGGTGAGGACCATCCACTCCTCCGGGGTGAGGCTGATCTGGGCGGCTGTCCGCTCCTGCTTGGACCTCATGCGGAAGACCACGTCCAGGTCGGGTATCTTCTTCTCGATGCGGTTCCACTCGTCCAGGCGGCGCGAGCCCTCCATGATCAGCTCTTCGGTGGATATGGACAGGCCGATGTCCTCCTCCGGGAAGACCACGCCGGGCTGGAACTCGAACTCGCCCTCGGTCCACCGCAGAAGCTCGAACACGGCGTCCTGGATCTGCTCCTGCACGAAGACCTCGAGCTTGTCCTTGCTCAGGTAGTCGAGCCTGATCAGGAGCTGTCCCAGCCTCTGGCCCCGCGCCGTGGTCCGCTGCAGCTCCAGGGCCTCGTCGACCTGGGCCTTGGAGACTATCCCCGCCTGCAGCAGCTTGACCCCCAGGGGCTTGCGCTTCCAGTTGGTGGTGGCGAAGAAGACCTCGCCGTTGCGGAAGCAGACGTACCCCCTGGCGTTGCCGCGCAGCAGGTTCAGGGTCCCGTTCTTCTTGCTGAAGTTGAGCAGCTGGAAGAGGTCCGGGAGGCTGAAATCCTTCAGGCTTCCTTTTAAGGCCATATCACATCATCTTCCGGTCCGGACGGGCCCTCGACCCGCCCCCGTTCCCGTCCTATTCATAGTCGATGCGAAACTCCTGCTTGATGATCTCCGCGATCTTGGTGGCGGCCCCCTTGACGTCGTAGAGGACCAGCCCCAGCTTGCTGCCCTTGCGCACCAGGGCGGTGAGCACCGCGTCCTCCCCCGCGGACATCAGGAAGACGTAGCCCGCCTTCCCCTCCACGAAGACCTGCGCCAGCTCTCCCCTGCCCAGCTCCTCGGAGGTGCGCTCTCCCAGGCTGAGCAGGGCTGCCGACATCGCTCCCAGACGGTCCTCCTCCAGCGTGTTCGGCAGTACCGAGGCCATCACCAGGCCGTCCATGCTCACCACCGCCGCGGCGTCGACCTCGGCGGAGCGCGATATGAGCTCGGTGAGGGCGCTGCGCAGCAATTCCTCTCTAGATTCCGCCAAGCAACTACCTCCTGTTCTACCTACGAAAAGGGCGCTTTAGAACAACTGCGAGATGTCATCGGCGGTCTTCTTCGTCTCCATGAAGAGGACCCCCAGCTTGGCCTGGGGGCTCACCAACACCGCCAGGATGGCCTCCGGCCCGCAGTTCATCACCAGCAGGTATCCCAGGTCCCCCTTGATGTAGACCTGGTCCAGCACGCCCCGGCGCAACTCCCTGGCCGCCCGCTCCCCCAGGCTCAGCACCGATGCGCTCATGGCGCTGATCTGATCCTCATCCAGGTCCCCGCCGATGTTGGAGGCGAGGGCCATGGCGTCGCCGCTCAAGAGGACGGCGGCTTCGACGTCCGCGCTGTTGTTCCTGAGTTCCGCCAGAATGGCGTTTATCTTCTCGATCCTGTCCGCCACTTATCCACCTCCACAAGCTCTTGCGGCCGGCCCTTACGACGACCCCGGATGCATCGAGCGCCCGGCACCCGCTGCCTACAGGGACTTCTCGATGGCGGGGAGGAACTTCCTGATGTCGTAGCGGGCCTTGCCGAGGTTGGCGACGGAGGGCAGGATGGACACCAGGATGGCGTCCGAGCCCACCGCGCTCATGAGTATGGCCCCCTTCTCGAACTCGAACATGGCTTGGGCCATGGGCCCCTGGGCCAACTCCAGCCCGATCACCTCGGCCGCCCCCAGGGAGCTCGGGGCGATGGCTCCCACCGCCTCCAGCTGCCCGGATTCATCCCCCGCCGTTTCGATGATGAAACCGTCCCTCCCCACCACGAGGCAGGAACGCACCGTGCCGGTGGCCACCAGATCCTCGAGAAGCCTTCTTAGATCCGCCAATCCACACCATCTCCTTCCGAAAAAGAGGGTTTTCCTGCCGTCAGGCTCCCTTCTTCCGCGAATCGCCTCCGTAAGACTATTCTAATCGTCATCCGCAATAAAAGATATTAGCGGCGGCGGCCTGTTGTTTCTGTTGTTTAATTATACAAAAGTTAATTACCTTTGCCAACCTCAATCGCCCTCCGCCGTCAATACATCCCCCTGACCTTATCGTTCACCTCGCCGTCCTCCACCGCCAGGGGCACCCGCTTGGCCCCCTGAACGCTTACGGCGCGCGCCCGGCAGACCTCGGCGCAGCTGAAGCAGAGGATGCAGTTGTCCAGGAAGGCCACCCGGGCCGCCTCCCCCCTGCCCCCGGTGAGCACCGGCCTGTCGGCATCCCGGGACTGGGGGCAGGCCTCGACGCACTCCCCGCACCTGCGGCAGAAAGCCTCCCTGATCTCTATGGTCAACCGGGCTCCTTCCCCGTCCATGGGCCTCCGTCACCGTCCCCTTCCGCCTGACTCCATCGCCTTAATGTATACCGCAGGGGACGCAGGGGGAATAGGCGCGCACCACCATCTCCAGGCGGTTGCGCATCACCTCCTGCGCCTCCAGCACCTCCACCATCTGCCGGGCGCCGCTCTCCAGGCTGTCCTGGATGGAGAGGATGTTGCACTGCAGGGGGGAGAGGATATTGAGCCTCTCCACCCTCCCCGTCTCGCCCACTTCGAGGTAGTAGGCCAGCGTCCCCTCGGGGGACTCGACCACGGCCGTGCCGGCGCCCGGTGCCGCCTCCACCGCGACCTTGACGTCGTCGCCGGAGACCGCGCCATCCCCCAGGAGGGCCACCATGCGCTCCCAGGCGTAGGTCATCTCGATCATGCGCGCGGCGTGGCTCAACAGCACCTTCTGCAGCTTCCCTCCCCACTGGGACTTAAGCTCATCCAGCTCCGCCTGCGCCTGGGCCGTCCCCAGGCCGGAGGCCACGCTGAGGCGGGACAGGGGGCCCACGCGGAAGGGCGCGCCCCCGCCGGTGGCGGCCGTCTTGACCTGGGTGTGCGGCAGGGATCCCTCGGCCAGGCGCTCGAAGGCCGCGGCCTCGGCGAACTCCTCCGCCACGCTCCCGGAGGGGTCGAGCAGGCGGAGGGTGCCGCCCGCCAGCGCCAGCCCCTCCTCCCTCCACAGGGAGAGGTGGCCGGTCTCGACGTCGCCCAGGGCCTGCACCAGCTCGTGATTGCGCTTCAGGAGCATCTTGACCAGGCGGGACATCTCCTCCAGCAGCGGCCCCGAGCGCGTGAGGGCCTCCAGCAGCTCGAGCCGCCTCTCCTCCTCAAGGGGCTTGAGCAAGCCCCCGGGGACGACGTTCACCGGGTGGACGTGGCCGCCCCCCACCGCCTCCAGCACCTTCACCCCCATGGCGCGCAGGGAAAAGACCTTGCGGACGATCTCCTCCTCCACGCGGTAGATGGAGATGATGTTGCGCACCGCCACGTCGGAGGTGGGGAAGAGCAGGTCGGGCAGGCTGTGCATGGTGAGGGAGAGGGAGTGGCTGGCCAGCAGTTGCCCCAGCATCAAGAGCTCCCGCAAGCGCTCCGCCGTGTCCGTCAGCTTCACCCCCAGCGCGTTCTCGACCGCACGGGCGGCCGCCACCTGATGGGAGACGGAACAGGCCCCGCAGATGCGCGAGACCAGCGGCACCAGGTTCTCCAGCCGCGCCCCCTGCGCCAGCCGTTCGAAACCGCGGAAGCCGGAGGCGCGGAAGCGCACCGCTTCGAGGGCGCCCGCCTCGTCGAAGGCTATCTCGATGGAGGCGTCCCCGGCTATCCGGGTGACCGGGTCGATCCTGATCAGGTCCAAGGCAATCCCTTCTTCCGTCCCCCCGCCGCCGCCGTGCCCTCACCGTGCCGGCTCATCGGGTCTCCCCCAGCCGCTTCAGGTAGCGGGCCGTCCCGCCCCGCCGCTTCTTCCTCTGCAGCGGCTCGGCGAAACAGTGTTTGTAGAACGTATGGGGCACGTCGGGGATCCCCGCCTCGACCTCCTTGCGGGGCAGGCCCGTGGCCCGGACCAGGCGGCGCACGGTATCCTTGCGGATGTCGCGGATGGGCTCCAGCGTGGTCTGCACGGAAGGGCCGCGGCAGCCGGTGCAGGGCGCGCCCCAGCCGCCCGGGCAGCGCGCCCCGCATCCCCCGCGGGTCACCGGGCCCAGGCAGACGAAGCCCTGATCCAGCAGGCATTCGCCGGGCCGAGGCTGCGCGGCCAGGAGGTCTTGGAGGCCCTCCGCGGCGGCGGCGCCGCAGTCCAGGGGGCACTCCGAGCAGACGGTCATGTCCTCGTCGGCGAGGGGCGACTCCAGCCCCTCCCCCCGGCCCATGAGCCGCGCCAGGATCCAGGAGACGACCTGGCGGGGCGGCGGGCAGCCGGGCAGCTTCAAATCGACGTGGATGTAGGAATCCAGGGGCAGCAGGCGCCCCAGCCCCTCCGGCAGGCCCTCGAAGGAATGGTCGTCGTAGGAGCGGCGGAAGAGCCCCTCTTCCGAGACCTGATTGCCCAGGCCCGGCACGCCGCCGTAGACGGCGCAGCTGCCCAGGGCGATGACCCGCGAGGCGGCTTCGCGCAGGCCGGTGGCCGTCTCGTACTGCCGCTCGTCCCGGATGCCGCCCTCGATGATGGCCAGGTCGCACGGGGAGATACCCTTCTTGTCCATGAGGAAGGGTATGTAGACGAACTGGTTCTCCCCCATCAGGTCGAAGGACTGGTCGCCCAGGTCCAGCAGGGCCAGCTGGCAGCCCAGGCAGGCGCTGAAGGATGCCACGGCTATCTTCATGCGTCCACTTTCCCCCCGCTCAATCCAGCGTCGTCTCCAGGACCAGCATGCAGGCCCCCGGCCCCATGTGCTCGGTCCTCAAATCAACCTTGCGCTCGAAGATGCGCTCCAGGGCGCCCGCCGCGTACCCGTGGGTCATCTGGCAGACCACCCCGCCCGTGCGCACCCCGGCCGCCCGGCAGGCTTCCCGCACCGGGCAGGCCCGGTAGAGCAGGCGCATCTTCATCTCCAGCCCCTCGCCGAAGACGTAGTCCTCCTCCTCGGCCCGCTTCCACAGCTCCACGTGCCACACGTCCCCCGGCGGGCCGTAGATGGAGTGGAGGGCCTCCTCGACGTCCTCGGTGACCTCGAGCCGGTCCCCTTCCTCCCTCCCCAGGTCCTTGCCGGTGATGTACATGAGGTGGGGAGCGGCCCTGCCGATGACCTCCTCGCTGGCCAGGTCGACGTAGGAGAGGGTGTGCATCAGCGCGAGCATGTTTCCCTTGAGGCGTTCCTCGTCCAAGCCCATCTCTTCCTTTTTTATAAGCTTCCGCCGTGCCGGGCCCGCTGTCCCCGCCCACGGCCTGCCGCAGCAGCGTCACGCATTATTCTACATGGAAAAGACGGTGCACGGTAGACGCCCGCGCAGCTGGCGGGGGGGGAGGGCGCGGGCCCCCGGGGGACGGTCACTGCCTGGCCCGCTGCTTGGCCCGCAGGAACTCGTCGTAGTCGGCTGTGAAGAAGTGGCGGTTGCCCTCGCCCGTGGCCACGAAGTAGAGGTAGTCCACCTGGGCGGGACGGAGGGCGGCCTCGATGCTGGCCAGCCCGGGGTTGCAGATGGGCGCCGGCGGAAGCCCCGCGTTGCGGTAGGTGTTGTAGGGCGAGTCTATCTCCAGGTCCGCATAGGTCAGGACCTCCTTCTGCTCCGGGAGCAGGTACTCCACGGTGGAGCACATCTGCAGGCGCATGTTCTTCGCCAGCCGGTTGTAGATGACCGCGGCCACCAGGGCCCGCTCTTCCGGCACCACCACCTCCCGCTCGATGATGGACGCGGCCACCACCGCCTGATACGGGGTGAGCCCGCGCCCTTCCGCCAGGCTCCAGTCCAGGCCGGCCGTCTCCGCCTGGAACTGCGCGACCAGCATGCCGACCACGTCGCGCGGCCCCATCCCCTCGAGGAGGTCGTACGTCTTGGGGAAGAGAAAGCCCTCCAGGTTGCCCTGCTGCCCGGGAGGCAACCAGGTCAGCCCGTAACCGCCCTCGCCCGCCGCGGCGAGGAACTCCTCCGCGGTCATGGCGCCGGTGCCGCCGACGCGGGCGGCCACCTGTTCCTTGGTGAACCCCTCGGGTATGGTCACCCTGGCCGCCACCACGGAGCCCTTCTGGAGCACGTCGAAGACCTCGCCGTAGTGCATGCCGGTGTAGAGCAGGTAGTCGCCGGCCCTGATCCTCCCCTCCCGCGAGCCGACCCAGGCCAGTAGGCGGAAGAGGGTGGCCGAGGTGACGATGCCCTTGCTCTCGAGTTTAGCGGCTATGGAGGAGAGGGGCTCCCCCTCCTCGATGCGCACGCGCAGCGGGTCGGTGCCCCTGGTGGGGTAGAAGTAGTGGAGGAAGAGGGGCAGCAGCACGGCCGCCAGGACCAGCAGGACCGCGCCCGCCGCGATGAAGTAGAACCTCTTCTTCACCGCGTATCCCTTTCCGGCGATGCGTATCCGCGCCACTACGGTCAGCCCCTTTCCGACTGCAGCCAGGCCTGGAGCAGCAGCGCCGCGGCGGCGCTGTCGGTTCTTGAGCGCGCCCGGGCGCCGCCCCTTCCCGCTTCCGCGAGGCGCCGGCTCGCCTCGCGGCTGGTGAGCCGCTCGTCGTAGAAGGTCACCTTGATGCCGGGCATGCCCTCCAGCGCCGCGGCAAATCCGAGCACCCACTCCGCCTGGGGCCCCTCCTCCCCGCGCAGGGTCACCGGCAGGCCCACCACCACCTCGTCGGCGCCCTCGCGGGCGGCCAGGTCGATGAGGTAGGCGCGCAGGCCGGCGGGGTCGACGCCGGAGAGCAGGTCATAAGGGGAGGCGAGTATGCCCAGGGGGTCGGAGAGGGCCACCCCGATGCGGCTCGAGCCCAGGTCCAGGCCGATCTTACGCATCGGCAGCGGCGAGAGCCGCGGCGGCCGCCCGCGTCACCTTCTCCAGCGCTTCGTCGATACCTTCACGGCGGGTGCCGCCCCCCACCGCCATGTGCGGCTTGCCGCCGCCGCTGCCCCCCAGCGGGGCCGAGCCCTCCTTGACCAGTTCGCCCGCCTTGAGGCCGGCCGCCACCAGGTCCGCGGAGACCGCCACCACCAGGTCGATCTTGTCGCCCTCGGAGACCAGCGCCACCACCCCCGGCTTGATCCTCTCCAGGGCCCGGTCGGCCAGCTCGCGCAGGTGGTCGCGGCTGACCCGCCCGGCGCGCGCGGCGAGCACGGTGGCCCTGCCGTCGCTCCAGCGGCCGCCCCCGGAAAGCACTTCCTCCAGCACGCCGGAGAGGGCCTGCGCCGACCTCTTCTCCGCCTCCTTCTCCAGTTCGCGCTGGCGCTCGAGCAGCCTCTCCAGGCGGGGCAGGAGCTGTCCGGGGTCCGCCTTGACCAGGCCGGCGGCGCCTTCCAGGGTGGCGGACATCTCCTTGACCCTGGCGTACGCGGCCGTGCCGGTGACCGCCTCCAGCCGGCGCAGGTTGGCGCCCACGCTGCCCTCGGAGGTGAAGAGGCACAGGCCGATCTGGCCGGTGCGGCCGACGTGGGTGCCGCCGCAGAGCTCCCGGCTGACCTCGTCCACCTCCACCACCCTCACCTGCTCCTCGTACTTCTCTCCGAAGAGGGCCACGGCGTCGATGGAGCGGGCGTAGTCGTAGGAGGTGAAATAGGCGCGCACCGGCAAGTCGGAGAGGACCAGGCGGTTGACCATCGCCTCCATCTCGCGCAGTTCCTCCGGCGTCGGCTGTGAGAAGTGGGTGAAGTCGAAGCGCAGGTGGTCGGGGTCGACCAGGGAGCCCGCCTGCTTGGCGTGCTCGCCCAGCACCTCCCTCAAAGCCAGGTGGATGAGGTGGGTGGCGGTGTGGTTGCGGCGGATGGCCTCGCGGCGCTCCGCGTCCACCTCCGCGCTTATCTCCATCCCCGGCTCCAGGGATCCCCTCACGACCTTGCCGAAGTGGACGAAGAGGTCCTTCAAGGGGCGCTTGACGTCGCCGATCTCCACCTCCACGCGGTCCGAGACCAGGCGTCCCCGGTCCCCTACCTGGCCGCCCATCTCGCCGTAGAAGGGGGTGCGGTCCAGCACCACCTCCACCTCGTCGCCGGGCCCGGCGCCGGAGACGAAGCGGTCGCCGGCGATGATCGCCTTGACCGCGGCCGCCTCCGTGTCGGCCTGGTAGCCTGAGAACTGCGTGGCCCCGAAGTTCTCCAGCGCCTCCGGATAGACCTCCTTCTCGCTCACCGAGTAACCCTCGTCCGCCCGCGCCCGGCGGGCCCGCTCCTTCTGCCCGAGCATCAGCTCGGCGAAGCCCTCGTCGTCCAGGGAGAACCCCCGTTCCGAGGCGATCTCCCGCGTCAGCTCGAGGGGGAAGCCCAGGGTGTCGTGGAGGTGGAAGGCCACCTCGCCGGGGACCTCCTTCTTCCCCCCGCCCTCCAGGGAGGCGAGGGACTCCTCCAGGTAGGTCAAGCCGCTCTTCAGGGTCTGCAGGAACCGTTCCTCCTCGCTCCGCACCATGCTCAAGATGAAGGACCGGTTGCGGCGGAGGTCGGGATAGGCGTCGCCCATCAACTCGACCACGCCCTCCACCATCTCCCCCAGGAAGGCCCGGTCCACCCCCAGGCCGCGGCCGTGGCGCACGGCGCGCCGGATGATGCGCCGCAGGATATAGCCCCGCTCCTCGTTGGAGGGGAGGACGCCGTCGGAGATGAGGAAGGTCATGGCCCGCGCGTGGTCGGCCACGATGCGCAGGGAGGCTTCCTGCCGCTCGTCCTCGCCGCAGGCCACGCCGGCCAGGCCGGCCATGCGCTCCATCAGCGAGCGCAGCAGGTCGGTGTCGAAGTTGCTGGCGGCTCCCTGCAGCACCGAAGCCAGCCGCTCCAGGCCCATGCCGGTGTCGATGTTCTTTTTTGGCAGCGGGGTGAGCTCGCCGTCGGCGCCCCGCTCGAACTGCATGAACACCAGGTTCCACAGCTCCAGGTAGCGGTCGCAGTCGCAGCCCACCGCGCACCCGGGGCGGCCGCAGCCGAACTCGGGGCCCTGGTCGTAGATGATCTCGGAACAGGGGCCGCAGGGGCCGGTGACCCCCATGTCCCAGAAGTTGTCCTCGGCGCCCAGGCGGACGATGCGCTCCTCCGGGATGCCCACCTCGTCCCGCCAGACCGCCAGGGCCTCGTCGTCCTCCTCGTAGATGGTGAAGTAGAGGCGCTCGAGCGGGATGCCCAGCTCGGTCACCAGGAAGTCGTAGGCGAAGCGGGCGGCGTCGCTCTTGTAATAATCGCCGAAGCTGAAATTGCCCAGCATCTCGAAGAAGGTGAGGTGGCGCGCGGTGTGCCCCACGTTGTCGATGTCCGTGGTGCGCACGCATTTCTGGACGGAGGTGGCCCGGGTGAACCCGGGGGCCAGCTCGCCCAGGAAATAGGGCTTGAACTGGACCATCCCCGCGGTGGTCAGCAGCAGGGTGGGATCCTCGGGGACGAGCGAGGAGCTCTCCACCACCCGGTGCCCCCGCGCGGCGAAGAACTCCAGAAACCTCCGTTTGATCTCGCTGCTCTCCAAGTCACGCTCCCTCAAATCAAAGGAGTTCCGCCGAGTGCCGGAACTCCGCCGTGTCGATGTGCCGGGGCCTCGGGAAAGGGGCCGCGCGCCTCCCCCTCACCCCTCTTCCCCTGCCGGCGGCGGGGACTGGGGCAGGGCCTCCCCGGCCGGCCCGGCGGCCCCCTCGCCCTCTTCCGCTTCCGGCGCCTCCTCTTTATTCCGGGGGGCCACGGCCTTCTGGATGCCTGCCCCCACGCCGAGTATCCTGACCACCGGGGAGGCCACCACCTCCTGCACCATCCTGGTCATGGAGTTGACCCGGGAGAAGATCTTCTCGCCCGACTCCACCATGCCGTCCACCAGCTCGAGCTCCTTGTTGACGTGGTCCATGGTGGTCTGGAAGCGCGTCATCAGGGGAATGGTCTGCTTGCGCACGTCGTCCAGGAAGTTATTGGTTATGGAGAGGGTCCGGACCAGCTTGAGCATCACCCAGGTGGCGGTGAGCATGAACAGCGCGAAGGAGACGGCGATGGTCAGTCCGGTGATGGCGCCTACCGTGGTGACTCCGAGCATCTTTACTCCTTCTCCCGGGCCCCGGGACCCTACTTTCCCTGCTTCGCCAGGTAGTCCTCGATGGCCCCGCGGATGCCGTCGGCCGCCAGGTTGGAGCAGTGCAGCTTCTCCGGCGGCAGCCCGCCCAGGGCGTCGGCGACCATCTGGTTGGTGACCTTCAAAGCCTCTTCCAAGGTCATGCCGATGACCATCTCCGTGCCCTTGGAGCCGGAGGCCACCGCCGCTCCGCAGCCGAAGGTCTTGAACTTGACGTCTGCCAGGCGGCCGTCCTCCACCTTGATGGTGATGCGCATCCGGTCTCCGCAGGTGGCGTTGCCCACCTCGGCGGCGCCGTCGGCGCCCTCCAGTTCGCCCACGTTGCGGGGATTCTTGAAGTGATCGATGACCTCGTCCGTATACATGGGATTCAATATATCGGAGAGCCCCTTCAGTGTCAACGAGACGGGGCCCCGTGGCCGCCCTCCCGGCCCGGCGCGGGAGGCTCGAGGCCGGCGCGCGCTCGCCAGGCGGCGGCCAGGCGCGGCTCGCCCCCGCTGTCCGAGGGTTCGTAGAAGACCCTGCCCCGGAGGCCGTCCGGGAGGTAGGCCTGCTCCACGTAGTGGCCGGGGTAGTCGTGGGGGTAGAGGTAGCCGGCGCCGTGCCCCAGCCCTTCCGCCCCCCGGTAGTGCGAGTCGCGCAGGTGGGGCGGGACGGGGGCGGCCTCTCCCTCCTCGATCTCCCGCATGGCCCTCCCCAAGCCCGCGGTGGTGGAGTTGCTCTTGGGGGCGAGGGCCAGGTAGACGGCGGCGTGGGCCAGGTTGAGCCGGGCCTCGGGCAGGCCCACGTAATCGACGGCGCGGGCGGCCGCCTCGGCCACCAGCAGGCCGCGGCTGTCGGCCAGGCCCACGTCCTCGGAGGCGAAGATGAGCATGCGCCGGGCGATGAAGCGCGGGTCCTCGCCGGCGTAGAGCATGCGCGCCAGCCAGTACAGGGCGGCCTGCGGGTCGGAGCCGCGCATGGACTTGATGAAGGCGGAGACGGTGTCGTAGTGGCTGTCTCCCCACTTGTCGTAGAGGAGCGCCTTGCGCTGGGCCGCCTCCTCAGCCGACCGCAGGGTGATGGAACCCTCTCCCCTCTCGCGCGCCAGGAAGGCCGCCGCCTCCAGGGTGTTCAGGGCCACCCGCGCGTCGCCGCCGGCGACGTTGACCATGTGGGCCAGGGCATCCTCCTCCAGCCGGAGCCCGTAGCCGCCGAGGCCGCGTTCTCCGTCCTCGAGGGCGGCCAGCATCACCCGGGTGAGGGCCTGAGCGGAGAGGGGCTCCAGGCGGAAGAGCTTGGCGCGGGAGACCAGGGCCGAGTTCACCTCGAAGTAGGGGTTCTCGGTGGTGGCGCCGATGAGCACGATGACCCCGTCCTCCACCGCGGGCAGCAGGGCGTCCTGCTGGGCCTTGTTGAAGCGGTGGATCTCGTCGATGAAGAGGATGGTGCGCCTGGCGTACATGGACTTGCGCTCGGCTGCCTCGGCGAGGAGCCGGCGCACCTCCGCCACCCCGCTGGTGACCGCGCTGACCTGCTGAAAATGGGCGCGGGTGAGGTTGGCGACGATGCGCGCCAGGGTGGTCTTGCCGGAGCCCGGCGGGCCCCAGAAGATGGCGGTCTGCAGCATGTCCGCCTCGATGGCGTTGCGCAGGAAGGTGCCCTCCCCCACCAGGCCCTCCTGGCCGGCGAACTCCTCCAGGGTGCGGGGGCGCATGCGCACCGCCAGCGGCGCGTCCCGTTTGAGGGAATCCTCCAGGCCGCTCTCGAAGAGGTCCAACGCTCATCCGCCCCCAGTCGCCTTACCGTTATCCGCCGTCGGGTGGGACGCCGTTCCCATTACACCGCCGAGCGACGACAAAACCCTCACCCGGCGGGCGGGGCCGCTGCCCGTCCTCCTTCTAACGGGCCGCCGGGTGTGATAGAATGATATGCAGCGGATGGATAACTTGAGGCTCTGCCTTGTGCGTTATTCCCTGTGAATATCTCTTGAGCCAACGCCTTGAACAAGCGGGACCGGAATCCGCGAGTGGAAGTCACGCCCCCGCCCGGGATGGGGGACTACGGAAGCGAGCGGCAGGTCCCCACCTGCCGGAGAGCAGGTTCAAAGGTAACAGAGGAGACGGCAAGGCGGAGTCCTTCTTGTCTGCGCTGCGTCGCGGCCTCCTCCCCGGCGGGAGCCGGCGCCCTTCCGGTCACAGGGTCTTCAGGCGGAGCTCGCGCAGCTGCTGCGGGTAGAGGACGTCCGGCGCCCCGGTGAGCGGGCAGGCGCCCGACTGGGTCTTGGGGAAGGCGATGACGTCGCGGATGTTGTCGCGGCCGGCCAGCAGCATCACCAGGCGGTCCAGCCCGAAGGCCAGCCCCCCGTGGGGTGGCGCGCCGTACTCCAGGGCCTCCAGCAGGTGGCCGAACTTCTCCCTGGCCTCCGCCTCGCCCAGGCCGAGCAGGCGGAAGATGCGCTCCTGCAGGTCGCGGCGGTGTATACGGATGCTCCCCCCGCCCACCTCGCTGCCGTTCATCACCAGGTCGTAGGAGTCGGAGAGGGCGGAAAGGGGGTCGTCCTCCAGCGCGGCCAGGGACTCCGGCGAGGGGCTGGTGAAGGGGTGGTGGTTGGACTTGTAGCGCTTCTCCTCCTCGTCCCACTCGAATAGCGGGAAGTCCACCACCCACAGGAAGGACCACGCGGTCGAGGGCTCCAGGGCGAAGACCTCCACGCAGTGCCTGCGCAGGCGGGACAGCCACTCGGAGGTCTCGAGGAAGGAGCCCACCATCAGCAGGCCGACCTCCCCCTCCCCCAGGGCGAGGGCCGCGCAGAGGGCCCGCTTCTCCTCGTCGGAGAAGTGCTTGGCCAGGGGCGAGCGCAGGTCGCCGCCGGCCTCCCCCACCACCCAGATGAGCCCGGAAGCGCCCAGGCCCCTGGCGTAGTCGACCAGCCCGTCCAGGACCTTGCGGGAGGGCGACCTGGCCCCCTCCGCCTTGAAGCCGCGGATGAGCCCGCCCGAGGCCAGCGCCTGCCGGAAGAGCTGGACGCCGGAGTCCCTGAAGGCCTCCGTGAGGTCGGAGATGGGCATGCCGTAGCGGGGGTCGGGGCGGTCGTCGCCGTAGAGCTCCATGGACCTCCGCCAGGTGATGCGCTCCATGGGCAGGGGCAGCTCCTCCCCGCGCACCTCGCGGAAGAGGTGGGCGAACATCCCCTCCATGCAGTCGATGACGTCGCCCGCGGTGACGAAGGACATCTCCAGGTCGATCTGGGTGAACTCGGGCTGGCGGTCGGCCCGCAGGTCCTCGTCGCGGAAGCACTTGACGATCTGGTAGTAGCGGTCGTAGCCGGCCACCATCAGCAGCTGCTTGTACAGCTGAGGGGACTGGGGCAGGGCATAGAAGCGGCCGGGCTGCAGGCGCGAGGGGACCACGAAGTCGCGCGCGCCCTCGGGGGTGCTCTTGCCCAGCACCGGCGTCTCGATGTCCAGGAAGCCCTGGCCGTCCAGGTAGTCGCGGACGGCGCGGGTGACCCGGGCGCGCAGCTGCATGACCTCCTGCATCTCCGGGCGGCGCAGGTCCAGGAAGCGGTGGCGCAGGCGCACCGCCTCGTCCACCCCGACGCCGTCCTGTATCTCGAAGGGCGGGGTGCGCGCCTCGGCGAGCACCTCCGCCTCGGAGACCCACAGCTCCACCTCGCCGGTGGCCAGGTGGGGGTTGACGGCGTCGGCCGGGCGCGCCTTGACCTCGCCACGGCAGGCCAGCACGTATTCGCCCCGCACCGCGTGGGCCCTGCCGTGCGCCTCCCCGCCCGCCGCCGGGTTGAAGACCGCCTGCACCAGCCCGGTGCGGTCGCGCAGGTCGATGAAGATGACCCCGCCGTGGTCGCGGCGGGTGTGCACCCAGCCGCAGACGGTGACCTCCCGGCCGATGTGTTCGGGGCGCAGATCCCCGCACATGTGCGTCCTTCTCATCTCGCCCTGCCCTTCGCTCCAGGCTTCCGTCCAAGCGTCCGTTACATTATATGGCCCCAGAGGGATCCGCGGGAGACCCGTTCCTGGGAGCTCCCCACCATGTCCCGCACGGTCAGAAGCCCGGAGGCGAGCTCGTCCTCCCCCACCACGACGACCCAGCGGTAACCGGAGCGGTCGGCCGCCTTCATCTGGGCCTTGACGCTCCGCTCCAGGCTGTCCATCTCCGCCGCGATGCCCCGGCCGTGGGCCTCCTCCAGCAGGATGAAGGCCTGGCGGCGCGGCTCCCCGGGCATGGCCACGATGTAGACGCCCTCGCGGGGGCCGGCTTGCCCCCCGCCCCCCGCCTCCCCCAGGCGCTCCACCACCCGCTCGACGCCGATGGAGAAGCCGGTGGAGGGGGTGTCTTTCCCCCCGTAGGAGGCGATGAGGTCGTCGTAGCGGCCGCCCGCCGCCAGGGCGTTCTGGGCGCCGCCCCCCGGCCGCTGGAACTCGAAGACGGTGCGGGTGTAGTAGTCCAGGCCGCGCACCAGGGCCGGGTCCGTCTGGTAGGCGATGCGCGCCGCGTCCAGGTAGCCGCGCACCTCGTCGAAGTGGCCGCGGCAGGCACGGCAGAGGTGGTCGGTGATGCGCGGCGCCCCCTCGATGGCCTTACGGCAGCCCTCCACCTTGCAGTCGAAGACGCGCAGGGGGTTGACCTCCAGGCGCCGCCTGCAGTCGGGGCAGAGCCCTTCCTCCACGCCCGAGAAGTGCGCACGCAGGCTCTCGACGAAGGCGGGCCGGCATTCCGCATCGCCCACGCTGTTCAGCTTGAGCTCGAGGTCGCCGAGGCCCAGGCGCTCGAAGAGGCGCCGGCAGACGGTGATGACCTCCGCGTCGGCGAGGGCGGCCGCGCTGCCGATGAGCTCCACTCCCAGCTGGTGGAACTGGCGGTAGCGCCCGGCCTGGGGGCGTTCGTGCCGGAACATGGGGCCCTGGTAGTAGAGCTTGACCGGCAGCCCCCCCTCGGCCAGGTTGTGCTCGACGAAAGCCCGCGCCACCCCCGCGGTGGCCTCGGGGCGCAGGGTGAGGGAGCGCCCTCCCTTGTCGGTGAAGGTGAACATCTCCTTGCTGACGATGTCGGAGCCCTCGCCGATGCCGCGCACGAAGACCTCCGTCGATTCCATAACCGGCAGGATGATCTCGCGGTACCCGTAGAGGCGGAAGAGCTCCTGGGCGGCGGTGTGGACGAGCAGCCAGGTGTCGCTGGCCGGGGGCAGAACGTCCCTGGTCCCCTTGGGGGCGGAGTACTTCAAGGCGCCCTCCTGCGGTCGAGGCCGGCCAGGAAGGGGTTGTGCGCCTTCTCCCGGGCCAGGGTGGTCTCGGGGCCGTGCCCCGGATGGATGACCGTGTCCCCGGGCAGTTCCCACACCTTGGCGAGCACCGCGTCCAGCAGCTGCTGCAGGGAGCCCCCCCGCAGGTCGGTGCGGCCGATGGAGCCCGAGAAGATGAGGTCGCCGCAGAAGAGGTGGCCGGGCAGGTGGAAGGAGACGCCTCCCGGGGTGTGCCCGGGGGTGTGCAGGACGTCCAGCTTGAGGCTCCCCACCCGCAGTTCGTCCCCGTCCTCGATCTCCTGCACCTGCCGGGGGCGGCTGCCCATCACCCCCGCCTGCAGCCCCAGCAGCAGGTTCTTGCGCCCGGCCAGGGCAGCGGCGTCCAGGGGGTGGACGTATACCGGCGCCTCGGCGGCATCGGAGAGCGGCCCGGCCCCGGCCGCGTGGTCGGCGTGGCCGTGGGTCAGCAGGATGGCCTGGAGCTTCAGGTCGTGGGCGCGCAGGGCGGAGACGATGCGCTTGATCTCGCCCGCCGGGTCGATGACCGCGGCCCTGCCGCCCGCTTCGCCCGCCAGGATGTAGCAGTTGGTGCCGAGCATGCCCAGTTCCAGGCGTTCCAGTATCACGTCGCTCCTCCCGTCGAGGCCTCTCGTCCGGTCCGGCTCCGGCTAATTATAAACCAACCCCCGGTCGCTGTCTGCTGTCGAGCATGAGGGTGACGGGACCGTCGTTTTCCAGCTCCAGGCGCATGTGGGCCCCGAAGACGCCGGCCGCCGGCTCCAGCCCGCGCTCCCGCAGTTTCTCGAGGAAGCGCAGGTAGAGCCGCTCTCCCGCCTCCGCCGGGGCCGCGGCGGCGTAGCTGGGCCGGCGCCCCTTGCGGACGTCTCCGAACAGCGTGAACTGCGAGACCACCATGATCTCGCCGCCGGTGTCGGCCAGGGAGAGGTTGAGCCTGCCCTGCGCGTCGTCGAAGACGCGGAGGTTGATGAGCTTGTCGGCGGTCCAGTCGAGGTCGCTCTCCCCGTCGCCGGCCGCCACCCCCAGGAGCACCAGCAGCCCGGGACCGATGCGGGAGACTTCCTCGCCGTCCACCGAGACCGCCGCCCTGCTCACGCGTTGCAACAAAGCGCGCATGCCCGCTCCTACCTCGAGGGAAGGACGCGGTAGGCGGTGAAGACGTTCTCGACCTTGACGATGTTGCGCAGGATGTCCTCGAGGTGGGCGATGTTGCCCAGCTCGAAGGTGAAGCGGCTGATGGAGAGGCCCTCGCGGTTGATGGTCATGGTGGCGGAGATGATGTTGACGTGGAACTCCCCCATCACCGTGGTGATGTCCCGCAGCAGGCGCGGCCGGTCCATGGCCTCCACCTTGATCTCCACCTGGAAGGCGGTGGGCTGGGCGGCGTCCCAGCTCACGTCGATCTCCCGGTAGTCCTGCTCGCGCATGTGCACGGCGTTGGGACAGTCGGCGCGGTGCACGCTCACCCCGCTGCCCCGGGTGACGAAGCCGACGATGTCGTCGGGGGGGACGGGGTTGCAGCAGTGCGCGATGCGCACCAGCACGTTCTCAACGTCCTCCACCTTGACCCCGCGGCTGAAGGCGGGGGCCTTGCGGGGCGGCACGGGCTTGGCCGGCGCCCGCTCCTCCTCCTCCTCCGTCTTCTCGGGCAGCAGGCGGGAGCCGACGCGCGTGGCCACCTGGACCGCGGAGGTCTTGCCCGCCCCGATGGAGGCCAGCAGATCGTCGGCTGAGAGGAAGTTGTAGTCCTGGGTGGCCACCTCCTCCAGCAGCCCGCCGGTGAAGACCTTCTGCAGCGGCAGGTGGGCCTTGCGCAGGGCCTTCTGGAGCACCTCCCTGCCCTCCTGCGCGTCCTCGACCTTGCGGTCCCGGCTGAACCACTGGCGTATCTTGGTGCGGGCGCGCGGCGAAGCGACCATCTTCAGCCAGTCCTGGGAAGGGCCGGTGGAGGTCTTGGAGGTGATGATCTGCACGATGTCCCCGTTCTGCAGCTGATACCCGAGGGAGACGATGCGGTCGTTGACCTTCGCCCCCACCAGGGAGTGGCCCACCTCGGTGTGGATGGCGTAGGCGAAGTCGATGGGGGTGGAGCCCCGCGGCAGGGTGATCAGGTCTCCCTTGGGGGTGAAGACGAAGACCTCCGCCTGGAAGAGGTCGATCCGGAGGCCCTCCATGAACTCCTTGGGGTCGCGCAGGTCGCTCTGCCACTCCAGGATGCCCTTGAGCCAGGTGAGCCTCTCCTTGATCTGGTCGCGCGAGCGCTGGCTCTCCTTGTAGCGCCAGTGGGCGGCGATGCCGTACTCGGCGGTGCGGTGCATCTCCTCGGTGCGGATCTGGATCTCCAGGGGCCGGCCCTGCGGCCCCACCACCGTGGTGTGCAGGGACTGGTACATGTTGAACTTGGGCATGGCGATGTAGTCCTTGAAGCGGCCGGGCAGGGGCTTCCAGAGGGAGTGGGCCACGCCGAGCACCGCGTAGCAGTCCCTTATGTTGCGGGTGATCACCCGCATCGCGAAGAGGTCGTAGATCTCGTCGAACTCCAGGCCGCTGGTGATCATCTTGTTGTAGATGCTGTAGAAGTGCTTGACCCGCCCGCTGATCTCCGCGTCTATCTTCAAGGACTTGAGCTGCTTGTGCAGGCCGTCCGCCACCTCCTTGATGTAGGCCTCGCGCTCCGGCCGGCGCTGGTTGACCATCTGCTGGATCTCCTGATAGCGCAGGGGGAAGAGGGTTGCGAAGGCCAGGTCTTCCAGCTGCCAGCGCAGCTGGGTGATGCCCAGGCGGTGGGCGATGGGGGCGTAGATGTCCAGGGTCTCGCGGGCCTTCTGGCGCTGCTTCTCCTCGGAGAGGTGGTAGAGGGTGCGCATGTTGTGCAGGCGGTCGGCCAGCTTGATCAGGATGACCCGGGCGTCCTCGGCCATGGCCACGAAGAGCTTGCGGAAGGTCTCGGCCTGGGCCGCCTCACGGCTCTCGAAGTTGATGCGCTCCAGCTTGGTGACGCCGTCGATGATGGCCGCGATCTCCTCCCCGAAGCGCTCGCGCACGTCCTCCAGGCTGGAGCAGGTGTCCTCCACCACGTCGTGCAGCAGGGCCGCCGCGATGGTGATGGAATCCAGCTGCAGGTCGGCCAGGGTCATGGCCACCTCCAGGGGGTGCTGGATGAAGGGCTCGCCGCTGTAACGGAACTGGTTCTGGTGGTGGGCGTCGGCGTATTCGAAGGCGTCCCGGATGAGGCGCACGTCTCCCTTGCTGTCGTAGGACCTGACCTTCACGGCTAGATTCTCGATGGTCTCGGGCACGGCTCCCTCACTCCTTGCGCACCGAAAACGGCTACCGCGTCGAGTCTATAATACTCCACGTTAGACGATGTGTCCCAGCGTCTTGGCCGCATTCGCGCCAAGCCCCGGCATCTCCCGCCTCCCGCCCGTGCGGCCAATGCCGTGCCTGCTTTATGTTGACCGCTTAGTAACTTGTGTGATAGCATGCTCTTGTCCTGTTGCAAGGGCGGAGCTTATCGGTCATATTATGATGTGTCGGTGTGCTCGAGTAAGGCTGTGGCTAATCCTTAGAAGCTAGGGGAGAAGGAGGGAGATCTTATGGTTTCGTTCGAGTTGAGCGACGAACAGCGCATGGTGCAGGAGACCGTGGCCTCGTTCGCCGTCGACCAGATCGAACCGCTGGCCCACGAGAGCGAGGAGAGCGGCTCGATACCGGAGGAGGTCGTGGCCAAGGGCTGGGAGCTCGGCCTGGTGGGCGGGTGCATCCCCGAGGAGTACGACGGCTTCGGCGAGGGGCTCTCGGCCCTGACCAACGCCATCGCCACCGAGGAGATGGCCGCGGGCGACCTGGCCGTCGCCCTGCACCTGCTCTCCCCCACCATGCTGGCCTACTCGGTGCTGGACCAGGGCACCGAGGAGCAGAAGAAGGAGTTCCTCCCCGGCTTCTGCGGCGAGGAGTTCCGGCCCGCCTCCTGCGCGCTGATCGAGCCCAGGTTCGACTTCTGCGCCTCCACCCTCTTCACCACCGCGGAGCAGGAGTACGGCGATTACGTGCTCAACGGCTCCAAGTGCCTGGCGGTGCTGGCCGCCGAGTCCGGCCTGGCGCTGGTCTTCGCCTCCACCTCCCCGGGCATGGGCTTTGCCGGGGTGGACGCCTTCATCCTGCCCCGCGACACCAAGGGCATGACGGTGGGCGAGCGTGAGAAGAACATGGGCGTCAACGCCCTGGCCACCTACCCGGTCGCCTTCAAGGACTGCCGCGTTCCCGTCTCCGCCCGCCTGGGAGGCGGCGCGGGCTGCGACTACCTGCGCCTCCTGTCGCGCTCCCGCATCGCCCTGGCCGCCCTGGCGGTGGGCATGAGCAAGCGGGCGGTGGCCCACTCCCGCGACTACGCCCGCGACCGCGTGGCCTTCGGGGAGCCCATCGGCAGCCGCCAGGCCATCGCCTTCATGCTGGCGGAGATGGCCATCGAGGTCGACGCCTCCCGCCTGCTGGCCTGGGAGGCCGCCTGGCGCTGCGACAACGGCCTGGACTTCTCCAAGGAGGCCGCCATGGCCAAGAACTACGCGGCCGACGCGGCCATGATGGTGGGCGACCGCAGCGTGCAGATCATGGGCGGCCACGGGTACATCCGGGAGAACCCGGTGGAGTTGTGGTTCCGCAACGCGCGCGGCTTCGCCGCCTTTGAAGGCATGGTAATGGTCTAGGGGAGGGGGGATAGAGATGATAGATTTCGAGCAGTCACCGAAGATCCGCGCCACCAAGAACATGATCCACATGTTCTCGGAGAGCGCCATCCGCCCCATCGCCCGCCAGTACGACGAACAGGAGCACGAGAAGCCGCGCGACCTGTTCAAGATGGTCCAGCAGGTCATGAAGGGCGGCCTGGGCGGCATGGGCGGCGGCGGCGACAAGAAGGAGGAGGGCGGCGACCCCAAGGAGAGGAAGCCCCGCGAGACCCAGATGCTCAACTCCGTCACCGTGGAGGAGATCTTCTGGGGAGACGCCGGTATCGCCCTGGCCCTGCCGGGCGGCGGCCTGGGCGGCGCGGCGGTGGAGGCTTCCGGCACCCCCGAGCAGAAGGCCAGCTTCCTGGCCCGCTTCGCCTCGGATGAGCCCTGCTGGGGCGCCATGGCCATCACCGAGCCCGAGGCGGGCTCCGACTCCGCCGCCATCAAGACCACCGCGGTGCTGGACGGCGACGAGTGGGTGCTCAACGGCGAGAAGATCTTCGTCACCTCGGGCAAGAGCGCCCTGGAGGACTCCGACGGGTTCGTGGTGGTCTGGGCCACCCTGGACCGCTCGGCGGGGCGCGCCGGCATCAAGCCCTTCATCGTGGAGCGCGGCGCCCCGGGCCTCGAGATCACCAAGATCGAGGACAAGATGGGCATCCGCTGTTCGGACACCGTCTCCCTCGCGCTGATGGACTGCCGCATCCCCAAGGAGAACATCCTGGGCAGCGCGGAAGTGGTGGACAAGACCAAGACCGAGGGCTTCAAGAAGGTCATGGCCACCTTCGACGCCACCCGTCCCATGGTGGCGGCCATGGCCATCGGCGTGGGCCGCGCCGCCCTCGACTTCTTGAAGGACACCCTGGCCGAGCAGGGGATCGAGATCCGCTACGGCATCAACCCCAACAACATGACCGTGCTGGAGCGGGAGGTCATCGAGATGGAGGCCAACCTCAAGGCGGCCCGCCTGCTGACCTGGCGCTCGGTGTGGATGCTGGATAACGGCGTCCGCAACGACCTGGAGGCCTCCATGGCCAAGGCCAAGGCGGGTTCGGCGGTCTCGCGCATCACCCAGAAGGCGGTGGAGCTGATGGGCCCGCTGGGCTACTCCCGCGAGCTGCTGCTGGAGAAGTGGATGCGCGACTCCAAGATCAACGACATCTTCGAGGGCACCGGCCAGATCCAGCTGCTGATCACCGCCCGCCGCCTCCTGGACTTCGGGCGCGACCAGCTGAAGTAGAAGCCAGAGCAGCAAGAAGAGGCGGGCCGGGCGGCCCGCCTCTTTCCTTTTGCCAAGCCCTTGCTGCCGGGGGTCAGACCCCGCCCGTTCGGGCCCCGCTGCTGCCGCCCCTCCTCACCTCTTCTTCTTTTTCTTCTTCTTCTTCTTGGAGGAGGAGGCGGGGCCCCGGGTGGTCTTCTTGGACCCCGGCTTGGCGGCCGGCTTCTTCTTGGCCCCCGCGGCCTGCTGCGGCGCGCCCGCGGCGGCGGGCTTCTTCGCGGCGGCGGGCTTCTCCTCCGCTTCCCCCTCGCCGGCCGCGCCGGCGGAGGGCCCGGCCTGCTTCCTGCGGACCACCGCCTCGCGGGCGCCGTGCTTACCGGCCTTGGCCTTGATGGCGGCGTACTTGGGCTCCGTCTCCTTCCAGAAGGCCAGGAGCGGCGACGCCACGAAGTTGGAGGAGTAGGCCCCCAGGAACACTCCGATGAACAGGGCGAAGGCGAAGTCCTTCAGCGTCTCGCCGCCGAAGACCAGGATGGTGAAGATGGGCAGGAGGGTGGTGACGGTGGTGCCGATGGAGCGCATGAGGGTCTGGTTGATGCTGTCGTTGACCACCTCCCGGTAGGTGCGCCTCCCCGACCGGTCCATCAGGTTGGCGTTCTCGGCGATGCGGTCGAAGATCACGATGGTGTCGTAGAGGGAGTAGCCCAGGATGGTCAGGAAGGCGACGACGGTGGCCGGGGTGACCTGCCGGCCGGTGAGGGCGTAGATGCCGATGGCCACGATGGAGTCGTGCACCAGGGCCAGGATGGCGGGCACGGCCATCTTGAACTCGAAACGGAAGGTGATGTAGACCAGGATGACCGCCAGGAAGATGAGCAGGCTGACGGCCGCCTTGCGGCTGACCTCGCGGCCCCACTCCGAGCCCACCTGGGTCTCCGACTCCTTCAAGATGTTGTAGTGGCTGGAGCCCAGGTCGTCCAGGGCCGCCTGCGTGACGGCTTCCGCGTCCTCCTGCGCGGCGCCCTCCTGCATCTTCAGGCGCACCACGGCGTAGTAGCGCGTCTGGCCGCCTTCTTCCTCCGCGCCCGTCTCCACGACGGCGCCCTCCAGCCCCCGGTCCTGGAAGCCGGAGTCCAGCCGTTCCTCGAGCCCCTCCGCGTACTCGTCGGAGACGGGGACCTGGCTCTTCACATAGACCTTGAAGGCCCGCTCGCCGGCGTCCTCCCCCTGCTCCAGGGGGACCGCCTCGAGGGGCTCCTGGTACCTGGCGATGAGATCGTCCATGACGCCCCGGATGACCGCCTCGCGGGTCTCCTCGTCCTCGATGTAGGGCATGCGGACGGTGACCTTCCGCTCCCCCTCGGACACCTGCACGATGGGGTTGACGAGCCCCCGGTCCTCGTACCCCGCCAGGATGCCCTTGACCTCGGTCACGTCGGGGGCCCCATCCACCTGCACCTTGAGTATGTAGCCCCCCTTGAACTCGATGCCCAGGTTCAAGCCCATGAGGACGAAGACCAGGACGGAGAGGGCCATGGCCGCCAGGGAGAGCCCGAAGGCGTACCAGGCCAGGCCGGAGAAGTTCTCGCGGCCGAGGAAGTTGAAGTTGCGCTCCTCTCCCTTGATGTACATCTAGGCCTCCTCCCCCCGCGCCTCGCGCCCCACGCCCAGCGCGGCGGGCCGGCCGAAGACCTTGAGCCGGCCGGCCAGCACCACCGCGTTGTGGGTGTAGCAGTAGTTGATGAAGACGTCGAGGACGGTGGAGAGGCCCAGGGTGAAGGCGAAGCCGCGCACCGGGCCGATGGCGATCATCCACAGGATGAGGGCGCCGATGAAGGTGGAGAAGTCCGCCGCCAGCACCGTGCGGAAGGAGCTCTTGAAGGCCCGGTCGGCGGAGGAGCGGATGCCCTTGCCCAGCCGCGCCTCCTCCTTCAAGCGCTCGAAATAGACCACGCTGGAGTCGGCCGATATCCCCACGGCGACGATGATGCCGGCGATGCCCGCAAGGGTCAGGGTCCAGCTCATCTGGTTGCCCAGCACGCAGATGAAGCCGTAGGTGAGCAGGCCGAAGAGGGCCAGCTGACCCACCGCCACCAGGCCCAGCCCCCGGTAGACGACCAGCATGTACAGCATCACCAGGGCCAGGCCGATGATGCCGGCCACCAGGCCCTGATGCAGGGACGCCCGGCCCAGGGTGGGGCTGACCACCTCGGTGACGGGCATGGTGAAGTCGACGGGCAGGGCGCCCAGCCGCAGGACCAGCGCCAGGTCCTGCGCCTCATCCTTGCTGAAGCTGCCGGTGATCTGGCCCCGGCCGCCGGTGATGGCCTCGTTGACCCGGGGATAGGACTTGACCTCGTAGTCCAGCACGATGGCCAGCTGGTTCAAGGGCTCGCTCTCGCCCTTGAGCTCCGTGGTGAGCTCGGCGAAGCCGCCGGTGGCCGCGTCGGTGAGGGTGAAGTCGATCTGCCACTTATTGGAGCCCGGCGGCACGTCGGCCGTGGCCGAGTTGATGATGTCGCCGGTGAGCCGGGTGGGGCCCAGGCGGATCTTGAAGACGTTGCCGCCCTCCGCCTTCTCCAGCACGATCTCCTGGTCCTTGAGGGCCCGGTAGGCCTCCTCGTCGGAGTAGTCGATGGGGGTCGGCTGGAGGGAGTCGTAAGCGGGGTCGCCCGCCCCCAGTATCTCCAGCACCTGGCGGAACTGCAGCTGGGCGGTGGAGCCGACGATGCGCTTGGCGCGGTCGATGTCCTTTTCGTGGGGTATCTGCACCAGCACCCGGTTGCTGCCTTCCGGCGCCACCACCGGCTCAGTGAGGCCCAGAGCGTTGATGCGGTTGCGGATGATGTCGGCGGCCTTCTTCATGGATTCCTCGGTGGAGTCCCCCACCGCCTGCATGGTGATGCTGATGCCGCCCTCCAGGTCCAGGCCGAGCTTGGGGCTCCAGCCGTTGACGATGATGGGTACGTACAGGGCCACGAGCACCGCCAGCACCAGCAGCAGCCACCCGATGTTGTTCTTCAGCCTCACTGGACACCTCCATGCTTCTTCCAGGCCGTCCCGCCGCCGCGGTCTCCATGGTCATGGCCGGGCGGCAGGGCCCGGGCCGTGCGGCCCTCCCGGGGAAGGGAGCGGCCGTTCCGCTACCCCTTCTCGCCCTCCCCGCCGTCCTCCGCGGTCCCTTCCGCGGCCTCTTGCGGGGCTTCCCCCTGCTCTTCCTCCGCCCCGGCGGGCTCCTCCGGCTCGGCCTTGGCTTCCTCCCGGGCCTTCGCCGCCCTTTCGGAGGCGGTGAGGTTGCGGGAGACGGCGCCCTTGGCGATGCGGATCTCCACCCCCTCGCTCACCTCGATGAGCATGGTGTCGTCCTCCAGTTCGGTGATGAAGCCGTAGAGGCCGCCCTGGGTGACCACCTCGTCCCCCGGCTTGGCGCCCTCCACCAGCTCCGCGTGGGCGCGCATCTTCTTCTGCTGCGGGCGCCAGAGCATGAAGTAGAAGACCGCCGCGAAGAGCGCGATGATGATGATGAGGCTCAGGGAGGAGCCGGAGCCGCCGCCCGATTCCCCCTCGGCAGCCAGGATGAAGGCCAGAAACAACATGCGAACGAACCACCTTTCATAACCGTCGCCGGGACCATGACGACACCCTATTTGCTACGGTTCCAGCCCCGGAAGGCCGACAATAACTGCTCCATTCTACCAGCTTTGATCGCGCCTCTGCAATCGCGCAGCAGCGCCTGCATGAAGGCCAGGTTGTGCTCGGTCAGGAGCATGTGCGCGAGGATCTCGTTGTTGAGGAAGAGGTGCCGGATGTAGGCCCGGCTGAAGCCCCGGCAGGCCCGGCAGGGGCACCCCTCCTCCAGGGGCGAGTGGTCGCCGGCGTGCGCGGCGTTGCGCAGGTTGAGCCGGCCCGGGCGGGTGAGGGCGGAGCCGTTGCGGGCCAGGCGGGTGGGGAGGACCGAGTCGAACATGTCCACCCCCAGGGCCACCGCCTCCACCAGGCCCTCCGGGTCGCCCACCCCCATCAGGTAGCGGGGGCGGTCGGCCGGCAGGTGGCCGAGCTGGCCGGCCAGGACCTCGAGCATCAGCTCGCGCGGCTCGCCCACGCTCAGGCCACCGATACCGTAGCCGGAAAAGCCCAGCTCCACGGTGAGCTCGGCCGAGCGGCGCCGCTCCTCGGGCCAGGTGCCGCCCTGCACGATGCCGAAGAGGGCCTGGTCGGGGTGGCGGTGGGCGGCCAGGCCGCGCGCGGCCCAGCGGTGGGTCCGGTCCACCGACGCCCTGACGTAGTCCCGTCCGCAGGGATAGGGGACGCACTCGTCCAGCACCATGGCGACGTCCGAGCCGAAGGCGGCCTGCGCCCGCACCGCCTCCTCGGGCGTGAAGAAGACCTCCGCCCCGTCGTAGACCGAGCGGAAGGCCACCCCCTCCTCGCCCAGCTTGAGGGTCTTCGAGAGGGAGAAGACCTGGTAGCCCCCGGAGTCGGTGAGCAGGGCGCCGTCCCAGCCGGTGAAGGCGTGCAGCCCGCCCGCCGCCTCGATGACGGGAAGGCCGGGGCGCAGGTAGAGGTGGTAGGTGTTGGCCAGCACCAGGCCGTAGCCCAGCTCCCGCACCCTTTCGGGCAGGATGGCCTTGACCGACCCGCGCGTGCCCACCGGCATGAACACGGGGGTCTCCACGTCGCCGCGGGCCGTGTGCAGGACGCCGCGGCGGGCGGCGGTGCCTCCGTCGTGGTCGGTGATCTCGAACATGCGTCCATTATGGGTTAAGAGCCGGCGGCGGGGAAGTGCCAGGCCTTTACATGAGTACATGTCCACGGCTATTGCCGTAAGGGCAGGTCCTGGCGGTGACGGCGGCCGCATGCGTTGCTGGCGGGGGAGTGCCAGGCCTTTACATGAGTACATGTCCACGGCTATTGCCGTAAGGGCAGGTC
>CAZETE010000027.1:0-29215 GCA_964515075.1 uncultured Actinomycetota bacterium | reverse complement strand
TCGGCGGGGTCATGGGCATGCTGGACAAGACCTTCCCCACCAACGAGTGCTCCATGTGCATCCTCTCCCCCAAGATGGTGGAGGTGGCCTCCAACGCCAACATCGAGGTGATCACCCTGGCCGACGTGGAGAGGATCGCGGGCGAGGCAGGGGACTTCACGGTGACCCTGCGGGTCAGGCCCCGCTACGTCGACGTCGACAAGTGCACCGGCTGCGGCGACTGCACCGCCAAGTGCCCGGTGAAGGTGCCCAATCCCTACGACGCCATGCTGGGCATCACCCGCAACATCCGCGTGCCCTTTCCCCAGGCGGTGCCCGGGGCGGCCTTCATAGACCCCTCCACCTGCCTCCATTTCACCAAGGGCAAGTGCCGGAACTGCGTCAAGGCGTGCCAGGCCGAGGCCATCGACTTCGATCAGAAGGAGGAGATCAGGGAGCTCAAGGCGGGAGCGGTGATCATGGCCCCGGGCTTCAGCCCCTTCGATGCGAAGCTCAAGCCGGAATACGGCTACGGCGTCTTCGAGAACGTGGTGACCTCCCTGGAGTTCGAGCGGATCCTGGCGGCCAACGGGCCCACCTCCGGCCACGTGGTGCGGCCCTCCGACTCCGGGGAGGTGCGCAAGCTGGCCTTCATCCAGTGCGTGGGCTCGCGCGACTGCCTGGTGGACCGGGGTTACTGCTCCAGCGTCTGCTGCATGTACGCGACCAAACAGTCGCTCATAGCCAAGGAGCACCTGCCCGGCGTGGAGCCGACCATCTTCCACATCGACCTGAGGGCCTACGGCAAGGACTTCGAGCGCTACTACCAGAACGCGGGCTCCCGCCACGGCGTCAGGTACGTGCGCGGCCTGGTGTCGGGCATCCGCGAGAAGCAGCGCACCAAGAACCTGCTGCTGCGCTACCTGGACGAGGCGGGCTGCATGCAGGAGGAGGAGTTCGACCTGGTGGTCCTGTCCATCGGCCTGGAGCCGCCCAAGGGCGTCTCCGAAGGGCTGGGGATCGGCCTCAACGAACACGGCTTCATCGACTCAGACAAGTTCAAGAACTTCCAGACCACCCGCGAGGGGGTCATGGTCTGCGGCGCGGGGCAGGAGCCCCGGGACATCCCGGACACCGTGACCATGGCCTCGGCGGCGGCGGCCAGCGCCTCGCAGCTGCTGCACGCGCGGCGCGGCAGCCTGCTGACCCGCTCCGAATACCCGCCGGAGCGCGACGTCAGCGGGGAGGAGCCGCGGGTGGGGGTGATCGTCTGCCGCTGCGGGTCCAACATCGGGGGATTCTTGGACGTGCCCGCGGTGGTCGAGTACGCGCGGACGCTGCCGGGCGTGGTCTGGGCGGAGGAGCGCATCTACGCCTGCTCGCAGGACGCCCAGGAGTGGATCCGCCAGATGGTCAGGGAGAACGGCCTCAACCGCCTAGTGGTGGCCTCCTGCACCCCCCGCACCCATCAGCCCCTCTTCCAGGAGACCCTGCGCACCGCCGGCGTCAACAAGTACCTCTACGAGATGGCCAACATCCGCGAGCACTGCTCCTGGGTACACATGCAGGAGCCGGAGAAGGGCACGCGTAAGGCCCGCTACCTGGTGAAGATGGCCGTGGAGAAGGCGCGCCTGCTCAGGCCCCTGGCCGAGGGCGAGAGCGAGGTCACGCCGCGGGCCCTGGTGCTGGGCGGCGGCGTCGCGGGCATGAACGCCGCGCTCTCCCTGGCGTCCTCCGGCTTCCCGGTGTACCTGGTGGAGAAGGAGGCCGAGCTGGGAGGCCTGGCCCGCAGGATCAGGACCTCCCAGAAGGGCGAGGACGTGCAGGCGTACCTGGCGGAGCTGGAGCGGCGGATAGAGAGAGAGGAGCTGATCAGCGTCTTCAAGCGGTCCACGGTGGTGGACATAGGCGGTTTCGTCGGCAGGTTCAGGACGGTGGTGGCCGACCCCGAGGGGCGGGAGACCCTGCTGGAGCACGGGGCCGTCATCGTGGCCACCGGGGGGCGGGAGCACCGGCCCGAGGGCTACCTCTTCGGCCGGGACGAGCGGGTCGTCACCCAGTGGGACCTGGAGGACCTGCTGGGGGAGGAGGGGGCGAGGGAACCGCGCAGCGTGGTCATGGTGCAGTGCGTGGGCTCGCGCGAGGAGGAGCGCCCCTGGTGCTCCAAGGTCTGCTGCACCGAGGCGGCGAAGAACGCCGCCGCGCTGAAGAGGCGCTGGCCCGCCGCCCAGGTGTACGTGCTCTACCGGGACATCCGCACCTACGGGTTCCGCGAGGACCTCTACCGCGAGGCGCGGGAACTGGGCGCGACCTTCATCCGCTTCGAGGACGACCGGCCGCCGCGCCTAAACGACCTGGGCACGCGGCTCCAGGTCGCGGTGGACGACGCCGGGCTGGGCGAGACCGTCTATCTCGACGCCGACCTGCTGGTCCTCTCGGTGGGGATCGAGCCCAACCGGGAGAACCAGAAACTGGCGCCCATGCTCAAGGTGCCGCTCAATGCCGACGGGTTCTTCCTGGAGGCGCACATGAAGCTGCGCCCGGTGGACTTCTCCACCGACGGGGTCTTCGTCTGCGGACTGGCCCACGCCCCCAAGTCCATCGAGGAGTCCGTCGCCCAGGCGGCGGCGGCGGCCGGTCGGGCCGAGATAATCCTCTCCAAGGACAGGATCGTCACCGAGGGCATCGTGGCCCAGATAGACGAGGCCGCCTGCTCGGGGTGCCGGGCCTGCGTCTCGCTCTGCCCCTTCGAGGCCATCACCTTCGACGAGGACAAGGGCGTGGCGCAGGTGAACACCTCGCTGTGCAAGGGCTGCGGCACCTGCACGGCGGCGTGCACGGCGGGGGCCAACCGCATCCAGGGCTTCCGCTTCGACCAGATCGTCAACCAGATCGTGGCGGCCTCCAAGGCCTGGAACGACTGAGGACCAAAGGAGTAGGCCATGGCTCAAGATGCAACCACGCCGGTCATCGAGGAGACGGCGCAACGGGAAGAGGACGAGGTCCGCATACTGGCCTTCCTCTGCAACTGGTGCAGTTACGCGGGGGCCGACCTGGCGGGGGTTTCCCGCCTGCAGTACCCCGCCCAGGTACTCGACGTGCGGGTGATGTGCACCGGCACCATCAGCCCGTACTTCGTGATCAAGGCCTTCCAGGAGGGCATTGACGGCGTCATCGTGGCGGGCTGCCACATCGGCGACTGCCACTACCTGAAGGGCAACTACCTCACCGCCAAGCGCTTCCAGTACCTGCGCGAGGCCCTGGAGGTGCTGGGGATCGAGAAGGACCGGCTGCGGCTGGAATGGGTCTCGGCGGCGGAGGGGGAGAAGTTCGCCAACCTCATCCGCGACTTCACCGCGAGGATCAACGAGCTGGGGCCCTCGCCCCTGCGCAGGCGCCGGGAAGGGAGTGGTTGACCGTGGAGGAGGGACTGGCGCGGGCGATCAGGGAGGCGCTGGAGGACGGCAGGGCCGCCGCCGCCCTCTTCCTGGTGGAGGAGGACGGGACCGTCCGGCCGCACCTGGCCAAGGAGGCCTCCGACCCGAGCATCGAGGAAGTGTACGCCGGCGATACCAGGTTTCCCATGGCCGGCCTGGCGGCCATCTCCCTGACGTCGCTGGGAGGGACCCTGGCGGTGGTGGCGCGGGAGTGCGACCGCCGGATGATGAACGAGTTAGCCAAGTTCAACCACCTGGACTTGGAGAGGATCGTGGTGCTGGGCATCCCCTGCTCCCAGGAACTGGCCGACGCCTGCAGGTGCGACCACCCGGTCCCCGAGGGCGCGGTGGTCGATTCGGGCGTCAGGCCCTATGAAGCGGCGGAGGGCGCTGAGCCCGGGGAGGGCGAGGAAGGCGGGGAGGAGGGGGACCGGCTCGCATTCTGGATGGACCACTTCAGCCGCTGCATCCGCTGCTACGGCTGCCGCAACGTCTGCCCCCTGTGCTTCTGCAAGGAATGCGCCATGGAGCGGGTGGACCTGGTCGGCACCGACCTGAACCCCCCGGACATCCCCATCTTCCACATCATCCGGGCGCTGGACATGGCCGACCGCTGCGTCGACTGCGGCATGTGCGAGCTCTCCTGCCCGGCGGACATACCCCTGCGCAGCCTCTACCGGCAGATGTGCGGGCTGTTCATGGAGAGCTTCGGCTACCGTCCCGGCCTCTCGGCCGAGGAGAGGAGCCCGCTCACCTTCCTGGGGGAGACCGCAGACTTCCTGGCCGGCGAGTAGGCGGGGTCAGGGCAGGGGAGACAGGCGGAGGTCCAGGTCGTCGAAGGCGGCGGCGCCGGTGCCGATGAAGATGAGCCGCGCCCAGACCGACTCGGCGCCGGCCGGCAGGGGCACCGTCAGTTCCAGGTATTCCCAGTCGCGCGTGCCGCTCAGAGAGCGCTCCGTCTCGGCCATGTGCCTTCCGTCCCGGCCGTAGAAGGTCAGGTTGAGCCAGGCCTCCCCCTCCAGGCCCTCGGTCTTCAGCCGGCCGCCGAAGGTGGCCAGGTCGGCGGAGCCGCCGAGCCCGTTCACCACCTGATAGAAGCCGGAGTACTGCCCGTCCCCCGTCGGCGCGGCCTGCCGCATGAAGAGGTACGGCCCCGCCGACACCCCGTCCTCGCGCACCTCCCAGTCAACCCTGGGGGTGTCCGGAACGGAGAAGAAGTGCCAGTAGAGCGCGGACTGCGAGAAGTCCGGGTTCCGCAGGAGGTTCACGCCGCGGGGCGGGGGGGCGGGAGAGGAGTCTGCGGCGGTCAGGGAGATGCCGTCGAACCAGGCGGTGCCCGACCCGAAGATGCCGACGGCCAGGTCCACCGCGGTCACCTCCGGGGGGAGGAAGACGCTGCCCTGAACGACCTGCCAGTCGGCGGTGCCGCTGACCTCGGCCAGGTCGAGCCAGACCACCGGGGGGGCCTCCTCCTGCGGAGCCGCTGCGGCCGTCAGCCTGAGGAAGGCGTTGCCCTGCAGGTCCTCGGCCTTGATCGAGCCCCTGACGGTGACCTCCCTGCCCGCCAGCTCTCCCTCGATCCTCTGGGAGAGGGCGAGGTCGACGCCGCGGCTGCCTTCCCGGGAACGGAGGGCCGCCGAGGAGAAACCGTACGCGCTGACTCCCTGATCCCGCCAGACGGAGGTGCCGGGGTCCTCGCAATCCGCCGTCCAGCCGTAGAGGTCCAGGCCGCCGCCGACCTCGAAGCTGTAGTTGGTGACCAGGTTGAAGCCGGCCGCCTCCCCGCCGCCGGCTTCGTGGTCCTCGTGGAGGTGTTCGGAGTGGGCGTGGTGATGGGTCTCTTCCACCGCCACCACCAGGTGATTCTTGAGGTAGAGCTGGCCCAGGCCCCCGGCCAGGACCAAAAGGACCGCGGCCGCGAGCGGCGCCGTCCAGCCCCGTCTGTTCTTGTCCATGCCATCCATTATAATATCAAACCGAGGAAACGGCACGCGCTCAACGGAGCGCTGCACGGAGTTCAGGCGCAAGCGGTACGCCGGCAGGCCTGCCCGGCCGGCGGCAGGAGGGGGGCGAGAGGATGAGCGGCGGAAAGCTGGTCTCGGAGCTGGCCCGGCCCGAGGGGGGGCGGATGGTGCTTCTGGTCATGGACGGGCTGGGAGGGCTGCCGCACCCGCAGAGCGGGCTCACCGAGCTGGAGACGGCCCGCACCCCCAACCTGGACGCGCTGGCGGAGCGCTCCGCCTGCGGCCTCATCCATCCGGTCGCCCCCGGGGTTACGCCGGGCAGCGGCCCGGGACACCTGGCCCTCTTCGGCTACGACCCCCGCGAGTATGCGATCGGGAGGGGCATCCTCTCCGCCCTGGGGCTGGGCCTGGAGGTCGGCCCGGGCGACGTCGCCGCGCGGGTCAATTTCTGCACGGTTACGGACGGGGTGGTGGCCGACCGCCGGGCGGGCCGCATCTCCACGGAGGTCAACGCGGAGATGTGCGCCATCATCCGGGAGAGGGTGGAGGTCCCCGGCCTGGGCTTCACCATCACCCCGGAGAAGGACCACCGGGCCGCGCTGATATTATCCGGCGAAGGGCTCTCCGACGCCGTGACCGACTCCGACCCCGAGCGGACGGGCACGTCGCCGCTCCAGGTGGAGGCGCGGGACCCCGCGGACGGACGGGCCGCCCGCACGGCGGAGCTGATCAATGCCTTCCTGGCGGAGGCGGGCAGGGCCCTGGAAGGGCAGTCGCCGGCCAACATGATACTCACCCGGGGGTTCTCGGTCCGTCCGCACATCCCGGGAATGACCGAGCGCTACCGGGTCAGGGCGGCGGCCGTGGCCGCCTATCCCATGTACCGGGGGCTGGCCAGGCTGGTGGGCATGGAGGTGTTGAAGACGGGGGAGGACTTCGCGGAGGAGATCGACTCCGTGCGGGCCGCCTGGGACGACTACGACTTCTTCTTCCTCCACTACAAGAAGACCGACAGCGCGGGCGAGGACGGGGACTTTAAGAGGAAGGCCGCCTGCATCGAGGAGGTGGACGCCCTGCTGCCGCGCGTCCTGGACCTCCGACCGGACGTGCTGGCGGTCACCGGCGACCACTCCACGCCGGCGGTGCTCAAGGGCCACTCCTGGCATCCCTGCCCGCTGCTCCTGCATTCCCCCTGGGAGATATGGGGGAGCACTCGGGGCTTCGGCGAGCGGGAGTGCGCCCGGGGGGTCCTGGGCACCTTCGACGCGGTCCACCTCGTCTCGCTGATGCTGGCCGGCGGGCTGCGCCTCAACAAGTACGGCGCCTAGACGAAGGAGGGAGATCGTATGCCCGAGGTGATGCTGCGAGCGGAAGGCGTCCCCTTCCCGCTCTTCCGCCGGGGGAAGGTGCGCGACCTGTTCGACCTCGGAGACGAGCTGCTGATGGTGGCCACCGACCGCATCTCCGTCTACGACGTCATCCTGCCCTCGGCCATACCCCGCAAGGGCGAGGTGCTCAACCGGCTCTCGGCCTTCTGGTTCGAGCGCACCGCGGGGATCGTACCCAACCACGTCTCGGACAGCCGCCTCGAGGACTACCTGGACGACGGGGAGCTCATCGCCCTGCTGGCGCCGCGCTCGATGATCGTGCGCAAGACCGAGCCCCTCCCCTTCGAGGACGTCATCCGCGGCTACCTCTCCGGCTCCGCCTGGGCGGAGTACGCGTCCCTCGGGACCATCGGGGGTGTCGCCCGCGGCGGAGGGCTCAAGGAATCGCAGGAACTGCCGGAGCCCCTATTTACCCCCACCACCAAGGGGGAGGTGGGGGAGCACGACGAGAGCATGAGCTTGGAGGAGCTGGCGGAGCTCATCGGCGCAGACCTGATGGAGAGGGTCCGGCGCCTCTCCGTCCGCATCTACTCCGAGGCGGCGGCGTATGCGCGTTCGCGAGGCATCATCATCGCCGACACCAAGTTCGAGTTCGGCATGGATTCGGGCGAGTTGACGGTCATCGACGAGATGCTCACCCCCGACTCCTCGCGCTTCTGGCCGCTTGAGGGTTACGAGCCGGGGCGCCCGCAGCCGTCCTACGACAAGCAGTTCGTCCGCGATTACGTGCGCGGCACCGGCTGGCAGGTGGACGAGCCCCCGCCCGAGCTGCCCCGGGAGGTGGTGGACAACACCGCCCGCCTCTACCTGGAGATCTTCGAGAAGCTTACCGGAGAGCCCCTCTGAGCCCCTTGAGCCCGTACCCCGCGGCGCTCCGGGGAGGGGCTGCGATCAGTGAAGCTCGCGCCCGCCGTCCAGCACGAAGACCTGCCCGGTGACGAAGCTGGCCGCGTCCGAGGCGAGGTAGACGACCATCCCCACCACCTCGTCGGGCTCGGCGATGCGCCCCATGGGGATGGAGGCCACGGCGGTCTGCAGGATGGCCTCGTTGCCCCACAGGGCCCGGCTGAAGTGCGTCCTGACCAGGCCGGGGGCCACGCAGTTGACCCGCACGCCCCTGCTTCCCCATTCGCCCGCGAAGACCTTGGTGATCATGTTCACCGCGGCCTTGGAGACCGAGTAGATGCCCAGGAAGGGGGTGGGCTTGAAGGCCGCTTCGCTGGAGATGTTGATGATGGAGCCGGAACCGCGCTCCGCCATGAGCTTGCCTGCCTGCTGGGTCAGGTAGAAGGTACCCCGCGCGTTGACCTCGAAGATCTTGTCCCAGAAGGCCATGTCCGCGTCGGCCGTGGGCCCGAAGTAGGGGTTGGTGGCGGCGTTGTTCACCAGGACGTCGATGCGCCCGTAGGCGTCCAGCGTGGCCCGGATAAGGGCGTCGACGGCTTCCAGGTTGCCCACGTGGGCGGCCACGGCCATGGCCTCGCCGCCGTCCGCCTCGATCTCCTCCTTGACCTTATCCAGCGCCTCCTGCTTGCGGCTGGACAGGACCACCTTGGCCCCGAACTCCGCCAGCCCCCTGGCGACGGCCTCGCCGATGCCGCGGCTGGCCCCGGTGACCACGGCCACCTTCCCGCTCAAGTCGAACTTCTCCCGGTACATCATCTTACCTCCTTCGGAGCAAAGACGCCCCCCGGCGTCTGCAGGTCATAAGCGGCGAGACGGCCCCGTCCGCCGGCAAGGGGCCCCGGCCGGCAGCGAGCGCCGGAAGGCGGCCGTTTCAGCCTGACCCTCAAGCCAGGATCTCCGCGGCTTTATCCAGGTAAGTCCGGTAGTCGCGGCTGCCGAAAGTACAGAAGACGACCTTGTCCAGGGAGGGGTGCTCTTCCAGGGAGGCCCGCACCGTGCGCAGGGCGATGGGGGCGGCCAGGTCCATGGGAAATCCGTAGACGCCCGTGGAGATGGAGGGGAAGGCCACCGTCTTGAGCCCGTTGGCCACCGCCAGCTCCAGGCTGTTGCGGTAACAGTCGGCCAGCAGCTCCGCCTCCCGCTTCCCGCCGCCTTGCCACACCGGGCCGACGGTCAGGATGACGTGCCGCGCGGGCAGGCGGTGCCCGCCGGCGATCTTGGCCTGGCCGGTCTCGCATCCGCCCATGGCGCTGGCCTCGGCCAGCAGCCCGGGCCCGGCGGCGCGGTGGATGGCGCCGTCCACCCCGCCTCCCCCCAGCAGGCTCTTGTTGGCCGCGTTGACGATGGCGTCCACCGCCAGGCGGGTGATGTCTCCCTCGATTACCTCCACGCGTCCTGACATGAACTCGGGCACGGCCATCCCTCCTCGTTTTTCCTTAAGTATAACCCATGGGGCCTGCCCGTCCGGCGCAGATGATATAATGCGACCCATGATCAAGGTGGCCTTCGTCTGTACCGGGAACATCTGCAGGAGCGTGATGGCGGAGGGTTACTTCCGCAGGCTCGCAGCCGCCGAGATAGGGGCGGGAAGCATCCGCGTGACCTCCGCGGGCGTGGCGGCCGACGAGGGGGCTCCCCCCGTGCCCCAGGTCATCGAGTACATGCGCGGGGAGGGAATCGACGTCTCCGCGTACCGCTCCCGGCCGGCGGACCAGGCCTTCATCGAGGAGAACGACCTTCTGCTGACCATGACCCTGCACAACAGCCAGCGCCTGCTGACCGTCAGCGACGAGGCGGTGTTCAAGGCGTTCACCCTGAAGGAGCTGGTGACGGGGGCGGAGAGGAACGGCGGCCCGCCCGCGCCGGCCGACCCGCGAGGGCGCCTGGAGGCCATGAAGAGGCAGGTCCGCCGGGTCGAGGGCCTGGACGGCGAGGAGGGCGGCTCCCTCGAGGCGCCCCTGAAGTCGTTCTTCCTCCACTACTTCCACCTCTACGGCCAGGACCTCTCCATCGACGACCCGCTCGGCCAGTCGAGGGATTTCCTGGAGCGCTGCGCCGCGGAGATCAGGGACTACACGGAAAGGTTCTACAGGCTGTTGAGATAAGGAGGGCGCATGGACCAGTTGGTGTACAGCAGGCAGGGGGCGGTGGAGGTGGTCACCCTCAACCGTCCCGAGAGCAAGAACTCCTTCAGCTTCGCCATGATCAAGGAGCTGGGAGACCACTTCCAGCAGCTGTCGCTGGACGACGAGGTGCGCGCGGTGGTCATCACCGGCTCGGGCAAGGGCTTCTGCACCGGGGCCGACCTCACCGGGACCGACAACCGTCACGACATCTCCCTGCCGGTGGGCATGCGCCTCACCACCCAGTGGTACAGCCGGGTGGTGGGCGGCATCATGAACCTGGAGAAGCCGGTGATCGGCGCCATCAACGGGGTGGCGGCGGGGGCCGGGTGCAACTTCGCGCTCTCCTGCGACCTGCTCATCGCCTCGGAAGAGGCGCGCTTCATCCAGGTCTTCGTGCGCCGCGGGCTCATCGCGGACATGGGGGGCACCTTCTTCCTGCCCCGGCTGATCGGGCTGGCCCGCGCCAAGGAACTGATGTTCTCGGGAGAGGAGGTGGACGCCCGGCGGGCGCTGGAACTCGGGCTGGTGAGCCGGGTGGTGCCCGCGGAGCAGCTGATGGAAGCGGCCATGGAGACGGCGCAGCGGCTGGCCGAGGGGCCGACGCGGGCCATCGGCATGATCAAGCACATGCTCAACCGCTCCTTCGAGGCCAGCCTGGAGGAAGCCATGGAGCGGGAGGCTTCCCTGCAGGGGGTCGCCGTGAGCACCGCGGACGTCAGGGAAGGCATCGTCTCCTTCCTCGAGAAGCGCCCCCCGCGATTCAGCGGGAGCTGAGGGGCGCAGATGCCCATAGCCTTCTTCGACCTCGACCACACCCTGCTGGACGGATCCAACGGCAGCATCGCCGTCGGCTACATGGTCAGGAAGGGCAAGATGAGCCCCGCTGCGGTGATGCGCGCCGCGTGGTACTCCGCTCTCTACCGGCTCAACCGCATCCCCTACATGGAGGTGTACCGCTGGACCTTCCGCGCCTGCGGGCGCTTCCACATCGAGGAACTGATCTCCCTGCTGGACGACGCGTACGCCGAGGAGGTGCTGCCCCGCCTCTTCCGCGAGGGCAAAGAGCGCGTGGACTGGCACCGCGAGGCCGGGCACCGCACGGTCATCGCCACCGCGGCCGGGGAGTACATGGCCGAGAAGGTGCGGGTACAGGTGGGGGCGGACGACCGCATCGCGGCCGTGGCCCCGGTGCGCGACGGCCACCTGACCGACGAGTTCGAGATGCCCCTGCCGTACGGCGAGGGCAAGCGGGAGCGGGCGCACCGCTACGCGGCTGCGCTCGGAATCCCCTTGGAGGAATGCTGGTTCTACTCGGACAGCCTGGCCGACCTGCCGCTGCTGGAGGCGGTAGGGCACCCGGTGGCCGCCAATCCCCAGCGCCGCCTGCGCAAGCTGGCCCGGGAGCGGGGCTGGGAGGTGCTGGACTGGCAGCGCCACCTCGCCGGGGAGGAGCCCGCGGCGCCCCGGCGGCTCAGTTTCGCCGTCTCCACCCTGAGGCCGGAGGGGCCGGGGGAGGCGGGTTGACGGGATGGGGGGAGTTGGTTATCTTTCACATATCGATCCGCCTGCAGGGAGGAGGAGGTAGGACATGACGAGAAGGCTCATCGCGTCGACTCTGCGGTTCGCACCGGCGGGCGCCGTGCTCGCGGCCGGGCTGGCCGCCGGTTTCTGGCTGGCCTTCAAGCTGAGCGAAGAGGACCGCCGCAGGATCAAGAAGGGCTTCTTCGAGATGAGGGAGCTGCCCCGGCGGGTCCTGGTCTGATCCCGGCGGCTACATATCCTTGAGGAGGTCATGCGGATGAGTGACGACAGGTACGACGTGCTGATCATCGGCTCCGGCGTGGGCGGCCTCACCTGCGCCAGCCTGCTGGCCAAGGAGGGCCTGAAGGTGCTGGTGCTGGAGGCCCTGGACCGCATCGGGGGCTGCTGTTCCAACTACGACTTCGATGGGTTCAAGCCCGAGGTGGGGGCCATCTTCGTCATCGCCCACTTCATGTACAACCAGTATTTCCAGATGGTGGAGCGCAGGCTCGAGGACTACCTGGAGCTGAAGCTCATCGACCCCGTCTACGACGTGGTGCTCGAGGGCGGCGAGCGCTACGTCCTGCCGCGCGACTTCGACGCCATGGCCGACGTGGTCAAGTCCATCAATCCCGCCGACGTCCCCAACTACCGGCGCTACAACGCCGACATGCGGAAGCTGCAGGGCATGATGGAGGCCATGGGCAACAGCAAGATGCCCGCCCTGAAGGACTTCTTCAAGCCGCTGTCGCTGGCCAGGATGGGCCTGCACAAGGAGATGCTCGCCGCCCTGCCGGTGGCGGCCCGGCTGGCCGCGCACAAGATGGACAACCGCATCCGCAGCTACTTCGAGGACGAACGCCTGCAGCTCATCTTCGGGTGGGAGAACCTCTACGCCGGGCTGCCCTCTCACCGCTGCAACGGGCTGTTCACCGCCATGACCTACATGGGGCACGACGGCTACTACTACCCCAAGGGAGGGATGGTCGCCATCCCCCAGGCCATGGCCAGGATAGCCGGGGAGTACGGCGCGGAGATCCGCCTCAACGCCGCGGTGGAGAAGATCGTCATCGAGAACGGCAAGGCGGTGGGGGTGCGGCTCGAGGGAGGCGAGGAGCTGCGCGGCAAGGCGGTGGTCTCCAACGCCCACTCGCGCATCACCTACCTGGAGCTGGTGGGAGAGGAGAACATCCCGGCCTGGGCGGCCAGGACGGTCAGGCGCCAGCCCTGCTCCATCCCCGCACCCACCTACTACCTGAACGCGAAGGAGAAGGTGGGCACCCGGGCGCACTTCACGGTGCTGCTCAACCACCGCCGCAAGTTCGACGACCTGTGGAACGAGTTCTACGACACCGGCCTGCTCTACCGCCCCGACGACGGGCCGCAGCTGGTGTCCAACCCCAACTTCGACGACGAGGGGATGGCTCCGCCGGGCAAGGACTGCCTGTCGTCCATCTACATCGCCCCCCCCAGGCTCAAGTACTACGACTGGGACGAGATCAGGCTCTCCTACCCGCGCGAGCTGGCCGAGTCGCTGGAGCGGCGGGCCTTCCCCGGGCTGATGTCCAAGGTGGAGAGGCTGGAGTCGGCGACCCCCAAGGACTTCGAGCGCACCCTGCGCGTGGCCGAGGGGGCCTTCTTCGGGTTGGAGATGAACGGGGCCAACCTGGGGCCGTTCCGCCCCAACTACAAGTCGCTGCTGGTGAAGAACCTCTACCTCACCGGGCAGTGCACCAACCCCGGCGGCGGCGTGCCGCTGGTCATGACCTCGGGCATCATCACCTCGGCGCTGCTGGCGCGGGCCTGGAAGGGGATGTGAGGGGCCGCCCCGGGGAAGATCGGCGGTCTCGCCCGCGAGCCGGCTGCCGGGCGGCGGATGCTACTTCTTCTTCCTGCCGCCGGAATCCCGGCGCTTCCTGCCCTTGTCCCTCTCGCCCTTCTTCCACTGGGAGATAAGGCTCTCCAGGCGGGGGTCCTTACCGCGCGCCGGCGGTCTGGACGGCTCCCTGCCGCCGGGCTCCCTGGGGCCGGACGTGCTCATGGCGCTTCCTTCCTACGTGTGGAGACATATTCGAATATGATAGGACATTCGGAGCGGCTTGACCAGATGCCCCGGCGCAATCGGGCGCGGTAAGCCCCGGGGTCCCGCTTCTAGGAGGGGTAGGCCCTGTTGAACCGCCGCGCCATCGAGGACTTGCGGTTGGCGGCGTTGTTCTTATGGATGACGCCGTCGCCGGCGGCCTTGTCCAGGGCCCTGGAGGCCTTGGCCAGGTACAACTCGCTCTCCTCGCGGTTGCCCTCTTCCAGCGCCGCGGAGAACCTCTTGATGTACGTCTTGACCTCGGTCTTGCGGGACTTGTTGCGGACGCGGGCCTTCAGCGCCTGGCGGTTCCTCTTCTCCTGCTGCTTGATGTTGGCCAAACCTAAAACCTCCAAATCGTCCGGTACGAGTCCACGAAGAGTGATTCTAACATAAGGGCGGGGAAATGCAAAGGGGCGGGTCTGATATAATCTTCTTCCATGGAAGCGATGGAGAGGACCCGCATCAGGAATTTCTGCATAATCGCCCACATAGACCACGGCAAATCGACGCTGGCCGACCGGTTCCTGGAGATGACCGGGACGGTCCCGGAGCAGAAGATGGCCGAACAGTACCTGGACCGCATGGAACTGGAGCGGGAGCGGGGCATCACCATCAAGGCGCACGCGGTGCGCATGCTCTACTTGTCCGCCGGGGGAGGGGACTACCTGCTCAACCTGATCGACACCCCCGGCCACGTCGACTTCTCCTACGAGGTGTCCCGCGCCCTCAACGCCTGCGAGGGGGCCGTCCTGCTGGTCGACGCGGCCCAGGGGGTGGAGGCGCAGACGGTGGGCAACGCCTACCTGGCCATGGAAGCCGGTCTGACCATCATCCCGGTGGTCAACAAGATAGACCTGCCCAACGCGGAGCCGGAGCGGGTGGCCGAGGAGATCGTGGAGCTGCTGGGCTGCGCGCCGGACGAGATCATCCGGGCCTCGGCCAAGACCGGGGAGGGCGTCACCGAGATCCTGGAGGCGGTGGTGGCGGAGGTGCCCGCGCCGACGGGCAGCGAGGAGGCGCCGCTGCAGGCGCTGATCTTCGACTCCCACTACGACCAGTACCGCGGGGTGGTGGTCTTCATCCGGGTGATGGAGGGCAGGCTGAGCAAGGGCATGAAGGTACGGATGGTGGCGACCGGGGCCACCGCGGAGGTGGACGACGTCGGCATATTCTCTCCCGACATGCTGCCGGTGCCCGGGCTGGCCGCGGGGCAGGTGGGCTACCTCATAACCGGCATCAAGAGCGTGGGCGGGACCAAGGTGGGGGACACGGTGGTCGACGCCTCCCGCCCCGAGGCCGGCCCGCTGCCGGGATACCGCGAGCCCAAGCCCATGGTCTTCGCCGGCATCTACCCGGTGGACTCGGACAGCTACAATGACTTGCGCGAAGCACTGGAGAGGCTGGCGCTCAACGACGCCTCCCTGAGTTACGAGCCGGAGTCGTCCAAGGCCCTGGGCTTCGGCTTCCGCTGCGGCTTTTTAGGCCTGCTGCACCTGGAGATCGTACAGGAGCGGCTGGAGCGCGAGTACGACTTAGACCTCATCTCCACCGCCCCCAACGTGGTCTACGAGGTCCTGCTGACCAGCGGCGACATCGTCTACGTCCATAACCCCTCGGAGATGCCCGAGACGGGCAGGGTCGCCGAGATCCGCGAACCCTACGTACAGGCCACCATCATGGTCCCCTCCTCGTGCGTGGGAGCGGTGATGGAGATCTCCCAGGAACGCCGGAGCATCTTCCTGGACATGCACTACCGGGTGGGGGACCGGGTGGAGATGCGCTACAAGCTGCCCCTGGCCGAGATGGTGCTGGACTACTACGACCAGCTCAAGTCGCGCACCCGCGGATACGCCTCCCTGGACTACGAGCCCATCGGGTTTCTCCCGGGCAACCTGGTCAAGCTGGACATCCTCCTGCACGGCGAAGCCGTCGACGCCTTCTCCGCCATCGTGGACAAGGAACGCGCCTACCGCTACGGCAAGGAGATGACCAAGCGGCTGCGTCAGCTTATCCCCCGGCACCTCTTCGACGTCCCGGTGCAGGCGGCCGTGGGCAGCCGGGTCATCGCCCGCGAGACCATCAAGGCCAAGCGCAAGGACGTGCTGGCCAAGTGCTACGGGGGCGACGTCACCCGCAAGCGCAAGCTCCTGGAGAAACAGAAGGCCGGCAAGAAGAGGATGAAGATGGTGGGCAGGGTGGAGGTGCCCCAGGAGGCCTTCATCGCTGCCCTGCGCCTGGGCCGCGAGGGCAGGGACTGATGCACCTCTACCTCCACTTCCCCTTCTGCCCGTCCAAGTGCCCGTACTGCGATTTCTGCTCCTTTACCGCGGAGGAGGCGACGCGGCGCGCGTACCTGCAGGCGCTGCAGCGGGAGATGGAGACGGTGCGGCGGACGGACGAAGCCGCGGGCGGGGACGCGCTGAGCGTGTACTGCGGGGGGGGCACGCCGTCGCTGTACCCGCCCGGTGAGCTCGGAGAGGTGCTCGAGCGCCTGGCGTCTCTCTGGCCGACGGCCCCGGGGGCGGAGGTGACGGTGGAGGTCAACCCGGCCACCTGGGGCGCGGAGGAAGTGGCGGAAGCGAGGGCCGCGGGATTCAACCGCTTCAGCCTGGGCATCCAGTCCTTCGACGGACGGGTGCTGCAGGCGCTGGGCAGGATCCACGGGCCCCGGGAAGCACGCTCCCTGGCCCGGGCGGCCTGCGGCCTGGAGGGGGCTTCGGTGGGCTTCGACCTCATCTACGGCGTCCCCGGACAGGGGCTGGCGTCCTGGGAGGACACCCTCGAGGAGGCCTTGAGCTTCGGGCCCCACCACCTCTCGACCTATGCCCTCACCCTCGACCCTTCCACCCCCATGGGGGCCCGGGTGGAGTCCGGCGAGATGTCCCTTGCCGACGATGAACTGGCCGCGGATATGTACCATGCCGCATGCCGCGTCCTCAAGGGGGCCGGCTACAGGCATTACGAGATCTCCAACTTCTGCCTCCAGGGGCGGGAATGCTCCCACAACCTGGCCTGCTGGAAGAGGGAAGGCTACCTGGGGCTGGGCGCATCGGCCCACTCCTTCGCGCCGCCGGCCGCCAGGAGGCGGAACCTCTCCGACCTCGGCGCCTACATGCGGGAAGCCTCAGGGGGCAGGCTGCCCCGGGAGGAGGAGGAGTGGGTCTCTCCCGGGGAAGCCTGGGAGGAGGAGGTCATGCTGTCGCTGCGGACGGCGGAGGGCGCGGAGGAAGGGCTGTTCGAGGGGGGCGGGAACGCGGCGGCCGCCTATTGGGACGGCCTGGTCGAGGCGGGGATGGCCTGGAGGGAGGGGGGCCGCTGCGGCTTGACCGAGCGGGGCATGTTCGTCTCCAACCACATCATCTCAGGCCTCTTCGCCGGTTGACGCTTGATCGAGAGGTCTGATATTTTTAAACCGGTATTGGCACTCGGAGCAGGAGAGTGCTAACGGATATGTTGGACAAACGCAAGACGGCCATATTGAAGGAAGTGGTCTACCGCTACATAACCACCGGAGCGCCGGTGGGGTCGTCCACCATCTACAATTCCTTAAGCCTCGGCGTGAGCCCCGCGACCATCCGCAACGAGCTCTCCAAGCTGGAGGAGCTGGGCTACCTCTACAGCCCCCACACCTCTTCCGGGAGGGTGCCCACGCCCTCCGGCTACCGCTTCTACGTGGATATCCTGGCGGGGCGGGCGCGCCTGCGGCGAGAGGAGAAGTCGGCGGTCCTGGCGCTCTTCTCCGCCAAGACGCAGGAGATGGAGCGCACCCTGCAGGAGGCGACGGACCTGCTGTCGCGCCTCACCCACTCGCTGGCCATGGTCATCAGCCCCCCGCTGCGCCGCTCGACCTTGAAGCACCTGGACATCCTGTCCATGAACGATGAGGTCCTCATGCTGGTTATCATCACCAACGACGGGCGGGTGGAGAAGAAGCTGGTGGAGCTGGAAGAGGCCATGGACGACGGCACCATCGAGAAGGTGCAGAACCTCTTGAACAGAAAGCTCCGCTCAAAGAGCCTGGGCGAACTGGAGAAGGTGGAGGCCGGGTTCTCCCGCCTGGACCCCCGCACCCGGCAGAACGTAGGGCGCATCGTGGAGGAGATCAGGGAGATGCTCACCCGGGACGAGTACGAGTCCGTCTACGTCATGGGCAAGGCCAACCTGGTGCGCGCCCACGACACGGAGGACGTGAAACGCATCGAGGACCTGATGGAGGCGCTCGAACAGCAGTGCTTCATCCTCAGCCTGGTGAAGGAGGTGGTGGTGGAGAAGCAGCTGCTGGTGCGCATCGGCAACGAGAACCCTCTGGAGGAGCTGCGGGGATTCAGCCTGGTGGCCACGGCCTACGAGGCAGGCGACGACCGGCACGGGACCATCGGCGTGCTGGGGCCCATGCGCATGGACTACGCGCGCATCATCCCCACCGTCGACTTCATCGCCCGCTCCCTCACCAACTCCCTGCAGATGCTGAAGGGTTGAGGTGCGGACTTGAACGAAGGTGAACGGCGTTGAGGGATCCCTACGAGGTGCTGGGAGTGTCCAGGGACGCCTCCGGCGAGGAGATAAGAAGGGCTTACCGCAGGAAGGCCCGGGAACACCACCCTGACCTCAACGAGGGGGACAAGGAGTCGGAGGCCCGCTTCAAGCAGCTGAGCAAGGCCTACGAGACCCTCAGCGACCCCCGCAAGCGCCGCAACTACGACCTCTACGGCGACGCCAACGGCCGCGCGCCCGCGGGCGGGGATTTCGGGGACTTCGCTTCCCCCTTCGGGGACATCTTCGACATCTTCTTCGGGCGGGGGAGGCGGGAGGGCGAATGGGCCTCCAGGCGGGGGAGCGACCTCGAATACCGGCTCGCCCTCACGCTGGAGGAGTCGTTCAAGGGTGCGGAGAAGACCATAGAGATACCGCGCCACAGCCAGTGCCGTGACTGCGGCGGCAGCGGGCTCGAGCCCGGGTTCGACCTGGACCTCTGTCCCGACTGCGGCGGGGAGGGGCGCATCAACACCTCGCATCAGACCCTGCTGGGCTCCTTCAATTCCACCGTGACCTGCAGGCGCTGCGGAGGGGCCGGAGGGATCAACAGCCATCCCTGCCGGGCCTGCGGCGGGGAGGGACGCCGGTTCTCAAACGAGGAGATCGAGCTGAAGATCCCGGCGGGGGTGGACACCGGAGACCGCATGCGCGTGGCCGGCAAGGGGGAGGGAGGGCTGCGCGGCGGCCCGCCGGGCGACCTCTACGTGGTCATGCAGTTGGAGGAGCACCCCTATTTCGAGCGGCGCGAAAGGGACCTGCGGGGGTGGATCCGCCTGAGCCTCTCCGAGGCGGTCCTGGGAACCGAAGTGGAGGTGGAACTCCTCGACGGACGGGAGAAGGTCAGATTGGGCCCGGGCACCCAGCCCGGTCAGGTGATCCTCATGAGGAAGCGGGGCATGCCCGTGCTCCACTCCCGGCGCCGCGGCGACCTCTATCTGGAGGTGGAGGTGGAGGTGCCCAGCGGGCTGACCGCGGAGGAGAAGAGGCTCTTCAAGGAACTGCAGCGCTTGCAGGGCGGGAGAGGAAAGTCCCGGGCCGGCCTGGCGGAAAGGCGGAGAGAGAAGGATTGACTGCGCGGCGGACGGCCCTGGACCACCTCTTCGTCGACTCGCAAAGCCTGGGCGATGAGCGCTTGCTGCTGAGCGGCGAGGGCCTCCACCACCTGCTGAAAGTGAAGCGCGCCCGTGTCGGGGAGGAGGTCACCTGGAGCGACGGATGCGGCAGGGTGGGGCGCGCCGTCATCGAGGAAGTCTCGCCTTCGGCCCTGAGCCTGCGCGTCGTCGAGAGCGGAGAGGCGGTGCGGCGCCGGCCCCGCATCCACCTCCTGCAGGCGCTTCCCAAGGGGGGGAAGATGGACGAGGTGATCAGGAAGGGCGCGGAAGCCGGCGTGGACGGGGTGCACCCCTTCACCTCATCCCGCTGCCTGCCCCGGCCGGCCGGAAAAGACTTCCGTGAGCGGCTGGAGAGGTGGAGGAGGATAGCGCGGGAGGCCTCGCGGCAGAGCAGGCGCGACTTCCTGCCCGAGGTGGACCCGCCGCGGAGCTGGGAGCACTGCCTGGAATTGCTGGATGGGTTCGGCGCGGCCCTGGTGGCCTGGGAGGGGGAGCAGCGGAGGAGGGTGGCGGACGCGCTGCCCGACGAGCCGCCGGAGAGGCTGGCGCTGGTGGTCGGCCCCGAGGGGGGGTTTGACCCCGCGGAGGTGCGGGAGCTGCAAGGGGCCGGCGCGGTCCCGGTATCGCTGGGCCGCTACGTCTTCAGGACGGAGAACGCCGGGATGGTGCTGGCCGTGCTGGCGGGGAGCCGCTATGGGCTGCTTTGAGGAAGGCTTGACGCGGGCCGAGGTGATCACCCTGGGTTGCAAGGTCAATCAGGCCGACAGCCGGGAGATCGCCGGCGCCCTGCGGGAACTGGGCTACGGGGTCGCCCCGCGCTGGGAGCGCCCGGAACTGGTGGTCGTCAACACCTGCGCCGTAACCGCGGTCAGCGAGTCCAAGGGACGCAAGGAGATAGGCCGCGCCCTGCGGCGGGGAGCGCGGACCCTGGTGGTCACCGGGTGCATGGCCGAGGTCAGCGGGCCGCGGACCTCGGCCATACCCGGCGTGGACCTGGTGGTGGGCAGGGAAGACCGGCACCGCCTGCCGGAGCTGCTGCTGGCGGCCTGCCCGCCGCGCGGCCACCGCGGGGGCGGGGCCGGGAACGGGAGCGGCACGGAGCGGGCGAAGGCCTTCATCAAGGTGCAGGACGGTTGCGGCAGGCGCTGCGCCTTCTGCATCGTGCCGCTGGCCCGGGGAAAGCCGGTGTCCTTGAGCGTTGCTGAGGTGATGGGAAAGGTCGGGGAGGCGCTGGAGGGGGGCGCGCGCGAGCTGGTGCTGTGCGGCATCAACCTCGGAGGCTGGCGCGGCGGGGACGGCTGGGGCCTGGCCGGGCTGCTGGAGGCGGTGCTGGCAGCGGGAGACGGCTTCCGCGTGCGCCTCAGTTCGCTGGAGCCGGAGGACGTGGAGAAGGGGGCGCTCGACGGTCTCGCGGGGGAAGGGCGGCTCTGCCCCCACTTTCACCTCCCCTTGCAGAGCGGGAGCGACGAGGTGCTCCGCCGGATGGGCCGGGGTTACCGGGCGGAGGGGTACCTCGAGATCCTCGAGGAGCTGCGCGGCGCCTGGGACGACCCCGCCGTGACCACCGACGTGATGGTGGGCTTCCCGGGCGAGACGGAGGAGGACTTCGCTAAGACCCTGGCGGCGCTGGAGAAGGCGTCGCCGGCCAGGACGCACGTCTTCCGCTACTCGCGCCGGCCGGGGACGGCGGCGGCGGCCATGCAAGGGCAGGTGCCGGATCCCGAGAAGCGCCGGCGGGCGGCGGAGGTCCGGAGGCGGGGAGAGGAGTGGTCGCGCCGTTACGCTCAGAGGCAGTCCGGGAAGGAGCTCGAGATGCTGGTGGAGAAGGTGGCAGTGGACGGGGAGGGGCGGCTGGTGCTCGGCACCACCGGCAACTACCTCCGGGCGGAGTTGCGCGGAGGGGGAGCGGGGGCCGGCGAGCTCTTGAGGGGAGTGGTGACGGGGACGGACGGGCCGCGGGTGAGGATGGCCCGCTGAAGCCGGGCGGAAAGGAGCGCGTGGGAGGCATGGAGGACTGTATCTTCTGCAGGATAGCGGGGGGGGAGATACCGGCGGACATACTCCACCGGGACGACCAGGTGGTGGCCTTCCGCGACATCGACCCCCAGTCGCCGGTGCACTTCCTGGTGGTGCCGCGACGGCACCTGGAGTCAGCCTTCGACCTGGGGGAGGGCGACGGCGGCCTGCTGGCGCACGCCTTCCGGGTGATAAGGGAGGTCTCGGCCGCCGAGGGCGTGGACGAGAAGGGGGTGCGCATCGTCACCAACGTCGGCCCGGAGGCCGGCCAGGTGGTCATGCACCTCCACTTCCACGTGCTGGGAGGCCGGGTTCTGTTGTGGCCTCCCGGCTGATGCTGCTGGTAGAATCGGAAGCGAAAGGAGTCTGAGAAAGATAAAGGAAGTCAAGATACTGGTCCCGGGAAACCAGTCCATGGTCAGCCTGCTGGGCAGCCGGGACGAGATGCAGAAGATCATCGAGGGCGCCTTCGGCTCCGATATCATGGTGCGCGGCAACGAGATTACCATCAAGGGCGAAGACAGCGAGGTGGAGACCATTGCCCGCCTCTACGAGGAACTGCTGACCCTGCTCTCTTCGGGGTTCACCCTCACCGGGGAGAGCGTGGAGAAGGCCATCGAGATGGTGCGCGACCGCAACTCCCCCGCCCCCACCGAGGTCTTTACGGACATCATCATCAACCGGCGGGGCAAGATCATCCGCCCCAAGACCCCCAACCAGAAGCTCTTCGTCGAGGCGGTACGCAAGAACACCATCGTCTTCGCCATCGGTCCCGCCGGCACCGGCAAGACCTACCTGGCCATGGCCATGGCGGTAAAATCCCTGCTGACCAGGGAGGTGGGGAGGATCATCCTGACGCGCCCGGCAGTGGAGGCGGGGGAGAGGCTGGGCTTTCTCCCGGGCGACCTCTACCAGAAGGTCGACCCCTACTTAAGGCCCCTTTACGACTGCCTCTACGAGATGATGGCGGTGGAGCAGTTCCAGAGGCTGATGGAACAGGGGGTCATCGAGGTGGCGCCCCTGGCCTTCATGCGCGGGCGCACGCTGAACGACGCCTTCGTCGTGCTGGACGAAGCCCAGAACACCTCTCCCGAGCAGATGAAGATGTTCCTTACCCGCCTGGGCTTCGGCTCCCGGGTGGTGGTGACCGGGGACGTAACCCAGGTGGACCTGCCCGACCCCCGCGCCTCCGGCCTCAACCTGGTGCGAGACATCCTCCCGGGCATCGAGGGCATCGAGTTCGTCTCCATGACCGAGGCGGACGTGGTCCGGCACAAGCTGGTGCAGCGCATCGTGCGGGCTTACAAGCATTACGAGGACGGCAGGGAACGGGCGACCCGGCGGCCCGAGACGGGAGGGTGATGGGCGGGGCACGGCGGAGCGGCCCGGCGGGGAGGGGAGGTTGCGGTGCGCACGCGGCGCTCCAGGCCCCTGGCCGGCGGCGATGAAATGGAGATCCTCATCCGGGACGACGGGGGCCTCCACGCCGACCACGCCGCCCTGCGCGGGCTGGCTGCCTTCGTCCTGGAGGCCGAGGGCTCGCCGCGCCGCTCCGAGCTCTCCGTGGCCATCGTGGACGGGGAGGAGATGGCGGGACTCAACGAGAAGTACCTGGGAAGGGAGGGAGCCACCGACGTGCTCTCCTTCAGCCTGGGAGAGGAGGACGGCGGGGCATACCTCTTGGGCGACGTGGTCGTCTGTCCGCAGGAGGCGGCGCGCAGAACGGAGTTGTACGGAGTGGGTAGGGGGGAGGAGGTCCTATTGGCGCTGGTACACGGCATCCTGCACCTGACGGGTCACGACGATGAGGACGAGGAGGGCAACCGGGAGATGGATGCGAGGCAGCGTGCCCTCTTGAAGGAGTGGCTGCGGCGATGAGCCTGGCAGCCGGGACGACCGCGGGGGAGATACTCTGGCACGCGCTGTTGCTGCTGGCCTGCCTGGTCTTCAACGCCTTCCTGGCCATGTCCGAGATTGCGCTGACCAGGGTCAGCCGCGTCAAGGCCAGGAGCCTGCTGGAGGAGGAGCGCAGGGGGTCGGAGGACCTGCTCAAGCTGGTGGAGCAGCCCGACCGCTACCTGCCCACCATCCTCGGCTTGACCCTGCTGGTCTCCCTGGGCGCCTCGGCCGTGGCCACCAGCCTCGCCGGCGGCCTGGGGCTGCCCGGGGCGGCGGCCATTGCGACGGGCGCGATGACCTTCCTCTTCTTCGTCTTCGGGGAGATGGCCCCCAAGTCCTTCGCGGTGGACAATTACGAGAGGGTGGCGCTGCGGGTCGCGCCGGTGATCGACGCCGTTTCCGGCATGTTCTATCCCCTGGTGAGGGTGCTCATCGCCGTCTCCAACGGGGTCATCCGCCTCTTCGGGGGGAGGCCCGCCAAAGGGGGGCCGTTCGTCTCCGAGGGCGACATCAAGGCCATGGTGACGGTGGCGGAGGAACAGGCGGTCATCGAGGAGGAGGAGAAGAAGCTGCTCCACTCCATCTTCGAGTTCGGCGACACCCTGGTGCGGGAGGTGATGGTGCCCCGGACGGACATGGTGGCCCTGCCGGAATCGGCCAACCTGGAGACCGCCCTGGACACCATCGTCCAGACCGGGTTCTCCCGCGTGCCCGTATACCGCAAGGGCATCGACGACGTCGTGGGGATCCTCTACGCCAAGGACCTGCTCGCCTTCCTCAAGCGCGGGGAATCGGACGTGGCGCCCCGGGTGATCATGCGCGACCCCATCTTCGTCCCCGAGTCCAAGCGGGTGATCGAGCTCCTCTCGGACTTGAGGGACCGCAAGACCCATCTGGCCATCGTCTTAGACGAATACGGCGGGACAGCGGGGCTGGTCACCATCGAGGACCTGCTGGAGGAGATCGTCGGGGAGATCTTCGACGAGTACGACCGGGAGGTGGTGATGTACGAGCCCATCGCGGAGGGCAGGTACCTCTTCGACGCCATGATCTCCATCGACGACATCAACGAGCTGCTCTCCACCGACCTGCCGGCCAACGAGTGGGATACCCTGGGAGGCCTGATGTACAACCTGTTGGGGAGGGTTCCCAAGCAGGGCGAAGCGGTGGAGCACGCCGGCTTCCGCCTCACCGCCGAGAAGGTGGTGGGACGACGCATCTCCAAGGTGATGCTGGAGGTCCTGCGAGGGGACGGGGAGAACGGGGAAGAGGAAGGGGAGGGGGAGGGATAGTCCATGGGCACCGCGAGCGGCGGCTTCCCCCGGCTGGAGGCGGAGGTGCCTCCCCCTTACCGCCTGGTCTTCACCGGCCGGCGCGGCGGGACGAGCGAGGGACCCTACGCCTCGCTCAACCTCGGGTTCAACACCGGGGACCATCCCGGCCGGGTCCTCGCGAACCGCTTGAGGGTCTGCGCGGCCCTGGGGGTGGCCCTCGACGGCTGGACCCTGGTGCGGCAGGCGCACTCGTCGCGGGTGGTGGTGGTCGGCGGGGATGGGGTGGGGGAGGGCGCCCGCGGGCCCGTGTCGGCCCTGGGGGAGGCGGACGCCATGGTCACCCGGGAGCCCGGGGCGGTCCTCTGCGTCCTGGCGGCCGACTGCGTGCCGGTGGCCCTGTACGGGGGCGGGTCGGGCTGCATGGCCCTGGTCCACTCGGGGTGGAGGGGGACCCTGGCGGGAATCGCCGGCGAGGCCGTGGACGAGATGGCCCGCAGTCTCGGGGTCCCGCCCGACGAAATGGGCGCGACCCTCGGCCCCGGCATACGGAGCTGCTGCTACCTGGTGGACCGCGGGCGGGCGGCGTCCTTCCGCAGGGCCTTCGGCTCGGGGGTCTGCGAAGAGGGCCGGCTCGACCTCTACGGGGCCATACGCGAGACCCTGGTGGGCCGGGGAGTAAGGGAGGGGAGCATCAAGGACGCGGGGGTATGCACCATGTGCGACCGCGACTATTTCTCGTTCCGGCGCGACGGGGAGACCGGGAGGCAGGCCGCTCTGCTGTGGACGGAAGAAGGGGGGCGGCAGCCTTGAAGGGGAGGGTGCGGGTGCGCGCGTACGGAAGGGTGCAGGGCGTCTACTTCCGGCAGGAGACCGCCGAGCAGGCCCGCGCGCGGGGGGTGAGCGGTTGGGTGCGCAACAATCCCGACGGCAGCGTGGAAGCCGTCTTCGAGGGAGACCGCCGGATGGTGGAGGAGATGGTCGAGTGGTGCCGCAGGGGGCCGGCGGCGGCCAAGGTGGAGCGCCTGGAGGTCGAGGTGGAAGAGCCGGCGGGCGAGCCCGCGGGCTTCGCCGTCGAGCGCCGGCGGTGACCGCGGGCGGGGGCCGGGAGAAGGAAAGAGGGGCAGGAGCATGAGCCTCGCGCAGATGGTGCTGAGGATGCTGGCGGCGGCGGCGTTCGGCGGGCTCATCGGCATGGAGCGGGAGAGGGGAGACCGGCCGGCCGGCTTCCGAACCTACATCCTGGTTACCGTGGGGGCGGCCCTCTACACCATACTCTCCATAACGGCCTTCCCCGAGTCGGACGCCTCTCGCGTGGCGGCGCAGGTGGTGGTGGGCATCGGTTTCCTGGGAGCCGGGGTGATCATCCTGCACGGCGGCACCCTGGTGGTGGGGATAACCACCGCGGCGACCCTCTGGGCTTCGGCCGCCGTGGGCATGGCCGTCGGGTCGGGGCACTTCGCCCTGGCCGCAGTGGCCACGGGAATGATCCTGGTGGTGCTGGTGGGGCTGTACTACCTGGAGGACAAGACCATCGCGCGCATCTCCACCCGCCGGTTCTACCTGACCCTGCAAGGATCCTGGGAACGCGACGTATCCCCGCAGGTCAAGGAGTTGATGACGGGCATGAGGGCGCGAGCGAAGGTACTGAAGGTCGAGGAGACCAGGCTGGGGGGGCGCGAGAGGACCTACTTCTTCCACGTCAAGGCGCCGGCGCTGCTGGACAAGACGGTCATGCTGGACGAGATCATGAAGCTGGAAGGGGTACACAGCGCGAGGCTGGAGGAGTGACGGGGATGGAGGGAGAGCCGGCGCTCGAGGCGGTGATCGGAGCCAGGTACCGGGAGGTCCTCGACCGCGTCGGCCGGGCCTGCGCCCGGGCCGGCAGGGATCCCGCGTCGGTCAAGGTGGTGGCGGTGAGCAAGACGCAGCCCTTCGAGGCGGTGGAGGCGGCGTGGCGGGCGGGGCTGCGCAGCTTCGGTGAGAACCGGGCGCAGGAACTGGTGCGGAAGTCAGGGGGGGGGCTGCCCGGCATCGAGTGGCACTTCCTGGGCCACCTGCAGACCAACAAGGTCAGGCAGGTGGTGGGGCGGGCCGCGATGATCCACTCGGTGGACACGGTGAGGCTGGCCGGGATCATAGCGCAAGAGGCGGAGCGAAAGGGCCTGGTACAGCCGGTGCTGCTGCAGGTCAACATCTCGGGCGAGGAGAGCAAGTCGGGGATGGGGCGGAAGGACCTGGAGGAGGCGCTGGAGAATATTCAGGTTATGAGCGGCATCGCCGTGCGCGGGCTGATGACCATAGGGCCCTTCACGGAAGACCGGGAGGAGCTCAGGCGGGTCTTTGCGGAGTTGCGCGGGTTGCGCGACGAGGCCCGGGAAGCGCTGCCCGGGGCGGGGCTCGACCTCTTGAGCATGGGCATGACCAACGACTTCGAGATCGCGGTGGAGGAGGGGGCGGACCTGCTCCGCATAGGGACGGCCATATTCGGCGGCCGCTGAAGGGCCGGACGGGGCGGCCATGACAACACGGACTCCGTCCGTTAGAATATATGCGAATAGAGTAAGGAGGTTTTCCTCATGTCTGGAGTGTTCAAGCGCACCCTGGTCTACCTGGGCCTGATGGAAGACGATGAATTCGAAGAGGTGAGGGAGTTCGAGGAGCCCGCGGCCGCCGCGTACCAGGAGAGGCTGCCGGAGCGGCAGCCACGGGCGCGGCGGGGGAGGGAGCCGGCCGACGTGGCCCCGGTGCTCCAGCCGGTGGTGACCACGTCGCAGGTCAGGGTGCATATGATCGAGCCCAAGAGCTTCAACGACGCGGAGCAGATCGGGCAGAAGTTCAAGGGGGACATCCCGGTCATAATCAACCTGCAGCAGGCCGACTCGGAGCTCTCCAAGCGCCTGATCGACTTCGCTTCCGGCCTGACCTTCGCGCTGGAGGGGGGCATCCAGCGGGTGGCGGACAAGGTTTTCTTACTGACTCCGCACAACGTGGACGTCTCGGCCGAGGACAAACGCTGGCTGAGGGAGAAGGGGTTCTTCAACCAGTTCTAACGCAGCCTGCAGCCGGCGCTCGGGCATAATCGCATCTTAAAGGAGACGGGGTATGACCACATACGCTTTCATCGGGGCCGGGAAGATGGGGGAAGCCATCTTAAAAGGGCTGCTGGACAAGGGGTTCCTGGCACCCTCGGAAGTCATCTTGAGCGACGTCAGCCTGGGCCGCCTGAAGGAGCTGAGCGAGAGGTACAAGGTCAGGGTGAACGGCAACAACCGCGAGGCCGCCGAGGAGGCGGACGTCATCCTGCTGGCCGTCAAGCCGCAGAACCATGCCGCGGTGCTGCCGGAGATAGCCGACCTCCTGGACGAGGAGACCCTGCTCATATCCATCGCCATGGGCAAGAGCACCGAGAGCATCGAGGCCCACCTCAAGGGGCCGGTGCAGGTGGTAAGGGTCATGCCCAACACCCCCGCGCTGGTGGCGGCGAGCATCACCTCCGTCAGCTACAACGACAGGGTGACCGAGGAGTCGAAGGAGCTGACCAGGGCCATGTTTGCCGTCATGGGGGAGGTGATCGAGGTCGAGGAGGGGCTGCAGGACGAGGTGGGGGCCATCTCCAGCTGCGGCCCGGCCTACTTCTACCTGATGATCGACGCCCTCTCCGACGCCGGGGTGAGGATCGGCCTGGACCGCGCCCTGGCCACCCGGCTGGCCACCGAGACCATGATCGGCTCGGGGATGATGATCAGGGAGACGGGGCTCCACCCCGCCCAACTCAAGGACATGGTCACCAGCCCCGGGGGCACCACCATCGCCGCCCTGGAGGTCCTGGAGGAGCACTCCTTCCGGGCGGCCGTCATCAAGGCCGTGCAGGCGTCGTTGAGGCGTTCCCGCGAGATGTGACGGGGGCCGCAGGGGTGTCCCCGACCGCCAACATCCTCTCCTCGGTCATTGGTGCCTACAGCGTCGTGGTGCTGGCCCGGGCGGTGCTCGACTGGCTGCCGCCGCTGGATTCGGCGGCGCTGCGCAAGGCCACGCTCTACGCCCACGTCCTCACCGAGCCGCTGCTCGCCCCCCTGCGCCGCTTCGTTCCCCTCCTGCCGTTGAGAGGGGGGATGTCGCTGGACCTGTCGCCCGCGGCGCTCATCGTCCTGCTGGTACTGCTGCAGTGGCTGGTGGCCCGGCTGTTCTGAGACGCCGAGGCCGGCGGCATCCTCAATGTGACATCCGCGGTCGTTTTGATATATACTTCTAGAAGATGTTGAAGGCGGCGTTGAAGGAGGCGATGACCTTGGCTCTGGGGCCCCTGGAGATCCATCAGAAGGAGTTCAACACCGTCCGCATGGGCGGATACAACAAGGAAGAAGTCGACGCCTTCCTGGACCAGATCGCCGACGAGATGGACCGCCTGATCCACCGCAGCCAGGAATTGATGGGCATGGTGGAGAACATGCGCGCGAAGGTGGCCGAGTACGACAGTATGCAGCAGACGCTGCAGAACGCCCTGATCAACGCCCAGCGGAGCGCCGAGGGAACCTTGCAGGAAGCGCGCGCCCAGGCCGACGCGATTCTCGAAGAGGCCAGGGAGCAGTCCGAAGCCGCCAAGCAGGAAGCCGGACGCGCCAGGGAAGCCGTCATGCAGGAAGTCGACGAGGAGCGGCGGAGGATATCCTCGAGCCTGGACGCCCTGCGCACGGAGGCTAACGAGTTCGTGGCGTCGGTCCGCGCCATGCTCGACACCACCGGGCGCGCTCTCGACGAATTCGGGAGCAGCGCGGCCGCGGCCCACGAGGAGGCGCCCGCGGAGACGGCTGCTGCCGTGAGCGCGGACGCGGAGGCTGAGATCGAGGCGCCGGGGCAGCCGGCGGCGGAGGCCCCTCTTTACGCGCCGCCGCAGCCCGCCTTCCCGGAGCCGGCCCCGCAGGAGCCCGCGCCGCCGCCAGTCTTCCCGGAGCCGGCCTCGCAGGAGCCCGCGCC
>CAZETE010000026.1:0-29825 GCA_964515075.1 uncultured Actinomycetota bacterium | reverse complement strand
GGTTTACTTGCTGATATTGCCGGGGTTTGTGCGACAGGCTCTCAGGCCCCAAATTTACTTTCGCGGTAGATCCTTGACCAGTCGGTCACGCCGCCACGGCGCATCTCTCCAGAAAAAACGCCGACGAAGAGAAAGACAGTGCCAAGGGCCGGCCTGAACCCGGCGGCCTGATGCATCATGGAATGTCACCCCTCAATCCGATGCGGGCAACGAATTGAGCCGGTTAGAAGAAGCTGATACGCCGGTCGTACCCTGGGGCGAGTTGCAGAAAGGCACAAGAAGCGCGGGCGCCGCAGAAACGCTGCCGGGGCGAAGGTATCTATCAGAAGATGGTGAGCGTCCGTGCCATCACTTAGCGGGGAAGAGAGGTCAGGGCCCACGCCGTTATCGCCGGTAAACCGTAAAGCATGGAATATCCGGTGGGCGGGGTGCGAATATGTTTCTTCAAGACTCAGATTTACTTCTGAAAAGTGAAATTTGGGGCCTGACCCCAGATTGCGTGTGGCTCCGGATTTGCGCGGCTGCGTCACTTGCGCAGGTTGATGCCCACCGCCACGGCCAGGGGTATTAACAACACGCTGAAGGCCAGGTAGGCGTGGAAGAGCCCCGCGGACCCGTACACGGCGCCGGCCATCAGGGGCCCCAGGGCGTATCCCGCGCTCCAGAAGATGTTGAACAGGCCGAAGGCCGTGCCGTACTCGCTGTCCCCTCCGGCCCTGCGAGGGACCGCGTCGGTGATCATGGGCAGGGAGGGGATGTCGAAGAGGGCGATGCCGGCCCCCAGCCCCGCCAGGAGCAGGGCCAGCACCGGCAGCCCGGGAGCCAGCGGCAGCAGGGGCATCAGCAGGGCCGAGCCGGCCAGCCCGAGCAGGATGGGAGCGCGGCGGCCGGCCCGGTCGGAGAGGCGCCCGGCCAGCGGGCTTCCCAACGCGAAGACCGCCATCATCGCGCCGAAGAGAAGCCCCACCCCGCTGGTGGAGAGGGAGAACTCCTTCTCCAGGTAGAGTGGGAGGGTGGGCTCCAGCATGCCGAAGCCGACGGTGGTGACCAGGGCTATGAGGCAGGCCAGCATGAGCAGGCGGTTGCGCAGCATCAGCCCCAGCTTACCAAGGAGCCCGGAGCGCCGGCTGATGTGGGAACGGTCCTCGCGCAGGAAGAGGGCCGCCGTACCGATGAGGGCACATAGCGCCGCCACCAGGTAGAAGGGCGCGCGGTATCCCGCCAGGTCGCACATCAACCCGCCGACAAGGGGCCCGGCGATTCCGCCCATGGCCGTCCCGCCCATGGCGAAGCCCATCTTCTCTCCCATCACCGAGGCGTCGAAGTAGTCGCCCAGCAGGGCCATTCCCGCGCTCCAGGTTGCCGCGGCGGTGAGGCCGTCCAGCGCGCGCGCCGCCACCAGCATCCAGTAGCTCTCGGCCAGCGCATAGAAGACGAACGCGCCGGCCATTGCGAACATGCCGAAGAGGATGAAGGGCTTGCGTCCCAAGCGGTCGGACAGCCACCCCAGCGGCACCGCCCCCAGCAGCAGGGCGATGGCATAGGAGGAGAAGAGCAGTCCGATGCCGAAATCGCTGACCCCGAGCTCGTGGGAGTACTGCGGAAGGATCGGCACCACCAGCCCGTAGCCCACGCTGTCCATGAAGGCCAGCAGGGTGACCAGGGCCAGCAGCCTGCGTCCTCCCTCGATGGTGAACCTGCTCATGGGCCCAATTATAGACCATGGCCTCGCGCCCCACCGCCCGCCTCAACGCGCCCGCTTCAACGCGCCCGCCCCAACCCGCGCAGCTCTCCCCTGCCTCCCCCGCTACCCGCCTCAACCCGCCCGCCCTTATTGTCGTCGGGAAGCAGTACGATGGACCGGTCATCAACCACCCACGGGGCACGAGGGAGGAGTATCACCTTGGAAGGGTCCGGGTTGAACCGCCTCGCGCGCGAGCTGGCCGCGGCCTTGAAGGAGCGGCCGCTCCAGGAGAAGCGCCTCCTGGCGCCGTCCCTGCGCGTGGGCTACCAGTGGCTGGACGCGGTGGCCCGCGCCGGCCGCCCCACGCTCAACGCGCGCGTGACCACCCTTTACCACCTGGCCCTGGAGCTGGCCGCCCCCGCCATGCAGGCGGACGGGCTCACCCTGCTGCGCGGCATGCGCGAGGAGGTGATCGCGGCCCTGGTCTTCTCCCGGCTCCGCAAGGCCGCCCGGGGTCGCGGCTACCTGTCCGGCCTCAAGCCCGGGCCAGGCCTCACCCGGGCCGTCCGCGCCGTCCTGCGCGACCTGCGGGTGGCCGGCCTCTCCCCCCGCGACCTGGACGCCTCCGGCTTCGAGGTGAACGCCAAGGGCAGGGAGATGGCGAACATGCTCTCCCTCTACGAAGAGGAGCTCGAGGGGGCCGGGCTGACCGACTATGCCGGGGTGCTCCGCCTGTCGGCAGCGCGTCTGCTCTCAGACCCCGCCGCGCTGCCGCCGGATACCCTGGTGCTGGCGCCCGAGGACCTCTGCGAGGAGTGGGCCGGGCTGGAGAGAGACCTCTGGGAAGCCGTACCGCAAGCGTCGCGCCGCGTCCTGCCCACTGACCCCCTCCTCGCGGTGCCGGAAGAGCCGGACGGAGGCCTGACCGACCTGGCCCTGCTGCGCTGGCTTCCCGACCCCCCCTCCGCCCCCGCCCCGCTAAAAGATGACACCGTGAAGATATTCCGCGCGGTGGGAGAGGCCAACGAGGTGCGCGAGGTGCTGCGGCGCTGCGTCGAGGAGGCCATCCCCCTGGACACGGTGGAGCTGCTCCACACCGACCGGGACACTTACGTCCCCCTCGTCTACGAGATCGCCTCCCGCCTGGAAAGGGAGAACGAGGAGCCCCTGCCGGTCACCTTCGCCGAGGGCATCCCCGCCCGCTACTCCCGCCCGGCCCGGGCCCTGGAGGGCTGGCTGGCCTGGCAGCGCGAGGACTACGCCCAGTCCACCCTGGTCCGCCTGGTGCAGGAGGGCCTGGTGCAGACGCCCCGGCCCGCGGAGGAGGGGTTCAGCGACATGCGCCTCGGCGCCCTGCTGCGGGCCCTGCCCATCGGCAGCGGCAGGCATCGCTGGCTGCCGGTCATCGACGACGAACTGGCCCATCTCTCCAACCGTATAGAGTGCTACGAGCCCGGGGAGGACGGGGAGCAGGAGGACGGGGAGCCGGCCGAACGCCGCCTGGCGCGGCTGCGCGAGCGGGAGGGCGCCCTGCGGTCCCTGCGCGAGCTGGTGGAGGCCCTGCTGGGCCTGGTGCCGGAAGGGGCCGGCCAGGCCGGCCTGCTCCGGGGGGCCGCGGCCTTTCTCCGGGGACCTGCGCGCTGCGTGGACCGCCTGGACGCCTACGCCCGCGGGGCCCTGCTCGAACAGATCGAGGAAGTGCTCGACTGCGTCGGCCCCGGCGAGGTCGAGGGGATGGACATGCGGGCCTGGCTGGAGGACCTGCCCCGCTCCGCGCGCATCCTCGGCCAGGGGCCGCGCCCCGGCTGCCTCTTCGTCAACCACGTCGCGGCCGGGGGGCATTCCGGGCGGGCGCACACCTTCATCGTCGGGATGGACGACGCCCGCTTCCCCGGCGCGGGCCTGCAGGACCCGCTGCTGCTGGACGCCGAACGCGCCTCCCTCTCCGACCGCCTCCCCACCGCCGGGGCCCGTCTGGCCCGCAAGGAGGAGCGCTTCGCCCGGCTGGCGGCCAGGCTGCGGGGCAGGCTGACCCTCTGCTACAGCTGCCGCGACCTTGCCGACGACCGCGACAGGTTCCCCGCCCCGTCCGTCCTCTCCGCCTGGCGCATCGTCTCCGGCGAGCGGGACGGGGACCAGGCCGGCCTGGCCGCCTGGCTGCCCCCTCCGGCCTCCTTCGCCCCAGACAGGCCGGAGCGCTGCATCGACCCCACCGAGTGGTGGCTGTGGCGCCTCTGCCCGGACGGGACGCGCGAGGACTCCCGCGCGGTGGTGGCGGAGCACTTCCCCCACTTGGGCCGCGGCTTCCGGGCGCTGAAGGCCCGGGCGAGCGACGCCTTCACCGCCTACGACGGGTACGTGCCGGAGGCGGGAGCGCCCTGCGACCCCCGCGCGCCCGGCGGCCCGGTGCTCTCCGCTCGCCGCCTGGAGACCCTGGCCAGGTGCCCCATGGAATATTTCTTCCGCTATGTCCTGGGCATCGAGCCCCTAGAGGAGTACGCGGTCAGGCCGGGGGTCTGGCTGGAGCCGCTGGAGCGGGGGGACCTGCTGCACGACGTCTTCCGCGAATTCATGTCCCGGCTGCGCGCCAAGGACATGCTGCCGCAGCTGCGGCGCGACGCCGCCCTCCTGGAGGAGATCACAACGCAGAGGATAGCCACATGGAAGAAGGCCAAGCCCCCCCTCAACCCGGACACCTTCGAGCGGGAGGCGCGCGAGCTGCGCCTGGCGGCCCGCATCTTCCTCACCGAGGAGGAAGCCTTCTGCCGGGACAGCCGCCCCGCCTACCTGGAGGCCTCCATCGGCCTGCCCTCCGGGGCTGCCGGCTCGCCGCTGGACTCGCCCGACCCCGTGGAGATAACCCTGCCCGACGGCTCGTCCTTCAAGGCGCGCGGCCGCATCGACCGGGTTGACGAGGCCGTGCTCGAGGGCGACCTCCGCGCCTTCGACGTCTGGGACTACAAGACCGGCAGCGACTGGGGCTTCGACCGCAACGACCCCCTGTGCGGGGGCCGGCGCCTGCAGCACGTCCTCTACCTGGAGCTCGTCCAGGCGCGACTCGACGAGCTCCATCCCGGTTCCGCCGTCCGGGGCTGCGGGTACTTCTTCCCCGGGGAGCGCGCCCACGGGGAGCGCTACTACTGGACGGCGGCCCAGCTCGAGCGGGGCCCGGAGTGCCTCTCCCTGCTCTGCCGCCTGCTGGCCGGCGGGTGCTTTCCCTTCACCGACACCCCCGCCGACGTGGGCTTAAGCGATTTCCGCCCCGCCTTCGGGGACGTGGAGGCGGCCGCCGCCGACGCGGCGCGCAAACTGGCCAACCCCCGCAATCTCGCGCTGCTTCCCTTCGCGGCCTTAAGGGGGGTGGAGGCGGGATGACCCCGGAGAAGCCGGCCGCAAGGCCCCCGGGCGCGCCGCCGCCCGACCAGGACCAGCGCGACCTCATCCTCGCCTCGCTCGACCGCAGCATGCTGGTGGAGGCGGCCGCCGGCACCGGCAAGACCGCCAGCATGGTGGGGCGCATGGTCGCCCTCCTGCGCACGGGAACCTGCGGGAACATCCGCTCCCTGGCCGCGGTCACCTTCACCCGCAAGGCGGCGGCGGAACTGCGCGCCCGCTTCCAGGTCGACCTGGAGCGGGCGGCCCGGGAGGCCGAAGGGGAGGAGCGCGCGCGGCTGGAGCGCGCCCTCGGCGACATCGAGCACTGCTTCTGCGGCACCATCCACTCCTTCTGCGGACGCCTGCTGCGCGAGCGCCCGGTGGAGGCCGGGGTCGACCTCTCCTTCACCGAGATGGACGAGGAGGACGACCGGCGGCTGCGCGAGGAGGCCTGGGGCGAGCTGGTCTCCCGCCTGATGGCCCGCGACCCGGAGGGCATCCTCTCCGGCCTCTTCGAAGTGGGCCTTCGCCCCGATCAGCTGGCCGCGGCCTTCCTGCGTTTCGCCGGCTACCCGGACGTGGACGAGTGGCCCCTGCCCGCCGACGGAGCGCCCCTGCCCCCGCTCGGCCCGGTGCGGACGCAGCTCGAAGCCTACCTGGAGCACATGCGCCGGCTGGCTCCCCGCCTCCCCGCCGACCCCGGCACCGACAAGCTCATCCCGCTCTACCGGCGGCTGCCCCGCATCGCCTCCCACTACGACGACCTGGACCGGCCCGACCTGCTGATGGAGATGCTGGCGCGCTTCGACGCCAAACCCTATTTCGCCATGGCCAACTGGACCCGCGGGGTTTTCACCGACGAGGAAGCCAAGACGGAGAGGTCGCGCTGGCAGGACTTCCGCGACGGCGTGGCCCGGCCCATGCTCCAGGCCTGGCGCGAGCACCGCTACCTCCCGGTGATGCGCGTCCTCCTCGCCGCCCGGGACCTCTACGACCTGATGCGGGCCGAGCGGGGCTGCCTCAACTTCCAGGACCTGCTGATGCGGGCGGCGGCGCTGCTGCGCGGCCGGCCCCACGTCCGCCGTTACTTCGCGCGCCGCTTCACCCACCTGCTGGTGGACGAATTCCAGGACACCGACCCCATCCAGGCCGAGGTGATGCTGCTGCTCACCGCCGCCGACCCGGAGGAGCGGGACTGGCGGAAATGCCGGCCCCGCCCCGGCTCCCTCTTCGTGGTGGGCGACCCCAAGCAGTCCATCTACCGGTTCCGCCGCGCCGACATCGTCACCTACAACGAGGTCAAGGAGATCCTCCTGGCCGACGGGGCGCCGGCCCGCCTCTCCGCCAACTTCCGCTCCACCGGCTCCGTCATCGACTGGGTCAACGGGGTCTTCGAGCCTGATGGGGGTGCCGTGCCCTCCCCCGACGAGCCCATGCTGCGCTTCCCCGGCGAGGACCGCCCCGAGAGCCCCGCCTACGTGCCCCTTCAGAAGGGGAGGCCGGACGAGGACTCCGGCTCCTTCAGCGGGGTCACGCCCCTGCGCATCCCCGAGGGCCTCAACATGGACGACTCCGTGGCCTGCGAGGCCGACCGCATCGCCCGCACCATCCGCTGCGCCCTGGACCGCGGGCTCACCGTGGCTCGCACCGCGCGCCAACTGGAGCAGGGCGCATCTGAAAATGTCGACCCCTCCGACTTCATGATCGTCACCCGCCGCAACCGCAATCTCGGGGTTTATGCCCGGGCCCTGCAGAAGTACGGCATCCCCCACCGCGTGTCGGGGGGAAGCGCCTTAAACGAGGTGGACGAGCTCAAGCTGCTTTACCTGTGCGTGCGCGCCCTGGCCCGCCCCGACGATCCGGTGGCCCTGCTGGCCGTTCTGCGCAGCGAGCTCTTCGGGCTGAGCGACGCCGCGCTCTTCTCCTTCAAACGGGCCGGCGGGCGGTTCTCCTTCCACTCGGAGGTGCCGGAGGAAGCGGGCGTCGAGGCCGCCGAACCCTTGCGGGACGCCTTCTCCCGCCTGCGCCGTTACCAGTCCTGGATGAGCCGGCTTCCCGTGCCGGCCGCCCTGGAGAGGATAACCGCCGACCTGGGCCTGGCCGTGCTGGCCGCCGCCCGGGAGGGCGGCGAAGTGCAGGCCGGCTCGCTCTGCAAGGCCTTGGAGGTCCTCCGCTCGGCCCAGTCCGGGATGTGGTCCCTGGCCCAGTTGGAGGAATACCTGGGCAGGCTGGTCGAGGCCGAGGAGCGCTACGACGGGGTCTCCGCCCTCTCCGGCGACCGTCCGGCGGTGCGGGTGATGAACCTCCACCGCGTCAAGGGGCTGGAATCCCCGGTGGTCTTCCTGGCCGACCCGGGGGGCGACAAGGAGCACCCGGTGGAGTTGCACGTCGACAGGTCGGGGCCTCGCACCCTGGGCTACATGGCGGTCTGGGGGGAAGCCCGCGGCTGGGGCGGCGCCCCGCTGCTGGCCTGCCCCACCGACTGGAAGAGGGCCGAGGGCAGGGAGCGCGCCTTCGTCAACGCCGAGAACCTGCGCCTGCGTTACGTCGCGGCCACCCGGGCCTGTTGCGCCCTGGTGATCACGCAGCGGGAGGCCAAGGGGAGGGACACCAGCCCCTGGCGCTGGTTTCTCCCCTTCCTCAACGCCGCCGGATTGCCCGATCCGGGACCGCAGGCCGCGCCGGTCGAACCCACCGCGCCCCTGGACTCCGGCGAGGCCGACGGGGCGCGTTCCGGCATCGCGGGGCGCCTGGCCCGCTGCGAGTCGCCCACCTACGACGTGCGGGCGGCAAAGGAGTACGCCCTCTCCCACCCGGAACTCTTCCCGCCCCGGGGCGATACGGGCGATACGGGCGAGGCCGTCGCGGAGGCCGCGGACGGCGTGGCCGGAGCCGGGGAGGGTGAGCATGGGCTGGAGTGGGGCAGCGTCATCCACCTGCTGCTGGAGGCGGCGGCCCGCGAGCCGGCATCCGACCTGGAGGCCCTGGCGGCCGCCGCCCTCTCCGAGACCGGCCAGGACGCCTCCCTCGCGAAAGCCGCCGCCGACCTGGTCCGCTCGGTCATGAGCTCGGAGGTCTGGCGGCGCTCCCTTGCGGCGGCGCGCCGCCTCACCGAGGTCCCCTTCCATTATTTACTGGATGAAGATATTGCCGGGCTCCCCACCCTGCTGCGCGGCTCCGTCGACCTGGCCTTCGAGGAGGACGGGGGTTGGGTGCTGGTGGATTACAAGTCCGACCTGGCCTCCGGCGCCGGCCAGGCGGAGGCGCTGGGACGCCGTTACGCCCCCCAGCTCCGCCTCTACGCCCGGGCCTGGGAAGCCTGCACGGGCGAACCGGTGCGGGAGACGCTCCTCTACTTCATCCGCCCCGCCGTCCTGCTCGCGGTTTAAGGCCGCCGCTCCGGGCCCGCCCCCGCCGCGCCGGCGCCCTTTCGCAAGCCGTCAGCCCCCGTTCGCCTCCGCGGGCTGATACAATGGTTGAAGGACCATGGCGGGGGTGAACGCATGAGGGTGGCGGCGGTGCAGATGACCGCGCGCCCGGCCCGGGTGGAGCACAACCTGGAGCGCGCGGCTGAACTGGTGGAGGAGGCCTTCCGGCTGGGCTGCGAGATGGTGGTCCTGCCCGAGTTCTTCCCCACCGCGGTCTGCTTCAGCCCGGCGATGGACGCGGCGGCCCGCCCCCTCGACGGTCCCGTCACGCGGATGATGCTGGAGGCCGCCCGCGCCCACCGCGGTTACGTCGCCGGCTCGTTCATCGCCACCCGGTACGGCGACAACTTCAACACCTGGGTGCTGGCCTGCCCCGACGGCTCCTCATTCACCCACGACAAGGACCAGCCCACCATGTGGGAGAACTGCTACTACCGCGGCGGCGCCGACGACGGCGTGCTGGAGACCCCCCTGGGCCCGGTGGGGGCGGCCATGTGCTGGGAGCTGGTGCGCTGCCGCACCGCCCGCCGCCTGCGCGGCCGGGTGGACCTGCTCATCGGCGGCTCCTGCTGGTGGGGCCTGCCCGGCCCGGCCGTGCCCCTTCCCCTGAAGCGGTCCACGGCCCGCCGCAACCTGGAGATCGCGCGCGAGACCCCCGCCCGCATGGCGCGCCTGCTGGGCTGCCCGGTGGTGCACGCCGCCCACGCCGGGGAGTTCGCCTGCCGCCTGCCCTGGGCTCCCCTGCTGCCCTACCGCTCCGGCTTCCTGGGCGAGACGCAGATAGTGGATGCCGCCGGGGAGGTGCTGGCCCGCCTGCCGCGCGAAGCGGGCGAGGGCATCGCCGTCGCGGAGGTGAAGCCCGGCCGCCTGGAGCCCTCCGAAGACATCCCCGGCGGCTTCTGGATACCGAGCCTGCCCCCGCTCATCCGCCTGGCCTGGCTCTACCAGAACCTGCACGGCGCCCTCTACTATGGCCGCCGCCGCGCCACCCTGACCTGGCCCGGCTGAATCGCTTGCGGGCCGCCCATCCCCATGGCTCGAGGCCTCCCCGACCTTAGCGGCAGTTGCGGTTCGTCGCACCGCAAGGAGAAGAGGCATTTCCGTCAGAAGGGCAGGAAGAAGGAGAAGATCGAGCCGCCGCCCTCGCGCGACGCGGTCCAGATCCTGCCCCCGTGCGATTCCACTATCTCGGTGGCGATGTACAGGCCCAGGCCCAGGCCGTTGGAGTGGTGGAGCACGTCCTCCACCTGGTAGAAGCGGTCGAAGACCTTCGCGCGCTCTCCCTCCGGGATGCCGACGCCCCGGTCCAGCACCGAGACCGTCTGGCCGGTCGGCTGCTCCGCCACCTCCACCTCCACCAGCGCGTCCCGCGGGGAGAACTTGGCCGCGTTCTCGATGAGGATGATCAGCAGCCGGTAGACCTTGTCCCGGTCCGCCTCGATCTCTCCGCAGGGGTTGGCCAGCCGCACCGAGAACGAGCATTCGACGCCCCGTTCCTCGATCTCGCGCACGGCCTGGCGCACCAGTTCCAGCAGGTTCAGGCGGGTCTTCATCAGGATGAAGCTGTCCTGCTCGATGCGGGAAGCGTCCATCAGCTCTTCGCCCAGCAGGGTCAGGCGGTCGGTGGAGGTCTGGATGCGCTGCAGGCTGAGCTGGGCCGGGCCGGAGACGGCCTCGCCCTCCAGCTCCTCCGTCAGCAGCTCCACGTAGCCCTTGATCAGGGTGATGGGATGGCGCAGTTCGTGCGAGGCGATGGAGAGGAAGTCGCGCAGCTGCTGGGTCTGCTCCTCGAGGGTACGCTCGTACCTCCACTCCCGGGTCACGTCGATGAGGGATAGGACCATGGTATCGGTTCCGGGGACGCGCACCATGCTGGCCAGGGTGTGCACCACCTCGCCCGAGCTCTTGTGCAGGCGCAGCGGGAACCGCAGCGGCACCTGCGCGGGGCCCCGTTCGGCGTGCCGCAGGTTGCGCGTGAAGGTCTCGCGGTCCTCCTCCAGCAGCAGCTTGGAGAGGCCGGTCCTCCCCCCCGGCTCGAACGCCGCCAATCCGGCGATCCCCAGGAACTCCTGGTTGGCGAAGGAGATCAGGCCGTCCGCCTCGACGATGCACATGGCCGTCCCAGTGGCCTCGAAGACCGCCCGGTACTTCTCCTCTGACTCCCGCAGCGCCTCCTCCGAGGCCTTCCGCTCGGTGACGTCGCGGATGATCAGGATGAAGCCGCGCGGCCGGCCCGAGGCCTCGTAGACCATCGAGGCGCTGATCTCGGCCGGGAATATGCGCCCGTCCCTGCGGGTCAAGAGGAGCTCGACGTTCTTGACGGGGGCCCCTGCCACTCCTTCGGCATAGATGCGCAGGGCCCTCTCCTTGACCTCCGGCGCTATGTAGTCGAAGACGTTCTCCCCCACCATCTCCTCCCGCGAGGCGAACCCGAAAGTGGAGACGGCCCGCCGGTTGGCCACGATGACCTCGGTATCCAAGTCGATGAGCATGATGGCGTCGGGCGAGGTCTCGACCAGGTGGCGGTAGAGCTCCTCGCTCTCGGAGAGGGCCTGGGCGGTCCGCTGGCGCTCGGCGATGTCCCCCGACAGGGCCTCGGCCATCAGGTTGAAGGTCTTCGCCAGCCTGCCGATCTCGTCCTGCGCCCCCACCTCCACGCGGTGGTCGTAATCCCCTTCCCCCAGGGCCTCCGCCCCCACCGTCAGCCGCCTGATGGGATTGGTGATGGTGCGGGAGAGCCACACGCCCAGCAGCACCGCCAGCAGGAAGACGATGAAGGCGAAGGCCAGCGCCCGGCGCCGGAAGCTCTTCACCAGGCGGAAGACTTCCTCCGACTCCTGCGCCACCACCACCCTCCAGCCGCTGGGGGCGGAGACCCCCAGCATCTCTGCCTGGGCCTCCGCCTCTTCGCGGTCCTTGGGAAAGAAGTTGCCGACGAAATCCACGCCCCTCTCATCCCGGTAGCTGACCGATTCCCGCCCCTCCTCTATCTCCCCGATGATGGAGGGGTCGGGCCTTGAGAGGATCAGGCCCTCGTCGGGGTGGGCCACGTACCTGTCGTGCCCGTCGACGACGTAGGCGAAACCCGTCTCCCCCAGCTTGAGGTAGCCGACGTTGTCCCAGACCTCCTCCATGTTCATCTGGACGGCCAACACCGAACCGACCCCGCCGTCCGCCCCGAACACGGGGGCGGCGAAGGTCACCAGGGTCTTCCCGGAGTCTTCGTCCACGTACACGTCGGACATGGCCGGCCGCCCCGCCAGCGCCTCCTCGAACACCTCCCGGTGCGGCCAGTCGCCCGGGGCACCGCCGCCGGTGGAGGCCGTGACGACGCCCCCGGAGTCGATGATGGTGAAGTCCTCGTAGGCCTTGAAGATGTCCTTCTTGGACTTGAGCTCTTTTTCCTTCGCCTCCGGCGGCGCGTCCGAAGCCACGACGGCGTTCCGGGAGAGCAGGACGGCGTAGCGGCAACCGTCGGCCAGCGTCTCTTCCACGCTGTACGACAGCTCCTCGGCCATCTCGCCGAAGTGCTCCACGGCGTTCTCGCGCAGCCGCGCGGTGGCCTGCTGGATGGACATGAGGGCCACGCTGCCGCTGGAGACTGCCGCTACGACCAGGAAGGCGGCGATGATCTTCAGCTGTACGCTCAGCTTCATCCCTTGCCCCCCCATCACCGCATGAACCGGAAGGTGCGCTCGTGCGCCCGGCCGGCCGCCGTGCCCGCCTTCATCATCACCGCCCCGTTGCGCTCTTCGAGCCGGCTTTCCTCGCTACCATTATACCTGTGCGTCCGGAAACAGGTCCTCCTCCCGGTACTCGGCCAGCTGGATGAGGACGCCGAAGGCGTCGCGGGGGCGGATATAGGCCTCCTTCCAGATCGGGTTGGAGTCGTCAATGTCGATGCACTCGATGCCGAGGGCGCGGAAGTGCTCTACGGCCCGCCGCAGGTCCCTGACCTTGAGGGTGACGTGGTGCATCCCCTCCCCCCGCTTCTCGATGAAGCGGTTGACGAAGTGATCGGGGTCGGACGCCCAGACCAGCTCGAGCATGCTGGCGCCCCCCAGGACGTAGGTGGCGAAGAAGAAGTCCCCCCACTCCATCTCCATCACGCGTTGGGCTCCCAGCCCCTCGCGCAGGAAGCGGTCGGCGGCTTCCGAATCCCGCACGGCGATCCCCAGGTGGTCCACCTTCTCCACGATGTCCGCAAAGTCGCTCATGCCGTTCACTCCTTTCAAGGCCCGGGCACGCTCACTCGCCGCCGCCGCCGCATGCGCATAACCGCGCTTCTCATGCTGCGGCGGCCCCTTCCCTGACGCTACCATATCTCCGGGCGGGCACGATTTCCACCCGACGCCGCGCCGGACAACCGACCCGCCGGTCAATGGGCGGGTGGGCGGCCCGTCCGCCTAAGCAAGCTCCTCCTTGAGGCGGTCCAGGGCGAGGTAGACGACCGGACAGACCAGGTAGTTGGCGCTTAAGTTCTCCAGGTTGTCCCGGCAGCCCTCCGCCAGCGAGAAAGGGTACTCGCGGCAGCAGTCGGGGCGCGCCTCGTAGTGCTTGCACAGCTTATTACGGGCCAGGAAAGGGCAGGGCCGCCGGTCGAAGCACTGGTCGTTGTCCTCGTTGCGGCTGACGTAGGCGATGCGGAACTCGGACCGCTTCATCTTCACCGCCTCCGCCATGCGCCCGACGTCCTCGGTGCCCACCACCACGTAGGCCTCGGTGCAGCAGGCCGCGCAGGCGGTGCAGTCGAAATGCCGCATGACCTCCTTCATCAGCCGCTTGAAGAGGCGGTCCAGCTGGCGGGAGGGGGGCCCGTTCTTCTCCAGCCATTCGCAGAAGGCGTCCAGCTCCTCTTCGCGTGCGGCGGCCTGCTTCTTCAGTATCCTTATGTCCGTCTCCATTGGCACGCCTTTCGCTCATCGGCTATTCTATCAGGCCAGGACGTCAACGCGCGCGGCCGGTGCCTGGGTCCCCGGGGCCGAGGCATTGCCCCGGCTTTCCTTGCATGACGCAGCCGATGTCGGTATTATGGTTTGGTTGCGTGGATTGAAGGTGCGGGCCCCCATCGTCTAGAGGCCTAGGACACCGCCCTTTCAAGGCGGCGGCGCGGATTCGAATTCCGCTGGGGGCACCAATGAAATTGTATCTCCCGCCGAGGGGACTTATAATTAGGGAGCATGATCGGAGAACGTTCGACCTTGACACGCGGAGCCGTGGTGTAGCCTGGTTAACACGCCGGCCTGTCAAGCCGGAGATCGCGGGTTCAAATCCCGTCGGTTCCGCCAGATCCCGCCCCCACCAGGGGTTTTGATAAGACGACGGTGAGGTAGCTCAGTTGGTAGAGCACTGGACTGAAAATCCAGGTGTCGCCGGTTCAAATCCGGCTCTCACCACCAGATCAGAAGCAGGTCAGACAGCAAAGATTCTGACCTGCTTCATTGTAAATTGCTTGCTGAGATAATATCCAGGCGTCAGTGATTTCAACCTGTCTCGCACAACCATAGAACAGCGCTTCAAGTAGCTTATTATCTGACCTGGTTCATTTAGATTTGATGGTGACCGTTGGTTGGGCTTTCTTCTATGAATCTGCGTCGAGCATGCTTCCACAATGTTTGCACTTGATGGCTTTTGTTTTGATAACCTCCGCGCAGAAAGGGCATTCCCTGGTATCCTCTTCGCCCATACCTTTATCGAATTCCCTACCGCAACCCTTGCAGAACATGGCGCCTGCGGGGTTGAGGGTCCCACAGTCAGGGCAGTTAATAGCCGCCGCCTGAGGAATGGGAGACGGGTATGCCGCATAGGGCTGGACGCCGAACCCAAACGCGGGCTGCGGGGCCTGGAACGGTTGCCCCGGTGGAAAAGCCCCCGGATAACCCGCTACACCCAGGGGGGGAGGGGGATAATAGGGCGTGGGGCCCGGCGGGAGGTGGTATTGGTATCCTGCGAGGATCGGCTGGCCCGGGTATTTCCATGCCGGCGCGGCTCCCGCGTTTTCCCGTACGAAGTCCCTGAACAGCGGTGCCAGCATCGCTATGGTGACCCCCATCAAGATCAGCGCCAGGCCATTTAAGATCGCCGCGTTCTTGCCTAAGCCGGTGTATGCAGCGGTCTCCCTGACTAGGTACCTCCAGCCATCCTCGGTGAAAATATATATCAGCAGCAGTAGGGTGGCCACGAAATCGAGCCCGACCATGGCAACGGCGGGGAAGAGCACGGGTTTCGCATAACGTGAAGTAGACCCGCTCTTCATGATAAAGAGCGCGGCGGCGAGCAGGAATGCCATGAGCGACAGCTCGGCGATGCCCTTGAAGGTCAGCACAAGCTGCGCCAGGATGTTGGGTGCGTCTCCTTCTTTTAGAACCCAGTATACCTCGAGGGTGTTGCCGGTCGCCCACATGATGATAGCCGACAGCGCAGCAGCCACCGGCAGGGCGGAAGAAGCTTGACTGCGCGACAGCTCGCCCAGCTTTCTGGCCAGCAGGAGCAGGGTCAGCCCCAGCATGACCGTGCCCAGCAGGAGTAACCCCTTGGACACTTTGAGCACCATCAGGTTGTTGCCCAGAACCTCGTAGATCAGGAGCAGGGAAAGTATATGGGTTACGCTGACGACGATGACGGCGAGTGTTCCCATTATTACCGCGGCATTACCAGCACCTGATTGACGCCTTCCGTCTGCCAACAGCCTCGCTAAGAGCAGGACTGCCAGCGCCATGAAGATGTCGGTGAGGTACAGGAAGGTCGCAAGCGCCTTGGCGACACCCGCGCTGACGCCCCACGGGTCTCCCAGGAACACGAGGTCGAGGATGAAGGTGATGAAGGCCAGGACCCCCATTACGATGCCCGCGTAGAGAGCGGGGCGGCTCCCGTCTATATTGTGGTCTGCACGCTGCATGTCCTGCACGTGTCCCCCTTTATCCATCAATACCTAGTCTTATTTAAGGCGAGTCTGCTACTTCTCCTCCGGGGCGACTCCATGGATCATGTCGGTTGAGATCATCCTTGGAGATAATGAACGAGGTTATTGATAGCTTCCATCCCTGGTATAACTGCGACGGGGTTTGTCCTGGGAGGCGTCCATGGCGAAGCCGAGAATCATGAGGATGATGCCCAGGATGCACCAGAACCCCTTGAAGCCCGAAATGATGATGAGTATTGCTCCGATAATCAGAAGCGCCCAAATCATGCTATTTCCCTCCTCCAAATCACGAACCAGCACCAAATTCATTATACGCCCTTATACGACATTACCGCGGATGAATGTATTTATTGGGAAACCGTACATTATTATCATGCAGATAATAGCGCTTAAGGGTCCCCAAGAGAAGGAAAGAGAAACGCCAAGATTGTGGGCTGAAAACCCAGGTGTCGCCGTTTCGAATCCGGCTCTAACCACCAACTAAACAGCAGGTCAAATAGCCTGACATCTGGCCTGCTCTTGTTCTCCGGCGCGTCAGGGGCGGTGGCCCGTCACGTCGTGGCCGCCGTCGATCGAGCCCTGAAAGCAGAAGTACATGGGGCGCTCGGCCACGATCTCCGGTCCCGACTTCACGCGTAAACGGCAGGAAAGTTGGTAGTCGGGTCCGGCGTGGTCGTTGACCCTGACGGTGACGCGGGCGCGCGCGGGGACCCTGACCTCCCGGGGCAGAAGGGCTCCGACCTCCTGGGTGAAGTAGGTGACCTCGACCAGCGCCTCGCCGTCCCCGGGGTTCTGCAGGCAGAGCCATTCGTGGAAACCCCCGCCCGTGTAGCCCTCGGCGAACAGCCATTCCGGGCCGGTTCCCGTCGAACCGATGACGCAGTGGCCCCCGCTCCAGACGTGGTCGTAGTCGAAATACATGGGGCGCTCGGCCAGGAACCGGGCATCCGAGGTGAGCAGTACCGAGACGTCCTTTCCGGCCCCCACCTCATCGGGCACGAAGACGGTGTAGCGGCGGCCCGGCTCGACGGTGTACCTCTTCTCCACGTTCTCGCCCTGACCCTCCCCCGGCTGGTAGACGGCCTTGATGGTGATGGGGCCGGCCTGCGGCGTCCGGTCCGGGTTCTGCAGGGTCAGCCACTGGTCGAAGCTCGCTCGGGTGGTGCCTTCCGCGAAATAATAACGATCGGACAGGTCGGTTGCCCCCATCACGCAGTGGCCGCCGTCCCAGTCCCTGTCGCCCGGCTTGTAGGAGAAGTACATGGCCCGCTCGGCCACCACCGGCCGGGTGCTCTCCAGCTTCAGCGAGTTCTGGAACCCCGGCCCCAGTACGTCGTTGACCTTGAAGGTGGCGCGCGAGTGCGCGGGCACCGAATGCCCGTTACGCTCGACCTCTCCCGCCTCCTGGGTCTGGAAACGGAAGGTCAGGTCCGCCCGCTCCTCTCCCGGGTTGAGCACGCAGACCCATTGATCGAACCCGGCCCCGGTATATCCCTCCGCGAAATACCAGGTCGTCTCGGGTGAGGCGGCGCCCAGCACGTCGCTCCCCCCCGTCCATCCGTTGTAGGAGAAGTACATGGGGCGCTCGGCCAGGATGGGCCGGTCGCTCGCCACGCGCACCGACACGTCCCTGCCCCGCCCCACCGCCGAATTGACGTCCACGGTGGTCCGGGACTCGCCGGGCACGGTGAGATACCCTACCTTCCAGCCGCCGTCGGGAAAGAGGTACAGCACCTGCAGGTTGGCCCGCTCCTCGGTGGGATTGGCCAGCGTGAGGTATTCCTGAAAAGAGCCCCTCGTGCATCCCTCGGCGAAGTAGAGCACCCTCCCGTATCCGTCAGGCACCTCCGGGGGCTCAAGCGGAGAGAAGATGTCCCTGGTGGTGAGGTTCATGTTGCCCACCAGGGCTCTGTGCCCGACGTATGCGGGGAGGAGCATGCGGTAATCTCCGCCCATGGGGTTCGCGGGGTCGCTCTCGTCGTTGTAGCGGTAGGGGTCCTCCACGTAGGCTTCGTCTATCAGCTCGTCCAGCCGGAAGTCCTGGTCGGAGAGGAGCCTTTCCAGGCACGGCCGCACGCCGTAGTTATCCGCATAATAGAGGGCAAACCCCAGGTTGCGCTTTCCGTAATCGATGCCCCAGCTTCCGTAGTCGTAGTATACTCCCCGCTGCCAGCCCATGAAGTCGTTGGCATACATGGCGACGAAGCCCTTCTTCTCCTCGTCGGTCGAAGGGGTGGGCAGCGGGACCGAATGGTCCCCCGCGGAGAAACAAGCTCCCTGGAACAAGACCACCGGGTTTTCGGGGAAATCGATCTGGGAGAGTTCGGGGTAGCCGAAGAAATGACCCAGGGTGTAGAAACCGCCGACCCGACAGTCCGGCAGGTTCCCGTGGTATACGCCGTGGCCCGTGTAGAAGATGATCTTGGCCGTGCTCAGGCCTTCCTCGATGACCTGGAAATCAACGCCCTGCCTCTCAAGGTTCCGGGAGTTCCCGGAGAACAGCCACTCCACTTCGAACCCCTTGCTCTCCAGGAGTTCGGCGATGGACTTGGCGGAGCCATACGAGCCGGCGTCCGACCCCAGCATCACCGCCGCGCGGTGGCGTTCATCCCTGCCCGGCTGCAAGACCGCGTCGATGCCCTCGGTGGTCCAGCCCTGGTTCACCCATACGGGGACGGCTTCGGAGAACGATTGCTTGCCGGAATACCACTGGTCCAGGTAAGCGCCTGCGGCGCGCCTGGTCTCGAAACGGACGGCGTAGCTGCCGGTCTCCATGTTCCCCAGGGCGTAACAGCCGTTCGCGTCGGTGACCGCAACGTCCGCTACGCAGTGGTCCAGGTCGTAGGAGTACACCAGGACGCCGGCTACGCCGTCCGGCTGCGAAGGGCTGGTCACCCGGCCGGAGATACCGGGAACGGCATCCGCCCGCGCCGCCTGCCGGGGACCGCACAGCGCGACCTGGCTCAAGACCAGGACCGAGACTGCCAGAACGCACCAGGGCTTCCTGCCCACGGGCCGCCTCCTTCGATCCGCCGCTCCGCACGCCCTTCCATGTATGTATCGGCCGGCCGGCGCCGCGCCCTTGAAGGTGGCTGCGGTCCCGCTTCCGCCGCTCTCGCGCTTGCCGGCCTTCCCCGCCCACGCTACTTCGCCGGCGGCCTCCAGCCCCGGTGGTGCAGCACGTAGAGGACGTGCCTGGCGCGGGAAACCGCCACGTACTGGTCCTGCGCCTTGTTGATGGGGAACTTGCCGTCCATGTCGCAGAAGATGACCACGTCCGCCTCCAGGCCCTTGAAGCTCTTCACCGTGGAGAAGGTCACCGTTTTCGCCGGCCCCTCGGGGTCATAGGGGCCGATGGGGCAGCCGGCCAACTCGTCCACCCCCGCCAGGCAGCTCCTCTCCCGGATGTGGGGCGACAGGATGACGACCTGCCCCGGGTAGATGCCCTTGTCCAGCAGCTTCTCCAGAACGCCCTCGATGATGCCCGGCTGTTCCTCAGGGTCATCGTAGGCCATGTAGCGTACCGGCTCTCCCCGGGGGTTCCTCTCGGCGGTGTAGTTCTCCTCGTCCACCCGGCCGATGCGCGCGGCCGCTTCGCAGATCCTGCGGGTGTTGCGGCAGTTCTCGCAGAGCATCAGCGGGGGGGCCTTTACGGGAAAGTGCAGCTCATCGAGGTAGATGTTCTGACGCTCGTCATAGAAGATGTAGAGCAGGCCGGCGCGGCCGTCCTTCAGCAGCTTGACGATGCCGGGAAACCAGCCTGGCCGGAAGTCCTGCCCCTCGTCGATGATGACCGCGTCGAAGCGCACCGGCGCCCGGTCCAGGGCCCGTTCCAGGGACGAAGGCACCTCCTCGTTCCAGAAGGCGCTGCTTCCCTGGCGGTCCTCCTTGGGCGGCACCGTGAAGGGCAGCCCGGCGGCCTCGATGATCCCCTTGGCGCAGTTGTGGTAGTTATCCACGGTGATGCGGTCCCGCCACTCCAGGTTGCAGGACTCAAGGAAACGCGCCAGGGGAGAATTGAAGCAGAGGAAGAGTACGCGCTTGCCCTCGGCGGCCAGCAGCCTTGCCTTCTCCATGGCCATCTGGGTCTTGCCGGTGCCGGCGTAACCCTGGATGAGGGCCCGTTTCTGCCGCTTGAGGAGCTTGAGGTGATCGCACTGCTCCGCGGTGAGCCGGTGAATGACCGCCTCTTCGTCCTGCAGGCGCGAGGAGATGGACAGGGTGCAGTGGAACTCGGGCAGCAGGAAGCGGTTGTAGAGGTCGTTGTACTCCGCGGGGGTCATGGGGCGCGCGGCCCCCTCCCTCCGGAAGAGGCGCATGATCCCCAGGACCTTGTCGCCGATATCTCCCAGGTCGGACCGGTCGATGAGCAGCTTGCGGTCGAAGTTGGGCGGGTAAGGGCCTCTCGAAGCCTCGGCGTCCGGAAAGGACACGGCGTATCCGTAGGGGCAGGGGAACCCGACGGGGCTGCCGTCCCCGCCGCGGCAGACGCCCCTCTTGTCGATCTCCCTCACCAGCCGGCGGATGGCCGCCTTGGCCTGGCGGAAGGGGTCCTTGATCTTGTGCTTGGAGCCCGTGTGCGATACGGAGATCCACTGCCCCTGCCTGGGCTGGTAGATTATCTCCGCCCCGCCCTTGGCCTCCAGGGCCAGCATCCCCAGCTCGCGGTGGACCACCAGGAAGTCGATCTCGTGGTCGAAGACCCCCTTGCCCTCCTCCACCGCGGTGACGTCCAGGGAGTGGAAGACGTGGAAGTCGTCGGGAAGGCCGGCCTTCAGGTAGGAGTACAGGCGGCGCTCCCCCAACGCTCCGGCGGATATCTTCAAGTCCGGGACCATCTTCGCCATTAATCCCCCCTATGCCCCTGCGCCTCACATCCTCTCGCGCTTCTGCTCGGCTTGATCATACCCGGCGTCGACGACGGAATCCCGCGGCACAGAGCCTATCTCAGCCAGACCGCGAAGGGGTCCGCCATCCTGGCAACAGCGACCACCCTCCTCCGGTGCGATTTCAGCCTGGCGGGGTCGCCGAGCGACGGATGCCTCTCGACGCAAAGGGTCGAGCCGCCCTGCCGCACCGGGAGGGCCTTGCCGGGAAAGCCGAAGTCGCTGTAGTCCCAGAGGTCGATCTCGATGCGGCCGTTCACCATCTCGATGGCGTCGAAGACCATGGCCGTCGCCCCCCTGCTGATGTTGCCGGTCGGCCTGATCCCCTCGGGTACCGGCAGCCAGCTGCCTCCATCAGCGGAATAGCGGGTTGCCAGCTGCCCCTCCGAGGTCGGCTGGGCGCCCCCGCGAGACGACGGCTCGATGAAGACGCAGTATACCGGCCTCCCCTCAGCCCCAGCTTTGCGACAGAGGGCCTTGACCCGCTCCGGCTTGGCGTTGGAGGAGCGGTGCACCCAGAAGGAGCGGCCCGCGTCCGAGACCTCCTTGATCTTGCGCTCGAAGATGAACTCCTCCGACTCGCCCGCGTGCGGCCCCATCACGCTGATGATGGCGTATTGCGCGCCAAGCGCGTCACCCGGATGACTCGTCCCGTTACCCATGGCACCTCCTACTTCACCTTGTCCTCGCCCGACTCCTCGCGGTCCCGGGCGAAGAAAACCATCGTCTCTCCTTTTTGGAAATACGCCTTGGACTTCTCGGCCGTCAGCCGCATGGCGCGGGCCTGGTGGTCGCGGGCCACGTTCATGCTCTTTTCGTGCGCGACCCCCAGCCCCCGGGCCTGCGCGAAGTTATTGAAGTCGGCCCCCAGGAAGACCACCTGCCAGCCCTTTGCCTCCGCACGGGCCAGGGCGGCACGCGCCGTCTCGAGGTCGGCCTCGCGGCTGGCGTTCTCGTAACCGTCGGTCATCACCACGATGACCGCCCTGTCGGGGCCAGACTCCTCGGCCATGGCGGTGATGCGCACCAGGGAGTCCAGGAGCGGGGTACTGCCGCGCGGGGGCGCTTCCTCCTCCCTGAAGTCCACCCACTCCTCCACGGGGACCGCCTCGCGCAGCACCTCGAACTGAAGCCCCAAGTGCTCGTCGAAGACCGCCAGGGTGACGCGGTAGCCTTCCCCATCCCCTTCCCCGGCCAGCTCCCGCACGTAGGCGTTGACGGAGCTCACCGACTCTGACCAGATGGCGTGCATGGAGCCGGTGCGGTCGAGCAGGATGTAAACCTCGCCGCGGCCCCTCCTGCCGTCTCCCGCCGTTCCGCCCTTGCCTGCCGTTTTGCCTTCGCCCATTGACATCCCCTCCTTAATCTAGTTAGATTATAGTCATGTTCAGTGACGTTTATGGTTGTGATTATACCAGTTAGTCCGCTATTAGTCAAGGGAAGGCAGATGGAGCCCGAGTTTTTACGGCTGGAGTGCCGCATCAAGCGGTGGAACTCCAACCAGCCCTGCGTCTTCCTCATTGATACCACCCACAAGTCCATGCCCACCGCCGTTTACCGCAAGAAGAGCTTCGAATCCATGGACAACATCAAGGGCAAGGGCCCACGGCCGTTGAAGACCCACGCCTACAACTACAGCCGGGTCATGGACGTCAGGGGAAACCCCATCACCGACGCCCGCGCCACCGACGGCGCCTCGGCCGAAGCCTTCGCGAAGAGCATCCTCAAGGCTGCCGAGCCGGTGAGCCGCGAGGAGTACCTGGCGGAGCTGGGCCGCATCATCTGGCCGTCCCCCGAGAAGGAATCCCGCTTGGGGGCCCGGCCGGAGGATCAAGCCGCGCAAGCCGCACCCCTGAAGACCCTGGGCTTGGACTTCATCGCGTCCAGGAGCGGGCTGGCCGCGGAGTCCCGGGAGGGCGCCGTTCGCAACCGGCACCACGTGACGGCCTCCGGCAAGGAGGGGCTCATCATCCGCCAGCTGGCCGATCTGCTGTCGCGGATGGACCAGGACGACCTGGAAGTGCTACTGAATCTGGCCCGCACCCTGGCCGAGGAGTAGCCCGCCCGCACTCAGATGCGGTGCTTCGCCTTCAGCATCCCCAGCGCGTTCCCCCTGGAGCACCTCATCAGGTCGGGGTAGACCTCTCTTACGACCTCGGGGAAGGCGCCGTTGATGCCGTCGCAGAGCTCGGGCACCTTCCGCCTCGCCAGGCGCAGCACCGCGTGGGACCCCTTCCCGATGCCGTCCGCCGGCACCACTATCCACCCCTCGCCCAGGCAGTACGGCATGCTCAGCACCGCGTAGAGGATCCCGTAGTGGTCCTTCTTGCGGGACTTGAGGCCTTCCACGTCCTTCGCCCCTATGGTCACGCTGCCGTCCCGGGAGGTCTTCACCTCGATGGACAGCTTCTCGCCCGTCTCCTTGCTGATGACGTCGATGTCCACGCCCTGGATGGCCCTCTCCTCGTTGACCTCGAAGCCGATCCTTTCAAAGGTCAGGGCCAGCAGCTTCTGCGCCACCTTACCGTACTCCTTGGGGTGGCGCTTCTGCACGTCCTGCAGCATCGTCTTGGTCTCGACGGGAAGGCCCATCCGGCTTATCCCTCCTCCACCACCGGGCCCGCCTGGGGGCTCCAGTCACCCAGCCGGTAGACCTTCTTGTTGCGGGCGACGGCGCCCTGGAGCATGGAAAGCAGCTCGTCGTCCATGGTGGCCAGGATGATCTGGCTCCCCTCCGAGACCCGGTCCAGCAGGCGCGCCAGCCGCTGCTTCTGCCCGGAGTCCAGGCTCTGGGAGGGGTCGTCGATCATCAGGAAGGCCGGGCCTTCGCCGCGAGCCCCTCCCCCCAGTGCCAGGAAGATGCTCATGGCCGCGCAGTTCATGTCGCCCTGGTTGAAGAAGGTGAGCGCCTTCACCTTGCGGCCGCCGTCTGCGCCGCCTACCGCGCAGACGTCGTAGTTGCTGTCGGGGTCGATGGTGATGCCGTCGAAGTCCGGCCTCTCGACCAGCTCACGGTAGTACTCGACGATGCGGTCCTCGGCCTCGGCGAGCTTCTCCCGGCTGATCTCGTTGAGCACTTCCTGTATGGAGTCCCGGACCAGGTCGACCGCCTCCAGCTCCTCGGTGATGGCGTCGCGGGAGGCGTCCAGCTCCTTCCATTCGTCGGAGGAGCTTACCGCCTCGATCTCGGATATCTTCGCTTCCCGCCTCAGCACCTCCGCGACCACCTCGGCGCCGCTCAAGCCGGCGACCACTTCCGCGATTCCCCGGTTGTATTCTTCCAGCACCCGGCTGGCCGCGCTCAGTCTGTCCTCGATGCCCTGCATCTCCCTCTCGACGCATACGTTGAGGTCGGCATCCGCCTCGGGCTCCTGCTCGAGCAGGCCTCGCAGGGCGCCCTCCGCCTCCCGCAGCGAACCCTCGGCTTCGCTCAGGTCGCGCCGCACCAGGTCCTCCAGCTCCTTGATGCCCTTGCGGGCCTGCCGGATGGCCACCTTGGCCTCGTCCAGACCCCGGCCCAGGCCCGAGGCCGAATCCTCCATGCCATCCCGCGCGGAGCGGAGCCGCTTTAGCACCTCCAGCGGCTGGATCTGCTGCTCGCAGGCGGGGCAGGGGATTGCCCCTGCCTGTCCCTCCAGGCCCTCCAGGAACTCGATGGTCTCGGTGATGACGCCGGAGCGCGCGTCCATGGCCTTGAGCTCCTGCTTCAGCGCTTCCTCCCGCTCCTCGAGCTCGGCCAGCTTCTGCCCGCGCGCCTCCAGGGTGCCCTCCTCCTCCAGCTGGCGCTTGCGGTTGAGCAGGTCGTTCCTGCGTGCGGCCTTCGAGTTGTATTCCGCCTGGGCGTTGTTCAAGGCATCCCGCCTGCCGATGGCCTCCCTCTGCGAAACCGCGCCGGGGTTCTGGCTGCGGAGCCGCTCCACCGCGCCGGCGACCTCACGCGAGAACGCCGGGAAGCCGGAGCTGCCGTCAGGCACCGCGATGCCCGGGTCTCCCAGGCCGGCCTTGCCCGCCAGCCCACGCAGCCGGCTCAAGCCCTCCTCGCAGAGCCGCCTGAAACCAGTCTCCGAGTATGCCCCCGGGTCCAGGCCCATACCGGCGCCCCTCTCCTTCGCGTCCCCTATCTCCTGCCGCTGGGACCGGGCCTGGGTCTCGACCAGGGTTTCCAGGTCCTTGTAGCTGCCGTCCACCGCTTCCTGGTAATCCTTGGCCCTGAACCCCTTCAGCCCGTCGAAGAGGGCCCGCAGGTCGTCCACGCCCAGCAGGCGGTCCAGGGCCATCCGGCGGGTGGCGGGAGTGGTGGTCAGGATGTCCCGGATGACCTCCTGGTGCAGGTAGACCGAGCTCATGAAGCCCTTGGCGTCCATGCCCAGGAGCCGGTGGAGCTCGGCTTCGTCCACCCCGACCCTGCCCTGTTCGTCTGTGAAGGAGAAACCGGCGCCCTTCCTGCGCCTGCCGGCCAGCTCGCGGGTGACCTTGATCTCTCCGCTGTCGGTGGCGAGGGTCAACTCCACCCGGGCCTTCTCGCAGCCCAGGTTGGTGACCAGCCAGTTGGTGCGTTCCCCGATGCCCGTGCCCGAGGCCACCGCGCTGCCGTAGAGCGCCCACTCCACGGCGTTCAGGGTGCTGCTCTTGCCGCTGCGGTTATTCCCCCCGATGAGCACCACCGGGTACGCGAGGTCGAAGGAGACCTCCCGGTCGGAAAACCCCCGGAAGCCCTTGACCTTCAGCTCTTTGATCCTTATCCCGGCCATGCCCATCGCCTACCCTATTATCCTGCGCTCGATGGCGGAGGCCGCCCGTTCGAGCTCCTCGACCTTGCCTTGAAGCCTGGCCTTGACCTGATCGCTCACCCCGCCGGTGAGGCCCTGCGCGAGCCCGGCATAGGCGGCATCGAGGAGCTCCAGGCAGAGGCGGGCCTGCTCCTCGCTCTCGGCACCCTCCCGGATCTTGGCGGCGATACGCTCTTTTTCGTCCATGCGTCCTCCTCGCCGGTCATCCTCTCTTTCGGATGAGATCAGCACTTCATTCCTCTGATAATCTACCATCCGGCAGCGACATTTTTTTTCACACTGTCGATTACGCGGTTGCAGCGAACCACGCGAAGGGCCGCTTTTCTGAGCCTCGCGGCCATCCATACCGGGCCTGGGCAACCCGGGTATCCGGCGCCCGGTGTTTTGCGCTTCCGCCTGCGCCGGCAGTAAAATGTAATGGCATTGGAGGGCGGATGAGCAATCGGACACGGGATAAGAAGGGTGCCATGGAGGCCCTGTCAAGGTTATTGACGCGCTACCTGCCGGCCGACGGGCCGGTCGAGGAGATCGACTGCGGCGGCGTAGACGGCCTGTTTAAGGGGAACGCAAGCGGACCCGCCGCGGGCATTGCGTCCGGAGAGGCCCGGGACGCGGCGGGCGGATATCTCGTACCGCCCCTCCAGGTCGTCCGCACGAGGTATCCCCTGAGCGGCCAGGAGGCCCATTCCGAAGGGGGGCCTTACGGCGCGGTTGTGATCAGGGGTATCGCCTGGGTCCTCGATGAAGACCTCTTCGAGTTCGCGATGCAGCTGCGGAAGCGGCTCCACCGGGGCGGGGTGCTCATCATCGCCTCTCTCGAGGGCGTCCATGGGCATGGCAACGGCCTGGTGCGCGCGGGCAAACCGCCTGCCGAAAGGCCGGCGGAGGAACTGCGGCTGCTCTTCGAGAGGGTGGGCTTCAGGTTCATTACCTCGCATGAAGGCGATACCGCCGGCATGGAACGGGGTTCGTATGTGCTGGTGATGGAGAACGGCGGCGGCGTTTCAACGCCCGTCGACGAGATCGAGGCCATAATCAGCCACGATCGCAAGGTCACAACCTACAAGCTCGCGCTCCTGCGCGCACTCTGCGACATAGCCCAGTCCGACAACTGCTCGGCCAGGTGGAGGCGGGACGGCTTCGTGGAGATACCGATGGGGCTGGTAGTCGAGAAATGGCTGTTGTATTTCTGGCCGATTATCGAGGAGGACGGCACGGGTGAAGCAGTAGCCGTCCCCCAGATGAACAACGGAGAGGCCGGAAACATGATCCTATTCCGCAAGGGGATGCGGGCTCTTATCAACTGGTACGCCGGCAACGGCGGCATCACCGCCATGTACAGGGACTTCACCTCCAATTCCGTGCACCCTGAGTGCCTCCCTTTGCTGAGAGAGGCTTTGGGCAGCATCGAGAGGGCGATACGCGAGGGTCCGGTCGTCTACACGAAAGGCTCCGGCGGCGGGCAGAGGTACTTCGATTACCGGAGAGAGGGGAAGGGAAGGAGGAGATACGATTCGTCTCAGGACGTGATCGATACGCTCGGCTACGTGCTGGTCAGGTCCAGTGCCTGGCGCGAGATGTGCCTCATCGGCCACTGGATCTCGGAATCCCTCATCCTCAGGTGGTCCGAGTTGACCGGCCGTTTTTCAAAGGGAGACATGAGTTTCGGCATGAAGGAGAAGGTCGTCGAGCTGCTGCTCAGGCGTCCCGAGAACGAACGGTACGTGGCCGAAGCCAGGGATGCGTACTCCAAGAGGCTCGACCTCAAGTGCACCTGGACCGGCACCAGGTTGGCCAAGGACGCTTTCGAGGTCGATCACGTCATCCCCTACAGCGTCACCTACAACAACGACCTGTGGAACCTGGTGCCGTCAACCAAGAAGGTCAATTCGAGCAAGTCGGACAGACTGGTTGGAAGCGAAGTCCTCGATCTGTGCAAGGAAAGGATCCTCGCCAGCTGGGAAGTCCTGCGAGAGGACTATCCCAGGCGTTTCGAGCTGGAGGTGAAGAGGTCGCTGATCCGGCCCCGCGCATATGCCTTCCGCTGGGAGGAGGCGGCCTTTGCGGGCCTCAAGGAGAAGATCGAGAACCTGGCGGTATTGAGAGGGATCCCGCGGTGGAGCCCGCCATGAAGCAGTGCCCTTTCTGCAGCAAGCCCCGCGACCAGGTGCTTGCAGGAAACGGGCTGGCCATGGCCTTCTACGACGCTTATCCCGTAAACGAGGGACACGTGCTGGTCGTGCCGAGAAGGCATGTTGAGACCTACTTCGAACTAACTCTCGAAGAAGCTGCCGCCATGAACGAGGTGGTCTTCATGGTCAAGGAGTTTCTGGACGCCCGGTACGGTCCCGCTGGATTCAACGTGGGGGTGAACGTGGGCAAGGCCGCCGGGCAGACCATCTTCCACGTGCACATGCACGTTATCCCGCGATACGACGGAGACGTCCCCGACCCCCGGGGCGGAATCAGGAGAATAAAGAAGAGCCTGGTCCCCTACCTGGCCGAGGGAGAGGAAGCCTAGCCCTTCGTCCTATGGCCCTGCAGTCGCGAAAACGGATGGCCCGGCGGGACCCGGGCCCGGGGCATCCCCCACCGCCCGGCCGAAGACGACTCCTCGGATCCGGTCCTCCGGGCTCACTCGCGGCATCATCCGCCCCGCTTCTCCAGGTCGAGCAGCCTTCTCTTCAGGTCCAGGCCGCCGCCGTAGCCCACCAGGCCGCCGTCGGAGCCGATGACCCGGTGGCAGGGGATGATCACGGGTATGGGGTTGCGGTTGTTGGCCATGCCCACCGCGCGGAAGGCCCTGGGCCTGCCGACGGCCTCCGCGATCTCCTTGTAGCTGGCGGTCTCGCCGTAGGGGATGCGGCGCAGGGCCTCCCACACCTCGCGCTGGAACCCGGTGCCGCGGGGCGCCAGGGGGAGCGAGAACTCCTTCAGCTCGCCGGCGAGGTACGCGTCGAGCTGCCGGTGAGCTTCCGTTAAGACCTCGGTCTCCTCTTCCGCCGCACCCGCAGGGACCTCGCTGCCCTCGAACCAGAGGTTGGTGATGCGGCCGCCCTCTTCCCCCATCCCCATCCTCCCAAGGGGCGTTTCACGGAAGGCCACCTTCATCCCCACGGCCTCCTCACCTCTCTTGCTCCCACGCCCGGAATGTCCCTGACGCTCATAAGATATATCTTAACGGAACCGGCGACAACTGCGGACGGCGCCCGCGGGCGGCCCCGGCCCGCGGCGCATCCGTCCCGAAGACGCCCGAGACCGTCGAGTCCCAGGGGGAGGGATGGGCGGCGAGTGGCACCCGCCCTGGTGAACCGGGGGCGCGGCGCCGCGGGCAAAAAAACGTATTGCGTCGTCCGGCAGCGCGGGATTAGACTGAAAAAAAGTTCCCATCACGTGCGGCGGACCGGCCCAAAGGAGGCAACATGGACGGAGGAATGACCAGAAGAGAGGCATTGAGGGTCTCGGGGCTTGCCCTGGGCGGGCTGGCCGTGGCCGGCGCCATGGGCGGCTGCGGCAATTCCTCCTCCGGGCAGCCGGAGCCGGACCCGACCGAAACCAACTCGCTCATGAGCGGGCTGGAGCCCTACTACCCGGGCACGGAGAAGCTGGGCCCGGACGAGATGCGCATCTCCTTCCTGGGGACCTCGGTCATCCCCAGGCTCTCCCAGGCCTGCAACAGCGTCTTCGTGGAGACGGGCAGCGGGGACGCCTTCGTCTTCGACTGCGGGGCGGGCGTGGTGGTCAAGTACAACACCATGGGCATCCCCAACGCGAAGATGGACAAGATCTTCCTCACGCACATACACGGCGACCACATGAGCGACCTTACCTACATATACTGTTTCGGGCCGGCCACCGACCGCAAGTCCCCGCTCTACGTCTGGGGGCCCGCGGCTTCCGGGGTGCCCGACCCGGTCAGCGGGCTGGTCTACGAGGACGGGCTCAGGGCCTTCTGCGAGAAGCTGCGCGAGATGTGCCGCTGGCACACCGAGAGCTTCAGCTTCGGCGCCACCAGCTACGCCTCCTACGTCCCCCCCACCCAGGCCGACTGGGGGCTCCCGACGGCCCCCGTTCCGGTGGGGGACGACAGCCCCGTCGACGGCTACGCCCTGGTGCCCATCGAGCTGGACTGGACGAAACACGGGACCACGCCGGGGGACAACGTCGCCTACGAGAACAAGGCCACGGGCGTGCGCATCACCCACTTCCCGGCCGTGCACGCCAGGAAGGGCTCCGTGAGCTACAAGCTGGAATGGAACGGGCTGTCCATGGTCTTCTCCGGCGACACCAAGCCCAACTACTACATGCTCGAGCAGTCCGGCGGGGTGGACGTCTTCATCCACGAGATGGTGGTGCCCGCCGACGTCTGGGCCATGAAGAGCCTCGGCATCACCAGCCCGGACCAGGTCGATCCCGCCGTCTGGCAGGCGGCCTACAACTACTCGCTGGCCGTCCAGAACAGCTCCCACACGCCGCAGGGCGCCTTCGGGTTCCTGCTCAGCCGGCTCGACCCCCCGCCCCGGCTGGCCGTGGCCACCCACTTCCAGGCCACCGACGACACCATCGCCTCCGCCATGGACAGCATCCGCGGCCACTATCCGAAGGGCGAGGTCACCGTCGCCTCCGACTTCATGGTAATAAACGTCACCCCTTCCGCGGTCAAGCAGAGGCGGGCGGTCGTCTCGGACAGGAGTTTAAGAGTTAGCCCGTTCCCTTCGGAAGAAACACCAGCATAGAGGA
>CAZETE010000025.1:0-30202 GCA_964515075.1 uncultured Actinomycetota bacterium | reverse complement strand
ACCTGCGGGAGAAGGGAGACATCTCCACCGGCATGCGCGACGTGCTCATCGCCCTTATCCCGGCGGCCCTCGCGGCACTGGTGGTCTTCAAGGTCAACGCCCTGATCAACCTGGCCATCGGCGCGGCCGCGGCCGTCGCTTTCGACTGGGTGATCCGCAAGATGATGAAGAAGGAGCCGACGGTCATGGACTTCAGCGCCCTGCTCACCGGGGTATTGGTGGCGCTGGTCATGCCCCCCGGCATTCCGTGGTTCACCCTGGTCATCGCGGTGTTCGTCGCCGTGGTGATCGTCAAGGAGGTCATGGGCGGCCTGGGGCGCAACATCTTCAACCCGGCGCTCTTCGGGTTCGTCTTCGTCCTGCTCTGTTCGGGCATCATCGCCTCCTGGACCCACTACCTGGGGGTCATCCCCGGCTACTTCGACGGCGCCACCGGGGCCACCCCGCTGGCCCTGCTCAAGCACGGGAACTTCGCGGAGATGCCGCACCCCTCCTACCTGGCCCTGCTCTTCGGCAACGATTCCGGCGGCGCGCTGGCGGAAGTGGGGGCCTTCTGGGTGCTGCTGGGAGGGGCCTACCTGCTCTACCGCGGTACCATCCGCTGGATCATCCCCACCACCATCCTCGCCACGGTGCTGGTGCTCTCCTACGTGTTGGGCAAGGACGGCATCTACGCCATCCTGGCCGGAGGCGTGATGCTGGGGGCCTTCTTCATGGCCACCGACTGGGTGACCAGCCCCATGACCACCTACGGGCAGGTCGTCTTCGGGCTGCTCATAGGCATCTGCATCGTGCTCATAAGGACTTACGGCGGACCCTCCGGGGCGGTGGCCTTCTCCATCCTCATCGGCAACGCCTTCGTCCCCCTGCTGGACAAGCTGTTCAAGCCGGCGAGGTTCGGGGCGGTGGCCTCGACGTAGCGATCTGCGTAAATGACGGGGGGCCGGGTCGCACCGGCCCCCCTCTCCATTAAGCGGGCTCCAAGCCCGCGGGCGTTCGCCCCGGGTCACGCTCCGCCGCGGATCATCCCTCCGCCTCGGCCGCTCCGCCCGCGGGCGCCTCGGCGCCCCCTTGCGGGCTGCCCTGCTCCTCCCTTCTCATCCGCTTCTCCATGTGTACGCAGGGGAACTTGCTGTCCGAACAGTGGTCGCAGCAGAGGCCGCCCCCCTTCTCCGCCTCCCTCGCCTTGCTCTTCTTGGCCATATCCGGTTCCCTCCTTATCCTCCGTCATCCGGTACCTAGATCTTAAGAACGGGCGGGCTTCCGCGCCATGACCCAAATCAAGCGTGCGGCCCCCCGCCCGCGCGCGGGCCCCGCGCAAAGGCGGCCCCGGCCGGCCCGGGGCGCCATTTACAGCGCGACGCTTCGTACATATAATATTACTGCTTCCCCGGGGCCGGGTCGACGGCGCCGGGAGCCCGGGTCTTTTTGGGGACGGGCAAGGCTCAGGCACGGGTTGGCTGTGGGAGGAGAACGAACTCGATCCGGGGCGGGGGCGCGGAACCGCGCTTCCGCCCCGGGGGAGTAGGCGGGAGGAGGAGCCTTGGAGGATATCACCCTGCGGATCGACGGCAACGAGTACAAGGCGCGCAGGGGTTCCACCATCCTGGAGGTGGCCCGCGCCAACGGCCTGTACATCCCCACCCTCTGCTACGATGAGCGCCTGGAGCCCTACGGGGCCTGCCGCCTTTGCCTGGTGGAGGTGGAGGGGGCGCGCGGCCTGCTGCCGGCCTGCACCACCGAAGCCGCCGACGGCATGGTGGTGCGGACGGCCACGGAGACCCTGGAGAGGATACGCAAGACCCTGGTGGAACTGCTCTTCTCGGACCACCCCAAGGCCTGTACGGGATGCAGCAGCTCGGGCCGCTGCGAACTCCAGGAGCTGGCCCGGCGGTACGGGGTGGAGGAGTCCCCCTACGAGGGCGAGAGGCACGACTACCCGGTGCTCGAGGAGAACCCCTTCATAGTCAGGGACTACAACAAATGCGTGCTCTGCGGCCGCTGCATCCGCATCTGCCGGGAGGTGCAGGGGGTCGGGGTGTACGATCTGACCAACCGGGGGTTCTCCGCCGTGCCGGGCACGCCCTTCGAGCGGGACATGCAGGACACGCCCTGCGAGTTCTGCGGCCAGTGCATATCGACCTGCCCCACCGGCGCCCTGACGGCCCGCCCCTTCGAGGAGAGGGGGCGGGTCTGGAAGAGGGAGATGGCCCGCAGCGCCTGCGAGCATTTCGGGGTGGGGCTGGAGGAGATGATGGAGGCCCTGGGCGTCGAGGGGTGGACCACCCGCACCACCTGCGCCTACTGCGGCTGCGGCTGCCAGCTCGACCTGCACGTCATCGACGGCCAGGTGGTCGAGGTCACCTCCCCGGTCATGCAGGGGCCGGGCCAGGGCAACCTCTGCGTCAAGGGCCGTTTCGGCTACGACTTCATATCCAGCCCGGACCGCCTCACCTCCCCCCTGGTCAGGAAGGACGGCGAGCTCGTCGAGGCCTCCTGGGAAGAGGCCCTGGACACGGTGGCCTCCCGCCTCAAGGAGATCAAGGACCGCAACGGACCGGACAGCCTGGCCGTGCTGGCCTCGGCCAGGATCACCAACGAGGAGAACTACCTGCTGCAGAAGTTCGCGCGCGCGGTGATCGGCACCAACAACGTCGACCACTGCGCCCGGTTGTGACACAGCCCCACCGTCGCCGGTCTGGCGACGACGTTCGGGAGCGGCGCGATGACCAACACCATCGACGACCTGGAGAAGGCCAAGGCCATCCTGGTCATCGGCTCCAACACCACGGAGGCCCACCCCATCATCGCCCTGCGCATCAAGAAGGCGGTCATGAAGAACGACTGCCGCCTGATCGTGGCCGAGCCGCGCCACATCAAGCTCTGCTACTACGCGGATAAGTGGCTGCAGCACCGCCCGGGCACCGACGTGGCGCTCATCAACGCCCTGATGAACGTGATCATCTCGGAGGGCCTCCACGACCAGGAGTTCATCCGCGAGCGCACCGAGGGTTTCGAGGAACTGAAGGAGCTGGTGGCCGGTTATCCGCCGGAAAGAGCGGCGGAGATCACCGGGGTGGACGCGGAGGACATCCGCTCCGCGGCGCGCATCTTCGCCGCGGCCGAGAACGCGGCCATCTGCTACGCCATGGGTATCACCCAGCACACCACCGGGACCGACAACGTCATGGCCCTGGCCAACCTGGCCATGCTCACCGGCAACCTGGGCAAGGAGGGGGCCGGCGTCAACCCGCTGCGCGGCCAGAACAACGTGCAGGGGGCCTGCGACGTGGGCGCCCTGCCCAACGTCCTGACGGGCTACCGCAAGGTGGACGACGCGGAGGTGCGCGCCGCCTACGAGCAGGCCTGGGGCGTCAAGGGCCTCCCCGCAAAGCCCGGCATGACCCTGACGGACATGGTGGCCGGGATGCTCGACGGCAAGGTCAAGGGGATGTACGTGGTGGGCGAGAACCCCATGCTCTCCGATCCCAACCTCAACCACATCGAGGAGGCCCTGAAGTCCCTGGACTTCCTGGTGGTGCAGGACATCTTCCTGACCGAGACGGCCCGCCTGGCCGACGTGGTGCTGCCGGGCGCCTCCTTCGCGGAGAAGGAGGGCACCTTCACCAACACCGACCGGCGGGTGCAGAGGGTGCGCAAGGCCGTCGAGCCCCCGGGCCTCGCCCGCACCGACAACGAGATCATCTGCGGCCTGTCGTCCCGGTTGGGGTACGAGATGAAGGCGGTGGAGCCGGCGGCGGTGATGGAGGAGATCGCCGCGGTGACCCCTTCCTACGGCGGCATCAGCCACGCCCGCCTGGACGCGGGGGAAGTGCTGCACTGGCCCTGCCCGTCCCCCGACCACCCCGGCACCCCCATCCTGCACGTCGGGCAGTTCACCCGCGGCAAGGGCAGGTTCTCTCCCGCGGAATACAAGCCGCCGGCCGAGACGGCCGACTCGGAGTATCCCTTCACCCTGACCACCGGCCGGGTGCTCTCCCAGTACCATACGGGGACCATGACCAGGCGTTCCCGAAGCATCGAGGAGAGCGACACCGGGAACCGGGTGTGGGTGAACCCGGAAGACGCTCAAGGCCTGGGCATCGAGGGCGGCGACCTGGTGGAGGTGGCCACCCGCCGGGGGAGCATCAAGCTGGAGGCCCGGGTGACCAGGAAGACCGCTCCCGGCCTGATCTTCGTGCCCTTCCACTACGGGGAGGCCCCGGCCAACCTGCTCACCAACGACGCTTACGACCCCGTGTCCAAGATACCGGAGTTCAAGGTGAGCGCGGCCAGGGTGGCCCTGGTGGAGAAGAAGGGCAACGGCCGCTGACCCCGGGCCGCGCCGCCGTCCATGGATAAGAAGGAGCTGGTGAGGAGGAACCGCCGGGAGACCCTGCTGGTCATCGCGGGGCTGCTGGCGGCGGTGCCCCTGGTGATCCTGCTCTTCTCCTGGCTGGGGCGGGGCTCCGGCTACCTGGAGGAGCCCTACAGCCGCACCGAGTACGTCCTCGACGACGCCGTCAGGATGGTCCTCTACGGGCGGGACAAGCGGGCGGTGGAGGAGGCGGCCGACGCCGCTTTCGCGGAGGTGCGCCGCCTGGAAAGCGTCTTCGACCGGCACGACCCCGCAAGCGAACTGGCGGCGGTCAACCGCGGCGCCCACGCCGCCCCGCTGGAGGTCTCCGGCGACCTCTTCGCGGCGCTGTCGCTCTCCAAGCGCTTTCACGCCGAGACCGGCGGCTGCTTCGACGTCACCCTGGGGCCGGTCATCGACCTCTGGGACGTGGCGGGCCGGCGCGAGCGGGGGGACGGCCCGCCTTCCGACGCGGAGGTGGAGGAGGCGCTGGCCCGCTGCGGCGACGAGCACCTGGTCCTGGACGAGGCCGCGAGGACCGTCTACCTGGCGAAAGAGGGCATGATCGTCGACCTGGGGGGCATGGCCAAGGGCTACGCGGCGGACGCGGCGGTCAGGGTCCTCGAGGGGACGGGGGCCGTCAGCGGCTTCGTGGACATGGTCAGCACCACCCTGACCGTCGGGCAGAAGCCGCGCGAGGCGGGCGGTCCGGACTGGCGCGTCGGCGTCACCAACCCGCGCGACACCGGCTCGTTCCTGGGCCAGCTGACGCTCGGGGGCGGCGCCTGCCTCTCCTCCTCCGGCGACTACCAGCGCTACTTCGAGCACGGGGGGGTGCGCTACCACCACATCTTCGACCCCTCCACCGGCCGGCCGGCCGCCGCGTCCATCGGCGACTCGGTGCTCGTCCCCTGCGGAAGCGGGACGGGCGGGGCGGAGACGGACATCCTCTCCACCGCCCTCTTCGTCATGGGGTACCCGGAGGCGCTCGAGTGGGCGGAGGGGCACGGTTACGGGCTGCTCATCGTGGACGCGCGGGGAGGGGTCCACGCCGGCGGAGGGATCGAAGCCGGGCTCAAGCTCAACCGGGCAAGGGTCGCGGAGTGAAGGATCGGCCGGGAAGGCTCCGGGACTGGGCGAGCGGTTCGCGCGACCGGTTCGCCGTGCACCGTCTGAGCGCAAGGGAGATCGCCTGGGCCCTGGCCGCGTCCGCCTTCTTCCTGGCGGCTTACCTGCTCAACTGCAGCCACTACGCCGCCATCGCGGGGGACTCCCCGGAGATGGTGGGGGGCGCCTATTCGCTGGGGGTGGTGCACCCGCCCGGCTTCCCCCTCTACGTGCTGCTCGGCTTCGTGGCGTCCCACCTGCCCTTCGGGAGCGTGGCCTTCCGCGTCAACCTGCTCTCGTCGCTGTTTCACGCGACTACGCTCTGCTTCTTGTGCCTGTCCCTGATCAAGATGACCGGCCGGCCGGCGCCCGCCCTGGTCGCGACGGCCGCCTTGGGCCTTGCCTACCCGTTCTTCTTCTACGCGCTGGTGGCGGAGGCTTTCCCCTTGAACGACCTCCTCTGCGCCCTCCTGCTGTTCGCGGCAATACTGGTGAGGGAGGGGCACGCCTCCGGGGACGAGAGACGGACCGGGAGGCGCCTGCTGGCGTTGGCCTTCCTCGTGGGGCTGGGCCTGTCCAACCACCACACCATCGTCCTGGTGCTGCCCGGCGTCTTCCTCCTGGTCCTCCGCCCCCTCGTCTTCTTCGCCGGGAAGCTGCGCATGTGGCTCCTTTCGGCGGCGGCGCTGGCCCTGGGGCTCCTGCCCTACGCGTACATCCCCCTGCGCGCGTCCGGGCATCCTTATATAAACTTCCGGGACCCCTCGACGCCGCGGGCTTTCCTGGACTTCGTGCTGAGGCGGTATTACGGCAGCTACAGCCTCGGGCTGGGCCAGCCGTCCGGCAACCCCTTCACCCTGGTGGCCGACTTCTTCTCCGTCCTCTACCACGAGTTCTGGATAATCGGGCTGGTACTGGGGGCGGCGGGAGCCGTCTGGCTGGCATGGAAGCGCAGCGGTTACTTCGCCCCCCTGGCCGCCTCCTTCTTCTTCTCGGGCATCGTCTTCCCGGTGATGATGAACACCAGGATCACCAGCGCCTGGCACGCCTCCATCCTCGGCCGTTTCTACCTGCTGCCCACCGTCCTCTTCGTCTTCTTCCTGGGGGCGGGGGCGGACGCTTTGCTCCGGGGCGTGGAAGGCCTGAGTTCGAGGCGCGGCCCCATGGCGCGGTACCGGGCGATCCTCTCCCTGGCGGCGGCCCTGCTGCTGGTGCTGCCCTTCGCCCGGAACTTCGGCGCCAACGCCTGCCGCACGGGGATCGCCTATGACTTCATAGGGGAGTCATACGTGGAAAACCTGCTCTCCGGCGTGGAGGAGGGGTCGGTCCTCATCCTTTCGGGAGACATACCGGTGGAGCTGGTGGACTGCTATTATCAGGTCGTTGCGGGCGAGAAGAAGGACTTCGTCTCCATAGTGCTGGGTTTTTTAGGGGAGGAATGGTACCTGCGCCAGCTGGCGCGCCATTATCCCGGATTGAGGGTGTTCATGGCCGAGGATGCCCCGCAGGGCCTGGCGAAGGACGATTACATGCGCTGGGGGATCGCCCGGCTGATGGAGCAGAACCCGGACCGCGCCTTCTACATCTATCCCGCCATAGACGCGGGAGGCCTTCCCTGCAGGCAGATACCGGAGGGCCTGGCCTACAGGATGGTGCCGGAGGGGGAAGAGCTGGACCACCAGGCGTATTTCTTGAAGCAGTGGTATTTCTGGGGGCATATAGACGACCGGGGGCTGCCGGTCACCCTGCACCCGGCGGGCAGCCTGGAGGAGAGCTTCATGGCCACCTATCCGCAGCTCCTCGGCGAGGCCGGGGACTTCTTGTGGGGCGCCGGCCGGCCGGGGATGTCGGCGGGCTTCTACGGCCAGGCCCTGGAGTACGCCCCCAACCCGGACCTGGCGCTCAAGAGGGCGTTCGCGCTCCTGGAGGCGGGCAGCCCGGGCGAGGCCCGGGAGGCGTTTGAGCTCTACCTGGAGTACGCCCCCAACCCGGACCCGGCCGCGTTGGAGGCCTTGAGGATGCTGGAGGGCGGCGGGGTCGAATAGGGGGCGGCGGGGTCGAGGGCGGCCCGCAAGGGCCGGAGGGGCCCGCCGCGGGGGCGTCCGTCGCCCGCGGCCCTTCGGGTCCCCGGGCCGCATCGCCTCCCCGGAGAATAGTGGCGGAGATGCGTAAGAATCGAACTTACCCGACGCCCTTTACGACGCCGCACCGGTTTTGAAGACCGGGCCGCCCACCAGGACGAATGCATCTCCGCATAAGATATTACCCAAAACGGGAGACAATCACCACAACACGCGGTAGTCGCCGTCGCGCCGCGTGACGCGGGCCCGGTCGAAGTGCTCGAGCAGGGGGATGGAATACTTGCGCGACAGGCCGTACATCTCCTTGAGATCCTTGACCCCCAGGCGCCCGTGCTCCGAGAGGAAGGCGCGGATGCCGCCCTCGGCCTCGGCCAGCCGGCCGCTGGCCAGGTAGTAGTCCTGCGTCACCTGCTCCACGGCCCCCTCCTCCATCAGCATGCCCACGAAGTCCCGCGCCTTGCGGGCGTCCAGGCCGTGCGCCCCGGCGATCTCCTTCAAGAAGGGGGGCGAAAAGCCGCCCGCCTCGATGTCGGAGAGGACGGCGCGCTTCTCCCGTTCCTCGGCGGCGGTGAGCGCCCGGCCCTCCCCCCGGATGGAGACCTTGCCCTCCTTGACCGTTACCGACCCCCCCTCCGCCAGCAGCTTGAGCAGGGCGTCGAAGTCGCCGGCGGGCAGGGAGCGCGAGAGGCGGGCGCGCAGGGTCTCCTTCTCCATGCCCGCTTCCCTGGGATTGTCCTGGTGAAAGGATTTGAGCAGCCCGGTGATCCTCTCGGCGTAGGCGTCGAACATCTTGGCGGGCATCAGCTTGTCCCGGCGCTCGGAAGGGATGCTGCGCCAGGCGCCCGCCTTGAGCAGCTCCTCCGCCGCGGCGCGGACGGCGCGGGGGTCCAGCTCGCTCAGGCGCTCCAGGGCCTCCATCTCCAGCGGCGCCCCCCGTCCCTCGAAGACGGACTCGAGCACCCCCGGCACCTCTCCCCGCTCCCGCACGGCCAGCGCCTCCACGAGGGCACGGTCCGCCCGGCGGTGCTTCGGGGGGTGGGAGTCGAGGACCTGCCCGCCGCCGATGGTGGTGACGGGGGAGTAGCTGCGCAGGATGAAGCGGTCGCCGTACTTCACCACCACCGGGGCCTCCAGGCGGAACTGCACGTAGGCGCTATCGCCCGGCGTCAGCTCCTGCGCCTCCCCCCCCTCCCCCGCCTCGCGCAGCAGGACCATGCGGCCGAGAACCTCGCGGGTGGCGTGGTGGAAGCGGACGCGGGCGCGGTTCTTCAGGGGCCGGGGGGCGTCGGGCAGCAGCTGCAGCCGGGCGTCGAGCATGAAGGTGGGGGAGAGGTACCCAGCGCTCAGCACCACGTCGCCGCGGCCGATCTCCTCCACGGCGATGCCCGGCAGGTTGAGGGCGACGCGCTGGCCGGCCAGGGCCGTCTCCACCTCCTGCCCGTGCACCTGCGCGTTGCGCACGCGCACCGCCCGGCCCCCGGGCTCCAGCACGGCCTCGTCGCCGTCCTTCACCGAGCCCTCCCACAGGGTCCCGGTGACCACGGTGCCGATGCCCTTCAGGGTGAAGACGCGGTCCACCGGCAGGCGGAAGGGGCCGGAGCCGCGGCGTTCCCGCACCCGCCCGGCCGCCCGCATCAACGCCTCCTTCACCTCCGCAAGCCCCCGGCCGGTGACGGAGGAGGCGGTGATGATCTCCGCCCCCTCCAGGGCGGTGCCTTCCAGCAGCTCGGCGGCCTCCTCGCGCACCAGCTCCACCATCTCCTCATCCGCCAGGTCGGCCTTGGTCACCACCACCAGCCCCTCGCCTACCCCCAGCAGGTCGATGATGGCCAGGTGCTCGCGGGTCTGGGGCATCACCCCGTCGTCCGCCGCCACCACCAGCAGCACCAGGTCGAAGCCGGTGGCCCCGGCCAGCATGTTCTTGACGAAGTGCTCGTGCCCGGGGACGTCCACCACCCCGGCCCGCGTGCCGTCGGGCAGGGGGAAGTCGGCGAAGCCCAGTTCGATGGAGATGCCCCGCTCCTTCTCCTCCTTGAGGCGGTCGGTGTCGGTGCCGGTGAGGGCCTTGATCAGCTGGGTCTTGCCGTGGTCGATGTGGCCGGCGGTGCCGATGATCAGGCTCCGCAAGCCCATCACCCCGCGCCGGCCGCGATGCGCTCAAAGGCGCGCAGGAGCGGCTCGTAATCGCCCTCCAGCAGGGTGCGCGGGTCCAGGATGACCCGGTCGCCGCGGATCCTCGCGATGACCGGGGGGTCCGAGGCGCGCAGCCCCTGCTCCAGCTGGTTGGCGGTGAGGCCCGGCGAGGCCACCGACACCACCCAGGTGGGGATGGAGGCGGCGGGCAGGGAACCCCCTCCCGCCCGGGAGGAGTCCTCCACCACCTCCGCCTCGTAGCGGCCGGACGCCGCCGTCAGGCCCCTGGCCAGCTTGCGGGCGCGGCGCTTGAGCTCCTCCGGCGCCAGGGTGAGCATGGCCAGGGTGGGGACCCGCGCCGCCGCCGTCTCGGGTTCCAGGTAGAGGCGGAGGACGGCCTCCAGGGCCGCCAGGGTCAGCTTGTCGATACGCAGGGCCCGGGCCAGGGGATGGCCGGCCATGGCCTCGACCAGGTCCTTGCGGCCCGCCACGATGCCCGCCTGGGGGCCGCCCAGCAGCTTGTCCCCGGAGAAGGTGACCAGGTCGGCCCCCTCCCGCAGGGACTGCGCGGGGGTGGGCTCGGGCGGCAGGCCGTATGCGGCGAGGTCGACCAGGACCCCCGAGCCCAGGTCGTCCAGGAGGATCAGCCCCCGCTCCTGGGCCAGGGCGCTCATCTCCGGCAGGGGGGTCTCCTCGGTATAGCCGACGATGCGGTAGTTGCTGGGGTGGGCGCGCATGAGCATGGCGGTCTCCTCGCTTACCGCCGCGCGGAAGTCGGAGATGCGCGTGCGGTTGGTGGAGCCCACCTCCACCAGGCGGGCCCCGCTCTGCTCCATCACCTCGGGCAGGCGGAAGGAGCCGCCGATCTCGATGAGCTGGCCGCGGCTGACCACCACCTCGCGGCCGCGCGCGTGGGCGGTGAGCGCCAGCAGCACCGCGCCGGCATTGTTGTTGACGGCCATGGCCGCCTCCGCCCCGGTCAGCTCGCGGAGCAGCTGCTCCACGTGGACGTGGCGGCTGCCGCGCTCGCCCGTCTCCAGGTCCAGCTCCAGGTTGGAATAGGCGCCGGCGGCCTCCCGGATGCCCTCGAGCGCTTCGGGCGGCAGGAGGGAGCGCCCCAGGTTGGTGTGGAGGACCACGCCGGTGGCGTTGACCACGCGGCGCAGGTGGCGCTGGAGGCGCCCGCGCACCTCCTCCTCCACCAGGGGCAGCAGGTCGTCCACTTCGGTCTTGATCTCCTTGAGTTCGGCCTCGTCCCTGGCCGCCTGGATGGCCTCGCGCACCCCGTCCACCACCACGCGGACGGCTTCCACCACGATGCCGCGGGGGATGCCGCCGGAGGCGGAGGGCATGCGGTTGAACGCCTGCAGCAGGTCGTTCACCGAGGACAGGCCGCGGAGGTACTCCTTCTTATCCACGCTCCCCCCCTTCACTTGGGGTCAGCCCTTCATTCTTCACATTTCATACCGTGATGCACCTGCCCGCTCCGGCCAGGGCATCGACTATCTCGTACATGTTGCTGACCGTGCCCGCCCGCAGTTCGTCCTTCAGCCCGTAGAAGTCCAGGCAGGTACCGCAGACCAGGACGGCCACCCCTCGTTTCTCCAACCCCTTGATGGCGCCGGCGGTATCCGCGCCCCCGCAGGCCAGGAGCACGCCGCTGTTGAAGAGTACCAGGTGGGACGGGAGATCGTCCCGCTCGGACAGGGTGCTGAGGAAGGCCTTGATGAGCAGGCGCCCCAGGTCGTCGTCCACCTTGCCCATGAAGTCGGAGGAGAGGACGAAGAGGTGCGACCCTGCCGCCCCGGCCGGCGCGGCCTCACCGGCGCCGGGGGTCAGTTCCAGGGCGAAGCCGGAGCCCTCCTCCCGCACCTCCACCGCGCATCCCTGGGAACCGGCGAAGCGGATGACGTTGTCGCGGGCCGCGGGGTCGTCCACCAGCACCCGCAGCGGCCCCGGCCTTTCCCGCAGTGCCTGCCTGGTCAGAACCACCGGCTGGGGGCAGGCCAGCCCCCGCGCGTCCAGCGTGTTCCCGTCGGCCATGCGCCTCCTCCTATATGCGAAAGTAGATAAATATTAGCATAAAACCGCAGAAAGGAGGCGTAAAGCGATGGTGCCCGGAACCGTCACTCCACGGTTACGGGGAACGGGCGCGGTTCGGTGAAGCGGCCGATGACCCGGGCGCCGCGGCAGCCGCGCTCCTCCAGGCCGGCCAGGAGCCGCTCCCCCCGGCCGGGCGGCACGGCCAGGAGCAGCCCGCCGGAGGTCTGGGGGTCGCACAGCGCCGTCAGCACCAACTCGTCCGCGCCTGGCGAAGCCACCCTGGCCGCGTAGAAGGAGCGGTTGTCGTAGGCGCCCGCCGGGACCATCCCCGAGCCCGCCATCTCCATCACCCGGGGGTAGAGGGGCACCTCCCCGCCCTCCAGGACGCAGCTCACCCTTCCCGCCTCCAGCATGTTGAGCAGGTGCCCCATCAGCCCGAAGCCGGTCACGTCGGTGCAGGCGCTCACGCCCGCCTCCAGTGCCGCCTCCGCGGCCGCCGCGTTGAGGGTGCGCATGCCCTCCACGGCCTCCGCCATCCCGTCCGCCTCGAGGAAGCCCCCCTTGAGTGCCGTGGCCAGGATGCCGGTGCCCAGGGGCTTGGTGAGCACCAGCAGGTCGCCCGGACGCGCCCCCGCGGCGGTGAGGACGCGCTCGGGATGCACCGTTCCGGTGACCGCCAGTCCGTACTTGGGCTCCCGGTCGTCCACGGTATGCCCGCCCACGACCACCGCGCCCGCCTCGCTGACCTTCTCCGCCCCTCCCCGCAGCACCTCCACCGCCACTCCGCTCCCCAGTTCGCAGGGGTGGCAGAGGATGTTCATGGCGGTGAGGGGCCTGCCCCCCATGGCGAAGATGTCCGAGAGGGCGTTGGCCGCGGCGATCTGCCCGAAGAGGAAGGGGTCGTCCACGATGGGGGTGAAGAAGTCCACCGTCTGCACCAGTGCGAGGTCCTCCGACAGACGGAAGACCGCCGCGTCGTCGGGCGTCTCCAGCCCCACCAGCAATTCCTCGCGCTTCTCGGGAGGGAGTGAATCCAGTATGTCCCTGAGGTCCCCCGGACCCAGCTTGGCGGCTCAGCCCGCCTTGCTGGACCACTGCGTCAGCCTGACCTCTGCTCTCATCCCGCACCCCCTTCCCGCCGCTCTCCGGACGCCGCCCGGTCTCGTCCCGTGCACGCGCATACATTATACCGGGCCTGTCCGCGTACCGCATGAGCAGTTGCCGCCGGCGCGGACTGGAGCGGCATCACCGGATAGGGGCCGCGGGAGTAGGGCCTGCCCGTTCGCGGGCGCGCTCCCGGCCTGCGCCGTCGGTCAGCGGGGTTTCTCTTCGGCTTCGCTGGAGAAGTGGCGGGAGATCTCCTCCACCAGGTGGCCGCCGGCCCGAAAGGCGACGTTTAAGGCGGTGGGGTGCCGCCGCACGGCCCCCTTGTCGCTCATCTTGAAGAAGAGCAGGCGCTCGTAGTAATTGATGTCCGCCGTCTCGAAGAAGATGTCCATCACCTTGATGGCCCCCTCGAAGGCGCGGGGGTTGTCCAGGCCGGCCGTGGAGAGGAAGAGGCCCCGGCGGGAGTCGCGGGTCTCGGGGTCGGTGACCTCCCGGCCGAGGGCGTTCTTCCGCTCCCAGATACAACGAAAGCGGTCGATGAAGGCCTTGGTCTGGGCGTTTACCGAGTTGAAATAGACGGGAGCCGCGACGATCAGGCCGTTGGCCGCGAGAACCTTCCGGTAGAGCTGGTCCATGCTGTCGTCCAGGGAGCATTCCCCGGTCTTGGCGCAGCTCTCGCAACCCGTGCAGGGGGAGATGTTCCTCTTGCAGAGGAAGACCTTCTCCACGCCGGCTCCCGCTTCCTCCGCTCCCTTCAGGGCCTCCTGCAGGAGGAGGGCGGTATTGCCGCTCTGGCGGGGGCTGCCCGCCAGGCCCAGGATCTTGATCATGTCCTCTCCTTCCACCCTGGAGCCGGAATCCCCACCGGGACCTTCCGGGCATATATAATCAACAAACGGGCGAAAAAAGCAAGGGATGCCCGCAAACCCTCCGAATCCCCCTAAACGGCCCCGGCCTTGCGCAGCCCGTCTATCTCCTCTGGTGAGAGGCCTATCCCTGCCAGCACCGCATCGGTGTGTTCGCCCAGGCCGGGCGCGGGGGCGTCGAAGGTGACCGGGGTTTCCGACAGCTTGTAAGGGCTGCCGAGGCAGGCCACCTCGCCCCCGGGCCCCGGGATGGTCACCCGCATCCCGCGGTGCAGCACCTGCGGGTCCTCCAGGGCCTGGGCCACGTCGTTGACGGTGGAGTAGGGGATGTCCAGGCCCTCAAGGCGCTGGAGCCACTCGGCCAACGTCTTTTTGCGGAAGGCCTCGGACATGCGCAGGATGAGCTCGTCGCGGCGCTCCATGCGCTGCAGGTGCTTGAGGTCGCGCACGTCCTCGAATCCCTCCAGCGCGTCGGCCAGGCTGGTCCAGAAGCGGTCCTCGTGCACGATCCCCAAGACCAGGTAGTCGCCGTCGGCGGTGTCGAAGATGCGGTAGTGGGAGCAGAGGTCGGTCAGGTTGGTGGGCGGAAGCGTCCCCAGGGAGAGGTAGGTGTTGGCGTGCATGGGGAGAAGGGAGACCACGCAGTCGAGCATGGAGATGTCCAAGAACTGGCCCCGGCCGGTGTGGCCCCGCGCCAGCAGGGCGGCGAGGATGGCCACGGCGGCCTCCAGGCCCGCGGTGGCGTCGGCCATCTCGAAGCCGGGGTTGACGGGGCGGCCGTCCCCTCCCTTGAGCAGGGAGAGCGCCCCTCCCAGGGACATGTAGTTGATGTCGTGTCCCGGGCGGTCGCGGTAGGGGCCGTCCTGGCCGAACCCGGAGATGGAACAGTAGACGAGGCGCGGGTTCTCCTTCCGGCAGGCCTCGTAGCCCACTCCCAGGCGGTCGGTGGTGCCCGGCCGGAAGCCCTCCACCACCACGTCGGCGGTGGAGGCCAGGCGGAGGAAGACTTCCTGGGCCCGCGGGTCCTTGAGGTTGAGGGTGATGCTCCTCTTGCCCCGGTTGATCTGGCTGAACATGCCGCCGAGCAGGCGCCCGAAATCGCCCTCCCGCGGCTCCACCTTGACGACCTCGGCCCCGAGGTCTGCCAGTATGCCCGTACAGTAGGGACCCGGCAACAGTTGGCTGAGGTCCAGCACCTTGATGCCGTCGAGGGGTTTTGCCATCCTGCCCGCCTCCTTCCTTGATCGTGGCCTATGATAACATAAGCCGAAAACGCCGGACAACGCGCCGCGCCGCGGCCGCGGGGCGTTGTCCGGCGCGGCTCGATTGACAAGGGCGGGGGGGAGTGAGGATAATACTTAGTATCTACTAACTTACGCAGCAGCCTCACCGCAACAACGGCAGCCCGTCGGCTCTTTCCGTCGGCTTCGTTAGCCGTGACGGTGGTGATGCGGGCCCCGTCGGCGGCCCGCCGGGGACGGATGGGATGAAGAAGGACATCGGCGTCTACGTCTGCCACTGCGGCACCAACATCGCCGCCGGCGTGGACTGCGCGGAGTTGGTGCGCCTGGCCCGCGGGCTGCCGGGGGTAGGCCTGGTCCGCGAATACGACTACATGTGCTCCGACGCGGGACAGGGCCTCATCAAGCTGGACATCCGCGAGGCGGGCCTGGCCGGGGTGGTGGTGGCGGCCTGCTCCCCGCGCATGCACGAACTCACCTTCCGCGCCGCCCTGGAGGACGCGGGCTTGAACCCCTATTGCCTGGAGGTGGCCAACATCCGCGAGCAGTGCTCGTGGGTGCACGACGACCGGGACGCGGCCACCCGCAAGGCGGCCGGCCTGCTGCGGGCGGCGGTGGCCAGGGCGGCGCGGCTGCGGCCCCTGCAGCGGCGCAGGGCGCCGGTCACCCCGGCCGCCCTGGTGGTGGGTGGGGGCATCGCCGGCATCCAGGCCTCTCTCAACCTGGCTCAGGCGGGATACCAGGTCTGGCTGGTGGAGAAGGACGCTTCCATCGGCGGGCACATGGCCCAACTGGACAAGACCTTCCCCACCCTGGACTGTTCCGCCTGCATCCTCACCCCCAAGATGGTGGAGGTGGCGCGCCGGAAGAACATAGGCATCCTCACCTCCAGCGAGGTGGTCAAGGTGGAGGGATACGTGGGCAACTTCAAGGTGCAGGTGCGCCGCCGACCGCGCTACGTGGACGCCCGTGCCTGCACCGCCTGCGGGGAATGCTCGACGGCGTGCGCCGTGCGCAAGGTCCCGTCGTCGTTCGAGGCGGGCCTCGCCGTGCGTTCCGCCATCCATATCCCCTTTCCGCAGGCGGTGCCGCTGGCCGCGGCGGTGGACCCGGACAGCTGCCTCCATTTCACCAGGGGAAAGTGCGGCCAGAAGTGCGTGGAGGCGTGCGCCGCGGGGGCCATCGACTTCACCCAGGAGGAGGAGTTCCTGGACCTGGAGGTGGGGGTGGTGGTCCTGGCCGCCGGCTACGACCTCTTCGACGCGGCGGCCATGCCCCAGTACGGTTACGGGCGCCATCCCGACGTCCTCTCCGGGCTGGAGTTCGAGCGCCTCTCCAGTTCCAACGGGCCCACCGGCGGGCGCATCCTCAAGCGGGACGGGAGCGATCCCGAATCCATCGCCTTTCTCCACTGCATCGGCTCGCGGGACGAGAACCATCACCCTTACTGTTCGCGCATCTGCTGCATGTACGGCATGAAGCAGGCCCTCCTGGCCCGGGAGAAGACCGGGGCGCGGGTCTACGAGTTCTACATCGACGCGATGGCTTTCGGCAAGGGTTATCAGGAGTTCTACCGGCGCGTGCGGGAAGAGGGGGTGGTCTTCACCCGCGGCAAGTGCTCCGAGGTCACGCGGGCCGGCGGCCGCCTGCGCGTCTTGGCGGAGGACACCCTGCTGGGCCGGCCGCTGCGGGTGGACGTGGACATGGTGGTGCTGGGGACGGCGGTGGAGCCGCGCCCGGAGTCGGAGGCGCTGGCGCGCCTCTTCGGGGTGGCGCGGGACGCCGACGGCTTCTTCCTGGAAGCCCACCCCAAGCTGCGCCCGGTGGAGACCTCCGCCGCCGGCGTCTTCGTGGCCGGATGCTGCCAGGGGCCCAAGGACATCCCCGACGCGGTGGCCCAGGCCTCGGCCGCGGCGGCGGAGGCGCTGGCCCTGCTGGCCGCGGGTGAGGTAGAGGTGGAGGCCGCGGTGGTGGTGGGCGACAAGGGACTCTGCCGCGGCTGCGGGCTCTGCCGGGAGGCCTGCCCGTACGGGGCGCTGACCCTGGATGGTGAGGACGGGTTGATCGAGGTGAACGAGGTGCTCTGCAAGGGCTGCGGCCTCTGCGTGGCGCAGTGCTTCTCCGGCGCGCTGCAGGTGCTCAACCTGGGCGACGACGTGCTGCTGGAGCAGATCGACGCGCTGTCCTCGGGGGAGGGATGATGGACGACCGCGCCATCGAACTGGACGGGAAGGAGCCGGGCTTCTTCGGGGAGCTGCTGCGCGAAACCGAGGCGGGGGAGAAGCTCTTCTCCTGCATGCAGTGCGGCACCTGCGTGGGCTCCTGCCCCACCGCCGGGGCCTGGGAGGCCACCCCCCGCCAGCTGGTGCGCCTGCTGCAGCTGGGCCGCAGGGAGGAGGTCTTGAGGCCGGAAGTCATCTACTACTGCTCGCAGTGCTATTCCTGCAAGACGCGCTGCCCCATGGGCATCCAGCTGACCGAGCTGCTGATGGAGGTGAGGCGCCTGGCGGTGCGGGAGGGCCTGGGCCCCCTGGAGGCGCAGAAGGCCCTGGTGCAGAGCATCCGCAACTACGACAATCCCTGGATGCAGCCGCGCCAGTTGCGCGACCGCTGGGCCAAGCGGCTGCGGCTGAAGACGCTGCCCCGGGAGGAGGCGGAGGTCCTCTACTACCCCGGATGCACCGCCGCCTACGTGGCCGCGGCCCAGCCGGTGGCGGTGGCCACGGCGCAGCTCCTGCAGCGGGCCGGCGTGGACTTCGGCATCCTCGGCAGGGACGAGGTGTGCTGCGGCTCCACCGCCCTGCGGGTGGGGGAGCGCGGCCTCTACGAGGAACTGGCCGGGCGCAACCTGGAGACCTTTGCCCGCTGCGGCGTCTCCACCATCATCACCGCCTGCGCCGGCTGTTACGGGATCATCCGGCACGAATATCCCAAGCTGGGACGGTTGGACGCGGAAGTGCTGCACCTCTCCGAGTTCCTGGTGAGGCTTCTGGATGAGGGGAAGCTGGAGCTGCCCGAGGTGAGGATGCGGGTGACCTACCACGACCCCTGCCACCTGGGGAGGCACGGCGGCGTCTTCGACGCTCCCCGGCGCATCCTCGAGGCCATCCCCGGCCTGGAGTTGGTGGAGATGGAGCGCATCCGCGAGAACTCCCTCTGCTGCGGGGCGGGGGGCGGCGTGCGCACGGCCCACGGCTCCTTCGCGGCGGAACTGGCGGCCGCGCGGTTGGAGGCGGCCGCGGCCACCGGTGCCGGGGCCCTGGTCACCTGCTGCCCCTTCTGCGAGGCCAACCTGGGCGACACCTCCCGCGCATCCGGCGGCCTGCCCGTGTACGACCTCGTCGAGCTGCTGGCCAAGCGGAATAGTGAAAAAGGGGCCTGACCCCAAATTCACGAAGCGGGCGGGGGCATCGGGTCCTCCTTTTCCGCAACCGCTCTCTATGCTAGACTAAACGCCGGTCACGGCGGAGACGAAGGACGGCAAGATGATAGTAGACCTGCACATCCACACCAACCGCTCATCGCGCTGCAGCGCGCTCGCGCCGGACGAACTCATCGCGGCCGCCGTGGGACTGGGCCTGGACGGGGTGGGGGTGACCGAGCATTCCGTCCACCGCGGGGCCCAGATCGTCTACGACATGGCCCACGAGCACGCCCTGGTGGTCTTCCGGGGCGTGGAGGTCTACACGCCGGAAGGGGACATGCTGGTCTTCGGCGTCTCCTCGGAGGTGGAGCCGGACATGGACTTCTCCAAGCTCTACGACATGGTGCGCTCGGAAGGGGGCGTCATCATCGGCGCCCATCCCACCCGGGGCTACTGGGGGCACCACCGCAAGTACAAGGGGAGCACCTCGGAGGAGGTCCTGGCCCGCCTGGACGCGGTTGAGACCCACAACGCCGGATGCCGGCCGGAGCAGAACGAGCAGGCGGCGGAGAAGGCGGCGCGCCTGGGGCTGGCCTCGGTGGGCGGGAGCGACGCCCACGTCGTGACCGTGGTGGGCAGGTGCGTGACCGTCTTCGAGCGCGACTTTTCCACCGAGGAGGAGCTCGTCGAGGAGATACTGGCCGGGCGGTGCCGCGGCGCCTACCTGGAGGAGGTCCTGGAAGGGCAGCGGATGCGGGGGCTCGGGGGCTGACCCCGCCGGCCGCGGCCGCCGCCGGTTCTCCCGGAAGCGGGCAGGCCTTATAATCTAGGCATGAAAGCGGAGGACGGAGGGAGAGCCGCGGTTGCGGCCGGCGCCGGGCCGGAGGGCTGGAGGCGGCTTGCCTTCCCGGCCTGCCTGGGCCTGGCCTTCCTGCTCTTCATCCTGGTGCGGCTCCAGGGTTTTTCCGCGCTGCTCAATTGGGACGAGGGCCGCTCCATCATCATACTGCGCGCCGTGGCTTCCGGCGACCCCGGGGCCTTATACTATGGAGGCATCTACGTGCACCCGCCCCTCTACCTCCTGCTGTGCCGCCTGGGGATGGCCCTCTTCGGCGAGAGCGCGACCCTTTACCGCCTGATCTCCCTGGCCTTCTCCTGCGGCTCGTTCTTCGCCCTGTTCCTGCTGGTGCGGGAGATAAGCGGTCGCGCCACGGCCCTCTTCGCCTGCCTGGCCCTGGCCCTCCTGCCCGCCGCCAGCGGCACCGGCGTCTGGATCAAGGAGGATTCCGCCTGCGTCTTCTGGATGCTCTGCGCCCTGTACGCATTCGTGCGCCGGCGCTACTTCATGAGCGGCATGTTCCTCGGCCTGAGCCTGCTCAGCAAGGAGAACGGCGTGCTCCTCCTCCTCGTCCTGCCCGCCTATCTCCTGGCAGGGGGGGAGAAGAGGGAGGCGTGGCGGGGGCTGCTGGTCACCGCGGGCGTGGCGGCGCTGATGAGCGGCTGGTGGTACGTCTTTTTTTCCGAAACCGGGGGGACCTGGCTGGGCTTCTTCTCGGGCTCGACCCAGGATTCCAGGGACTGGGCCCAACCGTGGCATTACTATCTCAGCGGGGCGGCCGTGGATCTGGGCTGGCCCCTGCTGCTGCTGTCCGTCTGGGGCTGCGCCGACTCCATCAGGGGGGCCCTTGGAGGAGAGGACCGCAGGTCGGTCCTGCCGGTGGTGTGGGTGGCGGCATGCTACCTGCCGCTCTCCTTCTCCGGCGGCAAGCCGTTCTGGATGATCACCGCGGCCCTGCCCGCCTGGGCCTGGCTCGCCGGCACGGGGCTGAAGGGCCTGCTCGGCTTGTTCGTGCCCAGGGGCCGCGCCCTGGCGTGCTTCGTGCTGGCGGCGGCCCTGGCGGTCATGCTGGGCGTCAATCACCACAACGGCGGGGCCCGCTACACCCAGGTACGATGCCCCCCCCACTACGACCTGTCCGTCTACTGCCGCGACTCCGCGCGGTTCATCAACTCGGAAGCGGATGAAGGGGCCGTCCTGATGATATGGCCATATCTCAATCCCAACCCCCTGCTGTTGATCAACTTGCGCCCGGACATCCATTACGTGCTGCTCCCCACGGAGCACATTAGTGCGGAGGGGATGGGGGACCTCCTCGGGCTGTGGTCGGGCGAGGGGGTCGAGGCCGCCTACTTCTACCCGGACGAGTGGGGCGAGTGGCTGGCGGAGGCGTTTCAGTACTACATGGGCGGCTCGGTCAGGAAGACCGCCTTCTTTCTCGTCTTCAGGCCCGGGGCCGGGGGGCCGAACGCTGTTCCTACACCTCGGTCCACCCAACCTCTATAATCGAGACATGGAGAGGGGAGACGACAACGCCTGGGACGCCGCCATCCGGGGCGTGAACGAGTTCTTCGAACGGTGGGCGGGGCGCATGCCCCTCCTCCGTTCGCTGCGGGACGCCTTCCGCTCCACCGGCGCGGGCTTCATCGACTGGGACCGCTCCGAGTCCATCGCCGTCATAGTGGCGCAGTCCGACGGGGCGGAGGTGCCGCCGCCGGGCCGGGAGGCGGAGGAGGGCTTCCGGGATATGTCCCGGCGCTCGGGCGAACTGGTGGAGGGCTTCACCGGTCTGGCGCCCCGGGACCCCCTGGGGGACCTCTTCGTGCTGGACCGCCCCGCCTGGATCCGCGCCAACCTGGAGAGCTTCAAGCTCATCTTCGAGCCCTTCTCGCGCAGCTATGCGGCCGCCCTGGAGAGGATGGAGGAGCGGCGCCGTCGCACCGCCGGGATGTCGCGGCGCTTCACCAAGGGGGCGCTCACCGTGCAGATCGGCCTGGTCATGGGCTACCTGTCCCGCAACGTGCTGGGGCAGTTCGACCTGGGCCTGCCCAGGCTGGAAGGCGCCGGCAGGCTCTACATCGTCTATCCCAACATGCTCCGCGCGGAGGAGCGCATGCGCCTGGAGCCCGCCGAGTTCCGCCTGTGGATCACCCTGCACGAGGTCACCCACGCCTTCGAGTTCGCCGCCTTCCCGTGGCTGCGCGGATACATGCGCCGCCTGATGGAGGACTACTTCGCCAGCGTGACCGTGCGGCTGGAAGAGGCGGGAAGCCGCCTCTTCCCCGGCCTCTCCCGCGCGGAGATGAAGGACTCGGCCCGGCTCAACGAGATCATCAACCGGGGGGGGCTGCTCTCGGTGGTGCACAACCCCGAGCAGCGGGAGATACTCGACCGCATCCAGGGGTTCATGTCCCTGGTGGAGGGGTACTCGAACTTCGTCATGGACGGCGTGGGCAGGGAGATCCTCCCGGGCTTTCGGGAGATGAAGGAATCCTTCGCCCGCCGCCGCGACTCCAAGACCGGGGCGGAGCGCTTCATCGAGAAGGTGCTGGGCTTCGACCTCAAGCTGCAGCAGTACCAGGTAGGAGAGCTCTTCTGCCGCGAGGTGGCCGAGGAGGAGGGGGTGGGCTTCCTCAACCTGGCCTGGAGGCGGGAGGAGAACCTGCCCACCCGCGAGGAGATCCACCACCCCTTCGTGTGGATCGAGCGCATGCGCGAGAGCGAGGGCCGCCGCGTCGAGCACTTCCGCATCTGAAAACGGGCCGCCCCGGGCCCCCTCTCACTTGAGCAGGTACCCGTTCCCGCGGATGGGTTCCGGGCGATGCCGGCCCGGCCGGCTCAGCCGGCGTCGCGGATGGCCAGCAGCCAGGCGGCCACTCCCGCCACCCGGGCGGAAGCTCGCAGCCCCGCCTCGTTGAGCCTGTCGGGGGTGTCGGTGGGCTTGTGGTAGTCGGGGTGGTCGCTCCGCTCGAACCACGACCAGTCGCAGGTCACGCAGGCCATGTGGTAGATGAAGAAGAGGGAGGAAGCGGCGGCGGAGCCGGTCCCGTTGATCTCCAGGGTCACCCCCAGGAAGGCCGAGGCGTCGTCGACGGCGCCGACGATGGGGCGGTTCTTGGCGTAGTTCTGGTCCCACACGTCCATGTAATCGCCGCCGCCCGCCGCCAGCCCTTCCAGGTCGATGATCCTTACGGCCTCCTTCAAGCCCTTCATCTCGCAGGCGTCGGCCAGGGCGCGGGAGCCGTAGTGGCCGCACTCCTCGGCGTTGAGCAGCGCGAAGACCAGGGTGACCGGCGGGCTCTCCCCGGCAGACGCCGTCACCCGGGCCAGCTCCAGCACGGCGGCCGCGCCCGAGGCGTTGAAGTCGGCGCCCGGATAGTAATCGCCGGTCTCCGCGTCCACCCCCAGGCCGTCGAAGTTGGCGGCGACCACGACGAAGCGGTCCGGCCGGGCGGCGCCCCGGACGGTCCCGATGACGCTGGAGACGGTCAGGGCCTTCTCGTCGGCGGGGGGGTCCTCGAGGAAGCAGCGGGAGGACGGCACCTGGAAGTCCTGCCGCAGTTCCGTGAGGCCGAGGGCGGAAAAGGGCTCGAGGCCGAGGTCGCGGAACTCGCCCTCCAGCCACGCGGCGGCCTCCGCGTTCTGGGGGGATCCCGCCGGGCGTCCCTTCATCCCGGGCGAGGAGAGGAACTCGATGGTATCCATCATGCGGCCGGCGTCGACGCCGTCGGCGATGCGCTCAAGCAGGGCGGACCGGGGCAGCTCGATCCTCCCCCCGCCGGAGCCGCCGCCCCCCCCGCCGCATCCGCTCGCGAGCAGCAGGGAGAGGGCCAGCAGCGCCGCCGTCAGCGCGGCGCTCACAGGAGCCGCGAGGCTCCCGCGGCTAATTCTTCCGGGCATCGCGCCGGGCCCTGTCTTCCTCGATCTCCTGCTCCAGCGCGGCCTCGGCCCTGCGGTTGCTGAAATAGAGGGGGATAAGGACCGCCAGGATCACCAGGGTCGCGGCAAGGATGATCAGGATCCAGAGCCACAGCAGGGAGCCCTCCCCCCCGCTCCCCGGGGAAGGGGTGATGCCCGCGTCCTTGGAGCTGATCCCCAGAGCCTCGAAGGCGTCCACCCCGCGGTTGGCCTCGTCCACGTCCACGGTCACCTTGACCTCCTCGGTGTGGGCCGCTTCCTTCAAGGTCCGGACCAGCTGCTGCATGGCCATCTTGGCCTGTTCGGGCGTCTCCTTCAGGGACATCAGCTCGCCCGAGAGATTGACCGAGAAGGCGCTGCCGGTCATGCTCTTGGTCGAGTAGAGCAGCTTGAGCCCCTCGGGCAGGTAGGAGGTGTACCCCTCGGCCTGCTCCGCCTCGGTGGGTCCCGCGAGCAGGTCGTTGACGGTGAACTCCACCATCTGCCCGCCGCCGGGGATATCGCGGGCCACCCCCGTAAGCTCTCCGTCCTTGAAGAAGAAGACGAGGAGCTGGTTCTGCTGCGTCGGGGCGGGCTGCTGTATGTCGGCGGCGCCGGGATCGCCCGCGGGGGGCTGCCCGTCCGGCGGGGTCTCCTGGGCCAGGACGGCGCCCAGGCCGCACAGGGCCAGCAGCGCCGAGGCCAACGCGATCGCCAGATACCTTCCGGTCCTTGTCATCCTCAACCCCTTTCATCCGGTGGGGGCCGCACGGGGCCGCGTCAACATGATATTCTATCCTTAGATGTTTCACCTTACAACCGGGTTTCCCTGCCGGGGAAGGAAAGCAAGAACGCCTCAGCAGATGCGGGGCAGCTGTTCCCCGGAGGGCATGCGCAGGAGACGGTGGCTGCCCAGGGGCGTGAGCAGGCTGACCTCGCCCCCCCTCCCGTCCCCCACCCGCCCGATCATGCGGGATTCGCGGCCCAGCGGGTGCCGGCGCATGGCCTCGAGCACCGCCCCGGCGCTCTCCGGGGCCACCGCGGCCAGCAGCTTGCCCTCGTTGGCCAGGTAGAGCGGGTCCATCCCCAGCATCTCGCAGGCCGCGCGCACCTCCCCGCGCACCGGCAGGGCTTCCTCCTCCAGCTCGATGGAGCAGCCGGAGGAAGCCGCCATCTCCTTGCAGGCGGCGGCCAGGCCTCCCCGGGTGGGGTCGCGCAGGGAATGGACGCCCCCCGCGGCCAGCATGCTCTCGGCCAGGCCGTGCAGGGGGGCACAGTCCGACTTAACGGACATCTCGAGCCCGAAGCCCTCCCGGCCTGAGAGCACCGCCATGCCGTGGTCGCCGAGGAACCCGTTGATCAGCAGGGCGTCCCCCGGCACCGCCCCGGCGATGGAGACCTCGCGCCCCGGCGGGATGGACCCCAGCCCGGTGGTGTTGACGTAGATGCCGTCGGCCATGCCGCGCTCCACCACCTTGGTGTCGCCGCAGACGATGCGCACCCCGGCCTCCCGGGCGGTGCGGGCCGCGCTTCTGAGGGCCAGCTCGAGATCCGAGACGGGCAGGCCTTCCTCCAGGATGAGCCCCAGGGCCAGGTAGAGGGGCCGCGCTCCCCGCATGGCCAGGTCGTTGACGGTGCCGCAGACCGCCAGCTTGCCGATGTCGCCCCCCGGGAAGAAGGCCGGCTTGACCACGAAGCAGTCGGTGGTCAGGGCCAGGCGCCCCGCGTCCTCCGGCAGGTCCAGGGCGGCCGCGTCCTCCGCGTCGAAGAGGACGGGGTCGCCGAGGAGGGGAAAGACCGTCCCGGTGAGCAGCTCCAGCATGCGCGTGCCGCCGCCGCCGTGTGCCAGGGTGATGACCTCAGGCCCGCTCATCCCCGCCCCCTTCGTAGAGGTAGTACGAGGCGCAGGTGCCCTCGGTGGAGACCATGCACGGCCCGACGGGGCGCTCCGGCGTGCAGGCGGAGGCGAAGAGACGGCAATCCGGCGGCCGGATGCGCCCGGTGAGCACGTCGCCGCAGCGGCAGCCCCGGTCGCCAGCCGGCTCCGGCAGTTCCACCTCCCAGGTCCCCGCGTCGAAGGCGCGCCACTCCTCCCTCAAGGCCAGGCCGCTTCCGGGGATGGGCCCCAGGCCCCTCCAGTCGGCGGGGCATTCCTCGAAGACCTCCCGCATCACCTCAATGGCGCGGGGGTTGCCGCCCGGCTTGACCGCCCGGGTGTAGGCTATCTCCACCCCCGGGTCCCCGGAGGCCATCTCCAGCAGGCGGTAGAGGGACTGCAGGATGTCCACGGCTTCGAAGCCCGCGATGACGCAGGGGATGCCGTATTCCTCCGGCAGGAAGGCGTAGGCCTCGCTGCCGATGACCGCGCTGACGTGGCCGGGCAGCAGGAAGCCGTCCACCCCCAGGTCGGACAGGGAGACCAGGGCGCGCAGGGCGGGGGGTACCAGCTTGTGCAGGCTCAACAGGAAGAAGTTCTCAAGGCCGCGCTCCCTCGCCTGGATCAGGGTGGCCGCGATGACCGGGGCGGTGGTCTCGAAGCCGACGCCCAGGAAGACCACGCGCGAACCCGGCTCGTCGGCCGCGAGCTTCAGGGCCTCCAAGGGGGAATAGACCACGGTCACCCGCGCCCCCCGCGCCGTCGCCTCGGCCAGGTTTCCCTCGGAGCCGGGCACGCGCATCATGTCGCCGAAGGTGGCCAGGACCACTCCGGGCAGCCGGGAGAGGGCGATGGCGTGGTCGATGTCCCGGTCGGCGGTTACGCAGACCGGGCAGCCGGGGCCGGACACCAGGTCCACCCGCGGGGCCAACAGGGGGCGCAGGCCCGCGCGGGATATGGCCATGGTGTGGGTGCCGCAGACCTCCATGAAGCGACCGGCGGTCCCCAGGTCGTGGATGCCGTCGATCCAGGGACGAGCCAGTCCGGGGTCGCGGAACTCGTCAAGGTATCTCATCGGAGGCAGCCCATTCCGCGAGGATGCGCATGGTCTCCGCGGCCTCGGCGGCATCAATCTTTTCGATGGCGAAGCCGGCGTGCACCAGCACGAAGTCGCCGGGGACGGCGTCGTCCGTAAGCACCACGCTGATCTCCTGCCGGACCCCGCCCGCGTCGATGAGGGCGACGTATCCTTCCTTCAACTCGATTATCTCAGCCGGTACCGCCAGGCACATGTCCACTCACACTCCATCCGTTGTCCGAGCATCACCAGGTTATCCTATCCGGGCCAGGTACTGGAAGCCACCAGGGCCTGGCCGAGGGAGATGCCCCCGTCGTTGCAGGGTACCCGGCGGTGCACGTACGGCCGCAGCCCCCCCCGCTCCAGGCCTTCCACCACCGCCCCGGTCAGCCGCAGGTTCGCAAAGACCCCGCCGGAAAGAGCGACTCTGTCCAAGCCGGTGGAGCGGCGCAGGCGCGCGCAGGTCTCCACGATGACCGAGGCCAGGGTGGCGTGGAAGCGGCCGGCGATGTCCCCGCGGTCCTCCCCGCTCTCCAGGTCGTCGAGGGCCCCCGCGAGGATGGGCCGGGTGTCGATCACCCATGGTTCGGCTCCGTCCTCGAGCTCCCACGCGTATTCGCCCGCCGCGTCCCGGGCCGCCGCCTCCAGCTCACAGGCGGCCTGCCCCTCGTAGGCCACTTCGCGGCGAAGCCCGGTGAGCGCCGCGACCACGTCGAAGAGGCGGCCGGCCGAGGAGGTGAGGGGCGCGTTATGCCCGTGCTCCAGCTGGAAGGCCAGGGCCGCCGCTTCGTCCTCATCCATCTCGAACAGCCTGCGCAGGACCTCCCAGGCGCGCTCCCGGTCCTCGTAGACGCGGGTGAGCGCTCCGGCCGCCATGCGGTGGAGGTGGTGGATGCAGGCGTCTCCCCCCGGCATGGGGTACTGGAAGAGATGGGCCGCCCGGCGGTAACGCCTCTCGTCGCACACCAGGAACTCGCCGCCCCAGGAGGTGCCGTCGTTCCCGTAGCCGGTGCCGTCCCATACCACCCCGATGACCTCGCCGCGGATGCCGTTGTCGGCCAGGCAGGCGGCGACGTGGGCATGGTGGTGCTGCACCCCGACGCGGGGCAGGGGCTGTTCCGCGGCCCACTGGGTGGAGAGGTAGTCGGGGTGGAGGTCGGCGGCCAGCACCTCCGGGCGCAGCGAAAAGAGCCGCCGCACCGCGTCGAGGGCCGACTCGAAGTGGTCGAGGGCCTCGCGCGTCTCCAGGTCCCCGACGTGCTGCCCCAGGTAGGCGTGGCCCCCCCGCAGGAAGCAGAAGGTGTTCTTGAGCTCGGCCCCCACCGCCAGCACCTCCACCGGCGAGGGCGGGTCGAGGCTCAGCGGGTAGGGGGCGTAGCCACGCGCCCGGCGCGTCGGGTACTCGCCGCCCCGGAAGACGCGGGCGACCGAATCGTCGTAGCGCACCAGGATGTCCCGGTCGTGCAGGAGGAAGAGGTCTGCCACCGTCCCCAGTCTCTTAAGCGCCTCGTCGTTGCCGGTGGCGATGGGCTCGCCGCTCAGGTTGCCGCTGGTCATGACCAGGGGGATACCCGCCTCGCGCAGCAGCAAGTGGTGCAGGGGGGTGTTGGGCAGGAAGATGCCCTGGTACTCGAGGCCGCGGGCCACTTCGCGTGACAAGGGACTCCCATCCTTCTCGCGCAGCAGCACGATGGGGGCGCGGGGCGAGGCGAGCAGGCGCAGCTCGACCTTATCCGCTTCGCACAGCTCCCTCAGTTCATCCAGGCCCGCCACCATCACCGCCAGGGGCTTGCCGTAGCGCAGCTTGCGCCCGCGCAGCTTCTCGACGGCCTCGTCGGAGGTGGCGTCGCAGGCCAGCTGGAAGCCCCCCAGTCCCTTCACCGCCACGATGTCCCCTGAGCGCAGCGCCCGCACTGCTTCCGCGATGGGATCCCCCTCCGATTCCCGGCCCCGCCGGTCGACCAGCCGGAGGCGGGGACCGCAAGCCGGGCAGGCGTTGGGCTGGGCGTGGAAGCGGCGGTCGCCGGGGTCGTTATACTCGCGGGAGCACTCGGCGCACATGGTGAAGCCGGCCATGGAGGTGGATGGGCGGTCGTAGGGGGTATCCGCGATGATGGTGAAGCGCGGCCCGCAATTGGTGCAGTTGATGAAGGGATAGCGGTAACGCCGGTCGCCGGGGTCGAACAGCTCGCGCAGGCAGTCGGGGCAGGTGGCCAGGTCGGGCGAGACCAGCGCCGAGCCCTCACCCCGGCGCTCGCTCTCGACGATGGAGAAGCCGCCGGCCTCGAAGGGCTCGGTTTCCTCAACGGTCAGGCTCTCGATGCTCGCCTGGGGCGGCAGTTCCTCCCGCAGGGCTTGAAGGAACCCCTCCAGGCCGTCGGGCTCTCCCGCCGCCATAATGCTCACCCCCTCGGTGTGATTGTAGACGCTGCCGCGCAGGCCGAAGCGCCCGGCCAGGCGGTAGACGAAGGGGCGGAAGCCCACGCCCTGTACGACCCCGGTGAGCTCGGCGCGGAGGTACTTCATGCGCCCCGCACCGCCTCGATCTCCTCCCGCACCAGGCGGTGGAGGGCGGGGAGGGTCCTCACCAGTTCCCCGGAGAGCTCGGCCCCGGTCTCAAGGCCCTTGACCTGCACCCCGAAGATGACCACCTCGTCGGGGCACCGTCCCAGGAGGCGGGCCGAGGCCAGCATCTCGGCAACCCCGAAATCGTGGACGGAGAGGGATGCGGCACCGGGGCGCGCAGAGATGTCCGCGGGAGAGAGGCGGAAGACCGCGCCAGGCTCCTCCCCCGCGTCAAAACCGTCGATGATGATGACCAGGCGCCTCCCCTCCAGGGCGGGCAGGAGATCGGCGGCATAGGTGCTCCCCTCCAGCAGCTCGACGTCCTCCGGCAGCTTGCCGAGGAGGTAGCGGACGGCGTGCACACCGATGCCGTCGTCCTGTGCGAGCAGGTTGCCGATGCCGATGACCACGATGTCCCGTTGCATACCCGTCATTCTACCTCGAAGAGAGAAGGGCGGACCTTGAAGCCCGCCCTTACCGTTATCGTTACGGACGTCTCAATCAGGCTTCCTTGCTCACCGGGGCGGGCGCCGGCTTCGGCTGGGCGGCGGGGAGGGCCGGGAGCTTGTTCAGGTGTGTGGCCTTGACCTCGCCGAAGCGCGTACGCGCCACGTAGCGGTCGATGAGCGGGGTGACCATGTTGAAGGTGAGGATGGCCAGGGCCACGCCTTCCGGCCTGCCGGTGTACAACCTCCACACGGCTATGGCCAGCCCGATGCCCAGGCCGTAGACCCACGCTCCCTTGTTGGTCATGGGGCTGGTCACCCAGTCGGTGGCCATGAAGAAGGCCCCCAGGAACAGGCCGCCCCCCGTCAGCTGATAGACGGGGTGGTTCCAGGACAGAAGGACGATGAAGAAGAATGCCCCCAGGATGCCGACGGGGATGCGCCAGTTGATGGTGCCGCGCCAGATCAGGTAAATGCCTCCCAGCAGGAGCAGCAGCACCGAGATCTCGCCCAGGCTTCCGCTCTTGAGGCCCAGGAAGGTGGACCAGAAGCCGGGCCGCCCGTTGGCGGTGACCCAGGTGGCCCCCACCGGGGTGGGCCCGGTGACCATTTCCGGCAGCATCCTTCCCGACTTGAGCAGGGAGAGGGGGGTGGCGGCGGCATGCGCATCCGCCAGCACGTTGCCCGCGAAGGACTTGAAGGCGGTCGCACCGCCGCCGACGCTGGTGTAGACGGGGGTGAAGAAGCCGGTGTCCCTCCAGAAGAAGGGCCGCACGAACTTGGAGACGTACATCTGCAGCGGCGAGAACATCAGCACCACGCGGGCGAAGAGCGCCGGGTTGAAGAGGTTCATCCCCAGCCCGCTGGAGTCCCCGGGGCCGTAGAACATCCACCTCCCGATGAAGTACTTGCCGACGGCTATGGCGATGACCGCGCCGATGGCGACCACCCAGAGAGGAGTGGTGGCCGGCAGCAGGAACGCGAAGAGCAGCCCCGTCACCAGCGAGCTCAGGTCCGCAACCGTCGACTTCTTGCGCAGCGCCAGGTTGAGCAGCAGCTCGACGAGGAGCGCGGTGAGCATGCTCACGGCCATGACCAGCAGGGCACTGATGCCGAAGACGAAGATGGAGAAGAGGGCCACCGGCGTCAGGGCGATGAGCACGTCGCGCATGCCGGTGGAGATGTCTCCCTTCTCCCGCAGGT
>CAZETE010000024.1:0-30247 GCA_964515075.1 uncultured Actinomycetota bacterium | reverse complement strand
CACGGCTATTACCGTAAGGGCAGGTCCTGACGGTGACGGCGGCCGCATGCGCTGGCGGCGGGGAAGTGCCAGGCCTTTACATGAGTACATGTCAAGGCGCTGGGACACTCTGTTTGGAGGGGAGTATGGGAGAGCTGGCGAAGCCTTCGGTCGTCACCGGCCTGCTGAGGGAGCGGGGCATCGGCCTCTCCCGCCGTTACGGTCAGCACTTCCTCGTCGACGGCAACGTGCTGGCGCGCATCGTCGAGGCCGCCGGGCTCGGGCCGGACGACGCGGTGCTGGAGATAGGCGCCGGCGCGGGCACCCTCACCGAGGAACTCGCCGCCCGGGCCGGCCGCGTCTGGGCGGTGGAGCGGGACCCGCGCCTCGTCGCCCTGCTGAAGGATTATTTCGACGGCGCCTCCGGCCTCACCCTCATCCCCGCGGACGCGCTGGACCTGGACTTAGCCGCCGCGCTGCCCCGGGACCGCCCCTTGAAGATGGTCTCGAACCTGCCCTACAACGTGGCCACCGCGGTGCTGCTCAAGGCCCTGCGCGAGCTGCCCCGCCTGGACCTGCTGGTGGTGCTGGTGCAGCGGGAGCTGGCCCGGCGCTACCTGGCCGCGCCCGGCGGGCGGGACTACGGCGTCCCCACCCTCAAGCTCAATTACTTCTGCGCCGTCAGCCGGGTCATGCAGGTCCCTCCCTCGGTCTTCCTCCCCCCGCCCCGGGTCCACTCGACCCTGCTGCGCCTGGAGCGACGGGCCCCCGGCGCCGGGCTGCCGGACGAACCGGACGGCCTCTTCCGGCTGATAGACGCGGCCTTCAGCCAGCGCCGCAAGACCCTGGCCAACTCCCTGGAACCGCGTTTCCGCGCCGCCGGCGGGAAGGGCCGCCTGGAAGCGGTGATGGCGGAGATGGGCTGGGACCGCAGGCTCCGCCCGGAGGAGCTCTCCCTGCAGGACTTCGCCCGCCTCCACGCGGCGCTCTCGCCGGAATGTACCCCCCGGGCGGAGGGCCCTGGGGGCGGGTAAGTCATGGAAATAGCGGCCCCCTTGCAATATAATTAATGAGCTTGAGGTCCATATCGACGCGGCTCCGGCGGCTTGGAGCACACGGAGGGAACGGTGGAGATCACCAAGGTCACGGTACGCGAGATCGACATGAACATGGTCAAGGGGTTGGCCAGCATCGTCATCGACGACTGCTTCGTGGTGCACGAGCTCCGGGTGGTGGACGGCGACCGCGGTTTCTTCGTGGCCATGCCGTCGCGCAAGCTCCCCAGCGGCGACTTCAAGGACATCGCCCATCCGCTCAACTCCGATACCCGGGAGGTGATCCAGGACGCGGTGCTCCGCGCCTTCTTCAAGATGAAAGAGGAGGGAAGAGAGGAAGAGACCTTCCTTGCGGATTCCATTTCCTAGTGGGGTGTCGCCAAGCGGTAAGGCAGCGGCCTTTGGAGCCGCCATCGCAGGTTCGAATCCTGCCACCCCAGCCACGGGACGGGCCCCCGCGCGGGGGCTTTTCCTTGCGCGCGCGGCCTCCCGCGCCGGTTCCCCTCAATCGTGGTCGCGGGCCAACAGCAGGTTGAGCAGCTCCATGCGCGAACTGTGGCGCAGGTCCGGGGCCGCCTCGCTGACCCTGCGCAGGAACTCGGTGGACGCCCGGTAAGCGTATACCGGCGGGGTGATGTCCTGCGAGACCTTGACGCAGATGTCCTTGCAGGCCAACTCGTCCAGGGCCTTCTCCACCTCGGCCGGGTTCCGGCCCAGGCGGGTGGCGATGTTCTGGGCTGCGTCTATGGTCCCGGGGTTTTCCTTGAAGAAGAAGATCAACTCCAGCTTCAACCGGGAAAGTTCCGGGTAGCTCCCTTCGTGTCCCTCTATGTCGACCAATGCGCTCTCGCCTCTTGCCCTTCTTCGCTTCCCCTTATCGAACCCCGCTTCGAGCCCCGGATAACAATGAAATCGGCATTTGCCCCCGCGACCTTAAGGCGAATCGGGGGCACCTCCGGGGCCCTAAGAGCGTCTCAGGGTAGTGTGATAGTATATTGGCGACACGGGAATCCATAAGACGGGAGGTGGCATCGAGATGCCGGCCAATCGAGGAGGCTTGGGCGTTCCGGCCTTGGCGTTCATCGTCCTCTGCCTGCTTATGCCGGCCGTCCCCGCCAACGGCGCGCCGGCCCGCGAAGGCGCGGGCGTGCTGCCCCCTTCGGGCCTCGAGGCCTGGGACCGCCCCGACGACGCGGGGGGCATGGTCGAGCTCTCCTGGGAACCCTCCCCCTCGGCGGATATCCGCTACTACCGCGTCTACCGGGCGGAGGCCGCGGAAGGCCCCTTCGTCCTCTCGGGCGAGCACTCCACGGAGAGCTTCGTCAACTACCTCGGCTGGGTGGACACCGGCCTTGAGGACGGCCGCGCCTATTACTACAGGGTCACCGCGGTGGACGCGCGGGGCGCGGAGAGCGACCCCTCGCCGGCGGCGCGGGCGGTGCCCTCCGCCCAGCTCTTCCAGGCGGCCTTCCAGGTGAACAAGAGCATAGTCATCTCCCTGGCCCAGCAGAGGCTCTACTGCGTAGAGAACAACCGGACGGCCATGGTCTTCCGCTGCTCCACCGGCGCCGGGAGCAACGCCACCCCGCCGGGCAACTACCGGGTGCTCTACCACGCCGAGGCCATGCCCATAGCCAGGTACCCGGGGTGCGTATGCTACCACTGGCTGGGGTTCGCGCCCGACTACGGCATCCACGGCTGGCCCACCAACAACGGGGTGACCGGCGACACCAGCGCCATCGGCACGCCCGCGTCCCACGGCTGCGTGCGGCTGCTGCCGGACGAGGCCCCCATCGTCTTCTACTGGGCCCCCGACGGCATCCCGGTGAAGATCATCTCCGGCAGCTACGTCGAGCCGCCCGGGCCCATCTCGGGCGGGACCGACTCCCTGGGGGCGGTGGAGCCCTCCACCACCTGGTACTTCGCGGAGGGCTACACGGGCGAAGCCTTCGACGTCTACCTGCCCATCCTCAACCCCCAAGCGGTGCCGGCTACGGTCACCGTCGACTACATGCTGCCGGACGGCAGCGCCCTGCAGGGCGTCTATGCGGTCGCCCCCATGTCCCGCTTCACCGTTCACTTAGACGAGGTCCCCGGCCTGGAGGCCACCGACGTATCGTTCAGGGTGACCTCGGACCACCCGGTGGTGGCCGAACGGGCCACCTACTTCGACTACCACGGGATCACGGGCGGGCATGCCGCCGTCGGCGCGGTCGACACCTCCACCACCTGGTACTTCGCGGAGGGCTACACCGGGCAGTCCTTCGACGAGTACCTGTGCCTGTTCAACCCGGGCGACGACCAGACCCTGGTCAACCTGTCCTTCCAGCGGGACGACGGCACCACCATCGAGGCCTCCTGCCCGCTGCCCGCGCGTTCCCGCCGCACCGTCAAGGTGGACGATATCCCCGGGCTGGAGGACGCCGACAACTCGGTCGTCCTCACGGCCGACCGCGGCTTCGTAGCCGAGCGGGCCATGTACTTCGACTACAACGGCGTCGCGCCCGGCGGCAGCTGCACCCTCGGCTCCGGCGTCCTCGCCACGCGCTGGGAGCTGGCCGAGGGGTACACGGGAGGGGGGTTCGACGAGTTCGTCCTCATCCAGAACCCCGGCGGCGCCACCTGCACCGCCACGGTGAGGTTCTTCAAGGAGGGCGGGAGTGTCGTCGACCGGTCTTATCAGCTCCTCCCCTTCTCGCGCCACACCATCAAGGTGGACGACGTCCCCGGCTGCGAATCGGCCTCGGTGTCGGTGCAGGTGGACGGGGGAAGCGTTCCCCTCATGGTGGAGCGGGCCATGTACTTCAACCAGGAGTACCGGGAAGGCGGCCACGCGAGCATCGGGGCGCGCTCCCCCTCCACCGCCTGGTACTTCGCGGAGGGCTACACCGCGGCCAGTTTCGACACCTACCTCCTGCTGGAGAACCCCGACCCCATACTGGTGGCCCACGTGAACCTGGCCCTGGTGCCCCCGGGCATCGGGCCCACCGATTACTCGCTCAAGGTGCCGCCGCGCAGCCGGGTCACCGTGCATGCCGACGAGATAGAGGGGTTCGAGGGCATCGAGTTCTCCACCATCGTCACCTCGGACCTGCCGGTGGTGGCGGAGCGCGCGGTATACTTCTGCATCCTGCGCTGACGGCCGCCCGGCGAGGGGCACAAGGTAGCGGCGGGGACAGGAAGAATAATTGCTTGGGAGCGTGATCGACCTTGATCTGTTCTGAATGCGGGAGTTACCAGCCGGACGGCATCAAGTTCTGCGGCATCTGCGGGGTGCCCCTGAGCGCCGACGGCCAGATCTCCCGGTTTCTCCTCAGCACCGAGGGCGGGGACGGGATCGAGCTGCCGGGAAGGCGCGGTTTCCGCTTCTTTTTGGTCATCGCGGTGAGCGCGGCGCTCATCCTGGCCATGACGGGGGGGGTGGCCTTCCTCATCTACTACCTGACGCGCACCGAGCACGACTCCGGGGCCAACCTGGTCGTGGTCACCGACGAGAACATCATCAGGTACGAGACGCCGGACGGCCTGGTGGCCTTCTCCTACCCCCGCCTCTGGGACCTGCGCGAATCGGCCACCGCCTCGGACCGCCTGGACCTGCGCCTCTCGCTCACCTCGGAGAAGAACATCTCCGTCACCTCGGAGAGGATGGACCCCGACCTGCTCATCGGGGGGATGCTGGACATCCACGACCACGTGGTCGAGGTCATCGCCCGCGACCTCGCCGGCAGCCGCACCGCCCCCGGCGGGCCGTCCCCCGGCGTGGAGGAGATCTCCCGGGACCTGCTCTTCCTCAACCTCAACGGGCAGACCGCCTACAGTTACAAGGGCGAGGTGGAAGCGGACCGGCGGAAGGTCACCATCATGTATTACTTCGTCGTCTCCAACGAGCTGCTCTACGAGTTGCGGGGCAGTTCCCCGGCGGACATCTGGAACGAGGCCCTGCCCGGATACATGGTGGTCGTGGGCACCTTCCGGACCATGCAGGCGGAATAGGGCCCCGCGGGGTCGGATACAGGAGGAGGTGGGCTGCTTGAGGATAGTGGTGACGGGAGGCGCCGGGTTCATCGGCTCCAACCTGGTGGACGCGCTGCTCGAGGACGGCCACTCCGTCCAGGTCATCGACAACCTGAGCACCGGCAAGTTCGAGAACCTCTACCGGGTCAAGGACGCGGCCCGGCAGAACCGCTTCGCCTTCCACCAGGTGGACATACGCGACCCGGCGGCCGTGGTGGCCTTCAAGGGGGGGGCGCCGGATGCGGTCATCCACCTGGCCGCCCAGGCCGACGTGCGCTTCTCCGTCAAGTACCCGGTGGAGGACGCCGACCACAACATCCTAGGGACCATCAACCTGCTCCAGATGTCGGCCGACGCCGGCGTGGGGAAATTCGTCTTCACCAGCTCGGGCGGATGCATCTACGGGGAGCCGGCCGCGCTGCCGGTGAGCGAGGAGGCCCCGCGCGCCGCCGCCTGCCCTTACGGGGTGAGCAAGAACGTGGTCGAGGGCTACCTGCGCTATTACGGCGAGGCTTACGGAATGGCCCACACCACCCTGGCCCTGGCCAACGTCTACGGGCCCCGCCAGAACCCCTTCGGCGAGGCCGGCGTGGTGGCCATGTTCCTGGGCAGGATCCTGAAAGGCGAGGTCCCGGTCATTTACGGAGACGGCGAGCAGACCCGGGACTTCGTCTACGTGGACGACGTGGTCGAGGCCTACCGCCTCGCCCTGGGCGGAGGCGACGGCGAGCTGTTCAACATCGGGACCGGCATCGAGACCAGCGTCAACCAGCTCTACCGCCACCTGGCGGACATCTGCGGCTTTGCAGCGGAGCCGGAGTATGCGCCGCCCCGCCCCGGCGAGTTGAAGAGGATAGCCCTGGATGCTGGCAAGGCCGCGAAGTCGCTGAAGTGGTCCCCCGCCACGGGGATCGGGCAGGGCCTCGAGTTGACGGCTCGCTGGTACGAAGAGCATCTGAAGAAGTAGCCCGCCGCCCCCTTCCCGGGGACCGGCCGGCAGCGCCGCCGGGAACGGACTGGAGGTCCGCATGGGGTTCGTCGACATCCATTCGCACATGCTCCCGGGCTTCGACGACGGGGCCCGGAGCCTGGAGGAGTGCCTCTCCATGGCCGGGGCCGCCGTCCGGGGCGGCATCACCGGGGTCATCGCCACCCCCCACTTCGACCTGGAGGGCGACCCGCCCGGCTTCGAGGCCGTCGCCCGGGTTCTCGAAGAGGTCAACGAACGGCTGGAGGGGGAAGGGGTGGGCCTGACCATGTACCCCGGCGCGGAACTGCGCCTGAGCGCCGCCCTGCTCAAGCCGCGGGAACTCCTCCCGGACCTCGACTGCGCCACCCTCAACCGCCGGGGCAGGCACCTGCTGATCGACCTGTCCATGGTCGACTATCCCCTCGCGACCGAGGAGGTCTTCTTCCGGCTGCAGCTGGCCGGCTACGACCCGGTGCTCGCCCACCCCGAGCGCAATCACTACATCCACTCTCACTTCGAGACGCTTGAGCGCCTGGTGGAGCGCGGGGTGTACCTGCAGGTCAACGCGGGCAGCCTGGCCGGCCAGTACGGGAGGAAGGTGGAACGGACCGCCTGGAGGATACTGGAGGCCCGCCTGCCGCACCTGGTCGCCTCGGACGGCCACGCCCCCTCCAGCCGGGGCCTGGACCTCAAGCGTTTCCGGAGCGCGGTGGCCGGGCGCCTGGGGGAGGAGGCGGCCCGCCTCCTCTTCGAGGTCAATCCCCGGCGCGTCCTCGCGGGGGAGCCCCTGGAGGGCCTGCCGGCGGGCGCCGCCCGGAAGCGGCGGGGACGGCGGGGTCGGCCGTGAGGGAGCCCGACGCAACGGCGTTCCTCAAGGCCTTCCGGGCCCACCCCGCCTCATCGGCGCTCTTCCTCGACTTCGACGGCACCTTAAGCGAGATCGCCCCCGCCCCGGAAGAGGCGCGGCTCCATCCGGAGGCCCGCCGCGAGTTGGCGCGGCTGTCCCGCGCCTTCCCGGTGTGCGTGGTGTCGGGGCGCCCGGTGGAGGAGCTCGGCCGCCTGCTCGGCCCGCTGGGCGTCACCCTGGTGGGCCTGCACGGCCTGGAGTGGCGGGAGGAAGGGGGGTACGGCGTCTTCCCCGGGGCGGAACCCTTCTACGGGGTGATGCGCGCGGCCCGGGAGTTCCTCGAGGGCCGGGGGCTCGCCTCCCTGCCCGGCGCGACGCTGGAGGACAAGGGCCTCGTCCTGGCCCTGCACTTCCGCGCCTGCCCCGCGTGCGCCCCGGAGGTGGAGGAGCTGGCCGGCGAGGCGGCGGGGCGGTTGGGGCTGGCCCTGCGCCGCGGCAGGCGGGTGCTCGAACTGCGCCCGCCGCTGGCGGCGGACAAGGGCTGGGCGGTGGCGGCCCTGGTGGAGAGGCACGCGTACCGGCGGGCCTTCTACGCGGGGGACGACCTCACCGACCTGGAGGCCTTCCGCGCCCTGCACGCTCTGGAAGGCGAGGGCTTCTCCGCCCTGGCGGTGGCGGTGGTGTCGGACGAGACGCCGCCGGGGCTGCGGGAGGAATGCGACCTCGAAGCCGCCGGCGTCGACGGGGTGGTGGCGCTGCTCGGCCTGCTCTGACCGCCGGGCGGCCCGATGCCCCGGAGCCTACCTGGAAAGGAGGAGAGCCCGTGAGCGAGGAGAAGCGCGAGGGGTTGACGGAGGAGCGGAAGCGGATGCTGCTGGACTTCCTCAACGGCTCGCCGTTCTACCGGTACATGCGCATGGAGGCCCTCGATGCCGGCGGCGGGGAGTCCTCCTTCCGCCTCACCGTCACCGGGGACCACAAGAACCTCTACGGCATCCTGCACGGCGGGGTCATCGCCACCATCCTCGACTCCACCTGTTCCATCGCCGTGGCCAGCCTGCTGGGGCCGGACGAGTACTCCTACACCCTGGACCAGCGCATCAACTACATCGGCAACGTCAGGGAGGGCACCCTCTACGGCCGGGGCAGGACCATCCACAGGGGGCGCAGGACCGCCGTCTCCGAGGGGGAGATCCGCGACGCCGAGGGCAACCTCATCGCCTTCGGGGTCAACACGCTGTTCCTCTTCCGCGGCTTAAGCGGGCGCTGAGCGGTCTCCCCGCGGCGCTTGCCGGAACGGGGCAGAGAACGACTCAGCCGCCGGCAGATCGACTATATCCAGAACGGGCGGCGTGTTCTATACTATTATCGGATGCGCTCGTCGGCCCGCAGAACCACTTCAGTGCCGGCGACAGCGGTTGCCGCATCCCGTCTAAGAACGGCTGCTGGAAGGAGGGGCTCATGCTCAAGGGATCCGAGACCAAGAAGCTCGTGCTGGTCAGCACCCTCTGCTGCGTGCTGTTGATCGCCTCCCTCTCCGCCTACCTCATCCTCAGTTCGCGCAGCAGCCTGCGCAAGCAGACCGACAGGATGAAGAGGGCCATGGCCGAGGAGATCGCCGCCCACCTCCAGGGCGCTTACAGGAGCATGGCCGACTTCCTCAAGAGCGACGCGGGCATCGAGTTCGGGGCGAGCATAGCGGAGATGATGCGGAGCACCAGCGCCGTCTACGACTTCTTCACCTCCTCCGTCATCCGTTCCTACGATGCCGACTTCGTGGTCCTCTACTCGGGAGACGAGCTGGTGGCCTCGGACGCCAAGCCCGGCGTCGAGCTCCCCTCGGAAGCGCGCCCCGGCATCGCCGGCGGGGCCGGGTACACGATCCTCAATGAATTGGGCGGGCGGCGGGGCACCTTCCTGGTGGTCGACCGGCCCGGCATCCTCCCCGGCGACAGGGCCATCTTCGCCATAGACAACACCGCGCAGATCGAGTCCATCCACAAGGCCTACGAGGACGAGAAGTCCCGAGCCGTCAGGCAGCAGGTCGTCGGGGCGGCCATCCTCTTCTTGCTGATGCTGGTCCTCTCCCTGACGGTCATCTACCTCTCCATCAACCGCTTGCTGGCGCGGCCCATGTCCCGCCTGAGCCGGGAGGCCCGGGATATCGCCGACGGCATATCCACGGGGGAGGAGAAGGTGAGGGAGCACAGCATCTTCGCCAACCTGCAGCGGCTGCTCAACAGCGGCCGCGTCATCCTGGCCAGGGGCGGGGCAAGGGGTGAAGCCGTAAGCGGCGTGCCCGCCGAGAGGCCCGCCGAGCAGAGCGCGGCCAACAAGGTCATGGCGGTGTGGGCGGGCGTCACCGCCCTCATCTTCCTAGCCAGTACGGTGATCCTGCTGCTCACCTCCATCGCCCTGATGAACTCCAAGGCCGGGGCCATCCTGAACGACGTCGACAAGGAGATGGCGGCATACTACGCCCGCTGTTACGATTCGATCATCGATTACACCCTCACCCACCCCAGCGTCTACGTGGGCAGCGAGCTATGGGACCCCGAGGCCGCCATCGACCGCGAGGCCTCCATCGAGCGCCTGGCCCACCTGATACGGGCGGTGTTCGACTGCGACGCCACGGTGACCCATATCGATCCGGACGGGACAGGGAAGTACTTTGCGGCGGTCAAGGAGGGAAAGCGGCTGAAGGAGCCCAAGCCGGACCGCCTGGGCGATTCCATCACCATCGTGAACGACTATTACGAGCGGGGCGACCTGGTGATGGTGATGATGAACGTCTCCGACTTCCCCGGCATGGGAGAGAACCAGTTCACCTATTACGTGGTGGACGTGACCCCGCAGGCCGACGTACTGGAAGGCCTGTACGACAGCGGCAGTTCCAGCCTCCTTCACAGCCAGCTCTGGCTGAGCCTGCTCTTCATGATACTCTGCCTGGCTCTCTCTCCCCTGGCCATGGCCTGGGCCACCATGCGTTACATCACCCGGCCCATCCTGGAGCTGGATGCCGTCTCCGAGAGGCTGATGGAGGGCGACCTGGACGTGGAGATAACGGTGGACGAGAAGAGCTCCTTTGCCGACATCCAGCGCCTGCTGGTGCTGGCGCAGGACCTGCTGCGGATGATGGCATAGGAAGAAAGGGGCTGGGCGCGACCGGGGTCGTCCAGGGTCGCGCGACCCCGGCGCCGCTTCCCGTTCCGGTCAACCCTCCTCCCTATGCGGCGGTCCCGGGAAGAGCTCCCCGAGGGAGGCGGGTTCCCCTATCCAGTAATCGGGCTTCTCCGCCTCCAGCTGCTCGCGCTCGAAGGGGCTCCACGCGACCGCTCCCGCCGCCACCCCCGCGGCGTGGGCGCACCTGATGTCGTGGGTGCTGTCGCCGATGTAGGTCGCCTCTTCCGGTCCGGCCCCCAGGCGGCGCAGGGCCTCGAGCAGGGGCTCGGGGTCGGGCTTGTGCCGCCGGGTGTCGTTGGCGGTGACCACCGCCTCGAAGAAGGGCTTCAGTCCGAAATAATCCAGGGCCCGGCCGGTGGTGAAGTCGCGTTTGGAGGTGGCGATACCCAGGGAGTAGCCCCGCTCCCGCAGCGTCCCCAGCGCCTCCCTGATCCCCGGGAAGGAGCGGGCCAGCGCATCGTGGGACCGCTCGTAGGCCTCCTGGTACAGGGCGACCAGTCGGTCCGCGTGCCCCGGGCTCAGGGCGGCCATCTGCCGGACGAGGGGGCGGCCGATCAGGGCCAGCAGCTCCCGGCCGGGGGGGACGGGGAGCCCCGCCGCCGTGAAGGCTTCGCGGAACGCGTGCAGGATCAGCTCCGTGGTGTCCACCAGCGTGCCGTCCAGGTCGAAGACGATGCATCTGACGCGCCTCAAATCCATGCAACCAACTATACTAAATCCGGGGTCAGGCCCCAAATTCACTTTTCCCAACTTGACGTGGGCGGAGTTGAGGTTGATTACGGATTCACGACTCCGCGGCTCGATTTGCCGCCTCCGAAAGGTGAATTTGGGGCCTGACCCCGGATTCTGTTCAGGCGCGGGTGAAGGTGAAGGCGCCGTCCGGGCCCACGTCCACCTGGATCGTGTCCCCTTCCGTGAACTCCCCGGTGAGCATGCGCCGCGCCAGCCCGTCCTGCACCTCGCGCTGGATGACCCGCTTGAGCGGCCGGGCCCCGTAGTCGGGATCGAAGCCCTCCGAGGCGATGGCTTCCTTGGCGCGGCCGGTCAGCCGGATGTCCAGCTTGCGGTCGGCAAGGCGCTTGCGCAGGCACTCCACCTGGATGTCCACGATGCGCTTGATCTCCTCCAGCCCCAGCTGGTTGAAGATGATCACCTCGTCCAGGCGGTTGAGGAACTCGGGGCGGAAATTCAAGCGCAGCGCCTCCATGACCATCTCGCGGATCTCCTCCGGGCCCTTGTCCCCCAGGTCCCGCAGGTACTGGCTGCCCACGTTGGAGGTCATGATGATCACCGCGTTCTTGAAGTCCACGGTGCGCCCGTGCCCGTCGGTGAGACGGCCGTCGTCCAGGATCTGCAGCAGCACGTTGAAGACGTCGGTGTGCGCCTTCTCTATCTCGTCCAGCAGGACCACCGCGTAAGGGCGGCGGCGCACCGCCTCGGTGAGCTGCCCACCCTCGTCATAACCGACGTAACCGGGGGGCGCGCCGACCAGGCGGCTCACCGTGTGCCGCTCCATGTACTCGCTCATGTCCAGGCGGACCATGGCGCGCTCGTCGTCGAAGAGGAACTCGGCCAGGGCGCGGGCCAGCTCGGTCTTGCCCACGCCGGTGGGCCCCAGGAACATGAAGGAACCGATGGGCCGGTCGGGGTCCTGCAGCCCGGCGCGGGCGCGGCGGATGGCGTTGGAGACCACCTCCAGCGCCTCCTCCTGCCCCACCACCCGCAGGCGCAGGCGCTCCTCCATGTGGATGAGCTTCTCCACCTCCCCCTCCAGCAGCTTGGCAACGGGGACGCCGGTCCAGGCCGAAACGACCTCGGCCACGTCCTCGTCGTCCACCTCCTCCTTGAGCATGGCCCGCTCCTTCTGCAGCGCGGCCAGCCTGTCGTTCTCCTCGCCCAGCCGGCGCTCCAGCTCGACGATCTCCGAGTAGCGCAGGCGGGCCGCCTTCTCCAGGTCGCCCAGGCGCTCCGCCCTGCCCTCCTCGTAACGGGCGTGCTCCAGCCGCTCCTTGAGCTCGCGGATGCGGTCGATGGCGTCCTTCTCCGCCTGCCAGTGCGCCTTCATCTCCGAGGAGCGCTCGCCCAGGTCGGCCAGCTCGCCGTCCAGCTTCTCCAGGCGCTCCCGCGAGGCCTGGTCCTTCTCCTTCTTCAGGGCCTGCCTCTCGATCTCCAGCTGCTTGATGCGCCGCTCCACCTGGTCGATCTCGGTGGGCATGGAATCGATCTCGATGCGCAGCCGCGAGGCCGCCTCGTCCACCAGGTCGATGGCCTTGTCGGGCAGGAAACGGTCGCTCACGTAACGGTCGGAGAGGACCGCCGCCGCCACCAGGGCCGCGTCCTGTATGCGCACCCCGTGGTGGACCTCGTAGCGCTCCTTCAGGCCCCGCAGGATGGCGATGGTGTCCTCGACGTCCGGCTCGCCCACCAGCACCGGCTGAAAACGCCGCTCCAGCGCCGCGTCCTTCTCGACGTGCTTGCGGTACTCGTCCAGGGTAGTGGCGCCGATGGCGTGCAGCTCCCCGCGGGCCAGGGCCGGCTTGAGCATGTTGGAGGCGTCCATGGACCCCTCCGCCGCGCCCGCGCCCACCAGGGTGTGCATCTCGTCGATGAACAGGATGACCTCCCCTTCCGAGGACGTCACCTCCTTGAGCACCGCCTTGAGGCGGTCCTCGAACTCGCCGCGGTACTTGGCCCCGGCCACCAGGGCGCCCAGGTCCAGGGCGACCACCCGCTTGTTCTTCAGGCCCTCGGGGACGTCGCCCTCCACCACCCGGTTGGCCAGCCCCTCCACGATGGCGGTCTTGCCCACCCCCGGCTCGCCGATGAGCACCGGGTTGTTCTTGGTGCGGCGGGAGAGGACCTGGATGACCCGGCGGATCTCCGAGTCCCGTCCGATGACCGGGTCCAGCTTGCCGCGGCGGGCCAGGTCGGTGAGGTCGCGTCCGAAGCGCTCCAGCGACTGGTAGCGCCCCTCCGCCTCGGGGTCGGTTACCCGCTGCGACCCGCGCACCTCCGCCAGCGCCTTGAGCACGCGCTCGCGGGTGACGCCGTGGGCCTTGAGCACGGCCGCCGCGCCCCCCCGCTCCCCCGCGCTCAGGGCCAGCAGCAGGTGCTCGGTGGAGACGTAGGCGTCCTTCATGGCGTCGGCCTCCGCCAGCGCCGCGTCCAGCAGCGCGCTCAGCCCGCCGGATATGAACACCTGGCCGCCGGCCCCGTGCACCCGGGGCAGCCCCTCCAGGGCCCTCTCCGCTTCGTCGCTCATCATCTCCAGGTCGACGCCGAGCTTGTTCATGAGGGCGGGCACGGTGCCCCCCTCCTGGCGCAGCAGGGCCAGGAAGAGGTGCTCCGCCTCCACCTGCTGCTGTCCCAGTTCGCCGGCGATGCCCTGGGCGTCAACCAACGCCTCCTGCGCCTTCACCGTCAGTTTTTCCGGCTTGATCATGCCTACCTCCTACGGGCCGGCCCCGCCATGATTCATTCTACATAATGTAGATAATCATCCGGGACGGACTCCCTACTTTCTCCTCATCCGGCGGAAGGGGTTGGCCTGCGCGGCGGGCAGCAGCCCCCCGCTCTTCACCGGCACCAACTCGTTGCGGAAACTGCGGCGCACCTCGTCCAGCTCCCGCTCCGCCTCCAGCCGCATGGCGGCCATCCGCTCCTCGGCCCGGCGCACCTCCTCGTCCAGGGACTCCAGCCGGTCCCGCATCTCCAGGATCATCTTGACCCCGGCCAGGTTCACTCCCATGTCCCGGGTGAGTTCCTGGATAAGGCGGCACCGCTCTATGTCCGCCTCCGAGTAGCGGCGCCGGTTGGAGACCCGGTCCGGCTTGAGAAGGCCCTTGCGCTCGTAGATGCGCAGGGTCTGGGGGTGCACGTCGGCCAGGCGCGCGGCCACGCTGATGACGTAGACCGCCCCGTCCTCCTTCTTCGCTTTCCCCTTCTCTTTCATCCTTTTCACCTATTCCTCGAGATGACGGCGGGGGTCGTCCTTCTCCAGCTCCCGCAATCTCTCAAGCAGCTCCCTCTCCTCCGAGGAGAGCTTCTTGGGCACCAGCACCCGGGCCACCGCGTAGAGGTTGCCCCGGCCCTTCCCCCTGGCCAGCGGCGCCCCCATCCCCTTGAAGCGGAACTTCCGCCCTTCCTGGGTGCCCGCGGGCACCTTCAGCTTGACCCTGCCGTCCAGCGGCGTGGGCAGGTCCACCGTGGTGCCCAGGGCCGCCTCGGCCAGGGTGAGGGGCAGGTCCAGCCGGATGTCGTTGCCGTCGCGGCGGAAGAACTTGTGCGGCGTCACCTTCACCTTCACGTAGAGGTCCCCGGGCGCCCCGCCCGGCGGGCCCGCCTCGCCGCGCCCCGCGAAACGGATGCTCGCCCCGTCCTTCACCCCCGCCGGGATCTTCACCGTTATCTTGCGCGACTCCTGCACCGACCCGGCGCCCCGGCAGGTGGGACAGGGCTCGTCGACAACGGTGCCTCGGCCCCCGCACTCCGGGCAGGCCCGCGAGAAGGCGAAGGGCCCCTGGTCCTGCGAGACGGTGCCCCGGCCCCCGCAGGTATTGCAGGTGCGGGGCAGGGTCCCGGGCTTGGCGCCGCTGCCCTTGCAGGTCGGGCAGGCCGCCCGTCCGGTCATGCTCAGCGGAAGGCTCACGCCCCGCAGGGAGTCCTCGAAGGATATCTGCACGCCGGCCTGGGCGTCGGCGCCCTTGCGCGGAGCGCGCCTCCTGCTGCTGCCCGCCTGCGTTCCGCCCATCCCCATGCCCCCGAAGAGGTTGAAGATGTCGCCCAGGTCGCCCAGGTCCTCCGCCCGGAAGCTGTACGACCGGGCGCCGCCGGGCCCGCTCCCGCCGAACCCCCCCGGGAACCCCCCGAAGCCGGAGCCGCCGGAGCCGCCGAACATCCCCCCCGAGTCGTACTGCTTGCGCTTCTCGGCGTCGGAGAGGACCTCGTAAGCCTCGGCGGCCTCCTTGAACTTCTCCTCGGCCGCCTTGTCCCCCGGCTTGGCGTCGGGGTGGTTCTCCCGGGCGATCCTGCGGTAGGCGTTCTTTATCTCCTTGTCGGAAGCTCCCTTGCTCACGCCCAGGATCTTGTAATAGTCCTTGCCGTTCACGGCCTCAGCCCCCGTCGTTATTGCTTATCGCCATCACCGCTCGAGCATTTGCTCACCGTGGCCATGGCCGGGCGCAGGAGCCGGTCCTTCCACTTGTAGCCCTTCTGATGCACCTCCACCACCGTCTCGTCCTCGTGATCGTCGGTCAGCACGGTGCTGACCGCCTCGCACACGTTATAGTCGAAGGGGTGCCCGTGGGGGTTGATCTCCTCCAGCCCCTCGCCTTCGAGCACCTCCACCATCTGGTCGCGCACCATCCTCACGCCCTCGGCCAGGCCTTCCGAGGCGCCCTGCTCGGCCGAGGCGATGGCCCGCTCCAGGTTGTCGATGACCGGCAGCAGCTTGCCCACCAGGTCCTCGTTGGCCATCTCGATGATCGAGGCCTGCTCCCTGATCATGCGCTTGCGGTAATTGTCGAATTCGGCCTGCAGGCGCTTCAGGTCGTCCAGGTACTCCCCGGCGCGCCCCTCCGCCGCCTCGAGCCTCTCCTTGAGTCTTAGGATCTCCTCCACTTCATCTGCCAGCTCCTCGGGGGAAGCCGCTTCCGGCGCCGCGCTCCCGTCCGGCGCCGTTGCGGGCTTCCCCGTGTCTTCCCTCTTTCTCTCCTCGCCCCCGTCCTTTGCCTGCTTATCCCGATTAACCATCTCTCCGCCTTCTTCTCCGCGGGCCCGCGAAGGCCGCTTCTCCTGATCGGACCGGGTCCTGCAAGGCCCGGTCCGATCGTCCTTCCTCTCCCGAGCGACCCGCCCGGCGGGTCACTCCTGCTTCTCTCCGGCTTCCTTCTCGGCTCCGGCCTCTGCCTCGATGACCCGGGGGGTCTCCACCTTGATGCTGATCTGCTTGGGCTTGGTCTCCTCCGCCTTGGGCAGCTCGATGCGGAGCACACCGTCGGCGTAGGCGGCCTTGATCCTGTCAGAGTCGATGGTCTTGGGGAGGGCGATGCGCCGTTCGAAGTACCCGTAGGCCCGCTCGATGCGGTGCAGGTTCTCCTCCTTGACCTCTTCCGCGAAATTCCGCTCGCCCTTCAGGGTGAGGACGCCGTCGTCCACGCTCAGCTCCACGTCCTCCACCTTCATGCCGGGAAGCTCGGCGTTGACGATGACCTTGTCCGAGGCCTCCACCACGTCGATGGGCGGAGCCCATACGATGGACTTGCCCCCCCGCGAGCTGCCGGTCATCTCCCCGAAGAGGCCGTTCTCGAAGAGCCGGTTCATCTCGTTCTGCAGGGCCATCATGCCCCGGAACGGATCCCACCTGACTATAGCCATGGAAAACACCTCCTTTCCTCTGATCGTCGCGGTCTCACCCGCCTACCGGCAGGTCCAGTCCCGCGCGCCTCAACTCGTCTCGTAATCCGCGTCGATGACCTCGCCCTCCGCCTCCTCGGTGGCGCCGTAGCTGCCGTCGCCCTCCGGCGGCGGCGGCGCGCCCGCCTCCGAGGCGTGGGCGTACATGTGCTCGGCCAGCTTGTAGGAGGCCTGCACCAGGATCTCGGTCTTGCGCCGGATGTCGTCGGTGTCGTTCTTCTTCAGCGCCTCCTTCACGTCCTCCAGGGCCGTCTCGATGGCCCGGCGGTCCTCCGGGGTCACCTTGTCCCCCAGTTCGCGCAGGGACTTCTCGGTGGAGTAGACCAGCGTATCGGCGTTGTTGCGGGCGTCCGCCTCCTCGCGCTTGGCGCGGTCCTCCTCGGCGTGGGCCTCCCCGTCCTTGACCATCCTGTCGATCTCCTCGGACGACAGCCCGCCGGTGGCGGTGATGGTGATCTTCTGCTCGTTGCCGGTGGCCAGGTCCTTGGCGGAGACGTGCAGGATGCCGTCGGCGTCGATGTCGAAGGCCACTTCGATCTGGGGCACGCCGCGCGGCGCCGGCGGGATGCCGATGAGCTGGAAGTTGCCGATGAGCTTGTTGTAGGCGGCCATCTCCCGCTCGCCCTGGAACACCTTGATGTCCACGCTGGGCTGACCGTCCGCGGCGGTGGTGAAGATCTCCGAGCGGCGGGTGGGGATGGTGGTGTTGCGCTCGATGAGCTTGGTGAAGACGCCGCCCAGGGTCTCGATGCCCAGCGACAGCGGGGTCACGTCGAGGAGCAGGATGTCCTTGACCTCCCCTTTGAGCACCCCGCCCTGGATGGCCGCGCCCACCGCCACCACCTCGTCGGGGTTGACGCCCTTGTGGGGCTCCTTGCCGCCGGTGAGCTTCTTCACCAGGTCCACCACCGCGGGCATGCGGGTGGACCCGCCCACCAGGATGACGTGCTCGATGTCCTTAGGGTCCAGCTTGGCGTCGTTGAGGGCCCGCTTGAAGGGGCCCACGCACTTCTCCAGCAGGTCCGCGGTCATCTTCTCGAACTCGGAGCGGCCCAGGTTCATGTCCAGGTGCAGCGGCCCGTCCGCCGTGGCGGTGATGAAGGGCAGGTTGATGTTGGTGCTGGTGGTGGTGGACAGCTCCACCTTGGCCTTCTCGGCGGCCTCCTTCAGCCGCTGCAGGGCCATCTTGTCCTCGCGCAGGTCCACGCCGTGCGCGGCCTTGAAGTCGTCGGCCATCCAGTCGATGATGCGCTGGTCCCAGTCGTCCCCGCCCAGGTGGGTGTTGCCGGCGGTGGACTTGACCTCGAAGACGCCCTCCCCGATATCCAGGATGGAGACGTCGAAGGTGCCGCCGCCCAGGTCGAAGACGAGGATGGTGTGGTCGTGCTCCTTGTCCATGCCGTAGGCCAGGGCCGCCGCGGTGGGCTCGTTGATGATGCGCAGCACGTTCAGGCCCGCGATGGTCCCGGCGTCCTTGGTGGCCTGCCTCTGGGCGTCGTCAAAGTAGGCGGGCACGGTGACCACCGCGTCGGTGACCTTCTCTCCCAGGTACTCCTCGGCATCCCTCTTCATCTTCTGCAGGACCATGGCGGAGATCTCCTGGGGGGTGTAGTCCTTGTCGCCCATGCGCACCTTGTCGGAGGTGCCCATCTTACGCTTGATGGACGAGATGGTGTTCTCCGGGTTGGTGATGGCCTGGCGCTTGGCCACCTGCCCCACCAGGCGCTCCCCGGTCTTGGACATGGCCGCCACCGAGGGGGTGGTCCTGCCTCCCTCGCTGTTGGGGATGACCGTCGGCTCACCGCCCTCCAGCACGGCTACGCACGAGTTGGTCGTGCCGAGATCGATCCCGATCGTCTTTGCCATTTCCTCACTTCCTCCTTTTCCTTGCTTTTTCTCCACGACAACCCCGCGCGACGGCGGGGTTACCTCTTCCTTCAGTTGATTCTAGTATTAATATAAATCCTGATAATATCATTGTCAAGTATGTTTCTCAGGCTTCCGGACAGCCCCGTCATACAGCGATTTTGCCGTTTATTGAGGATTGCTCCCGCTCCTGTCAAGGGGCCTGAAGCCCGGGAGGGCGCCCCGCCGCGGACCCTACAGGCCCAGGACGGTATCGACGGCGTAGACGAAGAAGAACGCCAGCATGGCGGCGATGGGGTAGATGAGCAGCCCGGTGTTGAAGCGGACGTGCGGCGGCTTGAAGAGGAGGCGCATCCCCCAGGTGAAGACCCAGGCCCCGGGGATGGCCCCCGCGATGAACAGCTTGAACGGCCACTCGAAGGGGCCGATGAGCACCAGCACGCCCACCACGGTCATGACGGCGCAGAGGGGCCACATGGCGTCCAGCAGGCGCTTGGCCCCGAAGGCCACCCCGGAGGTGCGGAAGCCCGCCGCCTCGTCGAAGGGGACGTCGTTGGCCACGCTGGGGATATAGAGGGTGCCGGAGAAGATGAACCCGAAGACCAGGGGAAGCACCGGGGGCCAGACGTCCGCCGGGGCGGCCAGCTTCCAGCCCGCGATGAGCAGGACCACCGCCCCCGCGGCATTGGTCACGATGTCCAGCACCGGCTTCTCCTTGAGGCGGAACCAGGGATGGGAGTAGAGGATGCCCAGGATGAGGACGGAGGCGAGCATGAAGACGGCGAACCACCAACCGGCCAGCAGGCTGAAGGCCGCGCAGGAGATGCCGGTGACGGCGAAGACCAGCACCGTCTCCAGCCTGCCCATCTCCCCGGTGACGAAGGGCTGATGGGAGATGGGCTGGTCCTTGTACATGTCGTTGTGGAGGCGGTCCGCCTCCACGTCGGCGTAGAAGTTCAAGGTGGAGGAGAAGAAGGAGCCGGCCAGGAAACCCAGGTAGGCACAGGCGATCCGCCACCCCGCAACGCCGGAGGAATGCTCCGCCGCGCAGGCGAATCCCAGGGTCATGGGGAAGATGTAGATCATCAGCGTCCTCATCCGGAAGAGCACGAAATACTTGGCGCCGTATCTCCTCAGGGTCTCCACTCAACCGCCCTCCTCCCATAGGCCGCGCTCACTTCGATTATATTTTCTCCCCCCCGCCGTTTCCACCCCTTATTCATCTATAATTAGGGGTGCGGAGAGACGGAGGACGGCGTGGAGATAAGGGTCGCCAGGTACATAGGGTTCTGCCCGGGGGTCAAGCGGGCCATCAACGCGGCCGAACGCGCCCGGGAGAAGGCCGGGGGCGTCGTTTACACGCTGGGCCCCCTCATCCACAATCCCCAGGTGGTGGAGTGGCTGGAGAGCAAGGGGGTCAAGGCCCTGCCGGAGAGCTCCCGGGCCTACGGGCGCGCCGCCCGGGAGGGCGCCCCGGTGGTCATCCGCTCCCACGGCGTAACCCCGGCGGCCCTGCGGGAACTGCACTCCCTGGGGGTGACGGTGGTCGATGCCACCTGCCCCATCGTCAGGAAGGCCCAGAAGGCGGCGCGCGGCCTGGTGGAGGAGGGGTACCGCCTGGTCATCATCGGCGCCGCCGACCATCCCGAGGTCCGCGCCATCCTCGGCTGCGTGGACGGAGAGGCGGCGGTCGTCGAGGACCGTGAGGGGCTGTGGTGCCGGGACGGCCGCAAGCCCCGCAAGGTGGGGGTCATCGCCCAGACCACCATCGACTTGAGCCTCTTCCGCGAACTGACCTGCCAGTTGGTGGGACGGGTTCCCGAGTTGAAGGTGGTGGACACCCTCTGCCGCTCCACCAGGGCGCGGCAGCAGGAGGCGCGGCGCCTGGCTGCGGCCTCCGACTTCGTCCTGGTGCTGGGCGGGCGCAACAGCTCCAACACCAACTTCCTGCGCAGGATCAGCCTGCTCTCGGGCACCCCCACCCTGCAGCTGGAGGAGGCCGGCGAACTGGACACCGCGGTGCTCTCGGGCGTGGAGAGGCTGGCCATACTGGGGGGCGCTTCCACCCCCGAGTGGATCGTGGAGGAAGTCCTCGACAAGGTGCTCAAGGCCTGCCCGGGACAGCCCTGAAGCGGCCGGCGGGGGCCGCTTCCGGCGTGGCACAAGAAGCTTCATGGGACACATGTTTAATCCGTTTTAACATGATTACCACGTGAAATGCCGGCAAACCCCCAATATGTAGTAATCATTCCACTGACTCATCCCAACATATTGACAACCCCAATATATATGCTATTATCATTGGTGGATAATACTAGATGTAGGCATGAGATCGTGCGCAAAGGAGGGGGTTGTATTTGCCGGCAAAATCCAGGGGGCGCCCACCGGTGGTCGTGATCGACTACGGCATGCTCTCCGACGACGACCTGGTCGAGCTCTCGCATCAGGGAGACCTGAAATCCGAGGCCTATCTCATCAACAAGTATCAGTACCTCGTGCACGTCAAGGCCAAATCCTACTTCCTGGAGGGGGCGGAGCATGACGACACCATCCAGGAGGGCATGATCGGGCTGTACAAGGCGATCCGGGACTTCAAGGTCAATGACGCCTGTTCCTTCCGCTCCTTCGCCGTCCTCTGCATCACCCGCCAGATCATCACCGCCGTCAAGACCCACACGCGCAAGAAGCACAACCCGCTCTCCTGCTACCGCTCGCTGGAGGCCCAGGTGTTCGACGAGAACGGAGAGGGCGGCGCCTATCCCTTCAACGAGATCCACGCCAAGGAGCGCGACCCGCTGGACCTCTTCATCTTCGAGGACGAGCTCGCGCGCATCGTGACGGTGCTCAAGGAGAAGCTGTCCGGCCTGGAGTGGCAGGTGCTCCTGTCCTACCTCGAGGGCAAGAGCTACAAGGAGATCGCCGACGAGATCGACCGGGACACCAAGGTCGTGGACAACGCGCTCTGCCGCATCAAGATCAAGGTCAAGAACTACGTCGAGCCGCTGCTCAACTAGGCCGGGCGGGCCCGGCTAAGCGGGGTTGACGGTTATCCTCAGGACGCACGGGTTGCCCGCGTCCCACTCCACCGCCGCCGGGCGGTTCTCCATGGCCTCATAGTAGCCGGCGACCCTCCCGGCCAGCAGGGGCGCGTTGAAGGGGTTTTCCACCGTGACCCGCAGGGTCTCCCCCGACCGGGCCACCTCCGTGAAGTTGCCGAGCCCCTTGACCACCTGCTGGCGCAGCAGGCCCAGGTAGTTCTTGCGCTCGAGGATGTCCGGCTGGATGAAGGTGTCGCGCTTGTACTCCCTCTGGAGATCCACGATGGTCCGGCTGATCTCCTCCCCCAGTTCCGAGGTGAGCTCGCGGATGAGCGCATTGATGCCGTCCACGGGGAAGATCACCTCGCGCAGGTGATGCCGCCGGTTGCCCACCAGCCCCTCCCGCTCGTCCCAGTAGAAGGTCTGGGAGATGCGCACCGGCACCCCGCAGGTGCCGCAGGCGCGGTGCTGGACGTTGCCGGGGAGGGCGTCCTTCTGCGCGTAGCGGAAGCGCTCCTTCTCCGCGTCGCCGTCGCCCCCCTTCACCGCCGCGTAGCGGATGAGCTCGGCGTCGTCCGGGTCGTAGGCTATCTCGAAACCGCTGCCCTCGGTCTGCTCGAAGAACCCCCGGCACAAGCCGGCCACCAGGTCGCGGTTGTGGGGCTTGCGGGCCCGGATCACCACCGACTTGCGCGGGTGGTACTCGACCATGGAGAGGGTGCCGAAACCCAGGATGGAGAAGACCTTGAAGATGCGCTCGTAGAAGCCCTTCATCAGGAAGGCGGGCTTGGTCAGCCGGCCGCCGGGGATGAGCGATAGGTACTCGGCGTAGTAGGCCTTGCTCAGGCGGCGCCCCAGGTGGGTCTCGGCCCGGGAGACGATGCCGCCGATGTCCATGCCGATGCTCGACGACACGCCGCGCAGGATGTTGTTGACCTCGTCCGCCTTGATGAAGACCAACTGCGTCCGCGCCACGTCCTCGGCGAAGACGTTGCCTCCCCCGCTCCAGCTCATGGCCCGGCCGATGATCGTTGGAAGCCCGCAGGTCTCACACACCCTCATGCCCCTAGTATATTGCAAAGACCGCCGGAGCTCCACCTCCGAGTCCTCCGGGGAATAATGCGGGAGTGGAGACCTTGAGGCGATCTCTGCTATCTTTATCTCGTGGCGTGATCACGCTCTGTCAGGAGGTGCGGGCATGTCCGACTACGTAGAGGGAAGGTCCCGCTGGTTCGGCTGGGGCGACCTGGAGAAGGCATTCGACATGGAGGAGCGGGCCAACCTGCTTCCCTACCTCGAGGGGAAGCTCGGCTGCGACCTCGGGAGGCGGCGCTTCACCGAACCCTCCCTGGAGGAGATCGAGCTGCCCGAGCCGCGCATACCGGCCGAAGCCCTGGGCGGGCTGGAGGGCATCGTGGGCGCGGAGAACGTCTCCACCGGGCGCTTCCACCGCATCAGCCGCTCGCAGGGAAAGAGCTACCGCGACGTGGTGCGCCTGCGCCTGCGCCGCCTGGAGCACCCGGTTGACGCGGTGGTCTGGCCGCGCGAGGAGGGGGAGGTGGCCGAGGTGCTCGGGCTGGCGGTGCGGCACAACCTGGCGGTCATCCCCATCGGCGGGGGGTCCAGCGTCACCGGCGGCCTGGAACCCCTGGGAGCCGAGGGGTACGCGGGCGTGGTCAGCCTGGACCTGGCGCGCATGAACCGGCTGCTCAGGCTGGACCCCACCTCGCTCGTGGCCGTGGCCCAGGCGGGCATGCAGGGGCCGGAGCTGGAGGAGGCCCTCAACGCGCAGGGGTACACCCTGGGGCACTTCCCGGAGAGCTTCCACCATTCCGCCCTGGGCGGCTGGATCGCCACCCGTTCGGCCGGCCGCCAGTCCACCGGCTACGGCAAGATCGAGGACATGGTCCTGGCGCTGAGGATGGTCACGCCCGGCGGGGTCATCGCCACCCGCCGCACCCCGCACACCGCCGCCGGACCCTCCATCCTCGAGGCCTGCATCGGCTCGGAGGGCACCATGGGGGTCATCACCGAGGCCACCCTGCGCATCCGGCCCTACCCCGACGTCTTCGACTACCACGGGGTCATCTTCCGCAACTTCCCGGCCGGGGTCTCGGCCATCCGGGAGATGCTGCAGCGGGACGTCACGCCCGTCTGCATCCGCCTCTCCGACCGGGCGGAGACCGCGCTGGCCCAGGCCATCCGCTCCACCGGCGGCAGCCGGCTCAAGCGCGGGGCGGAGGACCTGGCCCTCAAGCTGCTGGGCCTCCGCGGCTTCTCCTTCTCGGACGGGGCCTTCATGGTCATCGGCTTCGAGGGGGAGATGGCCCGGGTGGACGAGGTCCGTTCCGAGGCCCTCTCCATCTGCCGCAAGCTGGGCGGCTTTCACCTGGGCACCGGCCCCGGGCGGCAGTGGTACCGGGGCCGCTACGACACCGCCTACCTGCGCGACCCCCTCATCAACGCGGGCATCATGGTGGACACCCTGGAGACCGCCACCACCTGGGACAACCTGCTGCGCCTCTACGGGGAGGTGCGCAGGGCCATCAAGGAGGCCGCCAAGGGTAGCGGGGGCGGCGGCATCGTCGCCTGCCACGTCTCCCACTCCTACAAGCAGGGCGCCTCGCTCTACTACTTCTTCCTCGCCCCCATGGAGGAGGGGAACGAGGTCGCGCAGTGGGAACGCGTCAAGCAGGCGGCCACCCGGGCCATCTGCGAGTACGGCGGCACCATCACCCACCACCACGGGGTCGGTTACGAGCACGCCCCCTGGATGCGGGACGAGGTGGGCGGGGAGGGGCTCAAGGCCCTCCGGGCCCTGAAGGAAGCCCTGGACCCCGCGGGGATCATGAACCCCGGAAAGGTCCTGCCGGAGTAGAGGCCCATGGGGGAGTGGGGCCTCGAGCGACTGCCGGTCTTTGTCTACGGCACCCTGAAGCCCGAGGGGCGGATGTTCCACCACATCTCCCACGCGGTGCGGGAGATGATCCCCGCCTCCATCAACGGGGTGCTCTACGACACCCCCTTCGGCTATCCCCTGCTGATCGACGCGGGCGACGAGGGCCGCCCGCCGGTGAGCGGCGTGCTCATCGTGGCGGTGGAGGAGTCCTATGAAGAGATGATGCGCACCATCGACACCATCGAGGGGGAGGCCGGCTTCGAGAAGGGCGAGCGCGAGGTGTTCACCGAGACCGGCCAGCGGGTGCGCGCCGTGGTCTACTTCTACCGGGAGCCGCCGCCTTACGCCCACCCCTACGGCGGCACCTGCTGGGCCTGACCGCGGCCCCCGCCCATGCCGGTGGGGCCGCCTCGGACCGCGGACGCGTTTCCGCGTGCGGCTCAGGCCCTGGGCTTGAGGAAGAACTGCAGGGTGGAGCGGTCCAGTTCCTGCCAGGAGACCGAGGCCGGCCGGCCCTCGCCCAGCATGTACATGGCGGAGAGCATCCCGGCCAGGCAGTGCTCCTCGAAGGGATTCTCGATGACCACGTCGAGGATGCCGTCGGCGGCGGTGTAGTCCACCGGGTTTCCCTGCCCGCGCAGGGCCAGGGTATCCAGGACCGAGATGTAGAAGGTGTCCTTGTCCACCGCCTCCCCCACGTCCCCCTCTCCCAGGAACTCCTCGCGCAGGTGGCGCAGGGAGAAGGCCCGCTGCGCGTCGATGATGAGGGGGTAGACCTCCTCCCCCAGCTCCTTAGCCAGTTCGCGGAAGACCACCCCGGCGGTGTAGGCGTCGAGGAAGGCCATGCGCACTCCCCGGCGGGTGTCGATGATCTTGCCCTCGTCCGGGAACCACTTCAAGTTGAGGTTCTGCGGAACGCCGCAGCGGGGGCAGCGCGGGTACGAGCGGTTGCCCTTCTTGGGCGGGCGGGGGTCGAGGGTCATCCGCTCGGCGATCTCGGGGCGGGAGGGCTCCGGCCGGATGGAGATGATGTCCTTGCCCTCGACGCTCCTCCAGGTGTGGGCGAAGGGCTTGCGCTCCAGCGACTCGAAGGCGCCCACGATGATGGCCGCCATCAGCTCGCGGTTGAAGGGGTTGCGCACGAGGGCCTCGCCCGCCTTGCCGGGTTTGTAGGCAATAGTCCGGGCGTAGCTCTGCCCCGACCAGGCCGCCAGCCGGCAGAAGACGTTGACGGTGATCTTCTTCCCCAGGCCCGTCCAGCGCGCCGCCGCCTGCGGCCCCCGCAGGGCGTTGTTGATGGTGTCGATGGATGCGTTGCGCTGCGCCTCGAAGACCAGGTGCTGGATGGGCACCCCCAGTTCCTCCTCGATGCGCTCGAAGATCTCGGTGAGGAAATTGGCCTCGATGAGCACCACCCGGAAGCCGCGGCTGAACAGCTCGGTGATGGTGCCGTTGTCGCGGAAGCGCACCACCTTGGAGAGCACGGAGGAGAAGCCGCATCTCCTGCAGGTCCTTATCTTCAAGGTCAGCCCTCCCTCCCCGATGGACGACCCGGTGCCGCAGCGGCTGGTCGTCGACTCATATTATAGCCGGGCGGGGGCGGGCGGGGAAGCCGCCCTCCCGCCGCGCCCCGGGAATGCCGGAACGGCGCGCCGCCGGACGGCTCAGGCGGGGGTCAGGGTGAACTCGAAGGCCTGGGCGCCCTTCTCCGCCCAACTCACCTCGGCCCGCCGCTTCTCGCCCAGTTCATACATGGCGGCCAGGTAGCCGGCCAGCACGTGTTCCTCGAAGGAGTTCTCCACCACCACCCGCAGGCCGCCGCCGGCCGGACCGTAGTCCACCGGGTTGCCGTGCCCGCGCAGGGCCAGGGCGTCCAGGGCGGCCAGGTAGAAGGTGTCGGCGTCGACGGCCTCCCCGACCTCCCCTCCCGCCAGGTACTCCTCGCGCAGGTGGCGCAGGGAGAACTCGCGCTGCGCGTTGATGATGATGGGGTAGATCTCCTCGCCCAGTTCCTTGGCCAGCTCGCGGAAGATCACCTTGGGGGTGTAGGCGTCGAGGAAGGCCATGCGCACCCCCCGGTGGGTGTCGACGACCGCGCCCCCCTCCCTGTTCCAGCCCAGCTTGAGCACCTCGGGCACCCGGCATACGGGGCAGCGGGGGTAGAAGCGGCTGCCGGGCTTGGGCTTGCTGGTGGTGAAGGTGAGGCGCTTGGACACCTCCGGGCGGGAGGGCTCCGGACGGATGGAGACGACGTCGTCCGGGCCCATCTTGAACCAGGTGTGGCTGAAGGGCTTGAGCTCCAGGGCCTCGAAGGCCCCCACGACGATGGAGGCGAAGAGTTCCCGGTCGAAGGGGTTGCGCACGATGGCCTCGCCCAGCCAGCCCGGCTTGTAGACGACGGTCTTGGCATAGCCCTGCCCGGTCCAGGCGGCTATGCGGCAGAGCACGTTCACGGCCAGGCGCTTGTTGAAGTTGGTCACCCGCGCCACCTTCAGGGGGCCCCAGAGGTTGCGGTCGATGGTGACGAAGGAGGCCTCGCGCTGCGCCTCGAAAGCGATGTGGGAGATGGGGATGCCCAGCTCCTTCTCTATGGCCGCGATGATCTCGGTGAGGAAGTCCGCCTCGATGAGGGAGACCCGGAAGTCCCGCGCCAGCCGCAGGGTGATGGTGCCGTTGTTGTTGAAGCTCATGAAGGTGGCGAGCGCCAGGGAAAAACCGCATTTCCTGCAGGTGACGACGTTCATGCCCAACCTCCTGTATCGTCCGGTCCCCTTCTCCTGACAAGTCCGCGCTGTAAGTATTATATCCGCGCCGGCCCTCCGGATAAAGCCGGCGGAACCGACACGGGCGGTCACCTGGAGGGCTGCCCCTCCGCGTCAGGCCGGGGTGAGGATGAACTCCAGGGAGGAGGGGTCCATCTCCTCCCAGTCCACCGCGGCCGGCCGGCCCTCGCCCAGCTCGTAGACGGCGGACAGGTGTCCGGCCAGCAGATGGGGATCGAAGGGGTTGTCGATGATCACCCGCAGGATGCCCTTCTTGAAGAGGCGCTCCACCGGGTTGCCCTGGCCGCGCAGGGCCAGGGTCTCCAGGACGTGATCGTAGAACTCCTTCTTCTCGGGTTCCCCCGCGATGTCGGCGCTGGAAGGGAACTCCAGGCGCAGGTGGCGGAGGGAGAGGTCCCGCTGCGCCGCGATGATGATGGGATAGACCCCCCCGCCCAGCTCCCTGGCCAGTTCGCGGAAGACCACCGGACCGGTATACTGGTCGAGGAAGACCATGCGCACGCCGTGGCGCTTATCCAGGATGACGCCCTCCTCCTCCCGCCACTCCAGGTCAAGGGCCAGGGGCACCTTGCAGCGGGGGCAGCGCTCGTACTCGCGCCAGCCGGGCTTCATGGGCGCCTTGGTGAAGGCCAGACGGCCGGCGACCTCCGGGCGGGCCGGCTCCGGGCGGATGGAGATGAGGTCCTCGCCGTCCCGCTTCTTCCACTCGTGGCCGTAAGGCATGCGGTCCAGGGATTCGAAGGCCCCCACGATGACCGCGGCGAAGAGCTCCCGGTCGAAGGGGTTGCGCACCACGGCCTCCCCGGCCTTCTTCGGCTTATAGGCGACGGCGCGCGCGTAGCCCATGCCCGCCCAGGCGGCCAGACGGCAGAACAAGCCCACGGTGGCCTTCTTGCCCGGGGAGAAGCGGCGGGCCAGGCCGGCCGGACCCTTGAAGAGCGAATGGATGACCTCGGTGGAGGCGTTGCGCTGCGCCTCGAAGACCAGGTGCCGGACGGGCACCCCCAGCCCCTCCTCGATGCGCCCAAATATCTCGGTGAAGAAGTCCGCCTCGATGAGGGCCACCCGGAAGTCCTTGTCCAGCCTGGCCATGATGGTCCCGTTGTCGTCGAACCTGATCAGCCGGGAGAGGGCCAGCGAGAAGCCGCACTTCCCGCATCTCCTCATCTTCAACGCACGCCTCCGTTGCCTCGTTGCTCCGTTGTCTCGTTGCCTCGTTGCTCCGTTGTCGGGCCCTCCCGAAGAACGCGCAGGCCATATCGTTATCGACAGCTCCCGCCGGGGAGTAAACCCCCTGCGGTCCCGGTCCGGCCCTGCTCTTCCACCAGGATGGACAGCACCTCCGCGGTCGTGCAGGCGCATATCTCCGAACAGCGCCGCTTGTGCTCATCGGAGGTGAAGTCCTCGGTGCCGTTGATGGCCGCGCAGGTAAGGGCGCCGGCGCGTTCCAGGAAGGCCTCGACCAGCCTGTTGGTGACGCGGTAGGCCTCGTCGCGCGGTTCTTCCGCCGTAGAGGTGCCGCAGGCCGTGCTCAGCCAGAGCACCCCCGCCGCCAGGGCGCCGCAGGCCTCCCCCCGCCGGGCGATGCCCCCGCCCAGGCCGGTGACCATGCGCACCAGCGGCTCGGCGTCCAGGCCCCAGGCGTGCCCGAGGGCCTCCATCACCGACTGCGCGCAGTTGAGCCCGCTCAAGTAGTTCTCTGAGGCGCGTCCGGGCGCCGCTTTCAACCTGTTCACGGTCGGACCTCCTTCCGATGCCGCCGGCGCGGTCTTCCCCGCGGAGCCATCATGCGAACCGCACCCGTCCGGCCCTAGAACAGGCCGAGCTGCTCCTGCCGGGGTTCCTCGGCGGCGCACGGCTCGGCGGGAGGGACGGTTTCCCTTTCGCCCCCTCCGTCCAGGTACTCCCGGAGCCGCCGGAAGTCCTCCAGCAGGATGGCCTTGAGGGGCGGCTTATGCAGCGCGGCGGCGGGGTGGAAGAGGGGGAAATAGGCCAGTCCGTCCAGGCAGAAGCGCCGGCCGTGCAGGGAGGTGATGCCGCCGGCCGTCTTGAGCAGGGTCCGGGTGGCGAAGTTGCCCATGGTGCAGATGATGCGGGGTGCGATCAACTCCACCTGCTTGTGCAGGTAGGGCGTGCAGGCGGCGAGCTCCGCGGGGAGGGGGTCGCGGTTGCCCGGCGGGCGGCACTTGACGCAGTTGGCGATGTAGACGTCCGAGCGGGAGAGGCCTATGGATTCCAGCAGCTGGTCGAGGAGCTGCCCTGCCTGGCCCACGAAGGGGATGCCTTGCTGGTCCTCGTGATAGCCGGGGCCTTCCCCCACGAAGAGGACGTCGGCGCGCTCGTTGCCCGCCCCGAAGACGTAGCGGGTGCGGGTGCTCCCCAACTCGCAGCGGCCGCAGCGGCAGGTGGCCTCGTACAACTCGGCCAGGCTGCCCGCGCCCCTCCAGTCGCCCACGCTCCCCCCGCTCCGCTCCATCGATGCCTCCGGCTCAGCGCATGCAGGAGGAGCAGCTGGTCGAGGTGCAGCTCCCGCAGCCCGTGCCGCCGGCCGAAGAGATGAAATCGCCGCCCGAGGCCGATCCGCTCTTGAAGCCGAAGACGGAAAACAGCTTCTTGATGTCCTCGCAGCCGCATCCCGGACAGGACGAGGCCCCGTCCGAGGCGTTGCGGGCGAAGTGCTCGAAGACCTCGCCGCAGCCGGCGCACTTATACTCGTAAAAGGGCATCTCCAACGCCTGCCTTTCCTCGTAGTTCCACTCGACGTCTTTATAATAAGCGCATGCCGCGCGCCAGCACAACCGCCCACATCATCCCCCCGCAATCCGGGGTCAGGCCCCAAATTCACTTTTCAATTCACTTTTGCACCGAACTCCCCGTTGCCGCCTGCGAAAAGTGAATTTGGGGCCTGACCCCGGATTGCGTTTTTCTTCCGAAAAGAGCTCTTGATTTTTCCCGGAGCAGGCGCTAACATTTTATTTCGTTGGCACTCTACGCGAGAGAGTGCTAACACTCCGGGAGGCCGAGTGCTATCAACCCGGCGGACGGAGCGCCATCCAGGGAAATAACGGAACGGACGGAAGAAGGAGGGATGTGTAATGAACCTGAAGCCTTTGGGCGATCGCGTGATCGTGAAGGCCAGCGAGGGGGAGGAGAAGACCGCCAGCGGTCTGGTCATCCCCGACACCGCCAAGGAGAAGCC
>CAZETE010000023.1:0-30516 GCA_964515075.1 uncultured Actinomycetota bacterium | reverse complement strand
TTTCAACACCGCCAGGGGCCGCAGGCGCGCCACCCGCAGGGCCAGCCCCGCCCCCTCGCACACCTCCACGACCTCCGACACGTCCTTGTAAGCCTCCGGCGCCTCCTCCGCCAGCCCCGGCAGGGAGGCCGAATCCACCAGGATGCCCGCCCGCTCCAGGCGCCTCAACAGCTCGTCCCCGCGGATGCTCTTCCTGGCCCGGGAGCGGCTCATGACCCGCCCGGCCCCGTGACAGGCGGAGCCGAAGCTGCGCTCGAGCGCGGTCTCCGTCCCCGCCAGGACGAAGGAGTGGCTGCCCATGTCCCCGGGTACGATCACCGGCTGGCCGGTCTCGCGGTAGGGCGCCGGCACCTCCGGCCGGCTGCCGGGAAAGGCCCGGGTGGCGCCCTTGCGGTGCACCATCAACTCCATCTCGCGGCCGCCCACCCGGTGCCGCTCGAGCTGGGCCAGGTTATGGGAGACGTCGTAGAGTAGGCTCATCCCCAGGTCCCCGGGGCCGGCGCGGAAGACCTCCTCGAACACCTCCCGCACCCAGTGGGTCAGGGCCTCCCGGTTGGCCAGGGCGAAGTTGGCGGCGCAGGCCATGGCCGCCAGGTAGTCCCGGCCTTCGGAGGAGTCCAGCGGCGCGCAGGCCAGCTGGCGGTCGGGCAGCTCGATGCGGTGGCGGGACAGCCCGGCCCCCATGCGCTTGAGGTAGTCGGTGCAGACCTGATGGCCCAGCCCGCGCGAGCCGGAGTGGATCATCACCGCCACCTGGCCGGGCTCCAGGCCCATGCGCCGCGCGCCCTCCGAGTAGGTCTCCTCCACCACCTGGACCTCGAGGAAGTGGTTGCCGGAGCCCAGCGTGCCCACCTGGTTGCGGCCCCGTTCGAAGGCGCGCTCGCTGACCCGGGAGGGGTCCGCCCCGCCGTAGGCCCCGCCCTCCTCGATGAACTCCAGGTCCTCCTCCCGCCCGATGCCCCGGGCGATGAGCGCCGGCACGCCCTTGCGGGTTATCTCCTCCGTCTCCCGGCGGTCGAGGATGAGGCGGCCGCGCGCGCCCAGCCCCCGGGGGATGCGGGCGGCGAAGGCCGCGAGCAGGCCCCGCAGGCGGGGCGCCGCCTCCGCGCGGTCGAGCGAGGTGCGCACCAGCCTCACGCCGCAGCTGATGTCGTAGCCGACGCCCCCGGGGCTGATCACCCCCGTGCGGGCATCGGTGGCGGCCACGCCGCCGATGGGAAAGCCGTAACCCCAGTGGATGTCCGGCATGGCCAGGGAGGCCCCGACCACCCCGGGCAGGCAGGCCACGTTGACCACCTGCTCCAGGGCCCGCTCGCGGTCGGCCGCCTCCAGCAGGCCCTCGTCGGCAAAGACCCGGCCGGGGACGCGCATGTCCGCGCGGGCCCGGCGCGGTATCTCCCAGGAGAACCCGTCCAGCCTCCTCAAGCAGGCGGCGATGTCCGTTCCCAGGGCGCGCCCTCCTTTCATACGTCGAAGAGGACCCGGCAGGTCCAGCCGCCCGCCGGTTCGGGCCTCACCTCCAGCCGGTGATGGGTGACCGCCTTGATCTCGCGGCGCACGGCCCCCCGCCAGGCGGACAGCGGCACCGCCCACGCCGTTCCCGCCACCGCGGTCTCTCCGGCGCTGCGCACCTCGACGCGGGAGAAGAGCATCCCCCGCGTCTCGGAAAGGTAGAGCAGCTCTTCCAGCCACGCCACCAACGCCTCCTCGAGGCCGGCGGCGGCCCCCGGGCCCATCTCCACCTCCACCTCTACGGCCTCGCCGCCCTCAAGCGCCCCGGTGTCGGCCACCGTCTCCAGCATCCCCGCGGCCGCGTTGGCGAACAGCTCCGCGAGGTCCCGCCCGCGGGCCAGGATGCCCACGTCCGCGGTGTGCTCGATGAACTCAAACCCCCGTGGGCCCATTTCCCTGCGGGGCCTCCTCCGGCGCGCCGTCGCCGCCCGGGTCCGCCCCGTCGACCCGCTCGTCCTCCGCCACCATCATGGCTATGGCCGCGACGCTGTCCCCCTGCCGCAGGTTCATCACCTTGACCCCCTGGGTGGGGCGCCCCATGCGGGAGATGCCGTCGATGGCCACCCGGATGACCACCCCCTCGGAGGAGATGGCCAGCAGCTCCTGGTTGTCCTTGACGCACTTGCCCCCGGCGATCTTGCCCTTGGACGGCACGTACTGGATGGTGCGGACGCCCTTGCCGCCGCGGCGCTGCAGGGGATAGCGCGAGACCGCGGTGCGCTTGCCGTAGCCGTGGTCGGTGATGACGAAGAGGTCGGCGTCCTCGCGGGCCACCCCCATGGCCACCACCCGGTCCCCCTCCCCCAGGCTGATGGCGCGCACGCCCTGGGTGGCGCGGCCCATGGGCCGGCAGTCGCCCTCGGGGAACTTGATGGCATAGCCCTCGCGCGTGGCGCAGAGGATGTTGGCGTCGCCGGCGGTTAAGCGGGTATCGATGACCTCGTCCCCCTCGCGCAGCACGATGGCGATGAGCCCGTCGCGGCGCGGGCTGTCGTATTCCGCGAAGCGGGTCTTCTTGATCATGCCCAGCCGGGTGGCGATGATCAGGAACTGCCCCTCGTCGTAGGAGCGGGTGCTGACGATGGAGCAGATCTTCTCGCCCGCCGTCAGCGGCAGCAGGTTCACCAGGGCCTGGCCGCGGGCGGTGCGGCTGCCCTCCGGGATCTCGTATACCTTGAGCCGGTAGACCTTGCCCTTGTTGGAGAAGAAGTGGAGGAAGTGGTGGGTGGAGCCGACGAAGAGGTGCTCCACGAAGTCGCCCTCCTTGAGGTTGGTGCCGGCCACCCCCCGGCCGCCCCGGTGCTGTTTGCGGTAGGTGGCGACGGGCAGGCGCTTGACGTAACCGGAGTGGGTGATGGTCACGATGACCTCCTCCTCGGCGATGAGGTCCTCGATGTCCAGGTCGGAGAGCTCGGGGTGGATCTCGGTGCGGCGCGGGTCGGCGTACTTCTCCTTGATCTCCGCCAGTTCGTCCCGGATGATGCCGCGCAGCTTGGCCGGGTCGTCCAGGACCGACTGCAGGAAGGCGATCTCTTCCTTCAGCGCGGCGTGTTCGTCCTTGACCTTTTGGCGCTCCAGTCCGGTCAGCCGCTGCAGGCGCATCTCCAGGATGGCCTGGGCCTGGGCCTCCGTCAGGCTGAACCCCTCCATCAGACGCTCCCTGGCCTCCTCCACCGCCCGGGAGGAGCGGATGGTCTCGATGACCTCGTCGATGTGGTCCAGCGCGATGAGCAGGCCCTCCAGGATGTGGGCGCGGTGCAGGGCCTTGTCCAGGTCGAAGCGGGTGCGCCGCTCCACCACCTCCACCTGATGCTCGAGGTAGTGCCGGATGACCTCGTCCAGCCTGAGGATCCGCGGGACCCCGCCCACCAGGGCGATGGTGATCACGCCGAAGGAGTCCTGCAGCTGGGTGTGCTTGTAGAGCTGGTTCAGCACCACCTGGGGGGTGGCCTCCCGCCGCAGCTCCACCACCAGTCGCATGCCGGCGCGGTCCGATTCGTCGCGCAGGTCCGAGATGCCCGAGATCTTCTTCTCGCGCACCAGCTCGGCTATGCGCTCGGTGAGGCGGGCCTTGTTGACCTGGTAGGGCAGCTCGGTGACGACGATGGAGCTCCTGCCGTTCTTACCCTGCTCCACGTGGGCCCGCCCCCGCACCTGCAGGATGCCCTTGCCGGTGGTGTAGGCCTCCCTTATGCCGGCCAGGCCCATGATGATGCCCCCGGTGGGGAAGTCGGGTCCCTTGACGTGCCGCATCAGCTGCTCGGGGGTGGCCTCCGGGTCCTCGAGCAGGGCCACGCAGGCGTCGACGACCTCTCCCAGGTTGTGCGGGGGGATGTTGGTGGCCATGCCCACGGCGATGCCCGCGGAGCCGTTGACCAGCAGGTTGGGAAAGCGCGAGGGGAGCACCGTCGGCTCCTGCAGCGATTCGTCGTAGTTGGGCGCGAAGTCTACGGTGTTCTTGTCTATCTCCCGCAGGAGCTCCATGCTTATGGGGGAGAGCCGCGCCTCCGTGTAGCGCATGGCCGCCGGGCTGTCCCCGTCGACGGAGCCGAAGTTGCCGTGCCCGTCGATGAGCTCGTAGCGGATGGAGAAGTCCTGGGCCATGCGCACCATGGAGTCGTAGATGGCGGCGTCGCCGTGGGGATGGTACTTTCCCATGACGTCGCCGACCACGCGGGCCGACTTGCGGTGCGGACGGTTGGGGAAGAGGCCCTGCTCGTACATGCCGTAAAGGATGCGCTTGTGGACGGGCTTGAGGCCGTCGCGCACGTCCGGCAGGGCCCTGCCCACGATCACGCTCATGGCGTAATCGATGTAGGAGCGCTGCATCTCCTCCTCTATCTCCACTGGCCGGACCCTGCCGGATAGGGGAATCACCATTTCTCTTCCTTTCGAATCCTGCGAGCCCCTCTCCGTCCTCAGACGTCCAGGAACCTGACGCTCTTGGCGTGCTTCTGTATGAAATTGCGGCGGGCCTCCACATCGTCCCCCATCAGGGTGAAGAAGAGCTCGTCGGCGGCGAGCGCGTCCTCGATGGTGACCTGTATGAGGCTGCGCTCCTCCGGGTTCATGGTGGTCTCCCAGAGCTGTTCCGCGTTCATCTCCCCCAAGCCCTTGTAGCGCTGGACGCTGACCTTCTTGCCGTCGAAGCGCCCGGCCAGCTCCTCCATCTCCTCCTGAGTCTGGGCGTAGTAGTCCTTGCCCCCCGCGCTGACGCGGAAGAGCGGCGGCTGGGCGATGTAGACGTAGCCGTTGTTGATCATCTCCGGCATGTAGCGGAAGAAGAAGGTGAGGATGAGGGTGCGGATGTGCGCCCCGTCCACGTCGGCGTCGGTCATGATGATGGTCTTGTGATAGCGGGCCCGGGCGAGGTCGAACTCCTCGCCGATGCCCGTTCCCAGCGCGGTGATGATGGCCTGGATCTCGTTATTGGCCAGGATCTTGTTGAGGCGGGCTTTCTCCACGTTGAGGATCTTGCCGCGCAGGGGCAGGATGGCCTGGAAGCCGCGGTCGCGCGCCTGCTTGGCCGAGCCCCCCGCCGAGTCCCCCTCCACCAGGTAGATCTCGCACATCTCCGGGTTGCGCTGCGAGCAGTCCGCCAGCTTCCCCGGCAGCGAAGTGCTCTCCAGCAGGCTCTTGCGGCGGGTCAGCTCGCGGGCGTGGCGCGCCGCCTGCCGCGCCTTACAGGCGTCGATGGTCTTGGAGACGATGATCTTGGCCTCGCCCGGGTTCTCCTCCAGGAACTCGGCCAGCCTGGTGTTGACGGCGTTCTCCACGAAGCCCTTGATGTCCGTGTTGCCCAGCTTGGTCTTGGTCTGCCCTTCGAACTGCGGCTCCTTCAGCTTGACGCTGACGATGGCCGCCAGGCCCTCGCGGATGTCCTCGCCGCTCAGGTTCTCATCCTTCTCTTTTAAAAAGCCCTTCTTGCGCGCGTAGTCGTTGACCACCCGCGTCAGGGCGGACCGGAAGCCCACCAGGTGGGTTCCGCCCTCGTGGGTGTTGATGTTGTTGGCGAAGGTGAAGGTGTTCTCCATGTAGCCCTTGTTCCACTGCATGGCCACTTCCACCTGGGCGTCCTCCCGCTTGTTCTCCAGGTAGATTATCTTGCGCTGCAGCGGGTCCTTGTTGGAGTTTATGTGCGCGATGAAATCCCGGATGCCGCCGGTGTACCTGAAGACCACCTTGTTCGGCGCCTCGTTGCGGTCGTCCAGCATCTCGATGCGCAGCCCCTCGTTGAGAAAGGCCATCTCGCGCATTCTCTGCAGGATGATGTCGAAGTCGTATTCGAGGGTCTCGAATATCTCCGGGTCGGGCTTGAAGCGGATGATGGTGCCGTCGCGCTTGCCCTCCCCCACCACTTCCAGCCCGGTGACGGGCACCCCTCTCTCGTAACGCTGCTGATAGATCCTGCCGTTGCGCCCCACCTCGAGGAGGAGCCACTCCGACAGCGCGTTCACCACCGATACCCCCACTCCGTGCAGGCCGCCCGAGACCTTATAGTTCTCCTCCCCGAACTTGCCGCCGGCGTGGAGCATGGTCAGCACCACTTCCGCCGCCGGCCGGTCGTATTTCTCCATGGTGTCCACGGGTATGCCCCGGCCGTCATCCACCACCGTGACCGACTGATCCTTCTCCAGGGTTATCCAGATGTTCTTGCAGTAGCCCGCCAGGCACTCGTCAATGGAGTTGTCCACCACCTCGTAGACCAGGTGGTGCAGGCCGCGCGGTCCGGTGGAACCTATATACATACCCGGACGCTTCCTGACCGCTTCCAGGCCTTCCAATACGGTTATGGTGCCGCCGTCGTATACTGGTGTTTTCTTGTCCTCCGTCAACTGCCGCATCTCCTTCGCGTATTTACCATGATTATATCCTATCCCGGCTCCGTTTTCTCCATATTTCTCGGTATTTTATCTATATTATAGCCGTTGCCCGGAAAGGGCCCTTTCCGGGCGCCGCCGCGCGTCATATTAACCTTCCGGTTTATCTTTAGGCCTGTTGCGTCTCCGCGCCCGTCTTCACCCTGATCTCCGCCACCTCTATCCCCGTCTCCTCCCGTATCCTCCGGATCAACGAGGGGGCGGCCAGGTGGACCTCGCTGGCCCAGACCGGCGCCGGGGTCAGCACCACCAGCCGACCTTCCCGGAGGGCCACCGGTTCGGACCGCCCGGCCAGCCGCTCCCCGGAAATCTGCGGCCATCTTCGGTGAATCATCCCCAGCTCGAGGACGTCATCGCAGCCGATGCCGGAGAGAAACGCTCGTAGCACATCTCCCAGAAGGGACTCTTCCTTCAAATCACCTTCCCTTCCTCGATGCGCAGCCTCCGCCCCTCGCCGGCCAGTTCCTGGAGCCGGTTGGTGTTTATGGTGATCAGGGTCTGCCCCTTTCCGCGCAGCAGGCCCATGAGCCAGCCGGTGTTGTGGGCATCGAGCTCGGAGGGAAGGTCGTCCAAGAGCAGCAGGCATCTATCACCATCCCGGCCTGCGTACAATTCCGCACAGGCCAGTTTCAAGAGGACCACGGCCTTTCTCTGCTGTCCCTGCGAGCCCCGGGTCCTTAGGTTCCTTCCGTTTAAGAGAAAGACCATCTCGTCGCGGTGCGGCCCGATTACGGTTATGCCCCGGGCTATCTCCCTCTCCCTGTTCCGCGCCAGCCTCTCCAGATAATCCTCCTTCCCGTCGAAGGTGCCGTAATACCTGACGCTCAATTCCCCCTCGGCGGCCGGCCCGGTCAACCGGTTCACCCCCGCCTCGAGTTTCTGCAGCAGCGCCCTTCTCCGGGAGACGATATATTCTCCCCGGTCGGCGAGTATCTCCTCCCAGGCGGCGAGGGCCCCTCTGCCTCCCTCTCCCCTCCTGATCCTCTTCAAGGTCTCGTTCCTCTGGTGCAGCGCCTTTTTGAACTGGGCGTTCCTCTCCTCGAACTCGCGCTCCACCTCCCCGGCCACCTCGTCGACGAAGTCCCTCCTCTTCTGGGGTTCCCCTTTTATCAGCGCCAGGTCGTCCTGGGAGAAGATAACCGCCCGCCCCACTCCCGCCCGCGCCTCCTTGCCGTCTATCTTTATCCGCGTGGACCCGTCCTTTAAGACCTGCCGCGCCACGGTCCTCTCCGTCCCCCCTTCTTCCAGCCTGACCATGACCACGCCCGTCTCCGCTCCCTCCCTGGTCAGGTCGCGGTTGCCGGCGGTCCTGAAACCCCTGCCGCGCAGCGCGAAGTAGACGGCCTCTAAAAGGTTAGTCTTTCCCTGGCCGTTATCGCCGTAGAAGATGGTCACCCCGGGGTCGAGGGATATCCTCGCCTCGCCGTAATTGCGGAAGTCCCTCAGGTAGATCTCCTTCAGCACTTCACTAGATCTTTATGGGCATGATGAGATATCTGTAGGACTCGTCGTCCTCCTTGATGAGCCCGGGCTTGTCCGCCTCGTTGAACATGATCAGCGCCTCCTCCTGGGACAGGGCGGAGATACCGTCCGTAAGGAACTCCGAGTTTAAAGCGATCTTCAACTCTCCCCCCTCCACGGCAGCCTCCAGCCGCTCCTCCGCGCTTCCCACCTCGCGGCTCTCCGCGGATAGGACCATCTCCCCCGCCCCTACGTCCAGGGTCACGGTGGAACCGACGAGGGATACGCGTCTTACGGCGGACATCAGGGCTTCCCGGTCCACCCGGACGGAGATGCGGTTCTCCGAGGGGAGGAGCTGTTTCCAGTTGGGGAACTTCCCCTCTATCTCCCGGACCAGCATGACCGTGTCCCCCAGGTCGAAACGGACCTGCCCCTCGGAACTGTAGATCGATACCGCCTCTTCCCTGTTTCCCCAGCGGTGGATCTCCTGCATCGCCTTCACCGGGATGATCATCTCTCTCTTCTGCGCCACCTTCTCGATGCCCTTCGTCTCGGTTACCGCTAGGCGGTAGCTGTCCGTGGAGACCATATGGATGGAGTCGTCCGTAAATTCGACGTAGACGCCCTGGAGCACGGGCCGCTTATCGTCGCGCGACGCGGCCTTGACGACCTTCCCGATGGCGCCGTGCAGCATCCTGAGACTAACCTCCTCCAGGACGGGGGTCTTCTCTTCCGGCATCACCGGGAAGTCCTCCACCGGCAGCGTCCGCAAGCCGAAACGCGACCTCCCTCCCTCGATGAGGAGCTGGTTCTCCCTGGCTTCCAGCTTGATCAGCTCGCCCTCGGTGTTCCTGACGATGTCGGAGATGAGGCGCCCGTTGACCACCGTGCCTCCGGGAGCCTCCACCTTGGCGGAGAGGGAATTGCGCATGTATATCTCCAGGTCGGTGGCGTGCAGCGAGAGCCTGTCGTCCGAGGCCTTCATCAGGACTCCCGTGAGAACGGGCATGATGCTCTTGGGAGAGATGGCCCTCTGAACCTTCTGCAGCGCATTACTCAGATCGTCTCTCAGGCAGGTGATGTTCATGATCCTGTCTCCTCCTTGCCGGTCCCGGCGTGGGCCCTAATATTAATATCTCCTTCTTCTATTCATATTCATATGGTCCGTGGAAACTGTGGAAAAGCCCGGGTTTCGGCTTCCGGAGCGGGCTTCCGCCTGTTGATGGAGGGCCGGCCCTTTCCACAACTTCCACCCCACAACATATCCTTGAACAACGACATAAAGGAAGTGCACGCTCCATCAACAGGTTTTATACAGCCTCATCGTCAGGAGGCGATCTTGATGCGGTTGGTTAGTTCCTGCACGATGTTGTAGACGTCGCGCTTCTCGCCGATCTGTTTCTTTACCTGCTTGATGGCGTGGATGACCGTGGAGTGGTCCCTTCCGCCGTAGGCGTTGCCGATGGACGGAAGGGAGCTATCGGTGAGTTCGCGGCAGAGGTACATGGAGATCTGGCGCGCCTTGACCAGGTTGCGGGAGCGGTTGGACCCCTTGAGTTGCTCGGGGGTGATGTTGAAGTAACTGGTCGTTTCGGCGATGATGCCGTCGATGGTTATCTCCTTGCCGGGGGCGTCGGGGAGCATACTCTTCAAAACCTCCCCGGCCACCTCCATGGTGATGTCCGTCCTGGATAGGGTGGCAAAGGCCAGCACCCGGATGAGGGCCCCCTCCAGTTCGCGGATGTTGGTCTCGAAGTTCGAGGCGATGAAGACGATGACGTCGTCCGGCACCTGCTTGCCGTCCAAGGCCGCCTTCTTGCGCAGGATGGCGACGCGGGTCTCTATGTCCGGGGGCTGGATGTCCGTGACCAGTCCCCAGTCGAAGCGGGAAACCAGCCGCTTCTGCAGGGTGGGGATGTCCTTGGGCTGGCGGTCGCTGGTCAACACCACCTGTTTGTTGTTGGCGTGGAGCTCGTTGAAGGTGTGGAAGAACTCCTCCTGCATCCCCTCCTTGCCTTCCAGGAACTGGATGTCGTCTATGAGCAGCAGGTCGCAGGAGCGGTATTTCTTCTGGAAGGAAGGGACGCGGTTGTTGCGGATGGCGTTGATGTATTCGTTGGTGAATTGTTCCATGGTGATGTAGATGAGCGGCGACTTGGGATAGAGGCTCCGGTAATAGTGGCCTATGGAGTGGAGGAGATGGGTCTTGCCCAGCCCGGGGTCGGAGTGGATGAAGAGGGGGTTGTAACAGGTGGGCGACTCCGCCACCGAGCGGGCGGCGGCGTTGGCGAAGTGGTTGGAGGAGCCGATGACGAAGGTCTCGAAGGTATATTTATCGTTCAAGGAAGCGGGACTCTTGGAGGAAGCGGGGCGGTCCACCAGGTTGGAGGTGTCCAGCACCCCCACCTTCTTTCCCCGGCGCGCCCCCTCCACCAGCAGCACGTCAATACCGCCGACCTCGGGCAGGCGTTCCCTGAGGGAGAGGACGATTATCTCGGACAGCCGCGTTTCCAGCCACTCCTTGGTGAAGGGATCGGGGGTGGAGATGACGGCGGTGCCGTTCCTTATCTCCAGCAGGTCGGTGGACTCGACCCAGGCGTAGGCGGCGGGGTCCTCCTCCTTGATGGCGGTGAGGCAGTCGCGCCAGATCCTGTTCTCCTTGGTGGTCACGCTATCACCCCGCGTAAGGAAGCCCGACACTACGGACCTATTTTACTCCATGGGTCAAGGGGGTTCAAGGCGCGAAACGCCCTGTTTTTGCGGGTTTCGGCTATCCACAGCCGTTGAGGGAAGCTGTGGAAAAAGCCGGAAGCCACCTTCCTGCCCTTTTCCAGAAACAGGAAAAAACACACCCTATAAAAACCCCGTTTTACTAGCGGATAAGGTTTATCAACAGTTGTTCATAAAGCTGTGGAAAAGGGTCCCGGGGGCCCGGCAGGGCCGCCGGCTCAGCATTTGACAGGGTATAGGCCTGCGGCTATAATTTGTCTGCTTTAAGGAGGGACGGATGAAGCGGACGTATCAGCCCAACGTGAGGAGAAGGAAAAGAACCCACGGCTTCCGGAAGCGCATGCAGACGAGGGCCGGCCGGGCGATCATAAAGAGGCGGAGGCTGAAGGGGAGAAAAGAACTGAGCGCCTGACCCCCGATGCGGACCATCAAGAAGAAGAGGGATTTCGCGGATATCCTGCGGGCGGGGAGGCTCAAGGCTTACGACAACTTCGCGGTCCGCTACAGGCTGGGGGCCTGCGAGGACGCCGCCTTCGGATTCTCCCTCCCGCGCAAGCTGGGCTCGAGCGTGGTGCGCAACCGGACCCGGCGGAGGCTGAAGGCGGCGGTAAGGGAGCGGGAAGAGGGGTTCCCCGCGGGCAGGTACGTGTTCATAGCGCGCCGGCAGATTCTGCGGGCCGCATTCCGCGACATAGAAGAGGACCTGATGAAGTTCTTTGGGGAGATCCGGCGTGAGATCGCTTAGAAGATGGCTGGAGAACGCCCTGGTGGGGGCGGTCCGGGCCTATCAGTTCGCCTTCTCCAGCCGGAGGCTTCCCGTCTGCAGGTACTACCCCTCCTGCTCCGAATACATGATAGACGCGGTCCGCAAGTACGGTATCGCGCGCGGGTCGGCGCGGGGGGCCTGGCGCGTGCTGCGCTGCAATCCCTTCTCCCGCGGCGGCTACGACCCGGCCTGATGCGGAGGGACCGCGGATGAACGTCTTCGGCAGCGCCTGGAACGCCATCGTCGCGGCGCTCAACTACGGCCTGCAGTTCATCTACGACCTGACCGGCAACTACGGCATCGCCATCATCCTGCTGACCGTCCTGGTCAAGCTGCTCATGCTCCCCCTGACCGTCAAGCAGACCCGCTCCATGCTGGCCATGCAGCGCGTGCAGCCGGAGATAAAGAAGCTGCAGGAAAAGTACAAGGACGACCGGGAGAAGCTCTCCCAGGAGATGATGAAGTTCTACAAGGAGAACAAGATCAACCCGCTGGCCGGCTGCCTCCCCCTGCTCATGCAGATGCCCGTCTTCATCGCCCTCTACACCGTGCTGCGCAGGTATCTCATGACTCCCCCGGTCATGCTGCTGGGCAGCGTGGTAAAGAACGGGCTGACCGGCCCGTCCTACGGAGGGGGCCTCGACGGGGTCGTCTCCCTTGCCGGCGCGGACGGCTTCATCCGGAACGCGAGCTTTTTGGGGATCAACAACCTGTCGGACTCCTTGAGGGTGTGCGGCGCCGCCGGGTACGTGCTGGTGATCCTGCTCATGGCCACCACCTGGTATTCACAGAAGCAGGTGGTCACGGACCCGCGGCAGAAGAACATGATGCTGATCATGCCGCTGGTGATGGGCTTCATCGGGTTCACGCTGCCGGCCGGGGTGGTGCTCTACTGGGTCACCACCAACGCCCTGCAGATACTCCAGCAGTTCGGCATCCAGCGCTGGGAGAGGAAGGAGGAGGACGGGGCCGCGGAGGAGTCCGGGCGGCCGGCGAAGAAGCCGCCCGAGAAGGAAAGAGCGGAGGCGAAGCCGTCCGGGAAGGCCGCCCAAGGGAGCAAGGGCGGTGAGCGGGGGGCGCAGCGGGCGCTTCCGGCCAAGAAGCAGCCGCCCGGGGCCGGCGGGAAGCCGGCCAAGACCCCCGCCGCCGCGCGCGGGAGCCGGCCCCTGCCCAAGCAGCCGCCTGGCGGCCGGCGCAAGCCCCCGCCGAGGAAGAAGTAAAGCGAGGGAGAGGATGGAAGAGAAGCGCAACGCCCTGCCCGCGGAGATCGTCAGGGAGATCGTCGGGCGCATGGACCTGGACGGCGTCCGCGTCACCTCCTGGGAAGACGAGGACGAGATCCACGTGGACGTCTGGGGGGACGACGTGGCCATCCTCATCGGCAAGGGCGGAAAGACCCTGGACGCGCTGCAGGAGCTGGTCTCCACCATCGTGCGCCGCAGGGGAGAGGAGCCGCGCCGTGTGGCGGTCGACGTCGAGAAGTACCGCGAGCGCAAGCGCAAGCGCCTGGTGGAGGCCTCGCTGGACGCCGCGGACAAGGCCTGCCGCCAGCGCCGACCCGTGACCATGGAGCCCATGAGCGCCAGCGAGCGCAAGGTCGTGCACGATGCCCTGAAGGACGACGACCGGGTGAGCACGCGTTCCGACGGGGAAGGCGCGGAGAGGCGCGTCACCATCTACCCCCAGGAATAATTACAAGTTGTAGATTATAGCGGCCCCCCGCCCCCCGGCGGCGGAACGCTCCCTGAATCTATACGATGTAAATATTTCACGTGAAACACGCGGTTTCGAGCCCTAATCTGCCGCCGGGCCCCTCGCATTCAGGCATTTCGAGAACCGCCTGTCGTCCTAGACGACGGTTCGGTCCCGGGAGAGAGCGCCATCGAGGCGGCGAGACCGCGGAGGCCCGCACCGCCGGGCGCCGGGAGACGAGGGCGCGGCAGCCCCCGGCTCCTTCTCCCGCCCCGGACGGGGGGGACGGGAGGGAGGGGCTCCCGGGAGGGGGCGCAGCGCCGCGACCCACGCCTGAGCTCCGCCGGGGCCGTGCCGGGAAGGTTCAGGTAGAGGTTAAGCGCGGCCGCACACGAAACCGCGCATAATCGCCATAACTCCCGGAGCCGGGAAGATACGGCGAATACCGGCCCATTGACGGGGGCGCCGGCGTCCATGCGGCCGGGAACGGAGGGGGCGAGGCGCCCGGAGGGGAGAGGGATCCGGGGGGATGCCCGGGGGAGGAACGGGGAGGCGGCACCGGAGAGCCCTCCAGGGAGCGGACACGCCGTCGCCCGGGGGCCGGCGGCGGGAGGGGCCGGCGGGCGAAGTGGGGATGTTTCACGTGAAACAGGTGGCCGCGGGGGGATGAGGGGCAGGCCGCCGGGGAGGATCGAAGGAAAGGGCAAGAGGAACAGGGGACCCTGCGGAGAACTTAAGAGAAGGGAGGGGGCCGCGGAACCGCCGACGCGCCGGGCGGAGCGGCCGCCGCATTCGAGGAAGGGAAGGACGGGAGCGCTTGGACGCCTTTCAAGAGAGGCTGGACAGGGCGAAAAGGGCCCTGGACATCGATTTCGCGGAGGGCGCGGAGGAGGGGCTGCGAACGTACCTGGAGGAGCTCTACCGCTGGAACCGCGCCTACAACCTCGTGGGAAGGAAGACCACCTGGGAGGGGCTGGTGGACCACGCCGTGGACTCCCTCACCCCCCTCCTCTACCCCAGGGTGTTCGAGGAGGGGGCGGCCATGCTGGACCTGGGGACCGGGGCGGGGCTTCCCGGCATCCCCCTCTACCTGGCCACGGGGGGGCTGGACATGACGCTGCTGGAGCCGGTGCGCAAGAAGAACAGCTTCCTGCGGCACGCCAGGAGAGTGCTGGGCCTGGAGGGCTTGAGCGTCCTGTCCGCCCGGTCCGAGGACCTCTGCGCCTCCGACGAAGGCCTCAACTCCTACGACCGCGTCTTCGCGCGCGCGGTGGCCGACCCGGGGACGGCAACGAGGATCGCGCGCCCGCTGCTCTCCTCGGGGGGTCTGCTGGTCCTGTTCCTCGGCCGGGAGCATGCGGAGGCGCTCTCGCGCGGGGGGAAGGGGCAGGGGCGCCCGGGGCTGCGCCTGGAGAACCTCCGCTCCACCAGGAAGGTGACTGGAAAGGACACCCACCTGGCGATTATGAGAAAGTCGGAGTAGGGACTAAAGATAAGGTAAATAGTTAGTATGAGGCGGGAAGGAGCGTCCGCCTTCCCGGAGGCGCAGAAAGGGCGGAAGATGCTGGAAGAAGAGATGGATCCGGCCGGCGGAGAGGGGAAGGGCGAGAGCCTGCGCGGGCGTCCGGTATACCGCGACGGGGGCGGGGGAGCGCCCCCGACCGCCCCCGTCGCGGGAAACAGGGCCAAGGTCGTGGCCATAGCCAATCAGAAGGGCGGGGTGGGCAAGAGCACCACCGCCATCAACCTGGGGGCCTACCTGGCGCTTGAGGGGCAGAGGGTGCTGCTGGTGGACCTGGACCCCCAGGGCAACGCCACCAGCGGCCTGGGCATCGAGCGGGGCCGCATCGACTCCTGCGTCTACAACGTATTGATCAAGGAGGCGGACCTCCGGGACGTCATCCTCCAGACCGGGGTGGAAGGGATGCACATCGCCCCCTCCACCATCCAGCTGGCGGGCGCCGAGATCGAGCTGGTGTCGGTGATGTCCCGGGAGTGGAGGCTGTCGGAGAGCCTGCAGGAGGTCCTCCCCGACTACGACGTGATCTTCGTTGACTGCCCCCCCTCCCTGGGCCTTCTGACCGTCAACGCGCTGGCCGCGGCGGACGAGACCCTCATCCCCATCCAGTGCGAGTACTACGCGCTGGAGGGGCTGGTCCTGCTGATGCGCACCATCGACAAGGTCAAGGCGCACCTCAACCAGAAGCTGACCGTGGGCGGCATCGTCATGACCATGTACGATCCGCGCACCAACCTCTCGCGCCAGGTGGTGGAGGAGGTGCGCAAGACCTATCCCAGCAAGGTGTATTCCATACTCATCCCCCGCAGCGTGCGCTTGAGCGAGGCGCCCAGCTACGGCAGGCCCATCTACGCTTACGACCCCCTCTCCAAGGGGGCCATATCCTACCACGAACTAGCAAAGGAAGTGATGCGCAATGGCTAAGAAGGGACTGGGAAAGGGCCTGGGGGCGCTCATAGCCTCCAACGGCACGGAGCCGCGGTACGAGCTGGTCCCCCTCGACCGCATCAGCCCCAACCCCCTGCAGCCCCGCAAGCGGTTCGTCGACGCGGACCTGGAGGAGCTGGCCGCGTCCATCCTCGAGCACGGAGTGGTGCAGCCGGTGGTGGTCCGCCCGTCCGGCGGCGGGTACGAGCTGGTGGTGGGAGAGCGGCGCTGGCGCGCCTGCCAGAAGGCGGGGCTACCCGCCATCCCCGCCATCATCAAGGACGCCGGCGACCCCGAATCGCTGGAGGTGGCGCTCATCGAGAACCTCCACCGCGAGGACCTCAACGGCATCGAGGAGGCCAGCGCCTACCTCCAGCTGATGGAGGAGTTCGACCTCACCCAGGAGGAGCTCTCCCGGAGGGTGGGCAAGAGCCGCTCGGCGGTGGCCAACTCGCTGCGCCTGCTCCAGCTGCCCCTGGAGGCACAGGCCGCCGTGGTGGCGGAGGAGATCAGCGCGGGCCACGCCCGCGCCCTCCTGGGGCTGCAGGGGGACCCCGGCCAGATGGCGCTGCTGGGCAGGATCATCGACGAGGGGCTGAGCGTGCGGCAGGTGGAGGAACTGGTGCGCAGGCGGCTGCTGGCCCTGGCCGAGGGCGGCCCGGCCGGGACCGAGCGCGAGGAGCCGCGGCGGCTGGACGAGCTGGCGCAGCGCATCGCGGCGCGCCTGGACGCCCGGGTCAAGGTGTTCAGGGGCAAGCGCAAGGGGAAGATCATCATCGAGTTCCGCAACGAGAAGGAACTGGACCGCCTGCTCGAGGACCTCGGGGTGGAGCGAGACCGGCCCCCGGAGGCCGCGGGCGCGGGGCAGCACGCCCCCCGATAATATTTACATGGTGTAATAAATATCCGGACGCCCGTCCGTCCCCGCGGGGTCCCGGGGACCGCGCCCCCGGCCGGCCGGCTAGGCGCGGTCCTTCTCGAGGGCCAGATCCACCAGGCGGCCCACCAGCTGCTCGAAGCCCATGCCCGCCGCCTGCGCGGCCAGCGGGAGCAGGCTGGTCTCGGTCATGCCCGGGCTGATGTTCAGCTCCAGCACCTGCGGCGTCCCTGCCCCGTCCACGATGATGTCGACGCGGGAGACGTTGAGGCAGTCGAGGGCCCGGTGGGTCCTGAGGGCCACCTCCGTCACCCGCTCGGCCGCGGCGCCGTCCAGGCGGGCGGGGCAGTGGTAATCGGTCATGCCGTGGGTGTAGCGCGCCTCGAAGTCGAAGAAGCCCGAGCGGGGCACGATCTCCACCACCGGCAGCGCCTCCAGCTCCCGGTTGCCCAGGATGCTCACCGCCACCTCCGTCCCCTCGACGTGCTTCTCCAGGATGACCCTCTCGTCGTAGTCGAGGGCGGCGGCCACCGCCGGGGCCAGCGACGGGAAGGCTTCGACCACCCTCACCCCCAGGGCCGAGCCCTGGGCGGCCGGCTTCACCACCAGGGGGAAGCCCAGCCGGTCGCCGACCTCGCCCAGCAGGTGGACGGCGCCCATCTCCTGGAAGGTGGCGGCGGAGAGGACGAAAAAGTCGGGGGTGGGTATGCCCTCGCGCGCAAAGACCTCCTTGGAGAGCACCTTGTTGAAGCCCATGCTCGAGGCGAAGGCCCCGGGGCCGGTGTAGGGGAGGCCCAGTATCTCCAGTATCTCCTGGACGGTGCCGTCCTCCCCGAACTTGCCGTGCAGGGCGATGTACACCAGGTCCGGGCGGCTCCGCTTGAGGGACGGGACCAGGCGCTCGTTGATGTCGTAGTCCTCGACCGCGTAGCCCAGGGCGGCCAGGGCCCGGGAGACGCGGCGCCCCGAGCGCAGGGAGACGTCCCGCTCCAGGGAGCTCCCCCCCATCAGTACCGCTACCTTCTTGCTCATGATCCACCTCCCGATGGTCCTTCCCGGTCCAGCCCCAGCGAGCGGGCCAGGGAGATCTCGCGCTTCATCACCTTGGCCAGCCGCTTGACCCCCTCGCCGATCTCCTCCTCCGAGGGGAAGGAGAAGTTGAGGCGCATCTCGCTCGAGCCCCCGGTGCCGGGGTAGAACCCGGTGCCGGGCACGTAAGCCACCTTGCTGTCGATGGCCCTGGCCAGCATGTCCTTGGTGTTGACGTAGGCCGGGACCCGGGCCCACACGAAGAAGCCCCCCCGGGGACGGGTCCACGAGGCCTCCTCCGGAAAGAGCTCCTCCATGGACGCGAGCAGCGCGTCCCGCCGCCGCCGGTAGATGCCCACGAGCCGCGCAATGACCGTCCGCCAGTCCTGGGTGGCGAAGTAGGCGTGGGCGATGCGCTGGGCCAGGGTGCCGGTGCAGAGGTCGGCGGACTGCTTGGCCAGGAGCACCTTCTCCAGCACGGGGCCGGGGGCGTGCACCCAGCCGACGCGCAGGCCGGCCGAGCAGATCTTCGAGAGCGTCCCCAGGTAGATCACCCGCCCCGGGTCGAGGGCCTTCAAGGGCGGCAGGGCTTCCCCCTCGTAGCGCAGCAGGCCGTAGGGGTTGTCCTCGATGATCGCCAGGTCGTGCTCGCGCGCCAGCTCCAGCAGCCCGGCCCGCCGTTCCAGGCTCAAGGTGATGCCGGCCGGGTTCTGGAAGCTGGGCACGGTGTAGAGGAACTTGGCCCGCCCGCCCTGCCGCCGCAGGCCCTCCAGGGCGGCCGCCAGGAGGTCCAGGCGCAGGCCCTCCTCGTCCATCTCGATGGTGATGAAGCGGGGCTGATAGCTCATGAAGCTGTTCAGGGCGCCCACGTAGGAGGGGGCCTCGACGACGACGGTGTCCCCCGGGTTGATGAGGATCTTGGAGAGCATCTCCAGGGCCTGCTGCGACCCGTTGGTGACGATGACCTCCTCGGGGTAGGCGCGCAGCCCCTCCTCCTCCATGATCGAGCAGAGGACGCGCTTCAAGGGGGCGAACCCGTCGCTGGGCCCGTACTGCAGCGCCCCCGGCCCGTCCTCGGCGAAGACCCGGGCGGCCAGTTCGCTCATGGTCTCCGCCGGGATGACCCGGGTCTCGGGGAGGCCGCCGGCCAGGGAGATGATGTCGGGGCGCGCGGTCACCGAGAGGAGGTCGCGGATCTCCGAGGAGACCATGGAGAAAGTCCTCTCCGCATAGAGCGTGTCGTAATCCTTGAAAACGAACCCGGGCGCCACCGGCAACCACCTGTCTCGTGTTTGTCCGCCATTATATCAGATGGGGGGCGGGCGGCGTCCGGGGCGGAGGCGGTTCAAGGAAGGGCCCCGCGTGCCGATATCTCCTGTGCGCTCCGGCGGCCGCCGGAAAAGGCGTAGGCGCCCCCGGCATGGAATAATGGTGGAGGGAGATGAAAGACGGAAAGAAGGACCGGGGAAGCGAGGGCTCCGCGCGGCGGGGCGGGCCGCCGGACCCGGCCGGGCCGCCCCGGCTCGAGCCGGTGCCGGAGGACGCCGGCACCGCGCGGGAGTTCGAGGCCCTGCTCGGGTACATCCACGACCACCGCGGGCTGGACTGCAGGCAGTACAAGACCAACTACCTGAAGCGCCGCATCGGCGTGCGCATGCGCGCCCGCGCCGCCCCGCGCTACCCCGACTACCTGCAGCTGCTCAAGCGGGACCCCGAAGAGTACCGGCAGCTCCTGGACGACCTGACCATCAACGTGACCGAGTTCTTCCGCGACCCCGACGTCTACGCGGCCATCCGCGACAGGCTGCTGCCCGAGATCCTCGAGTACAAGCGGAGCAAGCGCAGCAACACCGTCCGCATCTGGTCGGCCGGCTGCGCCACCGGCGAGGAGCCCTACTCCCTGGCCATGCTGGCCCATGACTGCTTCTCCCGCCAGGAGGAGAAGGACCACTGGACGGCGCGGATCACCGCCACCGACCTGGACGAGAACAGCCTGCAGGCGGCGCGGCTGGGGAAGTACCCGTCCGTCAACGTGCTCCCCGGCGACAGCCCCGAGCGCTACTTCGAGCGGGAAGGCGAGGGATGGCGCGTGCGCAAAGATATCTTACATATGGTAAAATTCTACCGGGCGGACCTCATGGGCCGGCCGACATGCCGCTTCATGGACATGGTGGTCTGCCGCAACGTGCTCATCTACTTCGAGAAGGAGATGCAGAAGAAGCTGCTGCTCTCGTTCCACCAGAGCCTGCGGCGGGGCGGCTTCCTGGTGCTGGGCAAGAGCGAGGCCATCGTGGGGACCGTGGGCGCGCAGTACGAACCCTACCTGCGGCGGGAGAGGATCTACCGCAAGCTGGAGGGCCCCGCCGGGCGCCCGCAGGCCTGAGAGGTCGCCTTTCCGCGGCCTGCTGGTAGAATAAGGGGAGCGCCGAGGGGAGCTCCGGCGAGAGGAAGGAACGAGGTGAAGGGGGTCTATTCGAGGATAGAGAGGGGCATCCAGTCCCGCTACAGCTACCGCAGGGTGGTGGTGGCCGCCACGACCTTCTTCGTGGGGGCCGTCTGGGTCGTCTTCATCGCCGCCATCATCCTCTCCTGCCAGCAGGCCGGCAAGGCCGACCGGCTGGACCGCATCGAGCGGTCCCGGGAAGGGCACCGGCTCCTTGCGGCCGGCGTGGAGTCCGAGCGGAGGGCCCTGGCCCTGGCCCTGGCGGGGGACGCCGCGGACGCCGCGGCCGCCTTCGACGCGGGCCGGGAGGGGGCGCGGGCCGGCCTGGAAGCCGCGGCCTCCGGGGCGGAGGGGCCGGCCGCCGGGGAGCTGCTGGCGCGCCTGGAGGAGGCCTACCTGAGCTACGAGGACTACCTGGCCGGGCAGGCTCGGGACTCGGGCATCTTGAAGGGCCCCGACGACGTCTCCGCCGTCCTGCTGGAGGAGGCCTCGCTGGCGGCCCGCCTGGCGGAGGCGGAGGAGGCCTGCCTGGCCGAGCTGTCGGCGGAGGCCTTATCCGCCACCGGCTCCCTGAGGGCGGTGTTCAGGGCCATCCGGGCGGTCTCCGTGGTCATCCTGGTTCTGGCGGGCGTCCTGGGGGTGGCCTTCGCCCTCCTGATGTACCGCTGGGTGACCAGGCCCCTGGGCATCATCGCCGAGCAGGTGGGAAGGATAGCGGCCGGGGACGGCGACCTCACCCAGCGGGTGGAGGTGCTGGGCGAGGGGGCGCTGGGAGGGCTGGCGGAATCCATCAACCTGATGATCGGCGCCCTGCGCGGCTCCATCGCCGAGATCGGCAGGATCGCCGGCACCCTCTCCTCCAGCGCCGGGCAGGTGGCCTCGGTGGTGCAGGAGATGAACGCCTCCAGCCAGGAGGTCTCCTCCACCGTCGCCCACATCGCCAAGGGGAGCGAGGAGCAGGCGCGCCGGGTGCTGGACACCGCCCAGGCCATGGAGACCATGAGCGGCAGCATCCAGGAGGTGGCGGCCAAGGCCGACCTCTCCAACGCCGCGTCGCTGGAGGCCATCGGCATCGCCGAGCGGGGGGTGGAGGCGGCGGTGGAGACCGCCGGCGCCATCGAGGCCATCAACGGCGCCGCCCGGACGGTGCTGGACACCAGCGAAGGCCTGGAGGCCCGCTTCATGCAGATAGGCATCATCGTGGAGGTCATCACCAGCGTGGCCGACCAGACCAACCTGCTGGCCCTCAACGCCGCCATCGAGGCGGCCCGGGCGGGCGAGCACGGGCGCGGCTTCGCGGTGGTGGCGGACGAGGTGCGCAAGCTGGCGGAGGACTCCCGCAAGGCCGCCGAGCAGATCGCCCGCCTCATCGGGGAGATCCAGGGGGAGGTCGGGCGCATGACCGACAGCATCGACCGCTCGGTGGCGGAGGTGGCCAAGGGCACCGAGGTGGTGGAACGGGCCGGCGCGGCCCTGCGCGAGATAACCGTCTCGGTCTCGCGGACCTCGCAGTACGCCGAGGAGATCGCCGCGACCACCCGCGCCCAGGTGGAGAACAGCGACCAGGTGCTCCGGGCCATCACCGAGATCGCCAGCATCGCCGACGAGGTGGCCGCCTCCTCCGAGGAGTCCGCCGCGGCGGTGGAGGAGCAGGCCGCCTCCATGCAGCAGATCGACACGGCGGCCCAGGAACTGGCGGAGGTGGCCGGCCGGCTCAACAAGGTGGTCGGGGGCTTCCGGGTCTCCTGACCCGGCCGGGCCCCGCGGGGAGAGGACGACGGAGCAGGAGAGAGGACGGAGCATGAAAGAGTACGCGAAGTCGGCAAGGGAAGAGATCTGGCCCTTCATGTTCAGGCTGTACCTGATCATCGTCCCCGCCTGCATCCTCGGCGCGCTCCTGGTCGCCCTGATCGTCTCGAGGCTGGAGTGGAACGCGGCGGCCCTGGGAGTCATCCTCGGCGTGGCCGCGTCCGGGCTGGTCGCCGGGGCGCTCACCCTCGCCGTCTTCCACTACTTCCTGGCCACCCTCTCCCGCATCCACCAGGTCTCGGACAGCATCCAGAACAAGGACTTCACCGCCGCCATAGACACCTCCGACATCCGGGTGATGCGGGACGTGGCCGGGGCCGTCAACTCGCTGAGCGCCTTCATGCGCGACGTGGTGGACGGCCTGATGCAGACGGCCAACCAGCTGGCCACGGCCTCAGACATGATGTCCGGGGTCTCGCGCGAGACCACCGAGGCGGCCCAGGACACCGCCAACACCATCTCGCAGCTGGCGCGGGGGGCGGAGGACCAGGTGCAGACGATCATGCAGGCCCAGCGGGCGGTGGGGGACATCGTCTCCGAGATAGGCCGGGTCACCCAGGCCGCCTCCGCCGCCAGCCGTTACGGCGACCAGGCGCGGGAGACGGTGGAGCGGGGCACCGGCGCCGCCCAGAAGGCCAAGGACAAGATGCTCAAGATCAAGGACACGGTGGACTCGTCCGCCGAGGCGGTGCGCACGCTGGGAGAGCAGTCCTCCCAGATCGGGCTCATCGTCGACGTGATCACCTCCATCGCCGACCAGACCAACCTGCTGGCCCTCAACGCCGCCATCGAGGCGGCCCGGGCGGGGGAGCAGGGCCGCGGCTTCGCGGTGGTGGCGGGGGAGGTGCGCAACCTGGCCGAGGGGTCGGCGCAGGCCGCCAGCCAGATCGCCAACCTGGTGCGGGAGATACAGCGGGGCATCGAGAACACCATCGGGGCCATGGAGGTGGGCACGCGGGAGGCGGATGAGGGGACGCTGGTGGTCAGCGAGGCCCGGGAGATGCTCGAGGGCATAAACCAGTCCACCTCCACCATCTCCGGGGAGATAGAGGCCATCTTCCACGCCACCCAGCAGATGACCGCGGCCTCGCAGAGCGTGGTGGAGGTGATGAACTCCATCGCCAGCATCTCCGAGGAGTCCGCGGCCTCCACCGAGGAGGTCAGCGCGTCGGTGGAGGAGCAGACGGCCGCCATGCAGGAGGTCACGGCCGCGGCCCAGGAGCTGGACGAACTGGCCAACCGGCTGCGGACCATCATCCAGGAGTTCAAGGTCTAGAGCGGGGCCGCGGCCGCTTGCCACTTTTATTGTTAAGGCGGTTTGATTAAGCTATATTTAGATGAATTCTTGAGGGTTTTTCCCGTGGAAGGAGGTAGCGGTGGCGGATCCGGGCAAGGAGGACCGCGAGGTCCAACTGGTCATCTTCCAGCTGGGCAGGGAGGAGTTCGCCGTGGAGGTCATCCAGGTGCGGGAGATCATCCGCATGCAGGACATCACCCGCATGCCCAAGGCCCCCTCCTTCGTCGAGGGCATCATCAACCTGCGCGGCCAGATCATCGCCGTGCTGGACCTGGCCCAGCGCCTCAACCTGGAGGCGGCCGAACGGGGGTCCGAGACCCGCATCATCGTCGTGGAAGCGGGGGACGTCAAGGTGGGCATGATCGTCGACTCCGTCTCGGAGGTCATGCGCATCGGCGAGGAGGAGGTGGAGCCCAGCCCGGCCCTGGCGGCCGACGTGGAGGCGGTATACCTCAAGGGCGTGGTGAAGCAGGAGAACCGCCTGATTATCCTGCTGGACCTCACGCGCATCCTGGCCACCGAGGAGATGATGGAGTTGAGCTTCTAGAGCATGGAAAGGAACGGCGGCATGAGGCCATCATACCGAGCAGCCGGCGCGGGGACCGGTACCTATTCTCGATGGAAGGAGGGATGAGATGGCGCCCACCGTGTTGATTGTCGACGATGCCCTGTTCATGCGCATGATGATCAGGGATATCCTGAACAAGGACGGCTTCGAGGTGGTCGGCGAGGCGGAGAACGGGGTAGAGGCCGTCGAGCGCTACAAGGAACTCAAGCCCAACCTGGTGACCATGGACATCGTCATGCCGGAGATGGACGGGATCGAGGCCGTTAAGCAGATCATGAAGATCGATTCCGACGCCAAGATCCTCATGTGCAGCGCCATGGGCCAGCAACCCCTGGTGGTGGAAGCCCTGGAGGCTGGAGCCAAGGACTTCATCATCAAGCCCTTCCAGCCCTCCAAGGTGATCGAGGCCGTAGAGAAGGCGCTGAAGGGCTAGGGACGCTCCGGGCGGGACGCAGAGGCAGGATCGCCGCGGGACTCCGAAGGGAGATGGGACGGTGCCCTCGAGAATCAAGGTGTTGATCGTGGATGACTCCGCCCTGGTCAGGCGGCTGCTGCGCGACGTCATGGCCGACGATCCGGACCTGGATGTCGTCGGCACCGCCCCCAACGGCATCGAGGCCATCCGCATGATCTCCGAGCTGGACCCGGACGTGGTGACCATGGACATCCACATGCCGGAGATGGACGGGCTCACCGCCCTCGAATACATCATGAAGAAGAGCCCCCGGCCGGTGGTCATGTTGAGCGCCCTGGCCCAGAAGGGCGCCATCCCCACCATCAAGGCCCTGGAGCTGGGCGCCGTCGACTTCATCGCCAAGCCCTCTCACTTCCCTTCCGCCGTCAAGGAGGTGCGGGAGGAGGTGCTGGAGAAGGTGAAGATGGCCGCCGGCTCGCGCGGCTTCGTGGAGAAGGGCCTGGCCGCCGCCGGCCGGAGGCGCCGGCTCAAGCTGAAGCCGTCCGCTGCGCCCCGGGAGAAGCTGGTGGTCATCGGGGCGTCGGCGGGCGGCCCCAAGGCGCTGGCGGACATCATGCCCATGTTCCCCGGCAACCTCCCGGCGACCATGCTCATCGTCCAGCACATGCCCGGGGTGTTCACCCGCTCCTTCGCCGAGAGGCTCGACTCCGGCTGCGAGCTCCCGGTCAAGGAGGCGGAGCAGGGCGACCTGCTGGAGCCCGGAAGGGTGCTGGTGGCCCCCGGCGGCTACGACCTGCTCCTCTCGCGGGGCCAGCCGGGGCAGGGGGTGGAGGTGCGGCTGGTGGAGTCGCAGGCCAGGTACGGGGCCACCCCGCGCATCGATTCCACCCTGCAGGCGGCGGCCGAGACCTTCCGGGAGAACTCCGTCGGGGTGATCATGACCGGCATGGGCTCCGACGGGGCCAAGGGGACGGTGGCCATCAAGGAGGAGAAGGGCAGGACGGTGGCCCAGAACGAGGAGACCTGCCTGGTCTTCGGCATGCCCCGGGCCGCCATCGAGACGAGGTGCGTCGACCGGGTGGTCCCCCTGGAGCAGATACCCGAGACCATCCTGAGCATGTTGTAGAAGGTAAATCCGTATGGATATGGATATCTCTCAATACAAGGAGCTGTTCGTGAGCGAGGCCTCCGAGCACCTGGAGGCCCTCAACCAGTCCATCCTCGAACTGGAGAAGGACCCGGAGAACCCGGACATGCTCACCGAGATCTTCCGCTCCGCCCATACCCTGAAGGGCATGGCGGCCACCCTGGGGTTCGACCAGCTCACCGAGCTCTCCCACGAGATGGAGAACGTCCTGGACGGGCTGCGGGCGGGAGACCTGACGGTCACCCCGGGGGCCCTGGACCTCCTCTTCAACAGCCTGGACATGCTGGGGGCGCTGGTCAAAGCCATCGCCGAGGACTCCGCGGTGCCGGTGGACACCCGCCCCATCATCGCGGAGCTGCGAGGCATGGCGGAGGGCCAGGAGGCCGGGGGGGCGGCGGAGGCGACCGCGCCGGAAGAGGCGAGGCCCGAGAGGGCCGGCAGGGAGGCCGCGGAGGAGGGGGCGGCGGAGGAAGAAGTGGCCCCGCCGGAGCCGGAGGCGCCCGCCCCCCCGGAGGAGCCGCCGGCGCCCCCTCCGCCGCAGGGGGAGGAAGCGCCGGCGGAACAGGTGCCCGGCCTGCTGGAGGAGGAGGACCTGCGCCTGCTGGCGCAGGAGAGCACGGGAGGGGCGGTCCCCTACCTGCTCGGCATAACCCTGGACCGGGACTGCGTGCTCAAGTCGGTGCGGGTCTTCATGGTCTTCAAGAAGCTCTCCGGGGTGGGCCGGATAATCAGGTCGGCCCCGCCGGTGGAGGACCTCGAGGACGAGAAGTTCGACCGCTACTTCCAGGTGGTCTTCCTCTCCCGCGAGAACGAGGCGTCCATCCGCAAGTCCCTGGCGGCCATCGCCGAGGTGGAGAGGGTGGACATCGCCGCCGTGGAGCTGCCCGAGCCGGCCCCCGGGGGCCCGCAACGCGCGGAGGTGAGCGCGGAGGCCGACGAGGGCCGGCCGGAAGCCAGGGAGGACGCCGCCCCCCCGGTCATGCCCTCCATCCGCACCCAGAGCGTGAGGGTGAACATCTCCCGCCTGGACAACCTGATGAACCTGGTGGGCGAGCTGGTCATCAACCGCACCCGCCTGGCGGAGATAGCATCCTCCTACAACATCGCCGAGCTGAAGGAGACCCTGGCCCAGACCGCCCGCCTCTCCACCGACCTGCAGGACGAGGTGATGAAGACGCGCATGGTCCCGGTGGAGCACATCTTCAACCGCTTCCCGCGCATGGTGCGGGACCTGGCCAAGAGTCAGGGCAAGGACATCGACTTCACCATAGAGGGCAAGGAGATCGAGCTGGACCGGACCATCCTGGACGAGATCTCGGACCCCCTGATGCACCTGCTGCGCAACGCCGTGGACCACGGTATCGACGGGCCGGACGAGCGGGAGCGCCAGGGCAAGCCGCGGCGCGGCAGCGTCGGCCTGCTGGCCCGCCGCGACCGCAACTACGTGTCCATCGAGGTGTCCGACGACGGCCTGGGCGTGGACCAGGAGCGCATCTTCGCGCTGGCGGTGGAGCGCGGGCTGGCGTCGCCGGAGGAGAAGCGGGTCTTCACCGACGACGAGGTCCTGCGCTTCCTGGCCTCCCCGGGCTTCACCTCCGCCGCCGAGGTCAGCGGGGTGTCCGGGCGCGGGGTGGGCCTGGACGTGGTCAAGAACAAGGTGGAGTCCCTGGGCGGCGTGCTCATCATGACCTCGGAAAGGGGCCGCGGGACCGCTTTCGCCATGAAGCTGCCCCTCACCCTGGCCATCATCCAGGCCCTGTTGGTGGAGGTGGGCAAGGAGGTCTACGCCATCCCCCTGGGGACGGTGCGGGAGACGGCGGTGGTCGACGAACACGAGATAAGACAGGTGCAGCACCAGGAAGTCATCTTCCTGCGGGACGAGACGGTGCCCCTGCTGCGCCTCGACCGCATGCTGGGGGCGCCCCACGAGAACGGGGAGGGGTCGTTCCCGGTGGTGGTGGTGGAGATTAACGTGCGCAGCCTGGCCATCGCCGTGGACGAGCTGCTGGGGCAGCAGGAGATCGTCATCACCTCGCTGGACCGGTTCCTCAAGGGCATCAAGGGGTTCGCGGGAGCGACCATCCTGGGGTCGGGCCGGGTCGCCCTGATCCTGGACATACCCAGCCTGATGTGAAGGAAGTGGAGTGAAACGGCCCGAGGAGGGCTTGGCGCGAAGGGAGGAAGACAGGATATGAGTGAGCACAAGGCGCTGACCCCCCTGCAGCTGGACGCGCTCAGGGAAGTGGGTAACATAGGGTCCGGCAACGCCGCCGTCGCCCTCTCCTCCATGGTGGATAAAAAGGTCATGCTCAGCGTGCCCAACGCTTCGCTGGTGCCGCTGGTCAAGGTCTCCGACCTGGTGGGCGGGGCCGAGACGACGGTGGCCGGCGTGTACCTCCACATCACCGGGGAGGCCTCGGGGAGCATGCTGCTGCTGCTGGAGGAGGCGAGCGCCTTCGACCTGGCCAAGCTGATGGTGTCGGCCGATCCCCAGTCCCCCCTGACCACCATGGAGCAGTCCGCCCTGCAGGAGACGGGGAGCATCCTGGCCGGCTCCTATCTCAACGCCCTCTCGCAGATGACCGGGCTGCTGCTGCGCCCCTCGGTCCCCGGCTACGCCCTGGACATGGCCGGGGCCATCATCGACTTCATCCTCATCGAGATCAGCCAGTCGGAGGACCACGTGCTGGTCATCGAGACGCGGTTCGACGTGGCCGACCAGACCATCAAGGGACACCTCGTCCTCTTCCCCGACCTGGGTTCCCTGTCCACCATACTCGGAAGGCTGGGAGTGAGCGCTTAGTGGCGGAGGAGATCATCAACATCGGCGTCGCCGAATACCGGGTCATCGACGACCCGCGCGTCATGGCCAGCTACGGGCTGGGCTCCTGCGTGGCCATCGCCCTCTACGACGAGGGCAGGCGGATCGGCGGCCTGGCCCACATCATGCTGCCGGACTCCAGGGCCATCTCCAGGGCGGGGCGCGAGTCGCGGTTCGCGGACACGGCCATCCTGGCCATGGTGGAGGAGATGCTGGAACTGGGGACGCGCAAGAGCCGCATCATCGCCAAGATCGCCGGCGGCGCGCAGATGTTCTCCATCCCCGGCGCCCAGAACCCGGCCAACATCCCCGGCCCGGCGCCGGGGCTGCATATCGGCGAGCGCAACGTGGAATCGACCAAGAGGACCTTGAGGGAGTTGAGGATACCCCTGATAGGCGAGGACACCGGGGGCAGCCACGGACGGACCATGTACTTCGACGTGGGCACGGGCGAGGTCACCATAACCTCCATCCGCAACGGCGAGAGGAAGATCTAGGGGGCGGCCATGGAAGAGAAGATAGAGCTTTCCCGGGAGGCCCTGGCCGACCTGGCGTGCCAGGCGGCCGAGGGGGTCAGCGGCGTCGTCGGATGCCCGCAGGGCCCGGTGGAGACCCTGGCCTCCCGCATCAAGCGCGAGTTCCTCCACCACGGCGTCAAGGTGGAGGGCGAGGACGGCTCCTACCGGTTCGAGGTCCACATCGCCGTGCGCTTCGGCGAGAGCATCCCCCGCATCGCCGGAGAGCTGCAGGCCCGCGTCAAGGAATATGTGGAGGCGACGGCCGGCGTGGAGGTCGCCGGCGTGGAGGTCGTCGTCGACGACGTCGAGCCGTAAGGCCCCCGGCCCTCAGCCCTCCCCGAAGAAGGCCCGCAGGGCTTCCGTCATCGCGCCGGCCAGCTCCCCCGGGGCCGCCCCCCGGTCGGGGATATCCAAGGCCACGCAGGTCATGCGGGTCTCCCGCAGCAGGGGAAAGCTCATGCCCCGGGTGGAGCCGCCGGGGCAGCCCGCCTCCGACAATGCGTCGACCAGCAGCCGGGCCAGTCGCTGCCCCCGCGGCGAGGTGTAGGCGCGGCCCTTGAAGTAGAAGGCCTGGAGGGCCGCCGGGAGCGGGAGCAGGCTTAAGCTGAGCACCACCTCGGCCTGCTCGCGGTTGGCGAACTCCGCCCGCTCCCTCTCCGGGGGAAGGGGCGGCTCGCTCGCCGGGCGCATGAGCCGGGCGCCCGCCCCCGAAAGCCTCCGCGCCAGCTCCTCCAGCAGCTCTCCCTCCAGCGCCTCGGCATTGCCGGCGTCCAGCATCACCACCCGCCCGAAGAGCGGCAGGGAGACGGAGTCGAGGATCCTCTCCTTGACCTCGGCCACGCTGGTGGGCTTGACCGCGTGGCGCAGGCGCTGGAGGTACTCGATGGTGGAGGCGCCGACGATGCCGTCGACGGGCAGCCCCATGTTCTCCTGGAAGAGGCGGACGCCCCGGTCGGTGTCCTGGCCGAAGATGCCGTCTTCCCGCCCGGCGTGGAAGCCCAGGGAGTTTAGGTAGTCCTGCACCTCGCGCACGTCGTCGCCGCGGAAGAGGGGGACCCGCAGGTAGAGAAAGCGGTCCCCCAGCCGCCAGGAGGCCTCCACCAGCTCCTGCCAGGCGTCGCCGTCCACCTCGCCGCTGGTGCGCAGCCCCCGCTCCTCCTGGAAGACGCGGACCAGGGCCTGGGTGGCTTCCCCGAAGAAGCGCCGGGCCGCCTCCTCCGCGAAGCCCGGACGGTCGTAGCCCAGGTCGCGCAGGCGCCGCTGTACGTCTGAGACCGCCGCGCCCGACTGCCCTCGCAAGATAGGATCCATAGTGAGAATAGTATCCGTCGGGTGGGCGGGAGGCAAGTCAGGCCATGATGCCGCGGCGGATGAACTCGAACATGCCGTCCTCCGCCTCCTCGCGGTCGAGGGGGCAGCCCTCCGCCCTCAGGAAGAGCACGACCGCCTCGAAGGCCTTGAAGAGGAAGAGCGCCGCCAGCTCGGGGTGGAACTCCCGGAAGACCCCCCTCTCCCAGCCGCTGCGGACCACCGCGGCCAGCCGCTCCAGCGCTTCCGACTCCAGCCTGCGCACCACCGGCGCGGCAGCCCGGCAGCCCGGGCCGGAGGCGTGGCCGGAGATGCCCGGAAGGGATTCCCGCCGCTGGATGAGCTCGTAACAGGAGTCGAAGCACCGCTCCAGCAGCAGCAGGGGCTCCTCCTCCTCCGGCGCGGCCCGGCCGGCATCGCGGGCCAGGGCCTCGAAGGCCTGGCCCTGCATCTCCGCCAGGAGCTCCTCCTTGCCCTTGAAGTAGGCGTAGATGGTGGCCTTGCTGACCTTCGCCTCCCGGGCGATGTCGTCCATGGTGGCGGCGCGGTAGCCCCGCCGGGTGAACTGCCTCTCCGCCGCCCGCAGGATGCTCGAGCGCGTCCGGGACCTGCGGTCCGGCTCATCCCCTCCGGGGTCGGGCGCCGTGCCCGTCATCGCCTGCATGTCGCACCTCCGGAAGAAACTTTCCACCCGGAGACGGCATTGTCCTTTATTGGCAGGTCCCGGCGGTGCCGGCGGCCGCATGCGCTGGCGGCGGGGAAGCGCCAGGCCTTTACATGAGTACATGTCCACGGCT
>CAZETE010000022.1:0-31901 GCA_964515075.1 uncultured Actinomycetota bacterium | reverse complement strand
GAGGTCTGCAGGATGAGATCCACGGTGACCTGGTCAGCCCCGGGGTTCTGCACCAACACCCAGGTCTCGAAGCCCTCTCCGGTGCACCCTTCGGCCAGGTACCAGGAAGCCGGCGGCGGGGTGATGGTGAAGGCGAAGGGGGCGGTGTCGCCGCCGCCGGTGCGCACCCGCACCTGCTTGAGGCCGGGGGTGTCCGTGGGCACCAGGAACTTTATCTGGTCCTCCGACCACAGGTTGTACTGGGTGGCCTGCACCGCCCCCACTTCCACGAAGGAGGTGCCGCGGATGGCTCCGAAGCCCGAGCCGTTCAGGGTGACCTCGGTGCCGGCCGGTCCCTCGGTGGGGCCGATGGAGGACAGCATCGGCGTGACCGAGAAGGCCTTGCCCGGGCTGGTGCCGCCCGGGGTGGTCACGGTCACCTGCGCCGCGCCTGCCGCGCCCGGCGGCACCGCACACATGATGTTGGCGTCGTTCCATGTCATGTAGCTGGTGGCGGGGACCATACCGAAGGAGACCCGGCACCCGGTCTCCCGGGTGGCCCCGAAATTGCTGCCGGTGAGGATGACGGGGTCGCCCACCCGGCCCATGACGGGAGCGGCAATATCGAGGACGGGGGGCGCCCAGAAGCGCGTGGCGTTGCTGGCGGTGGACTCCCAGTCCAACACCAGCAGGTCGCCGGTGACGCTGGCGGTGGTGGTCGCCACGATGCGCGAGTCGGTCCAGTCGGTGATGGGATTGACGATGGCGGGGTAACCGCTGATGACCACGTTGGAGGAGCGGCGCTTGGTGCCGAAGTTGTAGCCGTCGATGGTCACGATGGTGCCGGCGCCGCCGTGGTTGGGGGTCACCGAGTCGACGTGGGGGGTATCCGGCAGGGCCCGGTCGTCCATCTGCCAGGCCTCCATGACGTAGTGCTTCATGAAGTCGTAGCTCAGGTAGACGTAGCCGGCGCTGGCGCCGTTCCAGGTGGGGCCCCAGGAGTTGACCACCTTGAACCCCCCCTTGTGGTCTGCGTCCGCCCCACCGGGATTGGCGTTGTCGTCGTAGCCCACTACGGTCATGGCATGGCCGTAACTGGAGGTCGCGGCCGGTGCCTTGTCGTAAAAAGGACTGGGGGGGTTACCCTGGTCATCGGGGAAATCGCTGTAGATCATGGAGCCGATGACGAAGGGCTCGCCCGCATCCAGATGTTGCTTCAAGGGCGTGATGTCGTTGGGGATGGCGAAGCCCTCCGGCGGCGGCTCCGAAGTGCGCATGAAGAAGTAAGACCACCCATCGGCGATGCGGTAGGGCAAGGCCGCGTTCAGGTCGTCGGTGCCGGGTTGGGTGGAATAGTCGGATTCGCTGTAAGGCATCTGCACCAGGTCGGTGCAGCCTTTGTTCTGCAATATGGTGAAGGCATCCTCGAAGGACATGCCGTTGTCCCCGGTCTGGTCCTCCCGCTGGTTGTAGATGAAGGCCGGGCTGTACTGGTACTTGCCCTGGTTGAGGTTCCATCCGGGGTGCTCCTGCTTCTCCTGCCAGGTCTTGTAGTAGTAGCCGACGGACCATGCTGCACAGCAGTTCTGCAGCCCCTGGTTCCCCACCGGGGGCAGCTGGGAGGAGAGGTCCACCGCCGCCCGGTATTGCCGCGCGATGGTGACCGCCTCGTACTTCCGGTAGTCGCCCGGGGGAGTGGGCACCCACCCGCCGCCGTGTCGGGTCGGTGCCGCCTGGCTCGAGGGCGGGAAAGCGGCGGCCATCGCCGCCGCCGCCAGCGCGGCCAGCACGGCCAGGACGGAAAGGGCGAGAGCGGCGAGGGTATGCCGGCAACGGTCGTCCCCGTGACGAGATTCCATGAGATAGCCTCCTTAAGCCTTGTCCCCGAGAGCCTTATTCCCTAATGTTAAACCAACCGGGGCCGGGCTTCAATCGTTCAACGTCAAACCCGGGGTCAAGCCTTGACGTTGACGTCGACGTCAACGTCAAGGCTTGACCCCGGGTTTGACGTTTTGGGCCAGACGGCGTGGGCGACGGCGTTCTTGGTGGACTCCTTGACCGTATACATGAGGGCATCGACCAACCGCACGGCCTCCTCCACCGAGGGCGGGGGCTCGAGGAAGGTCATCAGGCCGACGCTGAAGGAGCAGAGGCCGGCGCATTCCTGCGGGAAGGCGGCACGCGTCTCCCGGATCAGCTTGTCCGTGGCCGACCGCGCCGCCTCCCGGCCGGCTTCCGGGAAGAGGACGCAGAACTCGTCGCCCCCCAGGCGGGCCACGATGTCGCTCTCCCGCACGTGCGCGAGGGCCGCCCCGCCCAGCGACCGCAGCAGCGCGTCGCCGGTGGAGTGGCCCAGGGCGTCGTTGACCCGCTTGAAGTCGTCGACGTCCAGATAGGCCAGGCTGAAGGGGCGGCCGTAGCGGCGCGACCGCTCCAGCTCCATCTCGGCCCGTTCGTAGAAGCAGCGGGTGTTGCAGACCCCGGTGAGGGGGTCGGTGCGCGACATCGCCTTCTCCCGGTACATGGTGTGCCTGACCCTGGCTATCAGCAGGGCGAAGACCACGAAGAAGACCAGCAGCACGCAGGAGTTCCAGTAGGGCAGGGTCCAGGCGGCCCCCTTCCTGATGATGTAGAAGTCGGTCGCCGCCCAGGCCGCGACGGAGAGAAGGGAGACGGCGGAAGCGTAGCGCATCCCCAGGATCCAGGCGGCGATGCTGATGGGCACGGTGTAGAAGATGAACAGGCTGGCCTCCTGTTCGGTCCAGTAGTCGCAGAGGGCCACCCCGGCCACGCCGCCCAGGCAGATCAGGATGACCAGGACCCGCGGCAGCCTGCCCAGCTGCTCGAAGATGAGCTCCTGGTCCATGAAGCGCCTGCGCGTGTGGCTCTCGCTGCTCATATTGGACGATTCTACCAGATACGGGGGCGGGGGCGGCAGCCCCGGCATCATCCCTGCGGCATTCGCAGCAGGGCCTCCTGGCCGGAGAAGGGCCAGGCGCGGCAGGAGGAGGCGTCGCGCATCAGGCGCTCCAGGCCGTAGTCGCGCATGTAGCCGTACCCGCCGTGCAACTGCACCGCGTCGGAGGCGGCCCCGGTGGCAGCCTCTCCCACCAGGGCCCTGGCCGCCAGGGCCGCCGGCAGAGAGGGGCCGTCGCCGCCTTCCCCGCAAGCTCCCCGCAGCAGCGCCATGCCCGCCTCCTCCACCGCGCGCATACCGCCCATCATCACCCTGAGCTGCTGGTGCTCGACGATGAGGGCGCCGCCCTGGTAGCGCTCGCGGGCGTAAGCCCAGCTGGCCTCGGCTCCCTTACTGGCGATCCCGGCGGAGATGGCGGTCACCCCCAGGCACAGCGCGGCCAGGAGGTAGTCCGCGGCCGCCTCCTCCAGCCGGCCCCGCTGCTCCACTGCCGCCGCATCCAGCTCCAGCGCCCCGGGGCGGGCGGCGCGCAGGCCGTGGTCGAATTCGCGGACCGCCGCCGCGCCCCCGCCCTCCAGCGCCACCGACACCAGCTCGCCGTCCGCCTCCGCCAGCACCGCCCGGCGCGCCAGCATGAGCCCGGGGATGAAGTCGCAGCCGCCCGAGACCGCACCTCCCTCCCCCGCCGCCTCGAGGCGGGAGAGCATCCCCAGGCAGCAGAGGCCGTCGTTCACGTTCCCGGAGGACGGCGGCTCCATCCCCGCCAGGTCCAGGGCCTTGCGGGCCAGGTTGTGGGAGAGGACCACCGCGGCCACCGCCGCGCTCTCCCTTGCCATCTCCGCCAGGGCCAGCAAAAAGGAGAGGAGGCCCAGCTCCTGCCCGCCCCGTTCCTGGGGGAGCAGCGCGGCCAGCATGCCCAATTCCGCCGTCTGGGAAATTATCTTCATTATGTCATTTTTCTCCGGATGCTCGTCCATCTCCGCCGCCCGCGGGGCGATCTCGGCCCGGGAGAACTCCCCGGTCATCCGCACCAGCAGGGCTTGCTCGCCGCTCAACTCCCCCTTCCACCCCTCCATCTAGGCCACCCCCAGGCGCAGGGGCTCGGGCAGCTCGATCCCAAGGGTCTTCTCGACCTCCGCCGCGAAGAAGGTCAGGCGGTTGAGCTGGTTGGTGCCCTCGTAGATCTGCGTGAGCTTGGCGTCGCGGAAGGCCTTCTCCACCCAGGCCCGCTCCTCGCAGGGCGCGGCGCCCATCAGCTCCAGGCAGCGGGAGGAGACGGCCATGGCGGTGTCCCCGCCCACCACCTTGGCCAGGGAGGCCAGCGCCAGGGCGTGGCTGGCCGCCTCCCCCGTGGTGACGGCGCGCATGACGGCGAAGGCCGCGCCCCTGCCCAGGCGGGACTTCATCAGCCTCTGGTACGGCGCGCTCGTCCGCACCGCCTCGGGCAGGCTCAGGACGACCCGGGTCAGCGGGCTTACGAGCACCCGCCCCAGGGAGCGGTCGAAGGCCAGGGCGGCGTTGAGGTAGGCCCAGCGCGCCTTCTGCAGTTCGATGTGCATGTCGGCCAGGGCCATGGAGACGCGCTGTTCGTCCAGGGGGCGGCGACCGCCGCGGGCGGTGCGCGCCCAGGCCAGGCAGTTCTCCAGGGCCCCGCGGGCGATGCCGGCGGCGATGGCCCCCACCGGGGCGCGGGAGGCCGCCAGCACCAGCAGGGCGCCCAGGTCCATGCCGTCCCCCTCGCAGCCCAGCACGTTGTCGCGGGGCACGAAGACGTCCTCGAAGAGCAGCTCGGCGGCGGGACAGGCGCGCTGCCCCATCTTCACCTCGTTGCGCACCACCGAGAAGCCCGGCATCTCCCGGTCGATGAGGAAGAGGGTCCAGGTTTCCAGGGGGCGCCGCCGGTCGGTGCAGGCGGTGAGGGTGAGGTACCTGGCCACCGAACCGTTGGAGATGAAGCACTTGCGGCCGTTGAGGAGGTAGCCCCCGTCGACGGGCTTCGCCTCCATGGTCAGCCGGGCCGATTCGAGGAAGCGCGGTTCCTCCACGTCGGTGCCGGCCGAGGGCTCGGTGATGGCGTAGGCCCAGATGATCGGGTCGCCCGCCGCCTCCGCCCGGGCCGTCTCCGCCAGGTGGGTGTCCCACCAGGCCAGCGACCCCGAGGTGAGCAGGGGGGTGATGCCCAGGGCATTGGCGCCGAAGATGTTGGCGATGCCCGCACAGGCGGAGCAGAGCTCCTCCAGGGCCAGGGAGGTGGCGGCGGCCAGGCAGCCCCGCCCCCCCAGCTTGCGGGGTATGAGCAGCGAGTAGAGGCCGTAGCGGCAGGCCCCGCGCGCCACCTCCCAGGCGAAGTAGTCGTGGTCGTCCCGGGCGATGCGGTCAATCTCCAGGGCGGCGGGGCGGGCGACGCGCCGGTTGAACTCGGAGCAGTCCTGCACCACCCGGATGATGGCGTCGACGCGGGCGCGGTCGTGGGCGCGCAGGGCCTCCAGCATGGGGAAGTCCTCGAGCAGCCGCACGGCCCGCTCGCTCGGTCCCTTTCCCAGGTCCACGGGAACCGCCTACCAGTTGCGGTGCTCGTCCGTGGCGGACGGCTTGGCCCCGCTCTCCGCCTTGCCGAAGGCGCCGGCCTGGCGCAGCCCGTAGTAAGCCAGGGGCAGCGCGACGTGGTCCGGCCCGTAGAGGCAGCACTGGATGGAGGGCCAGTAGAGATGGAGGATGGGCCGGGTGGAGAGCAGCACCGAGCGGAAGTTCCGCGCGATGCCGTGGTCGCCCAGTTCCAGCTTGATGGAGGAGGGCGCCCACCGGTCGGTGCCCTCCCGCACGTTCACCTTGAACTCGGCGCACTGGGGCTGGCGGTCCTGGTAGAGGCGGCACATGAACTTGGCCTCGTAGGCGCGGGTGGCCGGGAGCTTCTTCGAGGTGAGCCTGCAGATGCGCCTGCCCTCGTGGGTGAGGTCGCAGGCGACCTCGTCGGCGGTGTCGGCAAACTCGATGCCGGCTAAGAACTTGGGGTAGTTGTAGAAGTCGATGCCGGCGCGCAGGGCCACGCTGGTGGTGACCGGCAGGTGGTGGATGTAGGCCTCGAAGGTGGAGAGGAGGTACTGGCGCAGCAGGTTGTATCCGGGCACCGGCGCCAGGTGCGGGGAGTTGAGGATGACGGAGACGGCGAACTCGTTATAGGGGCGGATGTCGGTGTCGTAGTACTCGAAGGCGGTGAAGGCGACGGCCCCCACCCCCGGCAGCACCTGGGCCGGGAAGTAGCGCCAGTCCGGCAGCATCTTGCGCAGCTTGAACCAGTTCGCCGCGAAGATGCCGGTGAAGGACCGCGCGTCGCGGTAGAAGATGGGGAACTTGACGGGCTCCCCTCCCGACTCCGCATCCACCTGGTAGATCCCGTCGAAGAAGCCTCCGGCCATGCTCACCCCTCCTTGCTCCGCGCGGTACCGCGCCACGGCTCTCCCCGGACTATAATATTGCCACCGGGCGATGCGGCATAAACCTCGCCGCCGCCCGCCGGGCGGGGCCGCGGCGGGACGCGGCGGGAGGGCGGCGCGGCCGTCAGGTGACGGCGGCGCGGAACGGCCCGGACGAAGGGAGCCGGCATGGAAGCGGTGGAACTGGAGGGTCTCACCCGCGATTTCGGAGGGCAGCGGGCGGTGGACGGCCTCTCCTTCGAGGTGGCGGAAGGGGAGGTCTTCGGGCTGCTGGGCCCCAACGGCGCCGGCAAGACCACCACCATCCGCATGCTCTCGACGGTCATCGCCCCGCACCCGGGCACCGCCCGGGTCCACGGCTTCGACATCCGCACCCGGATCCGGGAGGTCCGGCTCCCCGAGACGCCCGGCGCCTGCGGCCTCTTCTCCGGTGCCCGCGACGCCGGGGGAGCCGCCGTCGAGGCGCCGTCCCGGGAGGACCGCCTGCCGTGAGGGTAGCCCTGGTCAACCCCAACCGCTACCTGGAGGCGCCGGTCATCCCCGTCGGGCTTGAGTACCTGGCCCACTACCTGGCGGAGGCCGGGCACGAGCCGGAGGTGATCGACCTGGCCTTCTCGGAAGACCCGGAGCGCGAGCTGCGGGAGCGGCTGGGCGCCCGCGGCTTCGGGCTCACGGGGTTCACCTTCCGCAACCTGGACACCTCTCTCTACTACAACATGGCGGGGTTTCTGGGGGAGCTGGCGCGCCTCGTCGCCGTCGCCCGGGAGTCCTGCGGAGCCCCGGTGGTCATCGGGGGCACCGGCCTGCTGGCGGGGCCGCGCGAGGTGGCCGGACGGGCCGGCTGCGACTGGGCGGTGCACGGGCCGGGGGAACTGGCCCTCCCCTGGCTGGCCGGGCAGCTGGAACGCGGCGTCCGCCCCCCGGCCTTGATCGACGGTCACCGGCACGCTTTCGACAGGGACGCGGTGCCGGAGCGGGCGCGCTGGGTCGACTACGCCCCTTACCTGGAGCGGGGCGGGGTGGTGGGCTTCGCCACCCAGACCGGCTGCCGCGAGAGCTGCTCCTACTGCCTGGAGGCGCGCACTCCCTGGAAGGCCCGCGCGCCCCGGGCGGTGGTGGAGGAACTGCGCGGCCTAGCGTCGCGGGGCTACCGCGACCTACACCTCTGCGACAGCGAGTTCAACCAGGACCCCGACGCCTGCAAGCTGCTGCTCAAGGAGATGGCCGCGGCCGGGCTGGGGCTGCGCTGGGCCCTCTACATGAAGCCCCTCCCCCACGACGAGGCGCTCTTCCGCCTGCTGGCCTCGAGCGGTGCCCGCCTGGTGACCCTCTCCGTCGACTCGCGTTCCCTCGCGCGGGGGCGCTACCGCACCGCGGACCTGGCGAGCTTCATCCGCCTGGCACAGCGGCACGGCATCCGGGTGGCGGTGGACCTGCTGCTGGGCTTCCCGGGGGAGAGCTTGGAGGAGGCGCGGGGGATCCTCGACTTCTTCCGCGCGGTCCGCCCGGAGAGCGTGGGGGTCAATCCCTGGCTGCGCCTGTACAAATACGCGGAACTCACCTCGCAGGTGCGGGACCATCTGCCAAGGGGCGCGAGGCTTAAGGGAAGCGACCCCGACTACCTCGACCCGGTCTTTATCAACTGCCTGGCGCCGGAAGCCGTGCAGGAGATGTTCGCCGGCGACGGGCTCTTCCGTCTGGAGGGGCTGGACCGCCTCACCAACTACCAGCGCCTGGAGATATGTGAAGAATGAAGGGCTGACCCCAAGTGAAGGTTAGGGGGCGATGAGCTCGGTGAGGGTGACGAAGCGGTACCCCCGCGCCTTGACCTCCGGGATGATGCGGCGGAGCGCCTCGTAGGTATGGTGGCCGCCGAAGTGGCAGAGGATGATGTCGCCGTTCTTCAGGTTGTTGAGGACCGTGGCCGCCTCGTAGTCGGCGGTGACCCCCTCGCCGGTGTCGCCGGTGGCGTTGGACCACATCACCAGGTAGGTCCCGGCGGCCCGGCAGGCCTCGACGGTGGTGTCGTTGTAGAAGCCGCCGGAGGGCCGCATGTAGGGGTAGCGCTTGCCGGTGACCGCGGCGATGACGTCCTGCCCCTTGACGATGTCCTCCACCACGTATTCGAAGGGATGGTCGGTGAGCTTGTAGTGGTCGTAGGTGTGGGTGCAGACCTCGAAGCCGGCCCGGTCCATGCGGGCCACCCACTCCGGGTTGGACTCCGCCACCCCCCGGCCGCCCACCACGAAGACGGTGGCCTTGACGCCGTGAGACTCCAGCAGGTCGAGGATGCGGTCGTCCCGGTTCCAGCCGTCGTCGATGGTCAGGGTGACCTGCATCCGGTCGGGGTTGCCCCGCTTGATCACCATCTCGCGGCCGGGGTCGAAGGCGGGGACGGCGGGGGGTGCGGGCTTCTCCTCGGGAGGCGGGGGCGGCTCCTCCGTCCCCTGCCCGCCCGCCGGAGGATTCTCCGTGACCGCCCGGCCGCTGCCGCTGCATCCGTAGACGGCGACGATCAGCCCCAAGGCCAGAACGGCGGCTATCAGCAAGGCCGGCAGCCTCCACGCGGACGGACGAAAGCCCATGCGTCCCCCTTTCTTCCTCTGCCTTGATTCTCAAGGTATTTGAAGCTCCCGTCAATCGTCCCGGTCAACCTTGATTTACACGTTTTTATGTGTTACACATAAATCAGTGGATGTAAGGAGGCGGGGGCGGTGAAGGCCAACAAGCGGAACGTCACCCTCTCGGTGCCCGAGGACCTCATCCGCCGGGCCAAGCTGCAGGCGGTGCGGGAGAACAAGTCGCTCAACCAGTTCGTATGCGAGGCCATGGAGTACCGGGTCGAACAGGGGTCCGGTTATCAGGGCGCCCGCCAGCGCCACCTGAGACTACTGGAGAAGGGCTCCGACCTGGGGACCTGCGGCAGCATCCCCGTCTCCCGGGAGGAACTGCATGAGCGGTGACCGGGCGTTCGTCGACACCAACGTACTGGTCTACGCCCACGACTCCTCCGCCCTCGACAAGCACGATAAGGCCCGCGGCATCGTCACCGGCCTGTGGGAGACCGGAGGCGGCCTGCTCAGCACCCAGGTGCTGCAGGAGTTCCTGGTGACGGTGACGCGCAAGATCCCCAGGCCCATGAGCCTGGCCGTGGCCAAGGACATCATCTCCTCCCTGCTCGCCTGGGAGGTGGTGGTCAACGACGGGCCGGCCGTCCTGCGGGCCGCCGACCTGATGACCCGGCACCGCCTGTCCTTCTGGGACTCGCTCATCGTCCAGGCGGCCATCGACGGCGGAGCCTCCCTCCTCTATTCGGAGGACCTCACGCACGGCCAGTCCATCCGGGGGGTGACCATTGAGAACCCCTTCCTCTGACGGCAGGGCGGGCCGGATGCCGGCCGGAAGGTTGAGGGCGCTCTTCCCGCTCCTCCCCACCCTCCCGACCGGCGCGCGGGCTCATGGCGCGAGCCCGAACAGCCGCCGCGTCCAGCCGCGGCGCGGGGAGAAGGCGAAGGACAGCAGGAAGAAGCCGAACATGACCATGACGATGGTGGCGCCGGAGGCGATGTCCGCCCAGTAGGACACGTAGAGCCCCAGCGCCACCGAGGCCAGGCCGGCCGTCACGGAGACCGCCAGCACGCCGCGGTAGTTGCGGGCCAGCTGCAGGCCGGTGGCGCCGGGGATGACCAGCAGGGCCGAGACCAGGATGATGCCCACCAGCCTGATGGAGACCACGATGGTCAGGGCCATGGTCACCAGCAGCCCGTAATAGACCAGCCGCACCGGCAGGCCGGAGGCGGTGGCGGTCTCCTCGTCGAAGGAGATGAAGAGCAGCTCCTTGAAGAAGAGGGCGACGAAGGCCAGGGAGAGCGCGGCCAGCACCCCCGCCGCGACGACGTCGTTCCAGCTCAGGGCGAGGATGCTCCCGAAGAGGTAGCTCATCAGGTCCAGGTTGTACTTGTGGGCCAGGCCCACCACCACCACCCCCAGGGCCATGGCCACGGTGAAGAGGATGCCGATGGTGGTGTCCTCGTGCATGCGCCCGCGCCGGGAGAGCCAGCCGATGCCCAGCGCCACCAGGGTGCAGAACCCCCCCGCCGCCAGCACCGGGTCCACCCCGGCCCACAGGCCGATGGCCACCCCCCCGAAGGCGGCGTGGGAGATGCCCATGCCCATGAAGGCGAGGCGCCGGACCACCACGAAGAAGGAGATGACCGAGCAGACCAGGGCGATGATCATCCCGCCCGCCAGGGCCTTCTGCCCGAAGGCGTACTGCAGCACCCTATCCTCCTTCCCCGCGCGCATCCCCGCCGCGCGCGGCCTCGCCCGCCAGGAAGTCGAACTCGCAGCGGTAGGCCTCCCTGAACCGCTCGCTCCCCAGGACCTCCCGGGGGGTCCCGTGCAGGTGCATGGTGCGGTTGATGCAGACGATGCTGTCGGCGAAGCGGGCCAGCACGCTGACGTCGTGGGAGACGAAGACCACCGTCAGCCCCAGCTCGCGCTTGAGGCCGTCCAGCAGGGCCAGGAAGCTCTCCTGGGCGTCTATGTCCAGGCCGGCGGTGGGCTCGTCCAGCAGGAGGATGCGGGTCTCCTGGCAGAGGGCCCGGGCCAGGAAGGCGCGCTTCTGCTGGCCGCCGGAGAGTTCCCCGATGGGCCGCTTCTCCAGCCCTGAAAGGCCCACCGCGGCGATGCTCTCGAACACCGCCTCGCGGTCCCGGCGGCCCGGGAAGCGCAGGGGCCCGATGCAGCAGGCCCGCCCCATCATCACCACGTCGTAGACGGAGACGGGGAAGGCGGGGTCGAAGATCACCTGCTGGGGCAGGTAGCCGATGTGATGCAGCTCGTGCCGGAGCTGGCCCGGCGACATCCCCAGCACCCGCACCTCGCCCGAGTCGGGGCGCAGCAGCCCGAGGATCACCTTCATCAGGGTGGTCTTGCCGGCGCCGTTGGGGCCGATGACCCCCAGGAAGCTCCCCTCCTCCACCGAGAAGGTGATCCCCTCCAGCACGGGGCGCCCCCCCAGGCCGGCCCGGACTCCCTCGAGCTCGATGACCCGGCGGGGCGCTCCGCCGCTCCCCGAGAAGAACTCGCCCACCCGGCACCCGCGGCTCACCGCAGCGCCTCCTCCATCGCCGCCACGTTGCGGTCCATCATCTTCAGGTAGGTCTCGACCGCGGGGTCGCCCGGGTTTCCCAGCGGGTCCAAGACGGCCACCTTCACCCGGCCGGCGGACGATTCGGCTACGGCCTCGGCCGCCCGCGTGCTGAACTGCGGCTCGGCGAAGATGACCGTCACCCCCTCCGCCTTGATGGCCTCCAGCAGCCCCGCGATGTCGGATGCGCTGGGCTCCTTGCCGGGCAGCTCCTCCACCACGCCCACCATCTCCAGCCCGTAGCGGCGGGCGAAGTAGACCCAGGAGGAGTGGAAGGCCACGAAGGCCTTGCGGGCGAAGGCGTCCACCCGGCCGCGCACCCGTCCGTCCAGCGCCTCGAGTTCCTCGAGGAAGGCGGCGGCGTTGGCGCGGTACTCCTGCGCGTGCCCGGGGTCCGCCTCCTCCAGGGCGTCGCGGATGGCCCCGACCTGGCGGGCCGCCAGTTCCGGGTCGAGCCAGACGTGGGGGTCGTAGACGCCGTGTCCGTGCGCCCCCCCGGCCCCCTCGCCCAGCGCGCCGATGAGGTCGGCTTCGGGTACGGCCCCGGCCGCCTCCACCTTGGCCAGCCCGGGGTTTCCCGCCTTGCCCAGGATGTCCGAGGCCCAGGACTCCAGGCCCAGCCCGTTCAGCACCACCAAGCGCGCCTCCGCGAGGAACCTCATCTGCTCGACGGCGGGCTCGAAGGTGTGGGGGCTGGCGCCCGCGGGGACCAGCAGCATCACCTCCACGCGCTCGCCCCCCACCCGCCGGCAGAAGTCGGCCAGGGGCTGGATGGAAGCGGCCACCTTCACCCTGCCGGCGGAGCCCCCGTCAGCTGCGCCGCCGCATCCCGCGCCGGCGCAGCTGACGGCCGCCGCGGCCAGGAGAACCGCCGCAAGGGCCGCCCGGGGCACCCTTCTTAACGCCATTTCCCTGCCTCTCTCCTCGTTTCCCGACTATTATAGCAATCCCGCCGCCGCGCCACGCTCGAGGCCGCGGGCGCTCGGCCCCGTCCGCCCGGAAGGGCGTGCGCGGCGGCGTGGGGATGCGGGCCCCGCGGCTCCCGGCCCTTCTCAGCCGGGGGGGTGGGCCCCGGAGCCGTCGTAGATATGCCGCATGGCCCGGGAGAGGGCGGCGGCCAGCGCCGCCGCCGCCGCCAGCAGCAGCAGGTGCCACCAGAACCACAGCGCGAAGAAGCCGTAGATGCGCATGCTGTACTGGTAACCCCAGCGGTCCTTCCAGGCCGAGGGCGGGCCGGGCGTCCTGACCACCTCGAAGTCCACCTGGTCCTGGAAGACCGAGACCTTGACGAAGTTGTGGTAGCGGCAGGCGTCGTCCGGGCTCTCGATGGGCGCGCCCGCGCCCCCCGTGACCACGTAGGGCGTGCGCCCCCAGGTGCCCTGGTAGACGCCCCGGGCGTGGGAGGCGAAGGCCGCGGTCACCCCGTACTCGTCGAAGAGGCCCTGCAGCCGCAGCGCCTCCTCCGGGTCCTCGAGGCCCGAGCCGGGGTCGCCGCCTTCCGGGTCGAAGAGGGGACGGTGCATGAAGACCATGCGCACCCGCCAGGCCCGGCTCTTCTCCAGCTCGCCGCGGAGCCACTCCTCCTGCTCGCTTCCCAGGCCCCCGCCGCCCGAGTCGTCCAGGAGTATGAAGTAGGCGCTTCCGGCCGTAAAGGAGTAGTACGGCTCACCGAAGATCTCCCGGAAGAGGCCCTCCCCCGAACCCGCGGTCTCGCTGTCGCCCGGGAGCATCAGCAGGGGCTTGCCCAGCAGGTCCAGCTGGCGCAGGCAGTACGCGTAGGAGGTGAGGCCGGGGGAGTGCACCGCGCCGCCCAGGTGAACGCAGAAGGCGGTCTCGTCCCGCCCCAGGCTGCGCAGGATGCCCTCCCACACGTACCGGGAACCCCGGCTGTTGCCGCAGACGGCAAAGGTGAAGCCCTGGGGGCGGACGTCCTCCCGCCGGGCCAGGGCGGCCAGCTGCGCGGCGTTGCGGCCGCTGACCGGCCGGTAAGCCAGGGCGGCGTGGACGGGTATGAGCGCCGCCAGGGAGACGGCGGCGGCCGTGCCGTAGATGATCGGGTACTTGCGCCTCCTCCAGGCCTCGCGGACTCTTCCCATCGCCGCAGCTCAGCCCCCTTCCGGACCGCGTGCGCCGCCTTATCCACGCCACCATTCTACACAAATCCCCGCTCGGTCCGCTGCTTCTGCGGTTCTGCCGGGGCGCGGCCCCGGGATTGCCGGAGCCGGCAGGGGCCGTCAGTCCTTCCGCCGTTTCAGCGAGAGCACCGCCAGTCCCAGGAAGGCGCAGGCGAAGGCGGCCAGGGCGGCGTAGTCCGTCCAGATCCGGCCCAGCCCCCAGCCCTTGAGCATCACCGAGCGGTTGGCGTCCACCGCGTAGTAGGGCGGCACCAGGCGGCAGAGGGGGCGCAGCCAGGCGGGGATGGCCTCCACCGGCCAGAAGACCCCCGCCAGCAGGAAGGCCGGCAGGATGAGGAAGGGGAAGAACTGGACGGCCTGGGCCTCCCGCCTGGCCAGGCTGGACAGGAGGATGCCCAGGGCCTGCGAGACCACCGCCAGCAGGGCCACCGCGACGCAGGCGTAGACCGCGTTGCCCGCCACGGTGACGTGGAAGACCAGGATGCCCACGGCCAGCAGCAGCAGGGCCTGCAGGGTGCCGGTTACGCTGAAGGCTATGGCGTATCCCATGACGACGCTCCCCTCCGAGGCGGGCGAGGCCAGCAGGCGGTCCAGGGTGCCCGAGGTCTTCTCCTGCACGAAGGCCAGCAGGGTGAGCATGGTGGAGAGGATGAAGACCACGAAGGCCATGATGCCGGGGACGAAGAAGTCCATGAACCTGGCGTTCTTCCCGTAGACGGGCCCCGCGGCGTCCACGCTCACCGGCTGCTCGCGGCCCAGCTTCTCCATGGCGGCCGGCAGCGCCTCGCCGAGGGTGCGGCTGACCGCGTTGGCCAGGTTGACGTTGCTCCTGTCCAGGCGCAGGACGATGGTGGTGTCGCCGGCGGCGGAGGGGTCCTGCGACTTGGCCAGGGCGGCGGCGGTGAACCCTTCCGGGAAGGCGATGACCCCGCAGGCGTCGCCGCGCTCCACCGCGGCCACCGCCTCGTCCTCGGAGTCCATGTACGAGACGGACAGGGTGTCCCGGTCGAGGCTGCCGGTGACGGCCCGGGAGAGCATCCCCCCGTCGTTGTCGACCACGATGACCGGCACGCCCTTGACGTCGCCGGAGAAGGCCAGCCCGAAGACGAACATGGCGAAGACGGGCGCGATGAAGATGAGGGCCAGGGTGCGCCGGTCGTTGCGCAGGTCGGCGAAGATGCGGCGGGTGACCGCGAGGGGCTTGAAGTGCCTGAACCTAGCCGTCTTCGCCGCCTCCCTCCCTCCCCGCCCCGCAAGGCCTGCGGGCGAACTCCAGGAAGGCGTCCTCCAGGCCGGAGGCGCCGGTGCGCTCGAGCATCTCCCGCGGGGCCCCCTCGGCGATGAGCCCGCCGTTCCTCAAGAACCCGACGCGGTCGCAGCGGGCGGCCTCGTCCATGTAGTGGGTGGTGATGAGGATGGTGGCGCCCGAGTCCCGCAAGGAGCTGAAGTGATCCCAGAAGGCGGCGCGCAGCTCCGGGTCCACCCCCACCGTGGGCTCGTCCAGCACCAGCAGGGGCGGGCGGTGGAGCATGGCGCAGGCCAGGGAGACGCGTTGCTGCATGCCGCCGGAGAGCTTGCCCACCAACTCCCCCCGCCACTTCTCCAGGTCGACGAAGGCCAGCAGCTCGTCCTCCCTCCGTTCCAGCTCGTTTTTTGACATACCGTAAATACGCCCGAAGAAGCGGAGGTTCTCTCCTACGGTGATGCCCGGGTAGACGGCCGTCTCCTGGGGCATGTACCCCAGGGAGAAGGCGACCTCGCGGTGGGGCATGCGCCGCCCCAGCACCTCCACCTCGCCGGCGCTGGGCCTGGAGAGCCCGCAGATCATGCGGATGGTGGTGGTCTTGCCCGAGCCGTTGGGCCCCAGCAGGCCGTAGACCGTGCCCCGCGGCACCGCGAGGTCCAGCCCGCCGACGGCCTCAAACCGGCCGAAGCGCTTGACCAGCCCCCGCGCCTCCACCGCGTTCCCGCCCCCCCTCGCTTCCGCCGCGCCCGTCCGGATCATCCTCCGCCTCCCCTTCTTAACGCCGCGCCGTCCTCCATGAGGGGATTCAAGGCCCGCCCCCGCTTTCCCTGCCGGCCGTCCCGCCGCGCCGGCGCGGCGCGAGGTTGCAGGGGGGCCCGGCTGATGCTAAAGTGATCTCGATCGGATGGCCGCAAACCCTCTTCGACCAGGGGAGGAGCCCGTGGGCCTGTTCGCAAAGACCGCGTTCCGTCTGTGGGCCGCGCTGGCCCGGGCGCTGCTCAAGGGGCTGGAGCTCTACGGCCGCGCCTTCGTCTTCAACTCCTGCCCGCCCCGGGTGGGCGAGGCCCATTACGACCTGGGGTACTCCGGGACCCGCCGCTCCGGCCAGAGGCTGGACGTCTTCACGCCCCCCGCCCGCAGGCGGCGCGGGCCCGCGCCGGTGCTGGTCAACGTGCACGGCGGCGGGCTGATGTGCATGGACAAGCGCTCCTACGAGCGGTTCGGCCGCTCGCTGGCCCGCGCCGGCTTCGTGGTCTTCAACGTCAACTACCGCCTGGCCCCCCGCGCCGGGTACCTGCAGCAGATGGAGGACGTCGCGGCGGCCGTGGGCTGGGCCCACGAGAACGCCGGGCGCTTCGGGGGGGACCCCTCCCGCATGGCCCTGGCCGGCGACTCGGCCGGGGCCTGGCTGGTGGGCTGGTATGTCCAGGCCGCGCGGGACCCCTCTCTCCTGGAGGGGGTGAACGCCTCCACCGTGCCGGCGTCGGCCCTCCGCGCCGTGCTCTTCATCTACGGGGCCTTCGACTGGGAGGAGATCCACGGGGCGTCCCGGCTGACCCGGCCCTTCGTCCGGATGATGCTCCGCGCCGCCTTCTCCGACGACTTGGACGAATGCCTGCGGCTCTCCCGCCGCTACAGCGTCACCCGCAACCTCGAGCCCGGCTTCCCGCCGTGCATGATCATCTCCGGGCGCACCGACCCCATCCACTCGGTGTCGCGCACCTTCGCCCGGGCCTGCGAGAAGAAGGGGGTCGAGCACGAGGACGTCTTCCTGCCCTGGTACCTCTTCCCCGAGGCCACCCACGCCTTCATGTTGGTCTGGTTCTATCCCGGCTCCCTGTGGGCCTCGTTCCGCGCCCGGCGCTGGCTGCGCCGCGCCGTCCAGTAGCCCGGAAGCCTCCGGTCGCCCCGCAAACCGCTCAGAGCGTCCAGTTGGGATGGGCCTCGCAGGCCTCGCGCGCGCGTTCGCGCAGCCACGGAGCGACCTCCGGGCTCAGGTAGAAGGCGGGGTACAGCAGGTTCTGCCCGGGCTTGACCACCCCTTCCCGCAGGGCGATGCCGTGCAGCTCGCATCCCGGGTAGATGCGGATGCCCGCGGTCACCCCCACGAAGGAGGGGTCGAGTTCCTCCAGGAAACCGATGCTCTCCTCCACGCTCGAGCGGCTCTCCCCCGGCCCGCCCAGCAGCAGGAAGCAGTAGACCAGCAGGCCCGCCGCCTTGGCTGCCCGCACGCCGCGGGCCACGTCCTCCCTGGAGAAGTCCTTGCGCAGGGAGCGCAGCATCTCCTCCGACCCGCTCTCATTGCCCAGGCTGACGTTGAAGCAGCCCGCCTCGCGCAGGCGCTCGTAGAAGCCGTCCGCGTAGAAGGCGGGGTTGACGCTGCATCCCCAGCGCAGGGACAGGCGCCGCGCCGCGACGGCCTCGATCAGTTCATGCGCGTAATCCAGCGGGTGGTTGAAGAGGACGTCGTTGAAGAAGACCGTCCCGATGCCGTGCTCCTTCTCCAGGAGCTCCAGGTCGTCCGCCACCGCCCGGGGCTCGCGCAGGCGCACCGCGCGCCCCTCGATCAGCGGGTTGGGGCAGTAGATGCAGCGCATGTGGCAGCCCCGGCGCGCCTGCAGGTTGGCCACCAGGGGCGGACGTGCGCCCCTGACCAGCCGGTAGTTGGCGACCTCGAAGCCGGCGTAGTCGGGGGAGGGCAGGCGCGGGAAGTCGGGCGGCGGGCCGGGCGGATTGACCCTGCGCAGGCCGCCGCGGCGCACCGCCGTGCCGGGAAGCCCCGCCGGGTCCTGGCCCGCCTCCAGGGCGGCGAGCAGGCGCGGGAAGGCCTCTTCCCCTTCGCCGGCGATGCCCAGCTCCAGGTCGAAGTAGTCCAGGCACTCCAGGGGGAAGATGGTGAAGCCCGCCCCGCCCAGCACCAGCGGGGCGCGCGTGGACGACTTGACGGCCTCCACCACCGGCAGCGCCTGCTCGGGGAAGAAGACGCTCGCCGCCGCGTCCTGGTTGTCGATGTTGCGCACGCCCAGGCCGACGCAGTCCGGGGAGAAATCCTCAACCGCCCGGCGCGCGGCGGCGGCGGGGTCTTCGCTGAACATCAGGTCCAGGCAGCGCACCTCGTGCCCGGCCCGGCGCACGGCCGAGGCCACGTAGGCCGGGCCCAGGGGGAAGGGCACCAGGTTCTCCCGGCAGCGGTTCTCGCTGATGATCAGTACGCGCACCTCTGCCTCCCAGCCCGGCCGGCCCCGTGCCTCAGAGCGGAGAGCCGGCGGTGCAGGTGCCCCACTCCCTGCCGCTGCCGTACATGGACCGCTCCACGACGACGCCGGCGTCCGGCGAGCGCACTTCCACCCCGAAGTCCGCCTCGTCCAGGAAGCCCGCGACGTCGAAGGAGACGCGGTGGCCGGCCAGCACCGGTAAGCCCTGCAGTGCCGGAGGGCTGACCGGGCCGGTGGCGGTGAACAGGGTGACCCTGATGCGCGCATCGGTGGGGTCGGGGTTCTGCACCAGGATCCAGGTCTCCATGTCTCCCCAGGTCGCCCCCTCGGCCAACCTCCAGAGGTTGGCGCTCCGCCGGGAGCCGGCGCTCGTGTGCGCCCAGCCGCGGTCCGGGCCGTAGACGGCGCGTTCGGCCACCACCGGACCCCCCGCCGAGACGACCCTGGTGGAGACGTCGAAGCTGGTCACGTAATCGCCGAGGTTGAAGGAGGCGCGGTGCTCCGCCGGCACCAGGTAGCCCTGCAGCTCCGGCGGCCTCAGCGGCCCGCTCCCGGTCATCAGGGTGACGTCGATGCGCACATCGGTGGGGTTGGGGTTCTGCACCAGCACCCAGGTCTCCATGCCGCCCGCGGTGGCCCCCTCGGCCAGGTACCACTCGCCGCCCGGGCCGCCCGACGCTGGCGAGCCGGTGGCCCAGGCGCGTCCCGGGCCGTAGGTGGCCCGCTCGCAGACCACCGTACCGTCCCGCGCGCGGACCAGGGTGGAGACCTCGTAGCCGGTCCAGTAACGCCCCAGGTCGATGGAGCGGCGGCTGAAGGGCGGGACCTCGCAGCCCTGGAGCTCCGGCGGGCTCAGCGGCCCCCCTCCGGTCATCAGGGTCAGGTCGGCGCGGGCGGGCGCCGCGGTGGGGTTCAAGAGCAGCACCCAGGTCTCGAAGCCGCCGGCGGTGCAGCCCTCGGCCAGGTACCACGCGCCCAGCGGGCCCTCCGCCCCGAGGGAGGCGTGGGCCCAGGCCAGCCCCGGGCCGTAGGTGGCCCGCTCGCAGACGATGCCGCCCCCCGCGTCCTCCCTGACCTCGGTGGAGACGTCGTAGGTGGTCACGAAGGCGTTGAGGTGGAAGGTGGCGCGGGACTGCGGGAGGATGGTGACGCCCCTGAGTTCGGGGGGCCGGACCGCCCCGGTCCCCGTGTACAGGGTCACGTCGACGTGCGCGTCGGTCGGCCCCGGGTTGAGCACCAGGATGTAGGTCTGCATGCCCCCCTCGGTGCACCCCTCCGCCATGTACCAGCGCGAGCCCGCACCGTCCGCGGGAGCCGCTTCCCCGCCCCCGGCCGGCGCCGCCGCCGCCGCCAAGAGCGCCGCCCAGGCCACGCAGAGCAGTGCGGCCGAACGGACCAAGCGCTTCATCCCTGCACCTCCCCCGGGCGTTCCGGCGACCCTGCCTGACGCCATGATTCTACCACTTCGCCGCGGGGAAAAGGGACCTTGTGCTCCACGTGAGGCAGCTAAGCGCCTCCCCGGTCCGGGGGGAAGAGATCGAGGGGGCCGCCCGGCGGGACGGCCCCCTCTTACGCGCTCACGGTGGAGCGGTCGGCCATCCGCGTGATGCCCCATAGAAGGACTTCCTCGAAGCATGGTCCTTTTGCCCCTCACCGTCCCGTGGACTATAATTATATCGTTGCTCTCAGCTGTTCACCATCGTTCTTCGGGGGAAGGGCGGTCGATGCCATGAGAACCCTGTCCGCCATGTGGAACGCGTTCGGCCGGCTCGGGAAGCTGGGCATGATCGGAGGCCTGATCGGGCTGGCCGCGGGCATACTCGTGCCCATCATCGTCATCCTGGTTGTCCCGGGCGGCGCAGGCGGCAAGATCTTCTTCCTGGCGCCGATGCTCCTCTTCGACGTGGTCTTCTTCGGCATCTTCGCCTTCGCCTTCGGGGGGGTCTTCGGCTCCCTGGCCAGGCGGAAGGATCTGCAGGAAACCGGGGTGCGGGCCGAGGCCACCATCACCGGGCTGAAGGATACCGGCCTGACCGTCAACGAGATCTACCCGGTGGCCAGGATCCAGCTGGAGGTGCGGCCCCCGGGAGGGCACCCCTACCAGGCGGAGGTCAAGACACCGGTCAACCGGCTGGACATCCCGCAGATCCAGCCGGGCAGCGTGGTGGAAGTGGTGTACGACCCTTCCGACCCGTCCGAGGTGGCCCTTGCGATGGCCGACTCCATGGCGGCGGGAGCGGCCTCCTCTACCACCGGCGCCCCCGGAGGGATCGCGCCGTTCACCGGCGGGGGCGGGGCCGCGCAGAAGGAGCAGGCCCGGGCCATGGAGGAGTTCCTCCGGAAGAACGATGCCGAGAGTGAGGCCATCCGCGCCGCCGGCCAGCCCGCGCCGGCCGTCATCGTCCAGGCCATGCCCTTAAACGTCTTCGTCAACGGCAGCAACCCGGCCATGACCTTCGTCCTGGAGGTCCAGCCGGAGGGCCAGCCCGCCTTCCAGGCCCAGGTCACCGGGGTCATCGCGGAGAGGTCGGTGCCCAAGTACCAGCCCGGCAAGACCGTCCACGTCAAGTTCGACCCCCACGACCACACCCGCGTCTCCCTGGAGTGACGTTGCCAAGGTGACGGCGTCCGGCGCCGTCACATCTCCGGCAGCGGCCCGCGGCGCCGCAGCAGGAACCAGCCGCCGGCCGCGGCTCCCGCGGCCGCCAGGGCCGCCAGGGAAGCGGTCAGCCACCATATCCAGGCGCCGCCGCCGCCCTCCCGGGAAGCGCTCTCCGCCGGGGCCGGCCCATCCGCCGGCCGCCTCTCCGCCTCCCCTTCCGGGGCGGCCTCCCCCTCTCCCGCCTCCCCGGCCTCTTCCGCCGTCTCCGCGGACTCCCCCTCCTCCGCTCCCGCGGCGGCTGCCGTAGCCCCGGCCGCCGCGGACTCCGCCGCGGCCCCGCCGCCGGTCCCGGTGAGGCAAGCCACGGGATAGGGCCTTCCTTCCAGGGCGCAGACCGCGTAAGCGGTGGTCCACACGGGGTTCATCTCGCGCCCCGCCGTCCAGGTGAAGTGCCCGTCCCCGGCCTGCATGGCCAGCAGGTAGCCCCGGGGGGTGGCTCCGCCCTTCGACCATTCCGCGCCGCCCGGGTCCTGGCCCACCGCGGCGATGGCCTGCACGCACCAGGCGGTGGCGGAGACGTCCGAGCCCCCCGTCTGGAAGGAGAAGCCGCCGTCCGGGCCCTGGATGGAACGGAGGTAAGACAGGGCGGAGGAGACGGCCGCGTCGCCCGCCCCCACCCCGGCGGAGAGCAGGGCCATGACGGAAGCCCCGGTCATGTCGGGATTGCTGGCGCCCCCGGGATTGTTGCCCCAGCCGCCGTCGGCGTTCTGGGCCGACTTCAGCCAGGCGACGGCGCCATCCGGCACGCCCAGGCCCGCCGCCCGCAAGGCCATGATGCCGAAGGCGTTGGAGTTGACGGCGTCGCCGATGTTCCCTCCGGGGCGCTGGAAGGAAACGACCTTGGCCACCAGGTCCACACCTCCGAAGGACCTCGGGTCGGCCCCCCCGGCCACCGCCGCCAGCAGCGTCCTCTCGAAATCGGTGACGCTGCGCCAGTTGGCCGACTGGGTGGAAAGGAAATCCACCGGGGAGCGCCCCCCCTTCCGCACCGTCCCGGGGTCGGTCCCCGCCGCCCGCAGGGCCATGATGCACCACGCGGTAGTGGCGTCCTGCCCGGCGCCCTCCCGGCCGGGCTCGAAGAAGCCCCCGTCGGGCGCCTGGTGGGCACGGATGTAGGACAGCCCGGCGCCGGCGCCGCCCGCCGCCGCGGGCACGGCGGGCAGGGCCAGGCAGGCCAGCAGGCAGGCCAGCAGGGCCGCCGCGCCCGCGCCCGCCGCGCGCGCCCTCGCAGGCCTGGTCGAGCGAGAGGTCTCCATGTCAGTTCTCCCTTCCATAACGCCCGGGCTGCCCGGACACCGCTGCCCCCGGCGCCGCCGCCGCGGACGCCGGTTCCCCGCCCGCCCCCTCCGTCACGAACTCGCAGGAGAAGCGGTCCCGGAAACGCGCCAGCATCACCGCCGTCGGACGGGTGAGGAAGGCGGCGAAGAGCGCGTTGCCGGCGGCGTGGAACAGGTCGAACCACGCGCTGGCGAGGCAGGCGGTGAGGTAGGACTTAAAGGTCAGGGGGCGCACGAAGGAGAGCCAGAACCACAGGTTCATCATCCATCCGAAGGCCAGGCCCCAGGCGGTCGCCAGCACCGCCACCGGCAGCACCCGCACCCTGTCCCCGCAGGCCCCGGCCAGCGCCCCCCCGCTTGCTCCGGCCAGCCCCCAGGCCAGCATCTGCCAGGGGGTCCAGGGGCCGTGGCCCAGGAAGACGTTGCTGAGCAGGGCGATGAGCGCCCCCACCATGAAGCCCGGCTCCGCTCCGAAGACGTACCCCGCCAGGATGGCGACGAAGGTGGCCGGCTGCACCCCCGGCACCGCGGCGAAGAGTACCCGTCCCGCGGCCCCCAGCGCGGCCAGCGCGCCCACCACGGCTATCTCGCGCGCCCCGGCCTGCCCCTCCTCGAAGCGCAGGAACAGCACCGCCAGGACCATCACCGCCAGCAGCAGGGAATTGACCGACCAGTTGTCGAAGGGCGGCACCCCCTCTATCCCCAGGAAGAGGAGGAGGGCGGCCAGGCCGGTGAGGGCGTACCTCAGCGCCCGCAACCCTTCCTCACCTCCTCGAGTATCCGCACCGCCTGCTCCTCGCGGACCACGCCGCGCCGCAGGTCTCCCAGCAGCCGGTTGACCTGGGGGGAGAAGAAGAGGGAGTCGCTGAGGACGTCTTCCGCCGCGCCTTCCACGATGATCCGCCCGCCCCCCATGATGGCGCAGCGGTCGGCCAGGGAGGCCGCGAACTCCACGTCGTGGGTGACCGCCAGGAGGGTGCACCCCTGCCGGCCGCCCTCCTCCAGGTGGCGCAGGATATCTCGCTTGCTCCGGTGGTCCAGGCCCCTCGTCGGCTCGTCCAGCACCACCAGCTCCGGCACGGGGGGGAGGAGTACCGCGGCCACCACCACCTTCTCCCTCTCCCCCGCGCTCAAGTCCCGGGGGTTGCGGTCCGCCAAGGCCTCGAGGCCCATGGAGGCGAGCCGCTCCTCCACGGCCTCCCGCGCCCCGCCGCCCACCGCCCCTCCCCGCAGCGCCAGGGTCCGCAGCAGTTCCTCCCGCACGGTGTCGCTCACGAAGAAGGTCCCGGGGTTCTGGGGGCAGTAGCCCAGGCGGGGAGCCAAGCCGGGGAGGCGCGCGGCGGAGGGGGCCTCGCCGAAGAGGGCCACCCTGCCGCGGGAGGGCTTGAGCAGGCCCAGCAGGCAGCGGAGCAGGGTGCTCTTGCCCGCGCCGTTCTCCCCCATCAGGGCCAGGTGCCTCCCCGCCTCCAGGCACAGCTCGACTCCCTGCAGCGCCTCCGGGCCGTGGGGGTAGAGGTAGTGGACCTTGCGGGCCCGCAGCACCTCCTCCCCCTCCCGCGGGGCCGCTCTCTCCGGCTCGCCCGCGGCGGGGTCCCCGAGCGCGCATCCGCCGGCCCGCAGCACCGTCCGGGCCTGGTTGACGGTGAGGGGAGCCTCCCCCCAGCCCGCCCGCAGGAACACCCGGGTCACCGGGGGGATGAAGGCGTCGTCGTGGCCGCCGCACCAGCGGGCCGCCTGTTCCGGCGTGCCGTCGAAGGCGATCCTGCCCGCCTCCATGTGGACCACCCGGGAAGCGTAGTGGTAGCAGCGCTCCAGCCGGTGCTCGGATATGACCACGGTGGTGCCGGTCTCCTCGTGGACGCGCCGCACCACGGTGAGGAGGTCCTCGGCGCTCAAGGGGTCCAGCTGCGAGGTGGGCTCGTCCAGCACCAGCACCTCCGGATGGAGCGCCAGGACGGAGGCCAGCGCCACCTTCTGGGATTCCCCCCCCGAGAGCTCGGGTATGAAGCTGTTCCGCAGGCGTCCCAGGCCCAGGCCGGCCAGCATCTCCTCCACCCGCTTGGCGATGGTGGCCGCCGGCAGCCCCGCGTTCTGCAGGCCGAAGGCGATCTCCTTCTCCACCGTGGTGGTAACCAGCTGGTCCTCGGCGTCCTGGAAGACCATGCCCACCCGCCGGGCCAGCTGGTCCGGCCGGCAGGCGGCGGTGTCCACGCCTCCCACCCTCACCCGGCCGGCCATGCGCCCGCCGTGGAAGTGGGGCACCAGCCCGTTGAGCAGGCGCATCAGCGTGGTCTTGCCGCACCCCGTAGGCCCGGTCAGCAGCACGAACTCGCCCCTGTGCACCTCCAGGTCGATGCCGCGCAGGGCCGGTTCGGGCCCCTGGGGATAGCGGTAGGTCAGGTCCTCGATCTCAACCAGTGCCATCTCTTCCAGCTCCAGGTCAACGAGACCAGGCCCGCCAGGGCCAGGGTTACCGCGCCCGCGATGAGCGGGCTCCAGCCGTCCCAGGGCAGCGGGGCGGCGGGGAAGAAGGAGTATTCCCCCGCGCCCGAGACCGCCGCCGCCAGCGCCGTTCCCAGCAGCAGCAGGCAGAGCGGAGACACCAGGGCGTCGCGCGGACGGAAGCGGCGCCGCTGATAGGCGGTGCGCCTGCCGCTGCCGAAGCCCCGTGCGCTCATGGCCTCGGCGATGCAGGCCGCGCGGTCCAGCGACCCCTGGAAGAGGGAGGACCACATGGGCAGGTGCGCCTTGAAACGCCGCCAGGCCCCCCCGCCCTGCAGGCGTTCTCCCCGGGTCAGCTGGACCTCCCTTATCCGCGCGGCCTCGGTGACCATGCCCGGATACAGCCGCACCGCCAGGGCGGCGGAGAGCGAGGAGCGCAGCGACAGCCGGGACAGCAGGTCCAGCAGGTCGTCCGGGTTCACCGCGGTGCTCAGCAGCCCGCAGGCAGCCACCACCGTGAAGACCCGCAGCCCCGCGAAGGCGCCGTAGAGCACCGCTTCCAGGGTGATGTTGAGGCTCCCCCACCAGGGAAGGCGGGGCCCGTAGACCAGGACGTGCGCTCCCTGGTGATTCACCAGCGGGTTGATGACCGCCATGAACACCGCGGTGACCAGCCCTATCTTAAAGAAAGCCCCGCACTCGCCCCACACCTCCGCCGCCCCCGCCAGCCCCAGCACCCCCGCGCAGACCAGGGCGACGTAGAGGGGGTTGTCCAGGAGGAGGGCGGAGGAGGCCAGGGAGAGCACCAGCAGCAGGGCCGTGAGGGGGTGGAGGCCGTGCACCAGGGTATCCTTGTACCGGTAGACCGGCAGCACCTCACTCGCCTCCCCCGGGGACCGTAAGGGGCCCTCCCCCCGCCAGGCCGGCCAGGGCCAGGACCGGGGGGCTCCCGCCGCCGGCTGCCTCCTTGAGCAAGCGCAGCGCCTCTTCCACCCCCTCCGGGTCGGTCCCGGTCACCATGAGCACCGCCCCCGCCCGGCCCAGGAGCGGACCGGTACAGGTGACCAGGCCGGCCCCGTTCGAGTAGGCGCCCGCCTCGCGTCCCTGCCCGTCCAGTATCACCAGCTCGCCGGGGCGGAAGAAGGCGTAGAGGCCCAGCCGGGACGCGTCGCGGTTGGCCGCGGCCAGCGCGGGCACTCCTTCCAGCTGCGGCCAGCTGCCCAGGACCACCGCGTATTCCCCGTCCTCGGGCGCCCACCCCTCCTCCAGCCGCCTGGCCTCGCAGGGGCCGGCTCCCGCCTCCTCCAGCAGCAGCGCGATCTCTTCGGCCTGCCCCTCCCACCCGGGCGCGTAGACCACCGCGCGCCCCTCGGGGATCCCGCCGTAGCCGCGCAGGAAGGACGCGGGGAAGCACCCCGCCAGGGCCGGGGTGAAGAGCGAATAGCCCCAGCCGTGATAGTCGAAGACCAGGTGGTCGCCGCGCCGGAGGCGGTAGGAGGCCGCCCCGACCTCCGCCAGCTGCCCGTTGGCGTAGAAGAACCAGTCGTTCTTGCCGCCGGAACCGGCGATCCCCCGGCCGTAGTCGGAAGCCAGGCCGTCCACGGACTGGATGAACCCGCCCCCGTAGGAGGTCTCCACTTCCGCCGCGGCCTGCAGGGCCTGCATGGCGTCGGGGCTCCCCTTCAGCTCCACCTCCCCGTCCCGCAGCACCTCCTTGCCGAAACCGCGGGTGACGGTCACCCTTACGGGGATGCCCGGCGCGGAGCTGTTCCAGGGCATGAAGGCGCAGCCGCGCACCAGGAAGAGTGCCACGGCCGCAACCAGGGCCGCCGCCGCCAGCCGCCGGGCCGGGCGGCCGGCTCCCGCGTCCCGCCCCCTCCGCTCCGTTTCGCTCAATATATGTCCCTCAAGGTCGCTCCCAGGGTGCAGTGGCCGCCGGTCCAGCCGTGGGACCCCATCCCCTGGTAGTCGAAGTACATGGGGCGCTCCACCACCACGCCGCGGTCGCTGGTGACGGCGTAAGCCCGCTCCACCGACTCGTCACTCCGCAAGGTGACCGTGCAGCGCTGCCCCGCCTCCACCTCGTACCGCGCCGCCGCTCCCCCCGAGGCGAAGAGCGGGGCCACCGTCACCAGGGCCTTCTCCTTGCCGGGGTTGGAGATGCAGATGTACTGGTCGAAGTCGGGGCTGGTATAGCCCTCGGCCAGGACCCAGTAATTGGAGGGCAGCTCGGCCCCCACGACGCACGAGCCGCCGGTCCATTTTCCTGCATAATTGAAGTAGATGGGGCGTTCGGCCAGCACGGGCTGAGAGGACGCGACCTCGATCCCCAGCTGCTTGTCGTTGCCCGCTTCCTCGTTGATGTTGAGGGTGCGGCGACTGTTCGCCGGGACACTGTAGTCCTTGACCACCACCGCCTCGCCCTGATAGAGGAAGGATACGTCGACGGAGGCGTCGGTGTCGCCGGGGTTGAGCAGGCACAACCACTCGTTGAAACCATCCCCGGTGTAGCCTTCGGCGAAATACCATTTGTTACGGGCCTCTCCGGCCCCCACCACACAGTGGCCTCCGGTCCATTCACCGTTGTAATTGAAGTACATGGGCCGTTCGGCTACTATCGGCTTGCTCGCTGCGGTTTCTACCTTGATCGATACATCCTTACCGGCACCGCCTTCCGCGTTGACATCCAGGGTGAGGCGGCTGTTCGCCGCGACGTCCCAATCCTTCTCCTTGGGATCGCTGCCGTCTCCGTAATAGTAGGTGACCTTGGCGGTGGTAGCCGTTGCTTCGGGGTTCATCAGGCACAGCCACTCCTCGAACCCGTCCCCGGTGTAGCCCTCGGCGAAGTACCATTTGCTCAGGGGCCGGTCGGCTCCCACTACGCAGGACCCGCCCGTCCAGGCTCCCCGGTAATTGAAATACATGGGGCGCTCGGCTACGACGGGCTTGTCCGAAACCACCTGCATGGAGACCTCCGCGCCCGGCCCCACTGCCCCGTTCACGGAGACGGTCACCCTGCTCCCGGCGGGCACGGCATAGTTCCTCACCAGGGGCGCGCCCCCGCCGTTGAAAAGGTAGGTCACCTCCACGCTGGCATCGTCGGCTGCCGTGTCTCCCGGGTTGGCCAGGCAGAGCCACTCCTCGAATCCATCCCCGGTATAACCCTCGGCGAAGTACCAGTCGAAGGTGGTGGGGACGAACTCGTCGTAGGCGTAGAGGCGGCCGTCCGCGGTGGTGTAGACCAGGCCATCGGATATCACCGGGTCACCGCCGCCCTTGCCGCTCACCAGCCACAGCTCACTGCCGGTAAAGGGGTCCACTGCGCCGATGCCCTGATTGTGGGCCCACATGGTGGTATCGAAGCTCCCGGCATAGAGGTACCCGGTGGTGGCGGAAAGGGCACAGTTGCCGTTGTAGGCGCCCCGGTTGGGGTTATCCCAGGCCAGGTCACCGGAGTCCAGGTCGAAGGCATAGAAGTGGTTGCCGCCGACCGAGTAGTCGTTGCCGCAGACATACACGGTACCGCTGGCCGGGTTGACCAGGGGCAGGCCGGAGGAGCCCCATATTGGCTGCTGCCAGCTCAGGGCGGACCGGGTTCCTTCATCTTCCACCCTGTAGAAATTGCTTTCGGGCCCCCCGTAGGCGAAATCGCTGAAGAAGATGTGGCCCTGATGGAAGGCGACGGAGCCGGCCACGTCGTACTGGGCCGAGTATTCCCAGGCCAGGGCGGGCGCACCCGCTCCGGAGACGTCGATGCACTTTATCTTGCCGTTGACCGGGAAGCCGAAGGCCGCGGACTGCGGCAGGTACAGCCGGCGGCCGTCGTCGTCCACCCCCGGGGTCCCCGAGGCGGAGGAGCCGGCGTCCAGGGAGTACCTCCAGAGGATCTCCCCGTCGGACGCGTCCAGCCCCACGTAAGCGCCGTAGATGAAGTCGCCCACCACGACCACCCGGGTTCCCCCCGGGCCGTCGTAGGCCACCGGGTCGCTGAGGATGACCGGGTCGCCCAGGGAGCCCCCCGCCGGGGTGATGTCCGTCTGCCACATGACGGCCCCCAGGTTCGCGGTGTCCAGGCGGTAGACCGACTTGCCGCAGCCGATGAAGAGGCCGTCTCCTTCCACCAGCGGCCGGGCCTTGGAGCCCATGCCCCCGGCCCACTCCAGATTCTGCTGCCAGAGCAGGCTGCCGTCGGAGGCGTCCAGGGCCACGATGCTCGAATCGACGCCGGGAGGCGCCCAGGGGTCGTCGCCGGCAAAGAGATATGCCACCCCGCCGGCTACCGCCGGACCGGTGCCGTCCTTGATTTCATAGTCCGCGCTCTCGAAGACCGGGGCGTCCTGCTGCGCCGCCGGGCCGGCCGGGGCCGCGGCAGTCCCCTGCAGCACGGCCAGGGGCGCCGCCAGCAGCGAGGCCGACGCCAGAAGCACCAGCGCCGTCGCCATCCTTCTCTTCATGCTCCTCATGCCGTCCCTCCTTTGTCCTTGCTCCTCCGGCCAGAGACGGCGACAAAAAATCCCCACCCCGTCGTCAGAGTGGAGATGTGCGCCTTATCTGCCAGGGTTCTCTCTGAAGCGGAGAGCTTGCTGACTCCGGTCGGGCAGGTCTTCTGGCTTCCGGATCTCCGCTTCCGCCCCTCCTTCCCGACTTGCGTCAGTGGCTCATCGGGGCTTTGCTTCCCGGTCACAGCGGCGCTACCGCGTCGGATTCACACCGACTTCCCTCCAGGCCCCTTGCGGGGACCCGGCCGGAACTGTTCACTTGTCAATGTCCGCGAACGCCCTCGATGTTATCACCGTCCTCCGGGGGAGTCAACGGAAGTGACGGTGCCGGGCACCATCACCTCCGCAACCCCGGGGCGGAGGCCGGCGGGGAGATTGATGGGGTCGGGCGCCTTCACCTTTCGCGGAGGTACACCTGGCCGAAGGAGGCGGCGTTGGCCGACTCCTTGGTGGACCAGTAGGCGGGGAAGGTGCCCTCGCCGTTGGGCGCCTCCGAGCCCGTACGGAAGGCGCGGCCGGCCAGCTCGAGCAGGTCGTTCCCCCCGCCGTACAGCCAGGCGTAGGTGAGGCAGTCGGCGGTGAGCAGCTGCCAGTTGCACAGGTTGACCAGGCCGAAGGAGGTGTCGACGGTGCCGTCGTATTCCCAGGCATAGGGGAAACCCTCGTAGCCGTTGGCGTCCACCCGCCAGCACCGGTCCACTTCGTGGCGGACCAGCCGCACCAGCAGGTCCCGGGCCCCCTGGCGGTCGGGCAGGCCGCAGGCGTCCAGCAGGTCGAGGAAGCGCCCCAGCGCGGCGGTGTACATGTCCAGGGCGAAGAGGGCGGTGCCCCCGCTGTCCCCGGGCCGGGGGGTGGCCAGGAAGGGGTCGGCGGCGGCGTGCGAGTCCCCGACGATCCATTCCGCGGTCTCCAGCCAGCGCTCCTCGCCGCCGGCCGCGTAGGCGGCGGTCATCACCGAAAGGCCGTTGGCGAAGGGGCGGAAGGAGCTGCTGCCGTATTCGTTGAAGCCCTCGGCCCAGCCCTCGCCGTTGCCCCGCCCGAAGCTGTTCGCGAAGCGGTAGCGGATGTTCTCCGCTATCTCCATGGCGGCATCCCGGGCCGGGTGATAGCCGGTGAGGTGGTAGTAGGCCAGGCAGCCCGAAGCCCCGAAGGTGAGGTCGGGGTGGGGCGCCCCGTAGTTGCGGTGGGGGTTTAAGTTGCCGTCCTCGCCGTGGTAGGAGTGGCCGAAGTATCCGCCGTCCGCCCAGTGGTCTATCTCTCCCTCGTAGTGGAGCACGTCCAAGTCCGCCAGGTGGCGGCAGGCGGCCCCGGCCAGGTCCCACCAGCGCGCGTCGCCGGTCCGCAGGAACTGCTCGATCATCCCCAGGTCGAAGTCGTACTTGAGGTTCATCTGCCCGGAGGGGGCCTCGTAGTCCAGGGGCACGTCCCCGTAGTCGCACCAGCCGTAGAAGTCGTTGTCCTCGATGGACGCGAGCAGGGAGTTGCCCATCTCGCCGATGGAGGGGTCGAAGGCCGCGCGGTTCTGGTCCTCGTAGGCGGCGGCGGCGGGGTCATCCGTCCGCGGCGCCATCCTCCCGAAGCCCCCGCTGTCCGCGTACCACTGCGCGGGGGCCAGGGCGAAGAGGGGATCCTGCATGGACGCCATCTCCTCCGCTACTCCGGCCGTCCCGGGGTCTCCCCCGAAGAAATAGAGGAACACCTCGTGGGTCTTCTCCTCCCCGGGGCGGAAGCTGTAGTCGCCCGCGTACTCCTCCGGGAAGAGGGAGAGGCGCACCTCGCCGCCCTCCCAAGCCAGGCCCTTGGGGTGGTTCTGCCAGAAGTCCTTCATCCCCACGGCCAGGCCCGCGCCGCCGCCCCAGGCCGCCAGCCAGGGCCGGGCCTGGTTCCCGGACCCCGCCGGGAGGCCGGAGTTCCGCGCCCGCCAGCCGCGGAAGCTCACCCAGGACTGGGGGCGCGGGTGGTTGCCGCGGTGGTAGTCCCAGTCGTCCGTGCCGGAGGAGTCCTGGTAGAGGGAGAGGGCCTGGCCCGAAGAGGTGAAGGCCTGGCCGCCCTCCCCCGCTTCCAGGCGTACGCCGGGCGCCGCGCCGGTGGCGGGGCGCAGGCGCAGCTCCATGCCGGAGAAATCTTCGGAGCCGGGTGAGCCGATGTCCTTGCACAGGGGCTGGGCCGACCCGTCCAGCGCGGGAGCGTTGCGGTTCTCCAGGGTGTGGAGCACCTTCACCCGGGACTGGCCCGCGTAGAAGTGGAGGTAGGCGGTGTAGTCCATGAACTCCTCGCCGCCGGCGGCCTTAAAAGCCCCTTCCACCTTGACCACGGCGCGCAGGGGCCCGCCCTCGAGCACCGTGAAGGAAGAGGGGGCGCCGAGGGCGGACCTGTACTCCTGCCCGCCGGCATAGAGGCTGAAGCCGTTGGCGTCGGAGGGGGCCAGCGCCCGGCCCGCGCCGGATATATCTACACTATGTAATATATCGAAGGTGTCGCGCCGCAGGGAGAAGCGCGCGGCCCCGGTGTTGACGGTCAGGGTAGTGCCGTCGTCCTCCATGGATATCGGGGAAGGGTGGGACGCCCCGGGGCCGCCCCCGCCGGAGCGCAGGTAGTACGCTGCGGTCGAGCCGGCTTGCACGGTGGCCGGGAAGGTCAGCAGCACCCACTTGACGGGGCGCGAGGCGTCGCCGGGAGCGCCGCCCCAGCGCGCGGTGACCTCCGCCTGCAGGGGCACGGGCGCCCCGCTGCCGTTGACCAAGGACAGCTGCGAGGCGTCGAGGATCCCGGCCTCGCGGGGCAGGGGCACCCCGCAGGTGACCAGCTCGCCCGCGCGCGCCGTACCCGCCCGCTCGGTCAGGGCCAGGGAGGTGAGGGAACCGGCGGGGCCCGCGCCCGGCATGGCCGCGCCCTCCGCCAGGTACCAGTCGGCGGCCGGCGCGGTGACGCCGCAGGAGTCGT
>CAZETE010000021.1:0-32358 GCA_964515075.1 uncultured Actinomycetota bacterium | reverse complement strand
TGGTACCTGGCGGAGGGGTGCACGGGGGGCGACTTCGAGACCTGGGTGCTGGTGCAGAATCCCGGGCAGAAAGGGGTCAAGGTGGACCTGACCTTCATGACCTCCTCAGGAGAGAAGAAGGGCCCGCAGGGTTTCCCCATCGCCGGGGGCTCGCGCCACTCCTTCCGGGTCAATGACTACGTCTACGACTGGGACGTCTCCACCATGGTGACCGCCGAGGGCGGACAGGTCATCTGCGAGCGCGCCGTGTACGGCGGCAACCGCACCTGGGGCCACGACTCGGTGGGGGTGACCGCCCCCGGCACCACCTGGTACCTGGCGGAGGGGTGCACGGGGGGCGACTTCGAGACCTGGGTGCTGGTGCAGAACCCCGGGAACGAGGAAGCCAAGGTGACCCTGACCTTCATGACCTCCACCGGGAAGAAGGACGGCCCGAAGGACTTCCTCATCCCCAAGGGCTCGCGCCACTCCTTCCGGGTCAACGACTACGTCAACGACTACGACGTCAGCACCATGGTCAAGTCGAACAAGCCGGTCATCTGCGAGCGGGCCATGTACGGCGGCAACCGCTCCTGGGCCCACGACTCCGTCGGGCTCGACCCGTAGCGTAGACCGGCGTAACGGCCGCGGGGTCAGGCTGCCGGCCCCACCAAGGCCACCTTGACCGCGCGGTGCCTGCCCTTGTGGACGGACACCTCCAGGGCCCGGCGCCACTGGTCCAGGGTGAAGCGGTGGGTGATCAGGTGGCGCAGGTCCACTTCGCCCCCGGCGAAGAGGCGTTGGGCCAGCTCGAAGTCGTGCAGGCGCTCGCCCCGCCACTCGTCCACCTGGAACCCGTAGACGCCCTGCAGGGTCAGTTCCTTGAACCACACCGGCGTCCAGTCGATCCTTCCCGGTTTGCCGATGCCCAGCAGGTTGTAGAAGCCCCCGTTGGCCAGGACCCGCAGGGAGGCGTCGATGGTGTCGGTGGAGCCCACGCTGTCGAAGACCGCGTCCACCCCGCCGATGAGCAGCGGCTTGGCCAGCAGGGGGGCGAAGAACTTGGCATCCGTCAACTCGGCCAGGCGCCTGTAGAAGGGCTTGCCCCCGGGCTCGAGCGCTTCGGCCGCCCCCATGCCCACGGCGGCCTCGCGGTGGAAGGGGTCGATCTCGGCCGCAAGGATGCGTACGTCCGGTCGGAGGGCCCGCAGGGCGGCGACGGCGCACAGGCCCATGGCCCCGCAGCCGAACACCAGCGCCGTCCCGCCGTCGCGCAGGGGCGTGTTGATGACCATGTGCAGGCAGGTCGAGAGGGGGTCGGAGAGCACGGCGTTCTCGTCGGCTACCCCGTCAGGCACCCTGACCAGCTGGTGGAGGTGGGCCACCCCCATCTCGCTCAAGAACCCGGGGCAGCCCGCGGTGGCCCCGGTGATGGTGCCGGGCGGCAGCGCGCCGGCGGTGAAGTTCTCGCACAGCTGGAAGCGGCCTTGCGCGCACATGCGGCAGGGGGGGCGGATGCCCCGCGGGGCGCAGCTGAGCATGGGCATCACCGTGACCCGGTCGCCCACCGCGAAACCCTCCACCGCCTCGCCGGCCTCGGCTATCTCCCCGCACACCTCGTGGCCGATGACGAAGGGATAGGAGGCGAAGGGCTGCAGGGTGAGGCTCTCGCGGCAGAGGATGATGCCCATATCGCTGCCGCAGACGGCGGAGAGGCGCGGGCGCACCTTCACCCACTCCGGGCCGGGCAGCGCCGGCTCGGGCACCTCGCGCAGCCTGACCGGGGCCAGGGGGGTGAAGAGGACCCCGGGCCAGCGTTTCGCCAGGGCCCCGGTGGCGAGGTAGCGCGGGATGCTGTACTCGAAGGTGACGGCCTTCATCACGACCCCTTTCACTCGTGGCCCCGCGGAGCGGGAGCGCGGCCGCCGGCGCGGGAGGCCGCGATCAGCGCCGCTTGCGGCCCTGCTGCCGTAACTCGATGATACAACCCGGGGCGCTCTCCTTGCAGGATTTGTTTTATCAGGAGCCCCGAATCGGGTATAATGGGCGTGACTTGCTGCAGGGTGCTTCGTGCGGATGAGAAGGGGTGATGCGCATGATCGAAGCTCTGGCGATTCTCTCCGGTTTCCTTGCCGCCTCGGGCGACGGAGAAACGGCGGCCGCGGTGGTGCTGATGATCATCTACTTCGCCGTCGCCATCGGCTACTACATTGCCTTCTCTTACGCCGTCTATCGCATCGCCGTGAAGATGAATTACGACAAGGCCTGGCTCTCCTGGGTGCCCGTCGCCCAGTACTGGGTAATCGGCGAGTGCGCCGGCAAGGACTCGTCCTTCAACATCATCATGATCGTGATGACGTTTGTATGCGGGTGCGTCTCGCTGATCATGGCGACCATCGCCTTGATGGACCTGGCCGAGCGCATGGGCAAGGAGAAGTGGGTGGGCCTGCTGACCATCATCCCCCTCTTCGGCCTGATCTTTTTGTACATGATCGCGAACGGGGAACCGCAGGCCTGGTCGCAGCCCGCGGGCTACGGGCCTCCCATGGGCTACGGGCCCCCGCAGGGCTACGGGCCGCCGCAGGGATATGCCCCGCCGCCGCAGGGCTACGGGCCGCCCATGGGCTACGGGCCGCCTCCGCCGCCGCAGGGTTACGCCCCGCCTCCGCCGCCGCAGGGTTACGCCCCGCCTCCGCCGCCGCCGGGCCAGGCTCCTCCTCCGCCGCCTCCGAGCCAGACCCCGCCTCCGCCGCCTCCGCCGCCGGCCGGCAGCTGATACGCACGCAGCGAAAGAGGGCGGGCCTCCGGGCCCGCCCTTCATTCATCCCGGTCAGCGAGCGGGCAGCCCGGTCACTGTGGGGCGATGGCCCCGGTGAACCGGGTGACCACCGGGTAACCCCCCAGCTCGGAAGGGATGCGCGATTTCAGCTCGGGGGAGGGGTTCTCCAGGTATACCACGATGCACATCTCGCCCGCCGCCCCGCCGATGCCCACCCCCACCACGCCGGGGATGCCCATCAGCGCGGCGGCGTTCTCCTCCTTGACCCGGAAGATGTTGTCGGGGGCCTCCTCCTCGAGCACGCAGACGGCGCCCGCCGGAGCCTGGACGGGGTAGGACTCCGCCGCCGGGCCGCTGAACCACACCTCCGCCTGCCGGCCGACGCGCAGGGCCGCGGCGGAGGCCGGGACCGGCTCGGCCCCCCGCTCCCTGATGAATATGCGCGTCTCCGCGTTGATGGAGACGGAGGCGCGGTCGTAGCCCGGGGCCGCGCCCGGGGCCGCTGCCACCAGGATGGACCCCACCGCCTCCCCGGGGCCGGGGAGGCCCGGGGCGTACCCGTCGACGCTCACGATGACGCCGGTGATGTCCGGGGGGCCCGAGGGCGGGGCCCCGCCGCCGTCCGCACCCCCGGAGCCGCCCGGGCCTCCGCAGCCCCATGACGTCATCGCCAGGATGAGGGCCAGCGCCAGCGCCGCCTTCGCTGCCCGAGGCCTCGCCATACCAGCCTCCCTTCAGCGCACCTTTCCCTCGGCCTCCCCTTGCCTTATTATATTATGATGGTTCGATAGCCGTGGCACGAGGGAGGAGAGCAGTATGGCAGAGAAGCAAGGAATACTGGTGGTCGCGGAGGTCGCCCCGGACGGGACTTGCGACAAGGTCACCCTGGAGCTGCTGGGACTGGGCACGCGGCTGGCCGCGTCCGCGGGCAAGCAGCTGCAGGCGGCCCTGATGGCGGCCGACACGGCGAGCCTCGCACCGGCACTGGTCGCCGCGGGCGCCGACGCCGTTTTCGCGTCGGAGGGCGCTGCCTTCGCCTCCTACGACCCGGACGCGCAGCTGGCCGCGCTGCTCAAGATCATCGAGGCGGCCGAGCCCGTGGCGGTGCTCCTGGGCCACACCACCAACGGCATGGACCTGGGCCCCCGCCTGGCCTTTGCGCTATCCGCCGGGCTGACCACCGATGCCGTGGCCCTGGAGATGCGGAACGGCGAGCTGGCCTGCACCAAGCCCATCTACGGCGGCAACGCCATGGCCGTGTTCGCCTGCAAGGGAACGCCGGCGCTGGCCACGGTGCGCCCGGGCGCCGGGGACCCGGCCGAGCCCGACGACTCCCGGCGGGGAGAGACCGTGAAGGTCGAGGTGGAACCGGCCGCGCCGCGCCTCTCCTACGGGGAGAAGGTGCTGGAGGAAGGGGAGGAGGTCCGCCTGGAAGAGGCCCGGGTGGTCGTCTCCGGCGGGCGCGGGCTGGGGGGGCCGGAGGGCTTCGAGCAGCTGCGCGAGCTGGCCCGCCTGCTGGGCGGGGCGGTGGGCGCTTCCCGCCCGCCGGTGGACGCGGGCTGGTGGCCCACCACCCAGCAGGTGGGGATCACCGGCAAGATCGTATCGCCCGAGATCTACGTGGCGGTGGCCATCTCCGGCTCCAGCCAGCACCTCTCGGGCATGTCCGATTCGCGCGTCGTGGTGGCCATCAACAAGGACCCCGAGGCCTACATCTTCAAGGTGTCCGACTACGGGGTGGTGGGGGAGTGGCAGCAGGTGCTCCCCGGCTTCAGTTCGCGCTTAAGAGAGATAGTGGGGGGTTGATGGACATGGCGGAACTGAACATCCTGGTATGCGTCAAGCAGGTCCCCGACCCGGAGGGCCCCCCTTCCGCCTTCGAGGTGGACTCCGCGGCCCTGAAGGTCACCCCCAAGGGCATCCCCCCGGTGCTGTCGCCGTTCGACGAGAACGCCCTGGAGGCGGCCATCCGCTTGAAGGAGGCGGCGGGCGGCTCCATCACCATGCTCTCGGTGGGCTCGAACCTCTCCCGGGCGGTGATGCTCAAGGCCATGGCCTCCGGTGCGGACAAGCTGGTGACGGTGGACGACCCCTCCTGCGACCAGGAGGGCCTCGACGCCTTCGCCACGGCCTCGCTGCTGGCGGCGGCCGTCTCCAAGCTGGGCGGCTTCGACCTCATCCTCACCGGACGCCAGGCGGCGGACACCAACGCCGGGCAGGTGGGCCTGGGGCTGGCGCAGCTCCTGGGCATCCCCGCGGTGTCGGTGGCCGGCAAGGTGGAGGTGGCCGACGGCAGGGCGCGGGTGGAGGCCATGCTGCCCGACGGTTATCAGGTGGTCGAGGCCGCCCTGCCCCTGCTGGTGACGGTCAGCCACGAGGTGGGTGACCTGCGCTATCCCAGCCTGATGGCCATCAAGCAGGCCAAGAACCTTCCGTCCGAGACCCTCAAGCCGGCCGACCTCGGCGTGGACCCGTCCGTCCTGGGATTGAGCGAGATGACCTCCCTCACCCCCCCCAACCGCGAACGGCGCTGCCGGCTGGTGGAGGCGGACAGCCCCGAGGAGGCGGGCGCCAGGCTGGCCGCGGCGCTCAAGGAGGACAAGGTCATCTAGGAAAGGGCGGCGACGTTGGCAGCCGCTCCGGACCCTCCGTTCTCCGTGATAGAGAAGGCCCTGCCCGACGGCGGCGTGAGCGCGGAGTGCCGCCGGATGTGAAATGTCAGGGGCTGACCCCATGTGAAGACCCCATGTGAAGGGTGAAGGGGAGGGGGAGGCGCAGGGTCTCGCCCAGGCTGAGGCAGCCCGCGCAGATGAACAGGCCGCCGTTGACCCGGCGCACCTCGTCGTGGAGGAAACGGAAGACGCCGCGGTTGAGGGCGCTGTAGTCGAGGTAGAGGGAGGCGCTGGGGGCGCTGCAGATGTTGCTGGGGCCGGTGAAGGTCAGCGCCTCGAGGCCCCGCGCCGCCTTCCCGCTCCGCGGGTCCCGGTAGACGATGCGGCCCCGGCCCTCGTTCATCCCGCCCGGCTCGAAGTCCACGCCCAGCCACGCGGTCCCCGGGGTCGGCCGGCCGGTGGGCAGGAGGAGGTCCGCCAGCCGGGCGGCAGCCGCGTTCAGCAGGCCGCCGCGGGGCATCCTCCCCTCGTAGAAGCCCCGGAGCTCCTCCAGGCGCGGCGCCGGGGCCGCGTAGAACAGCCGCATGGCTTCGCGCCGGCTGAGCCGGCAGAGGTCCTCCCAGGTGGACTCCTCCGGGTCGCGGCCCAGGATCTCCGCCATGCTCCGCCCGTCCGGGCCGCGCCTTCCTGCCTGCAGCGCCGCGGCGGCGTAAAGCGCCGCGCCCAGGACCAGTACGCCGCCGGCCCGCCGCTTCCCCGCGCCCCCGCCGAGCCCCATCAGAGCCTGCCGCGCTCCTGCAGGAGGGCGGCCCCCAGCTCGGCGAGGGTCCCCCGCGGCTCCGCCCAGCCCTCGCGCTCGCTTACGGTGATGGCCGAGGAGGGGCAGCGGGAGGCGCAGAGGCCGCAGCCGATGCAGCGCGCCGGGTCGACGGAGGCGGTGCCGCCGCGCATCGCGATGGCCGAGACCTGGCAGGCCGCCAGGCAGTCCTCGCAGCCGCTGCAGAGGTCCGGGTCGACGGAGGCGGCGTAGCTCGCGGCGGCGACGCTGCCGCTCAAGCCCAGCTTGGTCAGGGTGCCCAGGAAGCCGCAGCAGCAGCCGCAGCAGTTGCAGATGAAGTTGACCTTGTCCTGGAAGTTGTCGGTGAGGTGCACCAGGCCGGCCTCTTCCGCCCGGTCCAGGGCTTCGAGCATCTCCTCGGTGGTGGCCCGCCGCGCGAAGCCCCGCTCCACCAGGAAGTCGGCGAAGGGGCCCAGGGCCATGCAGACGTCCTTGGGGGCGCCGCAGGCGCGCCCCAGCAGCTCGGCCTGGTGCCGGCAGAAGCAGGTGGTCAGGGCCTTGGAGGCGGAGCTCTTGATGTAGGCGCTGACCCTCTCGTAGGGGAGCACCCGGTCCTTGCGGGAGACCTCCTCCTCCACCGGCAGCACCCGCGCCATGGGGACGGCGCCGGAGAAGGACTTCTCCCCCCAGCCCTCGTGGTAGTAGGCGTCGAAGAGCTCGGCCAGGCGGCGCTTCTCGGGGGTCGCCTCGGCCTTCATGAACTGCGTCTCGAAGATGCCCGGCAGCAGCGGTAACAAGCTGTAATATTTCTTGCCCCGCTTCTCCCGGGCGAAGACCAGCCCGTCGTCGGCCATGCGCTCCAGGGCCGCCTCGACTTCCGAAAGGTCCCGCCCCAGCCGGTCGGCGAACTCCCCCGCCTCCACCGGGTAGCCGGGGAGCTCCAGGGCCAACGCGGCCTGCTCCCGGTCGAAGATCATGCGCAGCAGCTCGAGCAGCCTCTCCGATTCCGGGGCCCCCAGGGGGAACTCGTCCATGCGCTCCATCAACCGCGCGTACAGGTCCTCCATGCCGGACCGACCCGCCTCAGTTGCAGGAGAGGGGGCTGAAGCCGGGGATGGCCGTCTTGCCGATGCCCCGCTTGATGCCCTCCATCATCAGGGAGAAGGTGCGCTTGGGGCCCAGGGCCGAGAGGATCTTCTCCAGCGCGACCACCTCGCCGGTGACGGGGTACCAGGACTCCCGCTTGAAGTTATAGACGCTGGCGAAGTTGCGGGTGAAGCGGCGGAACTCCTCGGCCGCCTTCTCGCGGTCGCTGACGGCCATGGCCGCCACCTTGCCGGAGACGATGGCCCCGGAGATGCCGAAGCCCAGCAGGGGGTCGAAGGCGCCGGAGATGGTGCCGCACATGATGAACTTGTCGCGGAAGAGCGCCGGGTTGTCCGGCACCTCGGTGGGGACCATGCCGCGGGTGTACTCCCACTCGGTCTCGGGCATCTCCTCGTGCCGCCCCATCCAGTCGATGTAGCGCTTGAGCGTCTCCTTGCTGACCTCCCGCTTGTAGTCGGGCAGCAGGTTGAAGAAGATGCCGTTGAGCATGGAACAGTAGCCGTACTCGGTGATGGACTCGTCCAGCCACAGCCAGGCGTCGCCGTCCCGCTCCCGGGAGATCTCGCCCCGGGTCTGCCAGGCGAACCAGGGGGAGCAGGGCATGTCCAGGTAGCGGTAGGCCTCCGCGTTGAGCCCGCAGGCGATGATGGTGCCCGGAGGCAGCGAGGCCAGGTCCTGCTTGCGCAGCTCCTCGGAGAACTCGAACTTCACCCCGGCGTCCACGCACTCCTTGTAGAGCAGGGCGTCGATGGAGCTGTCGCGGTCGCTCCGCTCGACGTGGTAACCGCCGGGGGTGGGGACGCGGATCTTGAAGTCGCGGATGTACAGGTTGATGGACTTGGCCGGCACGAAGGCGCTGGAGATGTCGATGCCGATGTACTCGGAGGTGGCCGCGAGGTCCAGGGGGGTGGTATGGGTGGAGGGGTTGTAGATGCGCGAGCCCCCCCAGCTCGCCTCGCGGTCGCGCACGATGACGTCGTACCCTTCCTTGGCCAGGTTCCAGGCGGCGATCATGCCGCTCATCCCCGCGCCGTAGACCAGCACCTCGGACATACTCTCGCTCCTTTCGTGTTTCGGGGAGGGGGGAAGGCGGGGGCCCGGTTTTCCGGGCCCCCGCGTCTTACTCCCGTGCCGCTCAGTCGATGGTCTCGAAGTACCCGCAGTTCTGCAGGGTGCCGGACCACTCGTCGGCCCAGACCGTGCGCAGGCGCTGCCCCACCCGCAGCTTCTTCTCGTCGGTCTCGCTGCACAAGTGGGTCATGCGGGTGTCGGTGCCGTCCAGCACCACCCAGACGCAGGTGAAGGGCACCTTCTTCATCTGCCCGTTGTTGGCGTCGATGTAAGGGAAGCGCACCACCGTGAAGCCCTCCAGCGTGCCCTCCGGCCCCACCTCCACCCATTCGTTCATGGGGGCGAAGCATTCGGCGCAGAGCTCGCGCGGGGGCATGTAGACCTTGCCGCACTCCGAGCACTTGATGGCCATCCAGCGCTTGTTCTCGCGGATCTCGGTGATCAACTTGCTCCAGTAGGGCCCGAGGTGCCAGTGGAAGTCGTACTCCAGGTGCCCCGACTCGTGGGTCAGCAGCTCGTAGCCGTCGTGGGTGTGCGTGATCTTCCGCTTATCAGTGTAGAGTCCCATGTTCCACCTCCTATGGCAGGTCCGCGCCGAGGATCATGATGTCCGTCCAACTGCATCCCCCGAAGCCGGAGCAGAGGGCCTTTTCGACCTTCTCCACCTGGCGGTCGCCGGACTTGCCCATGATCTGCCAGGCCGCCTCCCCCACCCGCAGCAGGGCGGTGGCCCCGATGGGGTTGCAGGAGATGACGCCGCCGGAGGGGTTGATGGGCAGCTGCCCGTCCATCTCGAAGGTGCCCTTGCGGATGAGCTCGGGCGCCCCGCCGTGGTCGCAGAAGTAGAAGGAGTCCATCCACTTCACCCCGCAGGTGGAGGCCGGCAGGTACAGCTCGGCCACGTCGAAGTCCTTCAAGGGGTCGTGGATGCCGGCCTGGGCGTAGGCGACCTTGCAGGCCCGCTCGATGGTGGGCATGAAGCTCCAGCCCAGGTCGCCGAAGTGGGTGAAGTCGTGGCGCACCACCGAAGTGTGCACCCAGGCGGGCTTGGGGCAGAGCTTCTTGGCCTTCTCCTCCGCGCAGAAGATGACCGCGCAGGCCCCGTCCGAGCGCGGGCACATGTCCAGGAACTTGATGGGGTAGGAGAGCATGGGGGACTGCATCACTTCCTCCACCGTGGTGGGCTGGCGGAAGTGGGCGTAGGGGTTGTTGCAGGCGTTGTTGCGGTCGCGCGCCGCCACCATGGCCGCGTCCTCCTCGGTGGCGCCGTAGGTGTCCATGTACTTGGAGTACTCGGTGGCCAGCGGCCCGATGGCCCCGGCGAAGGCGTCCCGCTCCAGGGTGGGGTTGGCGCAGGTGGAGATGGCCGCCTGCGTGTCCGACTCCGAGTTCTTCTCCCAGCCCACCGCCATCACCGTGTCGAAGATGCCGGAGGCCGCGTGGTAGTACCCGCAGGCCGCCACGGTGGTGCCGGTGGTGCCGCCCGTGGTCACCTTGAAGACCGGCTTCATGAAGGAGCCCAGGCCGTCGGTGGCCCAGGTGTCCACGTAGTTGATGTTCTCGAAGTGGTCCATGTTGCCGATGACGAAGGCGTCGATGTCCGCCATGGTCAGCTGCGCGTCATCCAGGGCCCGGGTCACGGCCTCGGCGATGAGCTCCACGCCGGACACATCCAGCCGCTTGGCGGCGTGATGGGTCTGGCCTACTCCGATGATTCCTACTCGTTTACCCATTTCACGTCACCCCCTACTTTCCCAGCACCCAGACGCAGTGGCTCTGGCCGCACATGCCGTTGATGCCGTGCGCCACGGCCGTCTCCACGCCGTCCAGCTGGCGGTCTCCGGCTTCTCCGCGGATCTGCAGCGCGCACTCGGCCATGGCCGTCAGACCCGCCACCATCACCGGGTGGGCGGAGAGGCGGCCGCCGGACGGGTTGACCGGCACCTTGCCGCCGTCAAAGTCGGCGTAGCCGCGCTCCACGAACTCCCCGCCCTGGCCGTCCCCGCAGAAACCCAGGCCCTCCAGCCACATCAGCTCCATGTAGGAGAAGGCGTCGCAGACCTCGGCCACGTCGATCTCCTTGACGGGGTCCTCGATACCCGCCATGGAGTAGGCCTTGCCGGCCGCCTGCTTGAGGGCGCGGGTGTCGGCCAGGTCGCGGTCCCCCAGGCGGAAGGCGTCGGAGCAGTGCCCCACGCCCTTCAGCCAGACGCGCTGCTTGTTGGTGGTCCACTTCTTGGCGTTGCGCTCCGCCGCCAGGATGAGGCAGCAGGCCCCGTCGGTCACCGGGGAGCAGTCGAGGAGCTTCAGGGGGTCGGCTACTCTGCGCGAGTCCATGACGTCGTCGACGGTGATGTCCAGGGGATACTGGGCCAGCGGGTTGCGCCTGGCGTTGCCGTGGTTCTTGACCGATACCGCAGCGAACTGCTCCTCCCAGACCCCCCACTTGGACATGTAGCGGCGGGCCTGCAGGGCGGCGGAGTTGATGGAGTCGAAGCCCAGCTTCCGCTCGACCAGCGGGTCGAAAGCGGTGTTGGTGATGCCGCGCATGTTGCTCTCGGAGCCCTTGTGGTGGGCCACCACGATGGTGCACCCGAAGCTGCCGGAGAGGATGCGCATCATGCCGTAGAGGGCCCCGAAGGTGCCGTCGCCCTCGACGGTGGTGATGTCCTTGCCGTAGCCCCCGGCGCCGTCGGAGACGGCCATGGTGGAGATGGTGCGCCCGTCCCAGAAGTCGGAGGAGACGGTGACCACGTTGTCGACCTCGGCGATGGTTATCCCCGCGTCGGCCAGCGCCCGGCTGGTGACGTCGTAGGCCATTTCGGCGAAGGTCTCGGGCTTGTTCTTCTCGTACTTGGTCTGGGCTATCCCGATGATGGCAACGCGCTCCATTACCTCTCACCCCCCTTGACGGGACGGAAGTACTTGATGTCGAAGATGTTGGCTTCGCGCTCCTCCGCCAGCACCATTTCCATGCGCATGCCCACCTTCACCTGGTCCGGCTCGACCTCGTCGACCAGGTGCGCGATGCCGGTGTCGGCCCCATCCATCTTGATCACGCCGTAGATGATGGGGGCCTTCCCGGGCTGGATGGAGGGCTCCTCGTAATGCACCACGGTGTAGGTCTCCAAGGTGCCGGTGCCCGGCAGCTTAACCCAGTCGTTCATGTCCTCGTAGCATTCGTTGCACTTGATCTTGGGGGGGACGTAGACCTTCCCGCAGGCCGGACAGCGGTTGGCCCAGAGCTCCCCGGAATCCCGCAGCAGCCCGTACCACTTGCTCAAGGTGCTGCCGACGGTCCAGGAATAGGGGACGCTGATCTTCCCCTCGTGCACCAGGATCTGGACGTCGTCTTTCCAGTCGGACAATTGCTTCACCTCCCTGATAAAAAGAACTGTCCCGTGTTGCGACGCGTGCTAGCTAGCAGACATCTATCACCTCCTGAATCGCGCGTAGGCCTGGCGATCGCTTAAAAAAAGGCTCACCCGCCCATCGTACCCGCTCAGGGTATCCCGGACGCGCAAAGACATCCACTATTTTATTACTTTTCCCGTCCGCGCGCCACGTTACCGTGGGGTATACGCGCCGCGCGCCCCAAGGCGCGCCTCCCCCGCGCCCGTCGGCGCCGCCGCCGGCGCCTCCGCCCGGAAGCCGTCCTTTTTCGCCGCGGGCTTTCGTGCTAACATACTCCCGGACCCTGTTAGCGAGGAATCACCAATCGGAGCATATATGCTGGTAGACCTGCACGTGCACACCAACCTCGCCTCCCGCTGCTCCAACCTCTCCCCCCTGCAGCTCATCAACCGGGCCAGGGAACTGGGGCTGGACGCGGTGGCGGTGACCGAGCATTCCACCTACCGCGGAGCGGCCGAGATGTTCCGGATCGCCCTGCCCTACGACTTCAAGATCTTCCGGGGCATGGAGGTCTATACCGAGCTGGGGGACATGCTGGTCTTCGGCTGGTCGGGGGAGATACGCTACTACCTCTACCCCTTCCTGGAACTTAAAAAGCAGGTGGACGAGGCGGGCGGCATCATCATCCCCGCCCACCCCTGCCGCGGCACCGAGGTGCGCCACCCCTTGAGGCAGAGCCTGCCGGAGGAGCTGCTCTCCTCCATCTTCGCCATCGAGACCCACAACGGCTCGATCAAGCGGAAGAGCAACGAGCAGGCCCTGGCCTTGAGCGAGAAGTACGGGCTGTACGGCACGGGCGGAAGCGACGCCCACCACGTCACCCACCTGGGAACCTGCGTCACCGTCTTCGAGGACTGGTGCGACAACGAGGCGGAGCTCATGGAGGCGCTCCGTTCCGGCCGTTACCGCGCCTGCTACTACGGCGAGGTGGACGGGCGTATCTGGCCGGAGATGGGGCTGAAGGACGCCGGCTACTAGCCGGCCGGCATCGTCTTATTAAAAGCTCCCACCGGTACCGGCGCAGGGCCCGGCGGGGCATTGCTCATGTCATCACGCGCCGGGGCGGGGAGGTGCCGGGCCTCGAGGCGAGTACGCGTCAAGGCGCCGGGGCACTCTATTGAGCATTGAGGAAGGAAGCGATGCGGCGGGGGTACTCGGCCCCGGCCACCAGGGAGACGTCGTTGTGGCCGGCTCCCTCCACCAGGTAGAGCTGCTTGGGGCCGGGCGCCGCATCGAAGAGGGCCCGGCCCTCGCCGGGCGGGATGAGTTCGTCGCGGTCGCCGTGGATGACCAGGACCGGGCAGGCGGCGCGGGCGACCTTCTCGGCGGAGGCGTAGCGTTCGGACGGCTCGACCCCGCCCGGGAGCGCCGGGAAGAGGCGGCGGGAGACGCTGAGCAGCGAGGTGAAGGTGGACTCCAGCACCAGGGCGCGGAAGGCCCGCCCCTGGGAGACCTCGCAGGCCACCGCGCCCCCCAGGGACTTCCCGAAGACGATGACCTCCCCATCGCCCACCCCCTCTTCCGCCAGCCAGGCCAGGGCGGCGCGGCCGTCCATGTACAGGTTCTCCTCGGACGGCTCGCCCCCGCTCTTGCCGTAGCCGTGGTAATCGACCAGGAGCAGGCGGCAGCCCAGCGGCCGGAGGTCCTCGCGCACCGGCGACCAGCTGTAGACCTCCTGGGCGTTGCCGTGGAAGAAGAGGATCACCGGCGCCCCCGCGGGTTCGGGCCACCAGAGGCCGTGGACGTCCACCCCGTCCTCCGCCCTCAGCCAGACCTCCTCGCAGCCGCCGGCCCAGCGCGGCGGCGGCAGGTCCCGCGGCAGGCGGTCCGGGTAGTACAGAAGCCTCCTCACCATGCCGTCAAGGCCGTCCATGCGCCCCTCCCGTCCCTCTTCCCGCCGGCCTCGCCGGCTCCCGTTGCATTCGCTTATCCGATTATATAGAATCTTGCCGACGCAGGTTCAACGCAGCAGCAAGGAGGTGGCCCATGAGCAGATGGGAGGAGATGTACCAGGCCAAGCTGACCACTGCCGAGGAAGCGGCCAGGTTGATCAAGGACGGGGACAAGGTCATGTGCGGGAGCGGGTCCTGCACCCCCGACGCCTTCCTCAACGCCCTCTTCGACCGGGCGGAGGAGCTGAACGACGTGGTCTTCGGGGGCCTGATAATGCTGGGCCCCACCTATAAGATCCTGGGCAGCCCGGAGATGAGCCGCCACATCCTCTTCGACAACATGTACGCCTCGCCCCTGGACCGCCAGGCCCTCTACGACGGGATCTGCGTCCACAGCCCCTTCAACTTCTCCGACGTGCCCCGCCAGGCCTGCGAGTTCGGGGGGTACCGCAAGATCGTCACCCAGGCCGGCCCCATGGACAAGAACGGGTACTTCTCCGCCGGGGTATCGGGCAACTTCCTGGACACCCTGGAGTGGGCGGAGGACATCATCCTGGAGGTGAACGAGCACCAGCCGCGCATCCACGGCTACAACTTCTACCACGTCTCACAGGTCCGGGCGGTCATCGAGAACCACCACCCCCTCTTCGACCTGCCGCCGGAGCCGGTGGGCGAGATCGACAGGGCCATCGCCGAGAACATCGTCCCCTACATCGGCGACGGGAGCTGCCTGCAGCTGGGCATCGGCGCCCTGCCCAACGCCATCGGCGAGTGCCTGGTGGAGCACGGCCGGCAGCACCTGGGGTGCTACACCGAGATGATCCCGGACTGCTTCATGACCCTCTTCAACGAGGGAATCCTCGACAACACCATGAAGAACTACTATCCCCTGCGCATGAACGCCTTCTTCTCCGCCGGGTCCAACGCCCTCTACCAGTGGCTCGATGAGAACCCCATGGTGGTGTTCAATCCCATCAGCATCAACAACGACCCCTACAACGTGGGCAAGAACGACAACCTCGTCTCCATCAACTCCACCCTGGAGATGGACATCACCGGCCAGTGCTGCTCGGAGGCCATCGGCCACAAGCAGTACAGCGCCACCGGCGGAGCCCAGGACTTCACCCGGGGAGCGTGGCGGTCCAAGGGAGGCAAGGGGTTCATCGCCCTGCACTCCACGGCGGTGGACAAGGAGACGGGCCAGACCGTCTCCAAGATCGTCCCCACCCTCAGGCCCGGCACCCCGGTCACCATCGCCCGCACGGAGATCATGTACGTGGCCACCGAGTACGGCGTGGTCAACCTGAGGGGCAAGAACAACCGCGAGCGGGCCCAGGCGCTCATCTCCATCTGCCACCCCGATTTCCGCGGAGAGCTGCGCCGGTACGCCAAGGATATCAAGATCTTCGTGCTGCCCGAGCACGACGTCGCCGGCTGACGCCGGAAAGGCCGGCGGGGGTGCGGGCCGCGGGCCCGCCCCGGGCGCCTTCTCCCCGTCCGGGGAGGGCCGCGCCGCCGTGATGTATCGTCCGTGCGTTTGCGGCTTGCGGCCGCAAGCGAGCGGGCCGAGCTAGGAGGAGGATATGGCGCAGAAGCAGGTCGTGGTCATAGGTTCCGGGCCCGGGGGCTCGTCCTTCGCCGCCCTGATGGCCCACGCCGGCCACAAGGTCACGCTGCTGGAGAAGAACGGGTTCGCGGGGGGCAAGTGCACCTCCCTGCCCTTCGGAGACTACGTGGTGGACACCGGGGTGCACATGTTCGGCCGCGGCCCCCGGGGGCCCTTCGGGCAGATCGCGGCCATAGTGGGGGAGGGGCCGCAGTGGACGAGGACCCTGCCCTCCTTCACCGTCAGGGTCTCCGGCAAGGGCAACATGGCCATGTACCCCTCCATGTTCCACCCCATGTCCGTGCTGGCCACCTTGAAGGGGAGCTTAAACGGGTGGTTCCGCCAGAACCCGGGGAGGTGCGCGGCCAAGGCCCTGTCCGGTTACGGGCCCCGGGGGGCGCTGGAGCTCTTCAGGAAGCTGGCCGACCCCCGCTGCCCCTTCTACGAGGAACTGCAGGACCGCACGGTCGAGGACTTCCTCTCCACCTTCGTGGCCTCCAGGGACCTGGCCCGGATGCTCCACGCCCAGTGCATGATCACCACCGTGCTGCCCTGGGACCGCGCCTCAGCCGGGGAGTACATGTACATCCTCTCGTCCACCATGCAGGCCAGGTACCTCAGCTATCCCGCCGGCGGGTCCAGCGAGATCCCCCTCTCCTTTTTACGCGCCTTCACCCGCGACGGCGGGGTGCTGCGCCTGGGGTGCGAGGCGGCCCGCATCGACGTCGCCGACGGCAAGGTGCGCGGGGTGGTCACCGCCGCCGGCGAGACGATCCCGGCGGACTACGTGGTGTCCAACGCGGGCATCAAGCGCACGGTGGCGCTGGCGGGGCGCGAGAGCTTCCCGGCGGAATACGCGGCCCGCGTCGACGCCCTCAAGGAGTCGGAGGCCTTCATCGCGGTCAAGCTGCTGCTGGACCGCAAGCTCTCCTCCATGCGCACCCCCTGCATGATGCACATCCCCGACCTGCCCCCGGAGAGCATGTTCGATTACCTCAAGGACGGGAGCATCCCTTCCGACCTCTTCCTCTTCGTCACCGTCCCCAGCATCTGGGACCCCATGCTGGCGCCCCCCGGCAAGGACGCCCTCATCGTGGGCGTGCCCGCCCCCTCGGACCTCGGCCGGGTGGACCAGTGCGTGGGCCTGCTGGACCTGGCCGAGCGCATCGCGGCCGAGGTCTTCCCGGAGATAAAGGGGCACGTGGTGGACAAGCAGCGCACCCACATAGCCCACACCTCCCACCTCACCGGGCGGGCGACGGGCGAGTGCATCGGCCTAGCCCAGGAGGTCGGGCAGAGCGGCACCCGCAAGCCGGCGCCGGCCATGCCCGTGCGCGGCCTGTACCTGGTGGGCTCCGACGCGGGCGGGCGCGGCATCGGCACCGAGAACGCCGCCGAGAGCGCCCTCTACCTCTACGGCCAGCTCAAGTAGGCCCGCCGGCGGGGGTGCGGGGCGCGGCTCAGGGCGCGCGGCCGGCGGCGGAGCCGTTGCCGCCGTAGGCCGCCAGCTTGGCGGCGGCGCTCACCGCGCGCTCGGGCGTGGCGGCGGTGAAGAAGCCGTGGCGGCGCAGCCGGGCGGAGGAGGAGCGCTCGTCCTCGTTGACCGCCACCGTGATGATGGGCTTGCCCGTTTCCCGCATGCGCCGTTTTAAGTACCTGGCGATGTAGGAATCGGTCCAGATGTGCGTCTCGGTGAAGTCCAGGCCGCCCGAGCCCTCCCGCTCCTGCCCCGGCGCCCGGTCCTTCCGGAAGGACTTGAGGAAGCCGCGCAGCATGCCCAGCCAGAAGGAGTTGACCCTCAAGGGATGGCGGCGCAGCAGGAAGAGGAAGGGGCGGACCACGATGTTGAGCATGTTCTCCGAGAAGAAGTCCCTCCCCAGCATGGACCCCATGGTGATGAGCATGTCCACCTCCTCGCAGTCCACCAGGGCGTCGATGACCCTGAAGTGGTTGGCGCGGTGCACGTTGCCCACGATGTCCACGGGGTTGCGGCGGCTCCAGAAACGGGGGAGGAAGGTGTCCAGCTCCTCGATGACCGAGGAGGGAAGCTCGGCCAGTTCCAGGCCCTCGCGGTCGCAGGCATCCGCCGCCACCACGCCCCAGCCGCCGCCCAGGGTCATCACCGCGGCGCGGCGCCCGCGCGGCAGGGGCAGGCTGGAGAAGGCGGCGGCCAGGTCCATCAGCTCGCCGGTGGTCCCGGCCTCGATGATGCCGGCCTGCCGGCACACTCCCTCGAAAAGCTCGAAGTCGCCGGCCAGGGCCCCGGAGTGGGAGCGCACCGCCTGGGTGCCCAGGGCGCCCTTGCCCGCCTTCAGCGCGATGATGGGCTTGTGCGGGACGATGCGCCGGGCCGTCTCCAGGAAGCGCCTCCCTTCCCTCAAGCCCTCCACGTAGAGGAGGATGACCCGGGTGCGCTCGTCCCCCTCCAGGAACTCGAGGTAGTCGCTGATGCGGGTGTTGGCGGCGTTGCCCGAGCCGATGAAGCGGGCGAACCCCAGGCCCTGGCGCCGGCCCGTCGTCAGCAGCTGCACCCCCAGGTTGCCGCTCTGGGAGATGAAGCTGATGCCGCCCTGGCGGGGAAAGACCGGCGCGCCCAGGGCGCAGAGGCGGGAGGTGGAGCTGAAGATGCCCATGGTGTTGGGGCCGACCACGGTGATGCCGGAGGCGTCGGCCAGCTCCGCCAGCTCGCGCTCCAGGCGCGCCCCGGCCTCGCCCGTCTCGGAGAAGTCGGAGGTGACGACGACGGCGTTGCGGATGCCCGCGGCGGCGGCGTCTTCCAGCACCGCGAGCACCGCGCGGGCCGGGACGGCTACGACCGCCAGGTCCACCGGCTCCGGGATGTCGCGCAGGGAAGGGAAGGTGGGGTGCCCCAGCACGCTCCTCTCGCGGGGGTTGACCATCAGCAGCCGCCCGCGGTAACCTCCGCCCAGCATGATCAGGGGCATGTTGAACCCCCACTTGCCGGGGAAGTTGGAGGCTCCCACCACCGCCACCGCCGCGGGGTCGAACAGGCCCCGCCAGTCTCGTTTGAAAGTCATGCCTCCCTCTTCTCTCCCGGGGGAAAAAATCCTTGTATCAACGGTGCCGGGCACCGTGCACACGGCGCCGTTGAGCCGGAGGGGGGCGGGCTGCGGCGCGGTTGTTGCTTCCCCGCCCCGGAGGGGTATGATGGAAAGGGAGGGGCGAGAAGGACCGCCGCGGGAGGGTTCGGAGCGCCCGCCTGCGGGAGGTGGCGCTCGAGGGGGGCGGCGGAGTCGATCCGCCAGGAGCGAGAAAGGTTGGGACCGATGGGAAACAAGGGGGTTCTCGGCGGCCTCGCGGGAAGGCGGGCGGTGATCACCGGGGCGGGCTCGGGGCTGGGCCGCGAGCTCTCCCTGCTGCTGGCGGGGCGCGGCTTCCGCGTGGGGCTGGCGGACGTCGACGCCAAGGGCGCCAGCGAGACCCTGCGCCTGGTCGAGGGGGCGGGCGGCAGCGGGGAGATGTTCATCTGCGACGTGACCAACGCCGGACAGACGGGCCGCATGGCCGAGCACTTCTTCGAGGCCTGGGGCGGGGTGGACCTGCTGGTCAACAGCGCCGGGGTGGCGGCCGGGGGCACGGTGGGAGACATCCCCCTGGAGGACTGGCACTGGATCATGGACGTCAACTTCTGGGGCACCCTCCACTCCTGCCACGCCTTCATACCCCACATGCGCGCCCGGGGGCGGGGGCACATCGTCAACGTCGCCTCGGCCGCCGGGTTGATCTGCCTGCCGGAGATGGCCTCCTACAACGTCAGCAAGGCGGCGGTCATCGCCCTCTCCGAGGGCATGCGCACGGAACTGGCGCCGCACGGCGTCGGGGTGACCGTGGCCTGCCCCTTCTTCTTCAGCTCGCCCCTGGGCAACCGGGTGCGCTATACCGACCCCTACCAGCTGGAGTTCTGCCGGGCCGCCTTCGGCAACGCCTTCCTGGATTCCCGGGAGGTCGCCCGCCTGGTGCTGGAGGCCGCGGACCGGGACGCGGTGTTCCTCTACCCGCGCATGACCATCCGTTCCCTGCTCCTGGCCAAGCGGCTGTTCCCCGCGGCCTTCCGCAAGGCGATGACCCGCCTCTACCGCGCGGGAGCCGGCCGCCCCCTGATGCTCCGGGCCGCCCGGCGCGGCCTCGTCTGATGGCGGGGCGCGGCGCGGGCCGGGGATGCGCCCCGGCGGGAGGGGGTTGAGATGGGGCACAAGGAGACCGTCCTCGTCCTCGAGGCGAGCTACCACGAGGAAGAGCTGGCCCGCCGCATGCGCGAGGTCCTCGAGGCCTTCCCCCTGGAGCTGGAGGGGAAGAGCGTCCTGGTCAAGCCCAACGTCCTGGGCCCCTGGCCGGGGGAGAGCGGCATCATCACCCACCCGCTCTTCGTCAAGGCCATGGTGGAGGAGCTCAAGCGGCGCGGCGCGCGCGTCGCGGCGGGGGACAACCCCGGGGCGCGCGGTTACGGGCGCGTGGGCGGGACCGGCCGGGCCTCCGGGATGGAAGAGGCGCTGGGCGGCGACTGGGTGAACCTGGCCACCTCCGCGCGGCGCGTTCCCATCGAGTCGCGCTTCCTCCGGGAGACCACCGTCTCCTCCCAGGTGCTCGACTGCGACCTGCTCGTCTCCATGCCCAAGTTCAAGACCCACGTCACCGCCGTGGTCACCGGCGCGGTCAAGAACAGCTTCGGGTTCCTGGTGGGCGGGGAGAAGGCGCGCATGCACGCGCTGGCCCCCCGCGCCCGCGACTTCGGGGAGCTGCTGGTGGACGTCTATCAGCTGAGGGTGCCCGACCTGGTGGTGATGGACGCGGTCACCGCCATGGAGGGGAACGGGCCCTCCTGCGCCGACGTCCGCCCGCTGGGCAAGCTCATCGCCTCGCGCAACGGCGTGGCGGTGGACACGGTGATGGCGGCGATGATGGGGATAGACCCGGCGGCGGTGCCGCTGCTGGCCACGGCGGGGGGGAGGGGGCTGGGCCCGGTGCGCATGGCCGACATCGAGGTGCGCGGCGACGCCTCCCCCATCCCGGGCTTCAAGAAGCCCTCCACCGTGCCGCGGAGGTCCTTCGCCGCCCCCTTCCAGCGCCTGGCATTCGCCCTGTTGTCCCGCCGCGTCCTCCGCGTCGACGCCGGGAAGTGCACCGCCTGCCGCACCTGCGAGCGGGGCTGCCCCGCCGGGGCCATAGAGGTGGACGGGACGCCCTCCTTCGACTCCGGCAGGTGCATCCTCTGCTACTGCTGCTACGAGCTCTGCCCCGAGCACGCCATCTCCCTCAACCGCCTCATCCGCTTCCTGCAGCGCTGACGCCACGCCGCGTCAATCCCGGGGTCAGGGCTTGACGTTGACGCTGACATCAACGTCAAGCCCTGACCCCGGGATTGACGTGATATAATCGGCGTAAACCGGTAACAGGCGTTAGGAGTTCGCATGGACGGTAAGAAGCAGGAGCACGGGAAGGCGCACGGAACGACACTCGCGGACGGACGCGAGGAGGTGGACATCCTCCTGGTCAACCCGCCCTTCTTCCAGACCCCCTCGGACCAGGAGTACTCCTACTACTACCCGCCCCTCGGCCTGCTCTACGTGGCCGCCAGCCTCGAGCGGGCCGGCTACAGCACCAGGATCTACAACCCGGTCTTCGAGGACAAGTACGTCAACATCGACGAACCGGGCTATCCGCCCCTGACTCCCGAGGCGCGAAAAGCGTTCAAGGAGAGGTTCATCGGCTACCCGGACGGCCCGGAGTGGAGGAAGATGCGGGAGGACCTCTCCCGCATCAAGCCCAGGGTGGTCGGGGTGACCATGGCCACCCCCCAGTACGACGTGGGCCTGCTGATGGCCCGCATGCTGCGGGAGATGAACCCCGGCGTGCCGGTGCTGGCCGGCGGCGTCCACCCCAGCGCCCTGCCGGAGGAGACCCTGGCCAACGCCGAGGTGGACGTGGTGGTCTACGGGGAGGGCGAGGTCACCGCGGTGGAGCTGATGGAGGTCTTCGTCAAGGGCTCCCGCCGGCTCAGCGAAGTGGACGGCATCTATTATAAAGAGGACGGTAAGTCGCTGCACACCCCCCCGCGGGAGCTCATCTCGGACCTGGACAGCCTGCCCTTCCCCATGCCCGACCCGGTCTACGCCCACCACCCGCGGCGGGCCATCCTCACCAGCCGGGGCTGCTACTACCGCTGCACCTTCTGCGCCCAGTCCTCCATCCTCGGCCACAACGTCCGCTTCCGCTCCCCCGAGAACGTGGTGGACGAGATCGAGTACTGGTACAAGACGGGCATCCGCTCCTTCATCATCCAGGACTCCACCTTCACCTCCAAGATCGACCGGGCCATGGCCATCATGGACCTCATCCGGGAGCGGGGCTTGAAGATCAACTGGGGTTTCCAGACCCGGGTGGACCTGCTGCCGCGCGAGCTGATGCAGAAGGCCAAGGACTCGGGCTGCGACTACATCTGGATCGGCGTGGAGTCGGGCGACCCCGGCATCCTCAAGGCCATCCGCAAGGGCATCACCATGGACCAGGTGCGCAAGGCGGTGGAGGTGATCGGGGAGTTCGACATCGAGACCTACCTCTACTTCATCCTCGGCTTCACCGAGGACACCTTCGAGACCATGCGGGCCACCGTGGAGTTCGCGCGCGAGCTGGACTGCTACCAGACCAGCTTCTTCATGTTCACCCCCTTCCCGGGCTCGGAGGCCTTCGACGACCTGGTGCGGGACGACCGCCTGCTCACCCGGGACTACTTCTACTACTTCTGGCTCTATCCCTACCTGATCGAGCGGGAGAACCCCTCCGACGACGAGGTCTGGCGGTATTACACCCAAGTCAAGGAGGAGTGGGCGGAGAAGAAGCGCAAGGACATCCGCAAGCGGGCGCTCCATCCCTCCTTCGTCTTAAAGAAGATCAAGGAGAACGCCTACTCGCCCCGGGCCCTGCTGCGGCTGGCCAGGAAGTTCTTCGGCTCGCTCAAGCCCGGGGCCGGCAAGTAGCGCGGCCGGACGCTCCCCTCACCCCGGCAACCCGGCCGGCTCCGGCAGGGGGCGGCGGGTACGGATGGGTACGGGCCGAAAGCACCCCGTAACGACATTTTTTCCGCAACCGCCGCAAAAATATTTATTTACAATATGTAAATATACGAGCCGCAAAAGGCCGGAAACCCAATATGTTGTGGTGCGGCGCGATACAATCTTCTACATGTAGTTTTTTGCCCGGTACGCTGAAAACCGCCTCCACGCTCGACTTTTTGCTTGACAGCTATGGACATCGCGGGTAAGCGCGGGTATAATTGGGTTACAAATTGGTGTATTTGGGAAGGAAATGGTTTCCAGAGGCAGAAATTGGTTTCGAGGGAGACGCACCGGGAAGAGGGAGAGCGCGCGCGATGACCAGTCAGATTTACAGGGGCACCACCAACCATACCCTGGACGACCGTGGGCGCATCGTCTTCCCCAAGAAGTACCGCGACCGCATCCGGGGCAGCCTGATCATGGGCTACTGGATGGAGGACTCCATCATCGTCCTGCCGCCGGAGGCCCAGGACAACTGGGAGGAGAGGATCCTCTCCCGCGTCCCCATCCACACCAAGCAGGGCCGCAACTTCGAGCGGATGTTCCGGGCCTTCTCCTTCGACGACATCGAGATGGACCGCCAGGGCCGCGTGCCCATCCCCGCCGCCCTGCGGGAGAAGGTCAAGCTGGGCAAGGAGGTCAAGCTGGTGGGGGTGGGCGAGTACCTGGAGATCTGGGACCGCGCCCGCTTCGAGAAGCTCATCGAGGAGGAAGACCCGCACTACGAGGAGTACTGCGCCGAATCGCTCAAGCCGCGGGAAGAGCGCTAGGGGCGGAAGGGGACTCCGGGAAGAGAGGGTTTAAAAGGTGGAGAAGATGATCAAGGGCATGGGCTTCCGCCGGGTCCGTTACGGCGGGAGCGCCGCCCACGGGCTGAGGTTCCTCCTGCGGGGGGACGGACAGCGGGGGAGGAAGTGATGCATGCTCCGGCCACACCTTCCGGTCATGGCGGAAGAGGTGCTGCGCTGGCTGGACCCGCGGCCCGGGATGACCGTGGTGGATGCGACCGTGGGCTACGGGGGGCATGCCCGGGCCGTCCTGGAGAGGATAGCCCCCGGCGGCACGCTCCTCGGGATAGATCTGGATGGCGAGGCTCTGCGGTGGACGGAACGGAGCTTGGCCGCGTATTCCGCTTCGTTGAAACTGGTCCGGGGCAACTTCGCGGAGCTGGGGTCCATCCTTACGCAGGCGGGGATCTGCGCCGCGGACGGGATCCTTTTCGATCTAGGGGTCTCTTCCCCCCAGCTGGACCTGGAGGAGCGGGGCTTCTCCTATCGTGAGGGCGCTCCCCTGGACATGCGGATGGACAGGAGGCAGGAACTGGACGCGACCGAGGTGGTGAATTCTTATGATGAACGAGAGCTGGCGAGGATCATCAGGCGCTACGGGGAGGAGAGGTGGGCCTCCCGCATCGCCCGGTTCATTTCCGAGGAGCGAGAGCGTGCGCCAATCGCCACCGCCGATCGACTGGTTTCGGTTGTAAAGAACGCCGTCCCCGCGGCGGCCCGCCGCCGGGGCGGCCATCCGGCGCGGCGGACCTTCCAGGCCCTGCGCATGGAGGTGAACCGGGAGGCGGAGAGCCTGGAGGCGGCGCTGCCCCAGGCCATAGGAAGGCTCAGGCAAGGGGGGAGGATCGTGGTGATCTCCTATCACTCCATCGAGGACCGGCAGGTCAAGCAGGCCTTTAAGCGGTACGCGCGCACCTGCTCCTGCCCCCCCGAAGCACCCGTGTGCGCCTGCCCCGGCAGGGAGGTGCGCATCCTCACCCCCCGCCCGGTGACCCCTTCCCCCGGGGAGGCGGAGGCCAACCCCCGCTCCCGGTCGGCCAAGCTGCGGGCGGCGGAGAGGATCTCGGGGCCCGGGGAGGCGGGTTAGGATGTCACAGGCGCTGGCGAGGCACCATTATGCGAGCTCGCGGCAGGCGCGCTTCCTGGAGGAAGAGAACCGCAGCCGCCAGAGCCGGCGCGAGGCCCTGGAGGAGAAGCGCCGGCAGCGGGTGACCCTGCGGGGCTGCGCCTGCCTCGCGGCGGCGGGGGCCCTCATGTTCGGGCTGTTCTTCCTGGTGGCCTGGCTGAACATCTCCACCACCCAGAAGGGCTACGACTGCAAGCGGCTGGAGAAGGGCATCGCCGAGGAGCGGATGCGCCACGAGGAGCTGCGCCTGGAGGTGGCGAGGCTGGAGTCGCCCGCCCGCGTCGAGAGGATCGCCACCGAGCAGCTGGGGATGGTGCTGCCGATACGGTCGGAACTGGTGCGCCTGCCGGCGGCGGCCCCGGAGGCCGCGGCGGCGGACGGAGGGGCGGGCGCTGGCGGCAGCCTGGGCCGGACCGCCGTCCCGGGCTGGGAAGGCGGCGTGCGGCAGTAACGGCGGGTCGAGGCTGGGCAGACAGCCGGGGAAGCGGGAGGACCGGAGGGGAGCGGCGGAAAGCCGGCTCCCGGGCGGTCCTGCCGGAGAGGTTTGCGGGAGGCAAGGATGGAGCGCGGAGGGCAGGCTAACAGGGTGACCCTGGTGGCGCTGGTCCTCCTGGCCGCCTTCGGGGCCCTCGCCCTGCGCCTGGTGGACCTGCAGGTCGTCAACGCCTCGCGCTATTCCGGCATGGCGCGCGACCAGCGCATGCAGCTCGCCGCGGTTAAGGCCCAGCGCGGCACCATCCTCGACCGGGACGGGGAGATCCTCGCTTATTCCCGGGACGTCTACTCCCTCTACGCCACTCCCTACCAGGTGAAGGACCCCGACCGCACCGCCGCCGAGCTGTCCCTGGTCCTGGGCTGCCCCCAGAACCGGTTGGCGGAGAAGCTGCGCAGCTCCTGCGGCTTCGTCTGGCTGGAGCGCAAGCTGGAGGGGGCGGCGGTCGAACGCATCCGGGAGCTCGGCCTGCCCGGCCTCGGCTTCGTCAAGGAGAGCCAGCGGTGCTACCCCCAGGAGTACCTGGCGGCCCAGGTCCTGGGTTACGTGGGCATGGACGACAACGGGCTGGCGGGCCTGGAGCTGCAGTACGAGGAGGAACTGGCGGGGACCCCGGGCGAGGTGGAACTGGAGCGCGACCCGACGGGGGAGGCCATCCCCGGCCTCTCCAAGGTGATCACCGAACCCGTGGACGGGCGCGACCTGGTGCTCACCCTGGACATGGACATCCAGTACAAGGCGGAGACGGAGCTGGCCCAGGCGGTGCAGGAGAACCAGGCCAAAGGGGGCAACCTGGTGGTCATGGACGTGCGCTCGGGCGAGATCCTGGCCATGGCCTCCTTCCCCTCCTACGACGCCAACCTCTACCCGGAGGCGCCGCCCGAGGTGGTCCGCAACCACCCGGTCACCGACATCTTCGAGCCCGGCTCGGTGCTCAAGGTGACCACGGCCGCCGCGGCGCTGGGGGAGATGGTGGTCTCGCCCAACACCGTCGTCCACCTGCCCCAGCAGATAAGGATAGGCGAATACACCTTCAAGGACGCGCACGAGATGGTCTCGAGCGACCTCACCTTTACGGACGTCATCGCCTACTCCTCCAACCTGGGGACCATCAAGACGGCCCTGCAGCTGGAGAGGGAGGTCTTCTGGCGCTGCCTGGACGGCATGGGCGTCGGCCGGGCGACCGGGGTGGACTTCCCCGGGGAAGCCGAGGGGCTGCTGCCGGACCCCGAGAAGTGGTCGTCCACCTCGGCCGCGACCATCGCCATCGGGCAGGGGGTCTCCGTGACCACCCTGCAGCTGGCGCGGATCCTGGCCTGCGTGGGCAACCGCGGCGTGATGGTGACGCCGCACCTGCTCAAGGAGTCGGTGGACCGGCGGACGGGGGAAGCGCGCCGCTTCGAGGCCGAAGGGGTGCGGGTGCTCAGCCAGGACGTCGCCTACAAGCTGTCGCGGGTGCTGGAGCAGGTGGTGCAGCACGGCACCGCCACGCGGGCGTCCACCCACCTCTACAACGCCGCGGGCAAGACCGGGACGGCCATGAAGCCCAACCCCAAGGGGGGTTATCTCAAGTCGTACATCGGCACCTTCGCGGGGTTCGCCCCCTCGGAGGACGCCCGCCTGGCGATGGTGGTGACCCTGGACGAGCCGGCCGTCATCTACGGCGGCGTCGCCGCGGCCCCCTGCTTCTCCCGGGTGATGGAGTTCGCCCTGCAGCACCTGCGGGTGCCCCCCAGCGAGGTCAAGGTGAACACGCGGGAGGCGGTGAGGGCGGAATGAGGCTTGCGGCGCTGGTCCGGGCCGTCCCTCACGCCCAGTACATTAGGGACGCGGAGGTGGAGATAAACGGGGTGGCCTACCATTCGGGGCGCGTCCGTCCGGGCGACCTCTTCGTGGCGGTGCCGGGCTATGCGACCGACGGCCACGCCCACCTGCCCGAGGCCCTGGAGCGCGGGGCGGCGGCGGTGATGGTGACGGAGCCGTCGCGCCTGCCGGACGACCTGCCGGAAGGGGTGGCGGCGGTGCGGGTGCGCGACGCCCGGGCGGCCCTGGCGCGCTGCGCCGACGCCTTCTTCGGCCACCCCTCGGGGCGCCTGCTCCTGGTGGGGGTGACCGGCACCAACGGCAAGACCACCACCACCTTCCTCCTGGAGTCGATACTCAAGCGGGCCGGGATGGCCACCGGGCTGGTGGGAACGGTTACCTACCGCGTCGGGGAGCGGGAGCTGGAGGTGGCCCGCACCACCCCGGAGGCCCCCGACCTGCAGGAGATGCTCTCCCTGATGGCCGGCGAGGGCGTGGCCGCGGCGGCCATGGAGGTCTCCTCCCACGCCCTGGACCTGCACCGGGTGGACGGGTGCGAGTTCGCCGCGGCCGTCTTCACCAACCTCTCCCGGGACCACCTGGACTGGCACGAGGACATGGAGCACTACTACCTGGCCAAGCGGAAGCTCTTCTCCCCCTCGCGGGACGACGCCATCGTAGCGCACCGCGCCGCCGTCAACGCGGACGACGAGTACGGCAGGCGCCTCCTGCGGGAGGTGGGGGAGGGGGCCTTGACCTTCGGGACGGGGGCCGCCTGCGAGCTCCGCGGTGAGTTGCTCGAGGCGGGCTTGAAGGGCTCCCGGGTGCGCCTCTCCCGGCGCGGCGAGGAGCGGGAGTTCTTTGCCCCGCTGGTGGGAGACTTCAACCTCTACAACATGCTGGCCGCCGCCGCCGCCGCCCTGCTGCTCGACCTGGACCTGGAGCGGGCCGTCGAGGGCATCCAGGCCTGCCGCGGCGTGCCGGGCCGCTTCCAGGCGGTGGAGGAGGGACAGGAGTTCGCGGTGGTGGTGGACTACGCCCACACCCCGGACTCGCTGGCCAGGGCCATCGGGGCCGCCCGCCGGGTCTCGCGGGGGCGGGTCATCACCGTCTTCGGCTGCGGCGGCGACCGCGACCGCGGGAAGCGGCCGCTGATGGGGCGGCAAGCCGGGGAGCTCTCCTCCTATTCCATCATCACCTCGGACAATCCCCGCACCGAGGACCCCGGGGCCATCCTTGCGGAGGTGGAGGCGGGGATGCGCCAGGCGGGGCCGGAGGCCGCATACGAGGTCGTCGAGGACCGGCGGTCGGCCATCTCCCGCGCCCTGGCGCTGGCCGCGCCGGGGGACGTGGTGCTCATCGCGGGCAAGGGGCACGAGCGGGGCCAGATCCTCTCCGACCGCGTGGTGCCTTTCGACGATTACGAGGTGGCCCGGGAGCTGCTGCGGGAGATGGGGCCATGAAGCGGAAGCTGCCCGACTTCCGGGACCTGGCCGCGGCGGTGGGAGGCAGGCTGGCGGCGGGGGAGGAGCGGGCCGCCGGGCGGCCCACCGGCATCTCCACCGACACCCGCACCCTGCGCGAAGGAGAGCTCTTCGTGGCCCTCAAGGGAGGGCGCTTCGACGGCCACGCCTGCCTGGGCCGGGCGGCGGAGCGGGGCGCCTCCGGGGCCGTCGTCTCCCGCCTGGACCAGGAGGGAGCCCGGACGGCTGCCGCTCGGGGCATGGTGGTGATCAAGGTGCGGGACACCCGGCGGGCCCTGCTGGACCTGGCCCTGCGGCTGCGGCGGGACTACGCGGCCACGGTCATCGGCATCACCGGCTCTTACGGCAAGACCACCACCAAGGACTTCCTGGCCTCCATCCTGGGGGCGGGGCACCGGGTGGTGAAGTCGCCGAAGAGCTTCAACAACGAGGTGGGGGTGCCCCTCACCATCTTCCGGATGGACGGGTCCACCGAGTTCGCGGTGGTGGAGATGGGCTCGCGGGGAGCCGGGCACATCCGGGCGCTGGCCCGCTGCGCCCTGCCGGACATCGGCGTCATCACCAACATCGGGCCGGCGCACCTGCGCAGCTTCAAGGACCTGGACGGGGTGGCCCGGGCCAAGGCGGAGCTTCTGGAGGCGCTGCCGGAGGGGGGGGCCGCCGTGCTCAACGCGGACGACCCCTGCTTCGAGCGCTTGAGCGGGGCCTGCCCCTGCCGGGTGGTCAGCTTCGGCCTGGGCCCCGCGGCGGAGGTGAGGGCGGAGGGGATCTCCGTGGCCAGGGACGGATCGGAGGTGGGTTTCACGCTGGCGGTCAAAGGAGGTGGTCGAGAGAGGGTGAGGATTCCCCTTCCGGGAAGGCACAACGTCTTCAATGCCCTGGCGGCGGCGGCGGCGGCCCTCGCCGCCGGAGCGACCCGCAGGGAGATCAAAGGAGGGCTGATGAACGTGATCGCGACGGAATGGAGGATGGAGATGATCAAGAAGGCGGAGGAGATAACCATCATCAACGACGCGTACAACGCCAACCCGGCGTCCATGCAGGCGGCCCTGGAGGCCATGTATGAGATCGCCCGGGAGTCCCGCGCCATCGCGGTGCTGGGGGACATGGCGGAGCTGGGGAGCGTCTCGGACCAGGCCCACCTGGAGGTGGGGAGGCTGGCGGTGGATTACGGGACGGACGTCCTCATCACCGTGGGGCGCAAGGCGCGGACCATCGCCCGCTCGGCCCACGAGAAGGGCCTGCCCAAGGGGAGCGTCTTCTCGGTGCAGGACGTGGACGACGCCGCCGACATCCTGCGGGCCATACTGGAGCCGGGCGACGTGGTGCTCATCAAGGGCTCGCGCTTCCTGGGCATGGAGCGGCTGGTGGACCTGGTGGCCTGATACGATTCCCGGTCCGGGTGGGGTAGAATATCCGGCGGAACGGCGCAGGAGGCGCGGCCGGAGAAGGCGCCCCCGGACGAAAGGACTGGTAATCTATGTATCGAGTACTGGCAGCCATGCTCTTGAGCCTGTTCTTGTGCATCACCCTGATGCCGCTGCTCATCCGCATGCTCAAGGCCTACGGCATCGGGCAGTTCATCAGGGAGGACGGGCCCAGCTTCCACCTCTCCAAGGAAGGCACGCCCACCATGGGCGGGGCCCTGATCGTCCTGTCGACCGTCGCCGGCTTCGCCTGTATGTCGGTGACTCCGTCCCTGGGCGTGGGGTGGGGCCTCGCTTTCGTGGCCGTCGCCCTGGGCGCACTGGGATTTGCCGACGACCTGATGATGCTCAAGCACAGGCGCTCGCGCGGCTTGGGGGGCAGGAACAAGATCTTCTGGCAGCTGCTGGTCTCCGTCGCCCTGGCCTACCTGGCCACCCATCAGTTCGGCATCGACACCAGGCTGTATTTCTTCAAGGCGGACAACGCCCTCTGCGACCTGGGGCCCCTCTACTACGCGCTGGTCTTCTTCATGGTGGTGGGCTTCTCCAACGCGGTGAACCTGACGGACGGGCTGGACGGGCTGGCCTCGGGCGCCTTCGCCCTGGTGATGACCGCCTACATCCTCATCTCCTTCACCCAGTTCCGCAACCACACCTTCCTCTACTCCCACGTGCGCGGGTCGCTGGACGTGGCCATCTTCTGCGGGTCGGCCATGGGGGCCTGCATCGGCTTCCTCTGGTGGAACGCGCCGCCCGCCCAGATATTCATGGGCGACACCGGCTCCCTGGCGCTGGGGGGCATACTGGCCGCCGTGGCCATCTTCACCAAGACGGAGATGCTCGCGCTGGTCCTGGGAGGGCTGTTCGTCCTGGAGGCCCTCTCCGTCACCATCCAGGTGGCCTTCTTCAAGCTCACCAGGAAGAGGGTCTTCCGCATGGCGCCGCTGCACCATCACTTCGAGCTGGCGGGGTGGTCGGAGTTCACCGTGCTGGTGCGCTTCTGGATAATCTGCGGCATCTGCGTCGGCTTCGGCTTCATCGTCTTCTATATCAATTACGTGGGGAGTATCTGACGAGCGGGCATCAGGAACGCTCTTTTAAGCGCGCGGGAACGCGGGAAAGGGGATGAGGGGATGAACGGTGTCAGGTTGATAGTGCCGGTGACCCCGCGGCGCGGGTGGCGCAACGCCAGGATAGCGGAGGGCGAGAGGGTCATCGCCGCGTCGCCCGTCGTAAGGGGTTTCGGCACGAGAAGACGCGGCGCATGAGCGCCGCGCGCGCGGCGGCGGGGAGGTGAGCCCGGTGGGCTGGCACAAGCGCATCAGGTTTCCCGACGACATCTACAGCACGGTGAACTTCGTCGGCGAGGACGGGGAGGCCTTTCCCTGCTCCTATGCCCCGCCGGAATGCCGCATGGCCGCGCGCATCATGGTGCGGGTGAGCCGGGAGGAGTGCGCGTCTTGAACTTCCGGGGCCGGCAGGCGCTGGTGCTGGGCCTGGGGGCGAGCGGCAGGGCCGCCGCCCTCAAGCTGCTCTCCCTGGGCTGCGGGGTCACCGTCAACGACTCGGGCGACGACGAACGCCTGCGCGGGGAGGCGGCGCGCCTGGAGTCCCGGGGGATCCCCTGCCTGCTGGGCTCCCACCCCCGCGAGGCCCTCGAGGGCCGCGACCTGCTGGTGGTAAGCCCGGGGGTGCCCGCCTCCAACCCGCTCATCGGGGAGGCGCGCGCCCGCGGGGTTCCCATCTTCTCCGAGATCGAGCTGGCCTGGCGCTTCACCCGGGTGCCGGTGATCGCGGTCACCGGCACCAACGGCAAGACCACCACGGTGAGCATGATCGAGGCGGTGCTGCGGCGGGGGGGGCTCAAGGTCAAGGTGGCCGGGAACATCGGGCATCCCATGGTGCTGGCGGCGGACGAGGTCACCGACGAGGATTACCTGCTGGTGGAGGTCTCCAGCTTCCAGCTGGCCTTCACCGACGAGTTCGCGCCCCGGGTCGCCGTCATCCTGAACATCGCCGACGACCACTTCGACTGGCACGAGGGGCCGGGCGACTACGCCCGCGCCAAGGCGATGATCTGGCGCAGGCAGGGGCCGGACGACCACCTGGTGCTCAACCTGGACGACGAGCGCTGCGTGCGGGCGGGGGAGGGTGCCCCCTCCCGCCACGTCTATTTCAGCCGCTCCCCCGATCCCCTGGCGGCGGTCTACGCCGTGGAGGGGAGGGTGGTCAGCCGCCTGGCCTTGAGGCCCGAGGCGGGCCTGGAGCCGGTGGAGGTGATGGCGGCGGGGGAACTGCCGCTCGCGGGGGCGCATAACCTGGAGAACGCCATGGCCGCGGCCGCCGTCGGCCTGGTGCTGGGCGTGCCCGCCCCGGCCGCCGGGGAGGCCCTGCGCGGCTTCGAGGGGCTGCCGCACCGCCTGCAGTTCGTGGCCGAGGTGGAGGGCGTCTCCTATTACGACGACTCCAAGGCGACCAACCCCGACGCCGCCGTCCGCGCCATCCGTTCCTTCGCTTCGCCCCTGGTGCCCATACTGGGCGGGCGCAACAAGGGCCTGGACTTAGCGGGGCTGGCCGCGGCCGTGGGGGAGGAGGCCGCCGCCGGGCGCATCCGGGGAGCGGTGCTGCTGGGGGAGGCGGCGGGGGAGCTGCGGGAGGCCTTGCTGGCCCGGGCGGCGAATATTTGCCTGCGGGAGGCCGCGGACATGGCGTCGGCGCTGCAGGCGGCCCGGGAACTGGCGGGCCCGGGCGACGCGGTGGTGCTGGCGCCGGCGTGCGCGTCCTTCGACCAGTACGCCGACTACGCCGAGAGGGGAGATCACTTCCAGTCCCTGGTGAGGTCCCTGGAGGGGGAGGACGGAGATGCGGGAGCGGGATAGGCGGGGGCGGCAGGCCCGGGGGGCCCCGCCCCCCCGGGCCCGGGAGC
>CAZETE010000020.1:0-33900 GCA_964515075.1 uncultured Actinomycetota bacterium | reverse complement strand
CGACGCCTCCCCCGATGCCGCCGCCCGGCGCGATGCCCCCCATGGGCCTGGCCCAGCCCGGGCCGGCCTGGCCGTCGCCGGTCGCGGCCAAGAAGACCAGCGGGCTGGCCGTCGCCTCCCTGGTCCTGGCCGTCCTGGGGTTCATGTGCATCCCCGTCCTCGGCCCCATCATCGGCCTGGTCCTGGGCTTTTCCGCCAAGTCGCAGATCAAGAAGTCCGAGGGCCGGCTGGGGGGCGGCGGAATGGCGACGGCCGGCATCGTCTTGAGCATCGTGGCCATCGTAGTGGCCGTCGTGGCGGGAGGGCTGATCTACTGGGCCGTCAAGGCCATCATCGAGCCCATCGACAGGACCAACGAGTTCATCGCCGCCGTCAACGCCGGCGACGTCGACGCCGCTTACGACCTGCTGGCTCCGGGCACCGTCACCAGGTCCGAGCTGGCGGGCTTCGTCAAGGAGCACAAGGGCTCCGCCGGGAAGTACCGGGCCTACTCCTCCAGCATCGAAGGGGATCGAGCCAAGGTCACCGTCACCTTCACCGACAGGGACGGGTACGAACACGACGAGGAGTTCCGGCTGCGCAAGATCGACGGCAGGTGGAAGATAACCTACGCGCCGGACTGGTGATAAGCGGCTGCCGGGCGCCGGCAGCGCGGGGAGCGGGGCCGGTCAAGGATACCCCTGCCCGCGTCGATTCATCCAGTAAGGGCGGGCGCGGGGCCCGCCGGACCGATTCCTTCGCGGGAGGACCCGGGAGGGTTGAGATGTACGCAAAGGGGCGCGCGGGCGGGACGCTGTTTCTCGCCTCGCTGTTGTGCCTGGCGGCGCTGCCGTGCATGTCCCCCTTCGCCGCCGCGGCGGGGCCTGCGGCGGCGGCCTCCCCCACCTCCCATTCGTTCATCGTGGGCTTCGACTGCCCGGACCTCGCCGCAAGGCTGGAGCGCGTCGGTGAAGCCGTGCGGACCCTGCTCCCGGAGGGGACGGCCTGGCCCGGGCCGGAGGTCCTCTTCGACCAGGTAGCCAGGCTGCGCTTCCCGGTGGCCCTGGAGGCCGGCAGGGTGCTGGGACTCATCCGGGCCACCGGCCTTGCCGCCTACGCCGAGGTGGACGAGGTGCGCCGGGCTTACGACCGGCCCAACGACCCTTACTACGGACAGCAGTGGCAGTACGGGGCCGTCTCGGCGGAGGGGGGCTGGGACGTCACCCACGGGTCCGGCTCGATGACCGTGGCGGTCATCGACACCGGCGTCGACTACCGCCACCCCGACCTGAGCGGCAAGGTCCTTGCGGGCAGGAACTTCGTGGACGGCAGCTACGACCCCTACGACGACAACGGCCACGGCACCCACGTGGCGGGCCTGGCCGCCGCCGCCACCGATAACGGGGTGGGCGTGGCCGGGATGGACTGGTCCGCGCGCATCCTCCCCTTGAAGGTGCTGGACTCCTCGGGCTCCGGCTACGACTCGGACATCGCCTCGGCCATCCGCTACGCCGCGGACAGCGGGGCCGAGGTCATCAACCTGAGCCTGGGGTCCTCCACTTCCTCCCTCACCCTGCAGGCCGCGGTGACCTACGCTTACGGCAAAGGGGCCACCATCGTGGCGGCGGCGGGCAACGAGGGCGCCTCCAGCGTCTCCTACCCCGCCGCCTACAAGGGGGTCATCGCGGTGGGAGCCGTCGATTCCGGCGGCGCCCGGGCCGAGTTCTCCAACTACGGCTCCAAGCTCGACCTCGTGGCGCCGGGGGTCGGCTTGCTCTCCACCTACCCCAACGGCTCCTACCAGAAGATGAGCGGCACTTCCATGGCCTCCCCCATGGTGGCCGGGGCGGCCTGCCTGGTCCTGGCGGCCCTCCCCGAGCTGGCGGGCAAGCCGGACGACGTAGCCGCCAGGCTCACTTCCACCGCCACGGACATGGGGGCCCCCGGCTTCGACACCGGGTACGGGTACGGCAAGCTCAACCTCGCCGCGGCCGTGAGGAACGGCGCGGCGCCGCCCGACCCCGACCCCGACCCCGACCCGCCTCCGGCCGTCGACGAGCTGGACCGGATCGGCGGCGGCTCCACCGCCTGGTACCTGGCCGAGGGCTACACCGGTCCCGGCTTCGAGACCTGGGTACTGCTGGAGAACCCCAACACGCGGGCGGCGTCGGTGACCGTGAAGACGGCGACCTCCCGGGGCGAACGCGATACCCTGGACCTCAACCTTCCGGCGCACTCCCGCACCACCTTGAACATGAAGGGGATCTGGCCGGACCGGGAACTCTCCGTGTACGCGGAGAGCAAGAACGGCGTGGGCGTCCTGGTGGAACGGGCCATGTACTTCAACAACGGCCCCTACGAGGGCGGGCACTGCGTGGCCGGGGCCACCTCCGCCTCCTCCTCGTGGTACTTCGCGGAGGGTTACACCGGGCACGACTTCGACGAGTGGATCTTGGTCTTCAACCCGCAGGCCTTCGACCAGAGCGGCCTGCTGCGGGTGCTCACCGGCTCGGGGGACATCCTCGAGTTCGATTACGGCCTGCCGGCCCTCTCGCGGGCCACCATCCACCTGAACGACCTGGTGCCCAACCAGGAGCTGTCGGTCCACCTCATCACCGACTACCCGGTGGTGGCGGAACGCGCCATGTACTTCGACTACGAGGGCTTGAGCGACGGGCACGCCAGCATGGGCTGCGCGCAGCTGTCTTCGGTCTGGTACTTCGCGGAAGGCTACACCGGTGAGGGCTTCGACGAGTGGCTGCTGCTGCTCAACCCCTACTACTATTACACGGTCACCGTGAGCATCGACTTCTTCCTCAACTCCGGCGCCTCCTTCAGCCGCACCTTCGAGCTGCCTCCCGCGTCCCGCAACACCTTCAAGATCAACGACATCATCGAGGGGCAGGACGTGGCCATGCGCGTCACCGCTCCCCGGGACTTCCCCATCCTGGCCGAGCGGGCCATGTACTTCCTCTACCAGGGGAAGTGGGGCGGCGGCCACGGGGCCCTCGGCTCCACCTCCACCTCCCCCACCTGGGGGCTGGCGGAAGGCTACAGCGGGGAAGGATACGATACCTGGCTGCTGGTGGAGAACCTGGGGAGCGTCACCTCGGCCACGGCCTTCTACTTCCTCAACCCCGACGGGTCCTATTCCATGCACTCCTGCCGCATCCCGGCCCGCTCCCGCTACAGCCTGAGGGCCAACGACGTGGTGCCCGGCCGGGCGTTCTCGGTGGTGGTGGACTCGTCCAACCGGCAGCCGCTGGTGGTGGAGCGGTCGGTCTACTTCGGCACGGGCTCGAACGACGGGGGCACCGCCGAGATAGGCCACCCCCTGTCGCGCTGACCCCTCCGCCACGTTGCCGCGGGCGCGCACCGTCGCAATTATCCCCTCCATGGTCTACAATGATTGCGGCCGGCGGGTTTCTACGATCAAGGAGGTACGGCATGAAGAAGGTGATGGCGCTGCTCGTCCCGCTCGTCCTTGCGGCGGCCGTTTTCTCGGCAGTCGGTTGCGGCGACAAGGATTCCGGTGAGAAGGGGCCCACCGTCTCCACGCCGGGAGGGAAGGTGACGGTGTCCGAGGACGGCGATAACGGCGCGGTCACCGTCACCGGCGACGGTGGAAGCACGAAGTACAAGGTCGACGAGGGCGTCCCGACCGAGGGCGAACTCGGCGCTCCCATCTACCCGGGCGCCAAGTACGTGCAGGGAAGCGGCGGGACCGTGACCACGACGGCCGAAGGGAAGACCTCCACCATCTCCGGCGGCGAGTTCACGACCACCGACGACTACGGTAAAGTGGTGGAATGGTATACCGGCAAGCTCGGCGCTCCCTTCGCCACCGACAGCGAGAGCTCCATCTGGATGCCCTCCGGCTCGCAGGGGGGATACCACGCCAGCACCGTCCAGGTGACGGCGGGAGACGGTGTGGTGACCATCTCCATCGCCAACTTGGGGCTGTAGCCGCGGCGCAGCCGCCTGAGGGCGCCCGGGCGCGGCCATGGGCCGCAAGGCAAGTGCCGCCCGCCGCGGCCCCCCTCAGGCGGCGGGCTTGCGGAAGAGGGCGACCAGGGAGGAGCCCCAGGGCAGGTCGACGCGGCGCAGCAGCCGCGCCTCCAGGCGGAACAGGGCGGTGAGCAGCGCGTTGGCGCCAGGCAGCATGGCCTCCATGCCCCCTCCCTCGAACCTGCCCAACCCCTTGACGATGTCGCCCTTGTACATGTAATAGCGGGTGGCGAAGTGGGTCAGGGCCGCGTAGCAGCTGATGCGGCGCAGCTCCAGGCCGGCGGCGCCGGCGATGGCCCGTACCTCCTCGAAGGTGTAGCGGCGCAGGTGGCCGCAGAGGCAGTCGAAGGAGCTGTAGAGGCGCGGGTTCACCGGCAGGGTCACCACGACGCAGCCGCCGGGGCGGGTCACCCGCGCCAGCTCGGAGAAGGCCACCGTATCCAGGCGGACGTGCTCGATGACGTCCAGGCTGGTCACCAGGTCGTAGGAGGCGTCGGCGTGGGGCAGGTCGCAGATGTCGGCCTGGATGACGCGGTCGTACCCCCGCAGGGAACAGTAGCGCAGGGCCTCCTCGCCGCAGTCGCACCCGTCGACCCGGCCGTAAGCCTGCAGGAAGGCCAGGTTGCCGCCGGTGCCGCAGCCCACGTCGAGGACGGCGGCCCGCTCCGGGAGGTCCGCCCGGCGCAGCACCTCGGCGAGGACCATGCGCCTCCCCCGGTACCACCAGTGGTCCTCCTCGCTGTCGTAGATGGCCCCGTAGGCCCTGTCGGGGAGCTTCATGTCAGCCTCTCTCCAAGGCGCCCTCGGGGCAGGCCTCGGCGCAGCAGAAACAGAGGATGCACTTGCCCGCGTCCACGGCCGGCAGCCCGTGCCGCATGGTGATCGCCGCGACCGGGCAGGCCTTGACGCACACCGCGCAGGCATCGCACTTCTCCGCCGCCACCCTGACCTCGCCGCTCACGCCGCGCGAGGTCACCGGGGCCCTCCCCCGCATGCGGGCCAGCGGGTTGGCGAGGGCGTTGAGCGCCTTGACGAAGATGCCGCTGATGATAAAGCGGTTCACGGAGGGCGCGGCGGGCACGGAGAACTCGACGGCCACGTCCTCCACCCTCTCGCCCAGCACCTCGAAGCCGTCCAAGACGCCCAGGCCTCTCTCGGCCGCCTTGCGCACGTGCGCCACCCTGCGCGGGTCCACGCCCATGACCCGCAGGCAGGTGGCGTCCACCTCCACCGGGTTGTCCCCCGCGATGACCAGGCCCACGCGGAGGGAACGGCCGTTGGTGGGGCCGCCGGTGCCCTCCATGCAGTCGATGGCGTCCACCACCACCAGGTCCGTCCGGACCACCGTGTTGATGTCCACGATGCCGTCGTCCAGCCCGGCCAGGTGGATGATGTGCTTCTCGCGTCCCGGCACCACGCCCTTGAGGTTCTTCAGCGCGCAGGTGACCGTGGTCTGCAGGTGGGTCTTGAGCACCGGGACGTTGATGACCCGGTCGGCCTCCAGCACGCGCCTGGCCACCACTTCCCTCAGCACCGCCACCCCGCCCGGCACCTTGATCTCCACGCACTCGTCGGTATCCACGTCCACCAGGGGGAAGCCGTACCTCTCCTCGAAATCGCCGTAACCCGCCCGGGGGAAGACCCTGGCCGACTTGAAGGGGTAGATGGGCGACTCCGCCACGGTGACCTCTCCGCCCGCCGCGGCCGCGAACCGGCAGACCTCCGCGGTCACCTCGGGGTCGGTGACCGTTCCCGAGGCGGAGTCCTTGGCCGCGCAGACGTTCGGCTTGACGACGACCCTCTCTCCCGGCCGGACGAAGCGGCCCATGCCGCCCAGCAGTTCCAGGGCCCGCCCGACGCCGCTCGCATCCTCCGCCTTCACGATGGCGACCGCCACGCCTCTACCTCCTTGCTCCTCCGGTCGGGTATAATTCTAAGGGTACCGAGCGTTTTGCACCACCATCGCAGCTTTCGCCGCCGCATCTCCCCACCAGCCAGGTACGGCCCCCGTGTCCCGTTCCGGCCCCGAGCAAAAGGGAGGTGCGTGATGGAGAAGAACTTCAAGTGCTGGCCCCAGGGCGTCTTCAAGAACCTCACCTATCCGGAGATCCCGGTGGGCGAGATAATCCGCTCCTCGGCGCGGCAGTGGCCCTGGCGCAACGCCATCATCTTCGGGGGCCTGGAGATGACCTATGCGGAGCTGGACCAGCTCTCCGACCGCTTCGCATGCGCCCTGCACGGGCTGGGGGTGCGCAAGGGCGACCGGGTGGCCATCCACCTGCCCAACTGCCCGCAGTTCGCCATCGCCTACTTCGGGCTGCTCAAGGCGGGTGCGGTCTTCGTCCCCCTGAGCCCCCTGCTGGCCGAGCGGGAGCTCGAGTTCCAGTTGAACGACTCGGGGGCCGAGACCTTCCTCGGGCTGGAGATGCTCTACGGGGCGCCGCGCAGCATCATGGCGGGCACGGCGGTGCGCAACGTCATCCTCACCAGCCTGGCCGACGCCTACCCCCCGCTGACGGCCCCGGCCAAGGCGCTCGGCCGCCTGCCCTTCGACGAGGGGGCGCTGGATTTCGCCGCGCTGCTGGCCTCCCACCCGCCCGAGCCGCCGGAGCCGGACTTCGACCCGCGCAGGGATCTCGCCCACATCGCCTACACCGGCGGGACCACCGGCACCCCCAAGGGAGTGATGATCACCCACGCCAACGTCGTGGCCAACTGCTGCCAGTTCGCCACCTGGTTCGGGGGCGGGAACATCGTCTACGAGGACGGCAAGCTGCAGTTGCGGCGGATGGAGGGGGACTCCCCGGAGGACCACCCGGTGCGGCTGGCCGCGGAGATATCCCTGGTGGTGGTGCCCTGGTTCCACGCCATGGGCATCCTGGCCTACCTCTCCATGCAGCTCATGGCCGGCCTGACCCTGGTGGTCTTCCCCCGCTTCGACCCCGAGGAGTACCTGCGGGCCATCCCCAAGTACCGCGCCACCGTATTCGGCGGGGCCCCCCAGCTCTTCGTGCCCCTCACCGAGCACCCCGCCTTCGCCGAGACGGACATGTCCGAGATACGCCTGGTGGCCTCGGGCGCCGCTCCCATCCCCCTGCACCTGCTGGAGACCATGCTCGGGAAGATCGGCGGAGTGGTCTGCGAGGCCTACGGGCTCTCCGAGGTGACCATGGGCTGTACCGCCAACCCCGCCAGCCGGAACGGCTTCCGGCTTGGCTCGGTGGGGCTGCCCCTGCAGGACACCGAGATCATGATCGCCGACGCCGAGGGCTTCCCGAGGGAGATGCCGCCGGGGGAGGTGGGCGAGATCTGCATCCGGGGGCCGCAGGTGATGCAGGGCTACTGGAGGAGGCCGGAGGAGACCGCCGAGGTGCTCAAGGACGGCTGGCTCCTCTCCGGCGACATCGGCCGCTTCGACGAGGACGGCTACCTGTACATCGTCGACCGCAAGAAGGACATGCTCATCTACAAGGGTTACAACGTCTACCCGCGCGACCTGGAGGACGTCGTCAACGAACACGAGGCGGTGGCGCAGTGCGCGGTGGTGGGCCAATACGACGAGGCGGCCGGCGACGTCCCCGTCGCCTTCGTGCAGCTGGCCCCGGGAGCGCAGGTGAGCGAGGACGAACTGCTGGAGTACGCCAACAGCCGCCTGGCCAGGTACAAGAAGATACGCGCGCTGAAGATAGTCGATGTCCTGCCCGTCTCCGCCGCCGGCAAGGTGCTGCGGCGGGAGCTGCGGGAGGCGGCCCGGGACCTGGAGATACCCGGCTGAGGCGCTACTCCGTCCTTCCTTCCTGCAGCGCCCGCCGCTGCTGCTCGCGCCAGCGGCGCACCACCGGGCCGTCTTCCCGCCAGCAGACACAGCTGTCGAGCAGCCCGAGCTGCTCCGAGACCTCTTCCATGTGCCGGGCCGCTTCCCGTTCCGGCAGGTTCTTGCGCGCGTAGGCGGCGCGCCCCTGCACGCTGGCGTTGCCCATGTTCATGATCAGGCTGGCCAAGTGGGTGCAGCCCCGTTTCGAGCCCACCACCCCTTTGACGCGGTCGGAGAAGCCGGGCTGGATGACCTCGCCCGAGAGGTCACGCACCGCTTCCAGCGCCTCCCGGCACTCCGGCATGGGCACGACGGGCATGGTGGCGTCGATGCCGAGGATGGCCCCGTCCAGCGCCGACACCCGCATCTCCGCCTCCAGGACGTGCAGGTCCTCGCCGAAGCGCCGGTCCCGGAGGCGCCCCCGCAGCAGGACGGCGCCCTCCCCGTCCTCCTCGACCTCCACGCTGATGTCGCGCCGGAACAGGCTCATAGGTTACCCTCTCCTCCGCGCAACGGCGTCACTGGGTGTGGCCCAGGGAGCAGACCGCCTTGCCCCCGCGCAGGGAGTAAGTGCCGCCCATGGGCTCGGCCGGGACCTTCGGCAGGTACTTGGGGACCAGGGCCTGGATGCTGGGTGCCTGCTTGCCGTTTTCCGCCTCGTACATGCGGGCCGCCGCGTCGATCTGGCGCAGGTTGCCCCGGCAGGCCGCCAGCTGGGCGGCGTCTCCCTGGGACGTGCCGGTGGTGCCGCCGGCGCCGGACGCCTCCCCGCCCCCGCCGCCGCATCCCGCGGCGGCCAGCAGGCCCAGGCAGAGGATCAGGGCTGCGCATGCAAGGGCCGACGGCGCCTTCGCGGATCTCTTCTCCATCTCAACCTCCTTGTGCCGACCGGTCGGAGTCGCCACCCCAGATTATACTCCTTCCGCTTCAGGCTCCCCCCCGGTAAACCGATGCTTAAGGTATAAGTACCGGATAACCGAGACCCGGAGGTCCGCATGCGCCCCGGCCGCTTCCGCAAGTGGCCCGCGATGGTCCTGCTCACAACCGTTGCCGCCCTGTGCCTGCCAGCCTTTCCTTTATCCGCGCCGGCCGCCGCCGCACCGTGCAGGTGGCCGGCGAGGTGGGCGGCGGGAAGGACGTCTCCGTGCATCTCGGCGGCGACGCGGACTTCCTGGCCGAGCGCCCCGTGTACTTCCGCTACCGCGGCTTCGACGCGGTCTGGGGCGGGGGGCACTGCGTCCTCGGCCTCTCCCTCACCCCATGAGCAGAAGGGGCGGGCCCGCAGGCCCGCCCCGGCCCTCGCTTGCGTTTCTCAGCCCAGCAGGTGGCGGGCGATGACCACCCGCTGCACCTGGTTGGTGCCCTCGTAGATCTGGGTTATCTTGGCGTCGCGCATCATCCGCTCCAGCGGGTACTCGGTCATGTAGCCGTAGCCGCCCAGCACCTGCAGCGCGTCGACGGTGACCCGCATGGCCGTATCGGAGGCGAAGCACTTGGCCATGGCCGACACCGCGGAGGCCTCGCGCCCGGCCCGCTCCACCAGGTCGGCGGAGTAGTAGACCAGCTGGCGCGCCGCTTCCACCTGCATGGCCATGTCGGCGATCATGAACTGGATGCCCTGCAGCTTGGCTATGGGCGCCCCGAACTGCACCCGCTCCTTGGCGTAAGCCGTCGCGTGGTCCAGGGCCCCCTGGGCGATGCCCAAGGCCTGGGCCCCGATGGAGGGGCGGGTGCGGTCCAGGGTCATCATGGCGGTGCGGAAACCGGTGCCCTCCGCTCCCAGCAGGTTCTCCGCCGGCACCTCCATGTCGGAAAAGACCAGCTCGCAGGTCTGGGAGCCGCGGATGCCCATCTTGTGCTCGATCTTGCCGATCTCGAAGCCGGGGAAGTCCTTCTCCACGATGAAGGCGGAGATGCCCTTGACGCCGGACGACTCGTCGGTCTTGGCGAAGACGGAGTAGGTGTCGGCGATGCCGCCGTTGGTGATGAAGCACTTCTGCCCGTTGACGACGTACTTGTCCCCCTTGAGCACCGCGCGGGTGGTCATGGCGGCGGCGTCGGAGCCGGCTCCCGGTTCGGTGAGCCCGAAGGCGCACTGCTTCTCGCCGCGGGCCAGGGGGGGGATGTACTTCTTGAGCTGGTCCTCGTTGGCCGCCAGCATGATGGGCTGCGACCCCAGCTTGCACACGCCCAGGATGAGGCTGGTGCTGGTGCAGGCCTTGGCCAGTTCCTCGATGGCCACGCAGATGGAGAGCAGGTCGGCCCCGGAGCCGTCCAGCTCCTCGGGGAAGCACAGGCCCAGCAGGTCGTTGTCGCGCAGCAGCTCGAACATGTCCCAGGGATACTCGCCCGAGGCGTCGATGTCGGCCGCGCGCGGCTCGACCTTGTCCTTGGCCAGCTGCCGCACCGTCTGCTGGAGCATCCTCTGTTCTTCGTTCAGTTCGTACATGATCCCCTCCTGTCTTCCCCCGCGGGGTTATGACTCGATGCCGAACCGCCCGTTGAAAAGGGCCCTGCCTATCCCACCTTGATGATCATGGAGTCGCCCTGACCGCCGCCGCCGCAGATGCCCGCGCCGCCGTAGCCGCCTCCCCGCCGCGCAAGCTCGTAAGCCAGGGTGGTGACGATGCGGGCACCGCTCACCCCGATGGGATGGCCGAAGGCGATGGCGCCGCCATTGACGTTGACGTTCTCCATGTTCTTGTCGTCCAGCCCGAGCATCCTCATGCTCTGCAGGGAGACGCTGGCGAAGGCCTCGTTGATCTCGAAGAGCTTGATGTCCTCGATCTTCAAGCCCCCCCGCTTCAGGGCATCCTGCATGGAGAGGGCCGGCACCGGGTGCAGGTCGTTGTAGTTGCTGGCGTTCCAGCCGTAGCTGACGATGGTGCACAGGGGCTCCAGGCCCAGCTCGGCGGCCTTGTCCGCGCTCATCACCACGGCGGCGCAGGCCCCGTCGTTGATCTGGGAGGCGTTGCCGGCCGTGACCGTGCCCTCCTTCCTGAAAGCGGGCTTGAGCGCCGCCAGTTTCTCCACGGTGGTGTCGGGGCGCACGCCCTCGTCCCTGGTGAAGAGGACCGGGTCTCCCTTCTTCTGGGGTATCTCCACCGGAACGATCTCCTCGTCCAGCAGCCCCTTCTCCTGCGCCGCGGCGGCGCGCTGCTGGCTGCGGGCGCCCAGGGCGTCCATATCCTCGCGGGTGATGCCGTATTCGGCGGCCCGCTCGTCGGAATCCTTGCCCATGTGCTGGCTCTCGAAGGAGTCCCACAGGCCGTCGTAGATCATCGCGTCCACCAGCTCGCCGTTGCCCATGCGGTAACCGGAGCGGCCCTTCCTGATCAGGTAGGGGGCGTTGGTCATGGACTCCATCCCCCCGGCCACCAGCACCTCCGCCTGGCCCAGCTTGATCATCATGTCCGCCTGCTCCAGGGCGCTCATGGAGGAGATGCAGACCTTGTTGACGTTGATGGCCCACTTGTCCTGGGGGACGCCCGCCTTGGCCGCCGCCTGGCGCGCCGGGATCTGGCCCATGCCCGCCGTGAGTACCTGGCCCATGATCACCCCGTCGATCTGCTCGCCGGTTATCCCCGCGCGCTTCAGGGCCTCGGCGATGACGATACCGCCCAGGTCCATGGCGGTGAAGTCCTTGAGGGCGCCGCTCATGCGCCCGAAGGCGGTGCGGGCCGAGCTGACTATGACCGTTTCCTTCATCTGGCTCTCCTCCTTATCCTGCTTGCCGCTACAGCCCGAGGTGCCGGGCGATCACTATCCGCTGAACCTCCGAGGTCCCCTCGCCGATCTCCAGGATCTTGGCGTCCCGGAAGAAGCGGGAGACCGCGTACTCGTTCATGAACCCGTATCCTCCGAAGATCTGGATGGCCTGGGTGACGTTGCGCATGTTCATCTCCGATGCGTACAGCTTGGCCATGGCCGCCTCCTTGGAGTGGGGAACCCCGGCGTCGCGCATGGCGGCCGCCTTGTAGGTGAGGTTGCGGGCCAGCTCGATCTCGGTGGCCATGTCGGCCAGCTTGAAGGAGACGGCCTGGAACTTGCCGATGGGCCGGCCGAACTGCACGCGCTCCTTGGCGTAGGCCAGCGACTCCTCGAAGGCCCCCTGCGACTGCCCCACGGCCAGCCCGGCGATGGCGATGCGCCCGCCGTCCAGGATGTTCATGAACTGCTTGAAGCCCTCGCCCCGCCTGCCCACCAGGTTGCCCTCGGGCACCCGGCAGTCGTCGAACGAGAGCTCGCGGGTGTCGGAGGCGTGCCAGCCGATCTTGTGGTACTTGGGAGCGATGGAGTAGCCGGGGGTCCCGTTGGGGATGAAGATGGTGGAGATCTCCTTCCTGCCGTCGTCCTTGGTCCCGGTGACGGCGGTCACGGTGACCCCGGCGGTCATGTCGGTGCCGGCGTTGGTGATGAAGCACTTGGTGCCGTTGATCACCCACTCGCCGTCCACCAGCTTGGCGGTGGTGCGGGTGCCCCCCGAGTCGGACCCGGCTTCGGGCTCGGTGAGCCCGAAGGCCCCCAGCGCCTTTCCCTGGGCCATGGGCACCAGCCACTGCCGCTTCTGCTCCTCGCTGCCGAAATAATAGAAGTTGCTGGACCCCAGGGAGATGTGCGCTTCCACGGTTATGGCGATGGCGCCGTCCAGGCGGGCCAGCTCCTCCACGGCGATGACGTACTCCAGGTAGTCCCCGCCGGCCCCGCCGTACTCCTCGGGCCAGGGAATGCCCAGGTAGCCCAGCTCTCCCATGCGTTTGACGATGTCGTAGGGGAAGTCCCCCTCATCCCAGAGCGCCTCCACGCGGGGCCTGATCTCGTTCTCCGCGAATTCCCTGACGGCGCTGCGGAACATCTGCTTATCGTCGTCAAGCTCGAACAACATGCCCTATCACCTGCCTTCTCCCTTCTGCGATTGTTACTGCGACTCTGGATGTTTAAGGCTTCAAGGGATCGACCAACGGCATTATATATTAGGCCGGCGCCGGTGAACAACCGCAGCGCCCCGTGGGGGGCCCGCTTCCCGGCGGGGCCGCGCCCCGCGTCACCGGGGGACGCCGGGCAAAAAAAGGGGGAGGGGGGTCGCCCCTCCCCGCTTGGCCTGCCCCGCTCAGGCGGGCTCGAAGTGCATGAGCAGCATGGGGTGGTTCACCGGCTCGGTGGCGTAGGCCACCTTGACCGGCATCCCCACCTTGATGACATCGGTGGAATCACCGTAGTTCCGCAGCTGATGGGTGAAGAGGGTGTCGGCGCCGTCCATCTTGACGATGGCCAGCACGTAGGGCGTCTCCACCTTCATGAAGGCGGGGACGAAGTTGGAGATGGAGAAGCTCTCCAGGGTGCCGGTGCCCGGCAGCTCCTTCCACTTGCAGATGCTCATGCAGTCGCAGCAGAGGGGACGGGGGATGCCCCAGACCTTGCCGCAGTTGGTGCACTCGGTGGTGATGAACTTGCCGTTGGCCAGCTCGATGAAGAACTTGGAGTACTTGCCCAGAACGTGCTTGTAGGTGAAGTCCACCTTCCACTCGATGCGCATGACCTCGCGGAAATCCGCCCAGGGGTCGCCGTCCGGATGCTCGAAGGCCATGGGGTCCTCGGCGGTGAAGACCTCGATCAGGTTGTTGATGAGTTCGAGCCCCATATTAATCCCTCCTCTCGAATATGTTGATGGCACAGAAGGTGCCGGTGCCGCCGTGGGAGTCCATGCCGCCGCGCTTGGAATTCAACTCCACCTGGCGCTTGGGATGGGCCTCCTGGCGCAGCTGGCGCAGCACCTCGACGCCCTGGGCCAGCCCGGTGGCGCCCACCGGGTGGCCGAAGCCGATGAGGCCGCCGGAGGTGTTGGTGGGAAGCTCGCCGCCCAGGTCGAAGACGCCCTTCTCCATGAGCTTGCCGCTCTCGCCCCGCTTGCAGAAGCCCAGGTCCTCGTAGGAGACCAGCTCCACGCCGGAGTAGGCGTCGTGCACCTCGAAGCAGTCGAAGTCCTTGAGCGGGTCCTTGATTCCGGCCATCTTGTAGGCCTGCTGGGCGCCGAACTGCTTGCCGCGGAAGTGGAGGATGCCCGGGTCGGGGTAGGGGCGGTCGGCCATGCGCATGAAGTCGGTGCCGCAGCCGGTGCCGGTCAGCTCGATGGTGGGCTTCTTCTCCCAGGTGGTGGAGTGCTTCTTGGCCCACTCCTCGGTGGCGAAGACGATGCAGGCCGCGCCGTCGGAGAGGAGGCAGTTGTCGAGCAGCTTGTAGGGGTAGGTGATCATCTTGGAGTTCATCACGTCGTCCACGGTGATGTCCATGGGATAGTGGGCCTTGGGATTGTACATGGCGTTGCGGTGGTTCTTCACGCTGACCATGGCGAACTGCTCTTCCTTGGTCCCGTACTTCTCCATGTGGGCGTTCATCATGATGGCGTAGTAGGCGATGTAGAAGCCGGCCACCTGGACCTCCCAGTCGGTGTCCGACGCCAGGGCGATGAACTGCTGGGCCACGTCGGAGGGGACGTGCCGGCCCATGTTCTCCGAGCCGAAGACGATCATGGAATCGCAGATGCCCGACTTGATGTAGGCGTAGGCGTTGCGGATGGCCAGGCCGCCGGTGCCCCCGCCGCCCTCCACGCGCACGTTGGGCTTGGGGCACATGCCGATGTTGTCGTGGAAGATAGCGCCGGCCTTCAACTGCTTATCGAAGTGGTCGCTGAAGTAGCTGGTGGTCGAATGCTCGATGTCCTCGATACGCGAACCCGAATCCTCCAGCGCCTCCAGCACCGCTTCGTTGATCCAGTCGCGCATGTTGCCGTCGGTGCGCTCGGCGGCGAATTTCGAGATTCCACCTCCCAACACGAATACCCTTCGGTCCTTGTTAAGGATCTCCATACCTCATCCTCCCTTTCTTCTTCTCGACGTCTACTCCGATTCCATGTGGGGCTCCGCAAAGGCGTAGTAGGAGGCCGCGACGGCGCGCAGGCCCTCTTCCTGTTCCGGCGGAAGCTGCTTGATGACCCTGGCCGGCACCCCGGCCACCAGGGAATGGGGCGGGACCTCCATCCTCTCCGGCACCACCGCCCCGGCGGCGACGATGCTGCCGTGGCCGATGCGGGAATCGTCGAGCACCACGGAGTTCATGCCCACGAGGACGTTGTCCTCGATGACCGCGCCGTGCAGGATGGCGCCGTGCCCCACCGTGACGTAGCTGCCCACGCTGACCGGGCCGTGCAGGACGCTGCAGTCCTGTATGCTGGTCTCCTCGCCCACGACGATCTCTCCCCGGTCGGCCCTGAGGACCGCGTTGAACCAGACGGTGGAGCGCCTTCCCACCGAAACCGGCCCGATGAGCATGGCCCCGGGGGCGACGAAGGCTTCCTCCGCCACCGAGGGCTGCTTCTCGTTGTAAGGGATCAGCATCTTGCCGGGGCTCCTCCCGCGTACACTAGCCGACGCAAAATCGTAGCTATTATATCACCGCTGTCCAGGCAGGGATAGAGTTGGTGGGACCGGGGGCAGGATGTATAATAATTACAACCGGAAAAATGAGAGGTGCGTATGGCTCGCCTGTATTGCTCCGCCTGCGACAGGGAGGAGACCTCCGAGAGCAAGCTCTGCTCCACTTGCGGGGGCAAGCTCGACCCCATCATGCGCGTGGTGATCATGCCCTTCGTGGAAAGCGGGCAGGACATCGGGATAGACCCGGAGTACCAGCCGCTGGTGGAGCAGGAAGGGCCTCTCCCGTTGACCCACAGCATCGGGTGCCAGATGTTCTTCACCTCCGACATCGACCACATCAAGCTGATGTCCTCCCAGCGCGAACAGTACTTCAAGGCCACCGGCAAGATCCTTCCCGAGCTGGTCAAGCGCGAGCTGGACAAGACCGGCTACTACCAGGTTCCCGAGCCCGGAAGCGTCGACGCCATCGCCGAGGCGGCCGGCGACATGCCCACCGAGCTCTTCCTCCTCATCCAGCAGGAGCTGGACCCGGACTTCCTCTTCCTGCCCGACGTGAACTGTTTCTTCTTCCGCTACCCCCACCCCTACGGAAAGGACCGGGTCTCCGCTTCCGGCTTCGCCTTCGTCCAGATCAGCGCCTTCCTCCTGGACAACCGGGCCAACAAGATCATGAGCCGGGGCACCGGAGCGGCCCTGGTCAGGTTCGACCTGCCGCCGGACGCGCAGATCACCGAGGACTTCTCCATCGACGCCGGCCGGCAGCTGCAGACCATGGCCGAGGCGAGCAGGCTCGCGGTCGCCAAGCTCCTGGCCGACATGAAGATGGTCTAGCGGGGGCGGCCCTTACTCCTAGCCGTCTTCCAGCCTGGTGACCGGGGCGTACTGGAGGTGGAGCCGCTTGGGGCCCACCTGTGAGAACTCCACGGTCATCTCGGGGCCGTTCTCGGACACCGTGACCTCCGTCACCAGCCCCTCCCCGAACTTGGCGTGCAGGACGCGGTCCCCGGCCTTGAAGGTGTTGGCCAACCGCTTCGCCTCCTCGCGTTCGCGCTTGGCGGCGGCCCGGCGCACCTCCTCCGCCCCCACCACCTCGATGAGCTCCGGGGGGATGTCGCCCAGGTACGGCGACTCGCGGCAGTACTCCTCGCGGCCGTAGGTGAAGCGGACGCTGGCCCGGGTAAGGTAGAGCAGGTCCTTGGCGCGGGTCAGCCCCACGTAACAGAGGCGCCGCTCCTCGTCCTCGCGGCGCTCGAAGACGGAGCGGATGTGGGGGAAGACCCCCTCCTCCATGCCCACCATGAACACCACCGGGAACTCCAGGCCCTTGGCGTTGTGCAGGGTCATCAGGGTGACCGAGCCCTCCTCCTCGCGGTACTGGTCGATATCGGAGAGGAGGGAGACCTGTTCGAGGAACCCCTCCAGGCCTCCCTCGGGGTTGCCGGCCTGATACTCCGCCGCCACCCGCTCGAACTCCTCCAGGTTCTCCAAGCGTCCCTCGGCCTCGATGCTCTTCTCCTGGCGCAGCTCCTGCAGGTAGCCGCTTTTGACCTGAACGCGCCGCATCAGGTCGGTGAGGGGGCGCTCCTCCGCGTCGCGCCCCAACTCGGCGAGGAGCCCGACGAAGGCCGCCAGTTTCCTGCGCGCGGCCGAGCCCAGCTGCGGAACCTCTTCCGCCCGCTCCATAGCCTGCAGGAGAGGGATGCCCTGCAGGGCGGCGAAGGCCTCGAGGTGCCCCAGGGTGGTGTCGCCGATGCCCCGGCGCGGCACGTTGACGATGCGCCGCAGGCTCACCCCGTCGTCCGGGTTCGCCAGCACCTTGAGGTAGGCCAGGATGTCCTTGATCTCGCGCCGCTCGTAGAAACGGAAGCCGCCGATGATGCGGTAGGGCAGGTTGAAGCGGAGCATGACCTCCTCGAAGATTCGCGACTGCGCGTTGACGCGGTAGAAGACGGCCACGTCGCGCAGGGTATACCCCCCTTGCGAGGTGAGCCTGCCGATCTCCTCCACCAGGTAGAGCGCTTCCTCCAGGCTGGTCTCGGCGCGGAAGTACTTGATGGGAGAACCCCCGGCCCGGTCGGTCCACAGCTTCTTGGGCTTGCGGCCCTCGATCCCCTCGACCACGCCGTGCGCCGCCTCCAGGATCACCTGGGTCGACCGGTAGTTGCGCTCCAGGCGGATGACGGTGGCGTCGGGGTAATCCTTCTCGAAGTCGAGGATGTTGCGCAGGTCTGCCCCGCGCCACGAGTAGATGCTCTGGTCGTCGTCGCCCACCACGCAGAGGTTGCGCCGGCGGGCCGCCAGCAGGTTGACCCATTCGTATTGGACGCGGTTGGTGTCCTGGTATTCGTCGACGCTGATGTAGTGGAACTTCTCCTGGTACTCCTCCAGGATGGCCGGGTACAGCTCCAGCAGCGCCAGGGCGTTGAGGAGGATGTCGTCGAAGTCCATGGCGTTGTTACGGGCGAGCGTCTCCTGGTAGATGCGGTAGACCTCTCCCACCGTGGAGTCGAAGTCGTCGCGCGCCGCGCGCTGGAAGTCCTCCCAGCCGACCATCTCGTTCTTGGCGGCGGAGATGCGCGAGCGCACCGAGCGCGGCGGGTAGCGCTTGACGTCCATGCGGTTGTCCCGCATAAGCTGGTTGACCAGGCGCCTCTGGTCGTCCTCGTCGTAGATGACGAAGTTGCGCGCATAGGAGAGGCGTTCGGCGTCCTTCCGCAGCATGCGCATGCAGGCGGCGTGGAAGGTGGAGACCCACATGGCCCGGCCGTAGCTGCCCACCAGCCCCTTCAGCCGTTGCCGCATCTCCTCCGCCGCCTTGTTGGTGAAGGTGATGGCCAGCAGGTTGGAGGCGGGCACCCCTTTCTCCCGCGCCAGCCAGGCCAGGCGGTGGGTGAGCACCCGGGTCTTGCCGCTGCCGGCGCCGGCCAGGATGAGCAGGGGGCCCTCGGTATGCAGGACCGCCTCCCGCTGCTCCGGGTTGAGGCCTTCGAGGATAAGATCGTTGGCGGACATCTCCCTCCTTGCTGCTTCCACGCGCGCCAGACCATTCTAGCGCACGGCAGCGATATCCGCCCAAAAGCGCAATCCGGGGTCAGGCCCCTTTTTCACATAACCGGTGAGTCCGATGAATTCGTGAAAAAGGGGCCTGCTCTGAAAATGCGACGTTTTCATCCTACCGTGGTGTCGCGTGGCGCGGCATGAACGACTGACCCCGGATTGCGCAGATTCGGGGGGCTATTCCCACTCGATGGTGGCGGGGGGCTTGGAGGAGACGTCGAAGGCCACCCGGTTGACCCCGGGCACCTCGCTGATGACGCGGGAGGAGATGCGCTCCAGCACCTCGTAGGGGAGGCGCACCCAGTCGGCGGTCATGGCGTCGTCGCTGGTGACCGCGCGCAGCACGATGGGATAGGCGTAGGTGCGCTCATCGCCCATAACCCCCACCGTGCGCAGGTCGGGGAGGATGGCGAAGGACTGCCAGATCTCCCGGTAGAGGCCGGCCCGCTTGATCTCCTCGACCACCACCGCGTCGGCTTCGCGCAGTATCTCCAGCTTCTCCCCGGTGATCTCCCCGATGATCCGTATGGCCAGGCCGGGCCCGGGGAAGGGCTGCCGCCAGACGATCTCCTCCGGGAGGCCCAGTTCCTCCCCCACCGCCCGCACCTCGTCCTTGAAGAGCAGGCGCAGCGGCTCCACCAGGGTGAACTGCATATCCTCGGGCAGGCCCCCCACGTTGTGGTGGGACTTGATGCGCGCCGCGTCACGGGTGCCGCTCTCGATGATGTCGGGGTAGAGGGTGCCCTGCACCAGGAAGTCGGTATCCTTCAGCTCCGAAGCCACTTCCTCGAAGACGCGGATGAACTCCTCCCCGATGGTCTTCCGTTTGACCTCGGGGTCGGTGACCCCCTCCAGGCGCTTGAGGAAGCGCTCCTGGGCCTTGACGTGGATGAGGTTGATCTTGAAGTGGCGGCGGAAGGTGTCCTCCACCTGTTCGGCCTCGCCCTTGCGCAGCAGGCCGTGATCGACGAAGACGCAGGTCAGCTGGTCGCCCACCGCCTTGTGGACCAGCACCGCCGCGGTGGCCGAATCGACCCCGCCGGAGAGGCCGCAGATGATCTTGTTGCCCCCCACCGTCTCCCGCACCTGCTCCACTGCCTGCTCGATGATGGAGACCATGGTCCAGGCGGGCAGGCAGTCACAGGCGTCGTAGAGAAAGCGCTTGAGGATGTCCATGCCGTAAGGGGTATGCGTAACCTCGGGATGGAACTGCACGCCGTAGAAGCCCCTCTCCCTGTCCTCCATGACCGCCACGGGCGAGCCGCCGGTGCGGGCGGTGACCTCGAAACCCGCCGGGGCCGTGCGCACGCTGTCCCCATGGCTCATCCACACCGTCTGGGATGTGGGCAGCTCGGCCAGGAGCACCCCGGAACCGACCACCTCCAGCTCGGTCTTGCCGTATTCGCGGACGTCGGTGCGGGACACCTCTCCCCCCAGGCTGGTCGCCAGGAGCTGGTGGCCGAAGCATATGCCCAGGATGGGGACGCCCAGCTCGAAGAGGGCCGGGTCGAGCCCGGGAGCCCCCTCCTGGTAGACGCTCGAGGGCCCGCCGGAGAAGATGATGCCCCTGGGCCTCTTGGCCTTGACGGCCTCCGCGCCGATATCGAAGGGGACGATCTCCGAATAGACCTTGCACTCGCGCACCCGCCTGGCGATGAGCTGGGCGTACTGTGCGCCGAAATCGACTACCAGAACGGTATCAAAGGACTGGTTCATTGCTCTCCTCTTCCCGATGGGTCCGCGCCGCTCGGCCTGTTGAACACCAGTCTATTACCGCTCAACGACAAAGTGAAAGGCTCCCTTGGCGGCATGGCCGGCCGATGAGCTGCCTTCAGGGGAGGAAGTACAGGAGGATGGATTCGCCGATGCGCGCTACCGGCTCATACCGCTCTATCCAGTTTCCGTAGGACGAGGGCAGCGGCGGCGGCCCTCCGGTCTCTGGATCCGAAAAACCCCTCTGTCTTCTTACGTAGGAAAGCGCGAACCAGCCCTGGGGACGGCCGCCCATTTCAGGACACCAGGGCTTGGCCTCCGGCATGTAATACCGGGGGTCGCCTCCCCCGAAGTAGTCGATATAGAGATCGGTGATGCCGTTCTCTTCCGCGTAATCGGCCAGCCGCTTGAGGTCCTGCCCCCAGTCCAGGTTGGAGTCGATCAGCCACCTGTAGGCCTCTTTCTTGTCGACTACCAGTTCGTTCGAGTAGGACAGAAAGGACGGGGCGAAGAGCATCACGGAGGCCGTGAGGTACGCCATGAGGGCCCCCAGCAGGACCTGCCGGGCCCGCCGGTTCTTTCCCGGCTTCACCAGTTCGGCCCCGGCATGGCCGGCCAGCAGGATCACCGGGGGGAAGATCACCATGACGTACCTGATCCCCAGTTGGCGCTTGAAGCCGATGGCGGAGAGCGCCAGCGTAGCCAAGCATATCATTATGTACGTGCTCCCCCACCTGCGGAGGCAACGCAGGCAGAGCAGCAGACCCCCGAGGAAGAGGCAGACCAGCGCCAGCGGCGTCTTGATAAGGAAGATGAAGGGGTAATAATACCACCTCCACCGCTTGTCGAACTTGCCGTCCCAATAAGAGACCCGGCTGTATTGAGCGTATTTCACGTGCTCCTCGTAATCGTGGGCCATCCCCAGCAGGTAGTGAGCGGTGGGCGGCGAGACCTTGTTGATCTTGAGCAGCGTCCCGGTGAAGGAGGAGCCCTCCCTCAGGTTGGCCCGGATGTTGGCCTCCTGTTCCTCCCCGGTCAGCCCGGCCGTGTGCATGCCGTAGAACGTGACCACGACGATCAGGGCGGCCAGCAGCACCGCGACGCACCGCCCCAGCCAGCGGAGGGATTCCCCCGGGCGCAGCTCCTTGCGGGGCTGGGTGAAGAAGGGCTTGAGCAGGGCCAGCAGGGGCAGCATCACTACCAGTATGAGCATATTGAACCGCGAGAGCAGGGAGGCGGCGCACAGAAACGATGTCGCGACGAAGCGGCCGGCGGTGAACTCCTCCATAAGCAGATAGAATGAGTAGAAGGCCGCGGTCATGAACAGCGTCGCCCCCAGGTCCAGGGTGGCCAGGCGGCCGTCCCCGAGGAACACGGGGGTGAGGACGAAGAGGAAGAGGGATACCAGGCCGGCCCGGCAGCCGAAGACCCGCTTGCCCCAGAAGTAGATGACCAGGCCCAAGGCCATCAACATGAGGTAGGCAGGCAAGCGCGCCAGCTGCAGCATGAGGTCGGGCGGGTTGCCCACCCCGTACATGAAATCGTGGGCATACCGGCTCTGGACGTAATACGGGCCCGCGGGGGGCTTGCTGTAGTTGAAGTCCTTGAAGGCCAGCGGCAGGGCCAGGATCTCCTCCAGCAGGGGAGGGCGCTCCATGACCATGGAGAAATCGCCGCCCCTCAGGCATTGATAACCCGCAGTGATGTAGATGGGCTCGTCGAAGGTGGGTGAGTCGCGCAGGGAGGACAGCAGGACGGTCGCGAACATGCACAGAAGAAGCGCCGCGATGAGTAAGCCCCTGCGCTTTTTCGAGGCGAAACAGCCCTCGTGGGTCATCCGTGCCGATCCCTCCCCCTCCATCCCTCAGCTTCACCCCGCATGCGCGCTACCCCGGCCTCCGCGCATCGAATACAATATATTATCGCCGGCAGGGGAATGGAAGGGCATCCCGCTTGAACCGCCAGCCTCCGTCATGGGAGATGGTAGAGCACTATGGAGTCGCCGATGTAGGCTTCCGGCCGGTGATCCATGATCCAGTTGCCGTAGGAGTTGGGGCTCCGGGGCAATGCTCCTGCCTCCGCCTCCCAGAACCCCAACTGCCGCCGGGTCAAGGAGAGCGCAAACCAGCCGTGCGGCCGAACTTCTTCTTCCGAAAAGCCCAGCGCCGCGCGCATGTCCGCCAGTTCCTGGTACCATTCTTCGGCCTCCGGCAGGTAGTAGAGGGGGTCGCCGCCCCCGAAGTAGTCTATCTCAAGATCGGCGATGCCGTTCTCCTCTGCGTAATCGGCCAGCCGCTTGAGGTCCTGCCCCCAATCAAGGTTGGAATCGATAAGCCACCTGTAAGCCTGCCGCTTGTCCGGAATGAGCTCGTTGGAATAGGAGAGAAAGGAGGGAAAGAAGGGGGCCACCGAAGCCGCTGCGTATGCCAGGAGAGCCGCCAGCAAGGCAACCCGGTATCTTCTTCCGCGCCCCGCCCGCACCAACTCCGCCCCCCCCAGGCCCGCCAGCAGCAGCACCAGGGGGAAAAGGGGCATGACGTACCTGATGCCCATCTGGAGCTTGGAGAGCCCGGTAGCGGCGGCCAGCAGCCCCAGGGATAACAGCGGGCAGGCATGGGGCCAGGCCCTGATGCGCTTCATGCTGACCAGCAGTCCCAGGAAGAACAGGAGGACCGCCGCGAGCGGCGTCTTGAGGAGGAAGATCCACGGGTAATAGTACCACCGCCACCGGTGCGAGAACGATCCGTTCCAGTAAGAGACGCGGTTGGCGTTCACGTATTCATAGTCATGGGCTATGCCCAGCAGGTAATGGGCAAGGGGTGGAGAGACCTCGTTGACGCTGAGCAGCAGGCCCTTGAAGGACGAGCCTTCAACCAGGTTGCTCTCTATGTTGCTCTCCTGTTGATCCCGCGTGAGGCGCGAGGTATGCATGCCGTAGAAAGTGAGCACCAGAATCATGGCGGCCGCCGTTATCGCTGCGGCTCGCCCGAGGTTCCGCAAGGCCCCCCTCCCATAAGCCTCCCCCTTCCCGCCCTCGGCAAACAGGGGATGCGACAGCGCCAGCGCCGGCAAGATGGCGATCAGGATGAACATGTTGAAGCGTGAGAGCAGGGCGGCGGCGGTGGCGAGGGAGCAGGCCAGGAACCTGCACGGACTCGCCTTCTCCAGGTACAGGTAGATGGAATAGAGGGCGGCGGTAAAGAAGAGGGTGGCGCCAAGATCGAGTACGGACAACCTGCCGTCTCCCAGAAATACGGGGGTGAGCACGAACAAGGTCAACGAGATGAGCCCCGCAGGATACCCGTAAAGGCGCTTTCCCCATGAATACACGAGAAACCCCAGGGCAACGAGCATCAAGTAAGCAGGGATGCGCGCCACCTGCAGCATGGTGTCGGGCGGGTTGCCCTGGCTGTAAAGGAAGGCTCCGGCATAGGCGTTCTGCCGGAGGAAGTACCTTGCAGCGTCACCCCCCTCCGGCGGCGCGCTGTAATTGAACCCAAAGCACGCGAGGGGGGCGGCAAGCACCTCCTTGATCAGCGGCGGGTGCTCCAGGTTGAGGGTGAAGTTGCCGCCCCTCAGGTACTGATAACCGGAGGCTATATAGATGGGCTCGTCGAAGGTGGGTGAGTCGCGCAGGGAGGCCAGCAGGACGGTCGCGAACATGCACAGGAGAAGCGCCGCGATGAGTAAGCCCCTGCGCTTCTTCGAGGCGAACCAGCCGGACTCGGTCTCCCGTGAAGGCCCTTCCTCCTGCATGCCTCGCTATCCTTCAATGCCGGGGCCTACTTGATCATTCCCACGCCCTGCTGGTACTGGAGCCCCTTGCCCTCGGTGCGCAGGGCCGGGGCCAGCATGACCTCAGCCCGCTGGAATTCCTTGATGTTCTCGTAGCCGCAGGTGGCCATGGACATGCGCAGGGCCCCGAAGAGGTTGACGGTGCCGTCGTTCTCGTGGGCCGGCCCCACCAGGATCTCCTCCAGGGTCCAGCGCTGCTCGGTCTTGACCCGGGTGCCGCGGGGCAGGTCCGGGTGGAAGGTGGCCATGCCCCAGTGATAACCGAGGCCGGGCGCCTCCTTGGCGGAGGCGATGGGCGAGCCCAGCATCACCGCGTCCGCCCCGCAGGCGATGGCCTTGGAGATGTCCCCGCCGGTGCGCATGCCCCCGTCGGCGATGATGTTGACGTACTTGCCCGTCTCCATCAGGTGGCGCACCCGCGCCGCCGAAGTGTCGGCCAGGGCGGTGGCCTGGGGCACTCCCAGGCCCAGCACTCCCCGGGTGGTGCAGGCCGCGCCCGGGCCCACCCCCACCAGCACACCCACCGCGCCGGTGCGCATCATGTGCAGGGCCGTGGAGTAGGAAGCGCACCCCCCCGCCACCACCGGGATGGGCAGCTCGGCGATGAACTTCTTCAAGTTGAGCGGCTCGGTATGGGAGGAGACGTGTTCCGCGCTGATGACCGTGCCCTGGATGACCAGGATGTCCAGGCCCGCCTCCAGGGCGGTGCGGTAGTAGGCCTCCACCCTCTGGGGGGTGAGGGAGGCTACCGCCAGGACCCCGCCCGCCTTGATCTCGGCGATGCGGCGGGCGATGAGCTCCTCCTTGACGGGCTCCCGGTAGACCCGCTGGATGCCGCGGGTGGCCTCGGAGGGCGGCAGGGAGGCGATCTCCTCGAAGACCGGCCCGGGGTCGTCATAACGCGTCTGCAGCCCCTCCAGGTTGAGCACCGCCAGGCCGCCCAGCTTGCCGATGGCGACGGCCGTCTTCACGTCCACCACGCCGTCCATGGCCGAGGCCAGCAGGGGGAGGCTCAAGCGGTGCCCCCCCAGCTCCCAGCCGATGTCGACGTCGTCGGTATCGCGGGTGCGCCGCGACGGGACGATGGCGATGTCGTCCAACCCATAGGCTCGCCGAGCCGTTTTCCCCAGACCTATCTCGACCTCCATCTCCACCTCCGACTCCTTTACGAGGACGCACCAACCCGGTTTCGACCGATTTATCCTCCGCTGACTGACATACGCGAACCCGATATTATTACATAATACCTCAAATCACTAATCTTTCCTGCCCGCTCTCCCGCCCCACGGGGCTGAAGCCCGGCGGGTCGAGGGCTATAATAATCCTTGTCGAGGTCTTGGCGACGGGGAAGCGAAAGGAACCGAGGGTTGAGGCTGGCGCTGGTTAGCGACCTGCACGTGGACATCACCCAGAGGAACTGGGAGCTGGTGCCGCAGATCGCAGAGCTGCTGAAGATAATCGACCCGGACGCCTTCCTCATCTGCGGCGACGTCAGCCCGGAGATGGGGGACGTGGAATACGCCCTGGACTGCTTCTCCGGACTGTCCTGCAGCAAGATGTTCGTCCCCGGCAACCAGGACATCTGGATCATGTCCAACTACCTGCAGGAAGAGGGGCACGACTCCTACGAGAAGTACTACTTCCAGCTTCCCCAGCTGTGCAAGCGCAACGGGTTCGTCCCGCTGTGGATGGAGCCGCAGATAATCCAGGGAGTGGGGTTCGCCGGGTCCATCGGATGGTACGACTTCTCCTTCCGCGACCCGGAATCCTCGCAGGACCTCCCCGAAGCCACCCGGGAGCTGCAGAACGACATCTGGAACGACCTCCGCTGGGCCTGCTGGAACGACGTCAGCAGCCTGGCGGAGGGGGAGCCCGGCCCCTTCCGCCGCTCCGACGTGGAGGTGGCGCGGGACTTCCTGGCCCGCCTGGACAGCGACCTGGAGACGCTCGCCCAGTCCGCCGAGGTTCAGGAGATGGTGGTGGCCATGCACCACCCCCCATTCGCCTCCCTGGTCGGCGGCGCGCCCGGCGACCAGGGCGCTTACGGCTCCTTCATGGGGTCGGAGGAGATGGGGAGGATGCTCCTGCGCCACGCCAAGCTGAGCACGGTGCTCTGCGGCCACCTGCACGAGAAGCGGGACACCATGGTGGAGCACCTGCGGGTTATCTGCTCGCCGGTGGGCTACCTCTCACGCGACCCGCGCAAGGACGTGGCCATCGCCGAGGAGGCCATAACCATCCTCCACTTCCTGGGAGGAGAGGACCTGCTGTTCCTCTGAACGCCCGGCGGCCCTCAGGCACGGGGCGGACCGTAACGGGGAACGGATGGCGGCCGGCAAGGACGCGCACGCCGCCCCGAGCGGTGCGCGTGCCTCGACTTCCGGGGCGTCCGGTGCGGGGGCCGCGGCTCGGCCGGCCTCTCCCCCCGGTTCGGAGCGGCTGCGACCCCGTCACCGCTTGCGGCGCAGGCGCAGGGCGGTACCGGCGATGAGGGCCAGGTCCCCCGCGGCGAAGAGGAAGAAGCCGGCCTGGGGGCGCACCGACTTGATGGAGTCCAGGACGGCCTGCCTGGTCAACTCGGCCAGTTTAGGCCCGACGACGGGGATCATGCGCACCAGGTCCAGCAGGGCGTCGACGAAGCCCAGGACGTCGTAGGCCTGGTCGACGAGGGCGTAGAGGTAATAAGCGGAGCAGCCGGCCAGGGCCAGGCAGAAGAACCAGCCCGCCCAGGCCGCCGGCCTCCTCCAGGGAACGGACGCGACGCAGGCCGCCAGCAACCCGACGATGACCCAGGAGAGGGCCTGGTTCTCCAGGACCTTGAAGGAGAAGCTGTCCCGGTACCTGAACAACCCCAGGATGGGGTCGCGGAAGTCGATGTCGACGACGACCCATTTCAAGGCCAGCACGGCGACGAGCATCGCGGCGGCGGCGGCGAAGGAGACGTACTCCCCCCACCCCCAGTCCCGGGGGCGCAGGAAGAGCCCGCCGGTCGCGGCGGGCGGCGGGGGCGGCGGCGGGGGCGGCGGCGGCGTCTCAATCACCGCGGGCCGCCTCGAAGAACGCGTCCATGTTGTCCACGGAGGTCCCCGGGGCCACCTCGCAGCCGGCGGAGAGGATGAAGTTGCGGTAGCCGGACATCTCCCGCAGCAGCCGCCGCACCTTGTCCCGCACGTCCGCCGGGCTGCTCAACTCGAGCCTGCGGACGTCCAGGTTCCCCAGTATGACCAGGTTGAGGGGGAGCGCCCTGGCCGCCGCCGGCAGGTCCACCGGGCTGTCGAGGCTCACGCATTCCACCCCCAGCGCCATGAGATGATCGAGCAGGTGCCGGCTGTCCCCGCAGACGTGCAGGGCGGGCGAGGCGCCGGCCGAACGGATGATGCCGGAGAGGCCCTGGAAGAACACGCGGCAGATCTTATCGAAATATGAGGGGGCGAGCATGGACAGCCCCGGCTCCACCATCATCACCAGGTCCGCCTGCTGCGCCAGGGCCCCCACGTAGTCTCCCAGCAGGCGGGTGGCGAACTCCATGATCCCTGCCGAACAGACCTCGCCGGAGGACGCCCACAAGAGCATCTCCTCCGCCCCGAAGAGCCGGCCGGCCAGGTGGAAGGGGCCGGAGGCGAAGGCGGCCACCGGTACGCCCAGGCCGGCGCGCATCCCCGCCGCCAGGTCCAGCCGGAAGAGCATGGGGGGGCTCTCCTCCGGGTCTATGTCCAGGACCTCGTCCAAGCGCTTGAGGCGCTCGACGGCCTCCCGCGCCGACATGCCGGGCCGCGCGGGGTCCTCTCCCAGGGCGGCGCGGACGGCCTCGACCTCCACCGAGAGGTCCATGGCGGGAAAGGCGACGTCGGGGGAGTACCTCTCCTGCAGCGCCTCGAGGGCCTGCAGCTGCACCTGCCCGGACCCCTCCACCGCCGCCGGGTCCAAGCCCAGCAGCGACGCGCCGAGCGGCGCCAGCATGGGCGCCACCAGCCTGGTTCCGCGGCTGGCCACCATGTCGTAGAGGTTCACAGCCTCTGCGCCTCCATGGCCTTCCGGGCCCTGCCCTTGGCCTCCTCCGCCAGGGTCAGCACGCTGCGCCCGGGCCCGACGTAATCCTCCACCGCGGCGGCCCGGGCGTACAGGGCGCGCGCCTGGTCCAGCAACTCGCGCGCGTCGGAGAGGTCGGTGCCGGGCCTGGCTCCCTGCAGGAGGATCTCGGCCGAGTCGATGGCCTCACCGGCCTGGAGCCTGGCATCCTCCAGGGAAGGTTGGGCCGCCTCCTCCTTCCCGCCGCAGGAGACCGCGAAGGCAGGCAGCAGGGCCAGCGCCAGGACCAGCAGCGTAACGGCGCACTTCTCTCTCATGCCACCGATTATACACCAGGGGCGGCTCCGGGCGGGACCGCGCCGGAACGCCTCAGACACGCTCGCGCAGTACGTCGAAGGGCCGGTCGCCGTAGATGAAGCGGTCCAGGTCCTCGCCGTTGTAGAGCTTCTCCACGATGCGGCGGATCCTGCCGCTGATGCGGTCGATGTCCAGCTTGGTGGGCTCGCCGTCGTAGATGGGACTCAGGTCCAGGGGCTTGCCGACGCGCACCCGCACGCGCCGGTAGGAGATGAAGGCCATGCCCTCGGAGGCCTTCTCGTGGGGGAAGAAGGGCTCCACCAGGAAGCCGGGCAGGCGCGGCAGCTTGCGCTCCTCCTGCGCCGTCACCGCCGCCGGGATGATAGGCACGCGGGCCTCCCAGGCCAGGCGGACGAAGCCCGTCTTGAACTCGGCTATCCTCTTCACGCGGTCCGGGTTGACGAAGGACTCCACCCCCTCGGGGAAGATGGCCACCAGCTCCCCCTGCTTGAGCAGCTCCAGCGCCCGGTTCATGCCCGAGCCGGAGGCGGCGCCGCCGCTGATGGAGATGGGGAAGGCCCCCGCCCACCTGTAGAGCTGGGCCGAACCGGGGATCTTGAAGGAATAGGAGGCCGCGGCGAAGTTGACGAAGCGGTCCACCTCCCAGGCCAGCATGGGCGGGTCGAGCAGGGAACGGTGGTTGCAGACGATGAGGGCGCCCCCCTCGGCCGGGACGTTCTCCGTCCCCTCCCCCTTGACCCGAAAATGCCAGCTGAAGAAGGGCCCGCCGAAGAGGCGCAGCGACTCGTAGAAGAGCTTGTTCTTCAGTTCCATGCATCACCCCGATTTCACCTGATATTCTTCGACAACCGCCGGCTCATCCTTTACCATTGTCCTATGCCCATGTTCATCTGCCAGAGCTGCAAGAAGCGGCCGGCCACCATGCTCTCCAAGGTGCTGGTGGACGGGGAACAGCGCACCCTGCGCCTGTGCGGCCTCTGCGCCCACCGTTTCTCCATGCGGCAGTCGTGGATGCAGAGCCCTTACGGGAGGATGCCGTCGGGCGGGAAAGGGGTGGTGGTGACCGGGGACCTCAGCCGGCCGCTGCCCCCCGGCACCGAGGCGCTGGTCTTCACCTCCATCACCCAGCGCGCCCAGCGGGTGATGGAATGGGCGGAGCGGGAATCCTCCAGCTACGGCATGGGCTCCATCGCCTCCGCGGCGGTGCTCGTGAGCCTGCTCACCGAGGAGAGCTCGGTGTCCTTCCAGGTCATGAGCGAGATGGGCGTGGACCTGGACACCGCCTTCATGGCCTTGAACGAGGCCTTGAGCCAGAAGATGGAGTTGAAGAGGGCAAACCCCCTGGATACCCGCTCCCTGCTGCGCCGGGCCCAGGACATCGCCGCCTCCTTCCAGGATCCCCTGGTGGAGCCGGAGCACATCATGCTCTCCCTGCTCGACCACCGCAAGTGCGCGGCGGTGGAGATACTGCTGCGCCTGGGGGTCAACATCAAGGAACTGCGGGCCCGCCTGCTCTATTACCTGGAATGCCAGCGCATCGAGAGGCCACCGGCTCCAGCCCAGCCGGTATTCCAGCAGAACGGCTCGGTGCAGGAGGCCCTCAAGCAGCCCGGGGACGGCGGCCTGCTCCAGTTTTTCTGCCGCGACCTGGTGCTGGAGGCGCGGCAGGACCCGCAGGAAGTCGCGGCGGGCAGGGAGGAGCTGCTGGAGCGGATGGCCGGCGTGCTCTGCCTGCACCGCCGCAACAACCCGCTGCTGGTGGGCGAGGCCGGCGTGGGCAAGGCCTTCATCGTGGAGGCCCTGGCCCAGCGGGTGGCGCGCGGCGAGGTCCCCCAGATGCTCAGGGACGTGCGCATCGCCGAACTGGACGCGGTGGCCCTGGCAGCCGGCGCCTCCGTCCAGGGCGAGCTGGAACAGCGCATCCTGCGCCTGGTCAACGAGATGGGCTCCCACGTCGGGGGCTTCATCGTCTACATCCCCTACGTCCACACCATGCTGGGGGAGGAGGCCCGGGCCTCGGGGGTGAGCATCTCCGGCCTGCTCCAGCCCATCCTGGACAACCCGCGCATCTGGTGCATCGCCGCCACCACCTTCAAGCACTACGAGAACCTCGTCGCCCCGGACGAGAGCCTCTCCTCCTTCTTCCAGAAGATAGTGGTGGACGAGCTGGCGCCGGAGCACACCGTCACCCTGCTCCGTTCCCTGCGTCCCCGTTACGAGAAATTCCACCGGGTGAAGATAAGCGACGAGGCCGTGGAGGCGGCGGTGCGCCTCTCCGACCGCTACCTTACCGACATCTGCCTGCCGGAGAAGGCCATCGGCCTGCTGGACGAGGCGGCGGCCCGCCATTCCATGGCCGCCAAGGAGGGGGAGGAGGAGGGCGAGGTCACGGCGGAGCAGGTGGCCGAGGTGATCACCATCGCCACCGGCATACCCGCCTCCCGGCTGCTCAAGGAGGAGTCGGAGCGCCTCCTGCGCATGCAGGAAGAGCTGGCCCGGCGGGTGGTGGGGCAGGAGGGGGCGATCCGGGTGGTGGCCGAGACCATCAAGCGCTCCCGTTCCGGCCTGGCCGACCAGAAGCGCCCCGTGGGCTCCTTCTTCTTCCTGGGGCCCACCGGCGTGGGCAAGACCGAGGTGGCCCGCGCCCTGGCGGCCTTCCTCTTCGGCGACGAGAAAGCCCTGGTGCGGCTGGACATGTCCGAGTTCTCAGAGAAGCACTCGGTCTCCCGGCTCGTCGGCTCGCCCCCCGGCTACGTCGGTTACGAGGAGGGCGGCCAGCTCACCTCGGCCGTGGAGCACCGCCCTTACTCGGTGGTGCTGCTGGACGAGATCGAGAAGGCCCACCCGGCCGTCTACAACCTGCTGTTGCAGCTGCTGGACGAGGGACGCCTCACCGACAGCCGCGGCAAGACCGTCAACTTCCGCAACGCCATCATCGTCATGACCTCCAACATCGCCTCCGAGGTGATCGGCCGGCTGCAGGCCGGGGCTGCGGGCGGGCCCGGCGCGGGCGGGGACCTGGACGGCAGGGTCATGGACGAGCTGAAAAGCCACTTCCCCATCGAGTTCATCAACCGCATCGACGAGGTGGTGGTCTTCGACCCCCTGAGCCCGGAAGAGATAGAGCGCATCGTCGATTTAAAGACCGCCTACGTCCAGGAAGGCCTGCAGCGCAAGGGCATCGGCCTGAAGCTGGACGCCCCGGCCCGCAGACTGCTGGCGGAGCACGGTTACAGCCGGGAGTTCGGTGCGCGCTTCCTCATGCGCGCCATCCAGAAGGAGCTGGCCAACCCCCTCTCCGACATCATCCTGAGGGGCGAGGCCGACCGGGGACAGGCGGTGGAGGTGGGCGCGTCCGGCAACGCCCTGGTCTTCCGGGTGACCGGCGGGGAACCCGTCCAGCCGGAGTGACCGGGGCCGGCGGCGGCGTCCCCAGACGTTGACGGGCGGGGCGGGGTTGGGCGCCGGGAGGCGGCCCGGCCGGACGGGTTTTCTGCTAAACTGTCCTCGTTGACACGGCAAGGCCCTTGGCCCCGTTCCGCAGGGAAGGGAGTGAGGATCGTGAACGGACTGGTCCTGTACTGGCAGCCCAGGGAAGAGCCCGGCAGCCCGCTCGGCAGGATCCAAATAGGGGAGAACAAGCTCCTGGTGAAGGCGGAGGATCCTTCGCTGGAGCAGGAGTTGAAGGAGCTCTTGGCCTGGATGGAAAGGCAGCAGCTGTGCTCCCGCATCGTATGGGCCGACTTCGATACCTTTGAGACCGTGGAGGTGCCCGCCGTCTGCCAGCCGGACGACTACGACTACGCCGGGAGGCTCCAGGCCTCCCTGGACGGTTATCTCATCCGGGGAAAGCCCATCTACGCCGAGAGGTTCTAGGGGGCTGCCCGGCCTACCCCGGGGCGGGCGCCTTCCCGCGCGCCCTCCCGCGCCGCGGTTCAGGCGCGCGCCACGGCGATGAGCGAAAGCCCCCAGGGAAAGCCCGTGCGAGGCAGGAAGAAGCGTTCCGCCGCGAAGACCTCCTCCAGCGCGCGGTTGACCGGAGACGGAGGCAGCCTGAGGTCGGGCCCCGGCTCCTTCCTCCTCGCCTTGTCCCAGAGCCTTGACAGCAGCGCGGGCGGGAACAGGAGCGCATTGTAGTGGGAGAAGAGCAAGACCTGATAACCGCCGCCTTCCAGGAGATCCCTGAACCGCCGCGCCCCGTATCGCCGCAGGTGATGGTGGTAGGCGTCGCGCGGCGAGAAGAGCCACTGATAGGCGGGGACGGTCGCGATGAGGATGCCGCCGTCCGACAGCAGCCTCCGCGCCCCGCGCAGGGCCGCGCCGTCGTCCTCCAGGTGTTCCAACAGGTCCAGCATGAGGACGCAGTCGAAGCCGCCCCCCGGCAGCCGCTCCAGTACCTCCGGCAGGCGGCCCTCGATCAACCTCGCGCGCGTGCGCGTGCCGGCGTAGGCGACGGCCTCGGGCGAGCAGTCCACGCCGACGATCTCGCCCAGCCGCTCCAGCCCGGCGATCATGGCACCGGTCCCGCAGCCCAGGTCCAGGAGGCGCAGGGGCTGGCGGCGGGGCGAGTAGGCGGCGATCAGGTGGGAGACGATGCGGTGCTTGGCCCGAAACCACCAGTGGGTGGTCTCCAGTTCGTACATCTCATGGTAGAGGGTCTTTTCCATCTTTTCCGTTCTCGAAACCCAGGGCCGCCTTGACCAGGTAGAGCGGCCGGTCCTGCACCTCCTTGTAGACCCGGGCCAGGTATTCGCCCAACAGGCCTAAAAAGAGTATCTGCATGCCGTTCAGGGCGAACAGGCTGATGACCAGGAAGGCGTACCCGGGGACCTGGATGTTGAAGAACATCCTCTGGATCAGCACCACCAGGATGCCCACCATGCTGAGCCAGAAGATGACCATGCCGGTCACCGACATCACCCGCAGGGGCAGGGTGGAGAAGGAGAGGATGCCGTCGACGGCCAGGCGCAGGCGGCGCGAGAAATCGTACTTGGTCTTGCCCGCCAGGCGCGCCTCCCGGTCGTAGAGTACCCCTATCGACCTCCCCCCCAGCCAGGCCACCTCCATGCGGATGAAGCGGTTCCGCTCGCGCAGGGCTAAGAAGTTGTCCACCGTCCCGCGGTCCATGAGCCGGAAGTCGCCCGTATCCACCGGGACCTCCATCTCCGCCACCCGGTTCAGCAGCCTGTAGAAGAGATAGGACGAGGCCTTCTTGGCCACGGGCTCCTTCTCCCTGCGGCGGCGCTGCCCGTAGACGACCTCGTAACCCTCCCGCCAGCGCTCAACCATCTCCTCGATGACCTCGGGAGGGTCCTGCAGGTCGGCGTCGATGATCACCACCGCCTCGCCGGACGAGAACTCCAGGCCGGCGCTGGTGGCGCTCTCGTGCCCGAAGTTGCGGGTGAAGCTGACCACCTTGACGCGGTCGTCCGCGGACCTCAATTCCTGCATCACCCGCAGTGAGCCGTCGCTGCTGCCGTCGTCCACCAGGATGATCTCAAAGCCGGAGGAGCACCGCTCCAGCACCGGGAGCAGCCGTTCGTGCATGGGCCGCAGGTTCTCCTCCTCGTTGTAGACGGGGAGGACCACCGAGAGGAAGGGCCTTTCCTTCAAGGCGACGTCGCTTACGGTCAAGTCCGCTCCTTTCTTACAAGTGGTAATTATTATAGCACGGGCCGGAGAATAACGGCTTGAGCGTATGCTACAATGCCCCCGGGACACGCGGAAGGGAGGGGATGTGAGGCCGTTCGGCTC
>CAZETE010000019.1:0-34042 GCA_964515075.1 uncultured Actinomycetota bacterium | reverse complement strand
TTGAGTTATGGGAGATGAGGCGGTGGAGGTGGACGGTACGCGGGGGCGGGACTGGCAGCGGTGGGCCTTGGCCGCGGTGCTTGCGTTCTCGCTCGCGGCCTTTTTGTGGCTGCGGCTGCGCAACCTGGGCCACGTCCTGATATGGGACGAGGCCCAGTTCGTCATGTATGCCCGCTCCTTCGTCCGCGGGGCGGCCGATCCGCAATGGAGCACGTGGAGCAGGCTGGTCAACCTCCACCCCCCCTTGTACCTGTGGATCTGCTCGCTGCTCTACAAGGGCTACGGAGTGGAAGCCATCGGTTTCGAGGCGGTCTCCGTCCTCTTCTCGCTGGGGACCCTCCTGCTGACCTGGCGGCTGGCCCGCTTCCTCTACGGGCGCTGGGTCGGCGCCCTGGCCATGTTCTTTCTGGCGGTGATGCCCGCCGCGAGCATCATAGATACCTGGGTCAAGCAGGATGCCGCGGCCATCTTCTTCATGGTGCTGAGCATCTATCTCTTCGTGCGCAAGAGGCATCTCTGGAGCGGCATGGCCCTGGGCCTGGGCATGCTCAGCAAGGAGACCGCCGTCTTCGCCCTGCCGGCGCTGGGGGTGTTCGTCCTGGCCAACCGGCGCCGCGACATGGCCTGGGGCCTGGTCAAGGCGGGCACGCTGGGGGCGGCGATATCGTTCTGGTGGTATGTGTGGGTGAGCGACTACGTCGGCCATTTCGGGGGCTTCTTCCTCGGCCGCAACCTGGAATCGGAGATGTGGAGGGAGCCCTGGCACTATTACTTCACGGGCCTCCCCGGCGACCTGGGCTGGGCGGTGCTGGCGGCCGTGGCGGCGGGCCTTGCGATAAGCATACGGCGCTGGGCGGCGGGGGACCGCTGGTACTCCCTGCCGGTGGGCTGGTTCCTCTCGGTCTACGCGTTTCTCTCATTTTCGGCGGGAAAGCCCTACTGGATGATCACGCCGGCCTTGCCGGCCGCGGCCGTCCTGGCGGCGGTGGCCGCCAAGGAAGCGGCATCATACGCCGGCAGGAAGATGCCGTCTGCGGGGCTTGTCCGGGCGGTCCAGGTCGCGCTGGTCGGCACGATCATGGCCGCCGCCCTCCTGGGCGCGGCGCTCACCGACTATGCGGACTTCAACCGCGGCCGCAAACCCGCATATTGGGAACAGGCGGAGCATTCACGGCAGTGCGCGGAGTTCTTGAGGCGGGAACTCGGCGAGGGGGACGTGGTCTATGCCATCTTCAACAGCCTGGATGTCTGGGATCCCACCCTGCTCTATTATCTCGACGGCGTGGACGTCATCCCCGCCCCCAGCGCGTGCCTTTGCGATGCCCCGTCCGTTGCGGCTTACCTGAAGAGCATCGGCGGAAGGAAGTGGATCTATGTCGGCACCGACCCGGCCTACGACGCCGAGCTGGAGGCCTTCCTGGAGGACATCGGCGGCCTGCTGGAGATAAGGGACCTCCGCCGTTCCGACGCCTATGTCGTCATCGAGGTTGAGGAATAGGAGGGAACGAGCCGCCGCCGCAGGAGGCGAGAAGGCGCGCCGCGTTGTCGTGGAGGACCAGCCGGACCGTCTCGGGCGGAAAGTCGAAATAGAGCAGGTCGGAGAGGAGGCTTGGGTGGTCGCCGAAGCCGGCGGGGTAGTCGGTGCCGTAGATGATGCGGTGGGAATGACCGGCGAAGAGCGCCGCCCAATCCCCCAGGTTCGCCTCCACCACGTTGGCGTCCAGGGAGGAAGCCATGTCCGGCAGGGGCCGGCCGGAGAGGGTGGACTCCAGGTAGAGGCGCATGCAGGATACGGAGTTGGTCATGTCCAGCCAGACCTGGGGGAAGCGGTCGAGCAGCGAGCGGGCGAAGCCGAAGTCGGGAAAGAAGGAGTGGACCATCACCACCGGCATCCCGGGGAAGGCTTTGAGCACCCGCAGCAGGTCCTCCCGGTGCAGGTCGTCTCCGTAGAAGGCGTCGAAGCCGGTGTGGACCAGCAGGGGGCGGCCCAGCCGGTCCAGCACCCGGAAGAGGGGGTCCATGGCCGGGCCGAAGGCCGGGAAGCGCTGGGCGAAGGGGTGGAGCTTCATCCCCGCGAACCCGTACTCCTCCAGGCAGCGCAGGGCCTCCGCCTCCTTGTCGGGGTTGTCGATGTGCAGGGAGCCGAAGGGGACGGCCTCGGGCACGCCGGCGCAGAAGTCGCGGTTGAAGCGGTTCAGGTCGCCGGTCTCCTCGGGCCAGAGCGGGAAGACCAGGTTGAAGAAGCGCGGGATGCCGGACGCGCGGATGCTCTCAAGGATCTCCTCGGCGGTGATGTCCTCGGGCACGGGAAAGTCGGGGGTGAAGGACTTGACCCAGCGCACCAGCCCGCGCAGGCGGCGGGGGGGCAGGATGTGCACGTGCGGGTCTATCCAGGGGATCCCCTCGTCGCCGGCATTCTCGACCATCGCTCCACCTCCACAAACGGGGTCTGGCCCTGACGATTCCTGACGATTCATGCGGCGCCGATGTCCGCCGCGGCCTCGATCCGGTTCCGTCAAATTGTCAATTCGTCAGGGCCAGACCCCGCATTGTCAATTCGTCAGGGCCAGACCCTGAATTGGCCCAAAGGTGAGGAGTCGACCTGTAAGCCGGATTCTGTACCCGGAAGAACCGGGCGGTGGCCATCCATCTGGGGCCGGCATTGCTGCGGGCCTCGTGCGGCCTACCCGAGCCTCGAGCGCCGCGGGCCACGGCGTCGGCTCCTATTTGGCCTTGCTTCGGGAGGGGTTTACCTAGCCAGCCCGTCACCGGTGCTGCTGGTGGGCTCTTACCCCACCTTTTCACCCTTGCCTCTCCGAGCCCGGGGGCGCGGGGAGGCGGTTTCCCTTTCTGTGGCACTTTCCGTCGGGTCGCCCCGCCTGGGCGTTACCCAGCTCCCTGCCCTGTGAAGTCCGGACTTTCCTCAAGCGCCCGCCCTCGAGCGGGCGCCCGCGGCCACCCGGTCGGCTCCTCACATCCATTATAGACCATTATGATTATAGACTATTATGGGCCGCGCGGGCCGCGGGGCGGGGGCCCTCATGACCTCCGGCAGCGGCGGCTGATATAATCTTTGCGTGCCCGGTGCCCGTCACTCGCAAGGAGAGAGGATGACCCTTCCGCGGCGGTTGAGTTACGAGGACATCATCCAGACCGACCCCTTCATGATCGAGGTGCTCGAGTTCCTGTCCGGCCTGGTCAACAAGCAGGAGCTCTACCTGGTGGGAGGCTTTCTCCGCGACTTCATGCTGGGCAGCCCCGCCCGCGACGCGGACTTCGTCTCCCGGCGCGACCCCGGGGCGCTGGCGGCCGAGACCGCCGCGCGCTTCGGCGGGCAGCGCTTCGCCGTCAAGGAAGACCCGGACGTCCACCGCGTCTCCCTCCGTTTCCAGGACCGCGCCTACACCCTGGACTTCTCCTTCATCAAGGGCGAGAGCCTGGAGGAGGACCTCTCGTCGCGCGACTTCACCATCAACGCCATGGCCCTGGACGTCTGGAGCTTCGCCCTGCAGAGGGAGGCCATCCTCCCGCGCGACCTCGTCGACAAGCACTACGGGTGGCGGGACCTCTCCCGCCGGGTCTTAAGGGAGTGCAGCAAGGAGGCGTTCCTCTCCGACCCGGTGCGGGTGCTGCGGGCCATGCGCTTCTGCCACCTGCTGGACATGGAGGTGGAGGAGCGCACCCTCAATCACATGAAGAAGTACGCGTCCCTGGTGGCCAGGGCGCCGGGCGAACGGGTCGCGGCCGAGGTGCTGGAGACCCTCTCCTCCCCCGGGGCGTCCGCCGTCTTCGACAGTTTTCAGGAAAGCGGCATCCTCTACTACGTCTTCCCCGCGCTGGCCTCCCTGGCGGGGCTGCCCCAGAACCACTATCACCACCTGGACGCCTGGGGGCACACCCTGCTCACCCTGGACGAGCTGGACGGCCTGATGGAGCGCCCCGAGGAGAGGTATCCGCGCCATGCCGTGATGATCCGGGAGCACCTGCGGCGGCCCCTCCAGGCCGGCGTGCCGCGCGGCGCGGAGTTGAGGCTCGCCGCCCTCTTCCACGACAGCGGCAAAGCCCGCACCTTCGAGCGGGATCCCTCGGGGAGGATCCACTTCCACGGCCATACCGAGCACAGCGTGGGGTACGCGGAAGAGCTGGGCGAACGCCTGCGCCTCTCCCGCCGCTCGCGGGACTACCTGGTTCGGGTGGTGGGCAGCCACATGCGCATGGCCTCCAGCGTCGCCGGCGGCGTCACTCCGCGGGGAACGGTGCGGCTGACCCGGGCGCTGGGGGAGGAGGCCGTCGACGTGGTCCTGCTGTCCACCGCGGACCGCCTGGCCACCAGGGGCGAGGCCTCCACCGCGGAGGACCTCCAGGCCTTCCTGGACCTCGGCGCGGCGATACTGGACCAGTGCGAGAGGGAAGAAGCCCTGCCGCCGCTCCTGAACGGCGGCGACCTCCTGGACGCGCTGGGGCTCGAGCCCGGCAGGCTGGTGGGGTCCCTGCTTCGCGGGGTGAGGGAGGCCCAGTTGGAAGGGGTGGTGAGCAGCCGGGAGGGGGCGCTCCAGTGGGCCCGGGCGGCCCTGGAGGCGGGCGCGGGCGGAGGAAGGGAAGGGCTTTCGGGCAGAGAGGAAGGAGAGGCGGATGTCGGTGTGGGCTTTGGTTAAGAGCGGGATGGGCCTGGCGGGCAGGGCGGCGCGGTCCAAGGCGGGCCTGGCCGGTATGGCCGGTATGGCCGGGATGGGCGCGGCTGCGGCGGCCGTACCGGTGGCGGTGCGCCGCCTGGACCGCCGGAGGCACAGCGGGTGGGTGGGGGAGGAATACGCCTCTCCCCCGGGAAAGGAGATGGAGATAGCTTCCGCGGACGGCACCCCCCTGCGCCTGATCGTCCACGGCGAGGGCGACAGGACCATCTTCTTCGTGCACGGCTGGACCTGCAGCAGCGCCATCTACCGCTGGCAGCAGAAGTACTTCATGCAGGGTTACAGGGTGGTCAGCCTCAACCTGCGCGGGCACGGCGGCTCCGGCATCCCCGCGAAGCTGGACTTCCGGATCGAGAGGATGGCCGAGGACCTTAAGGCCGCCGTAGACGCCTTCAACCCCGGGGAGTTCGTGGTGGCCGGGCACAGCATGGGCGGCTTCACCGTCTTCAGGTTCTTCGGGCGTTTTGCCGGGGAGTACCGGGGCCGCCTGAAGGGCCTGGTGATCATCGACTCCAGCGGCCTGCCCCTGCAGGAGGGCGTGCTGCTCGGCGGACTGATACGGGCGTTCCACCCCTTCCCGCTCAACCCGCTCATGGGGGTGGGGGCGCGCCTGGGCAAGTTGGGCGACCCGCTCCTGCGGCTGCTCAAGGACACCTCGCTGGCCTACTTACTGGTCCGCGCGCTGACCTTCGGCCGAAAGCCGGATTCAGACGACGTGGAACTGGTGCGGGAGATGGTCTTGAGTACCCCCATGACCTCGCTGCTGCTGGCCGCCAGGACCTGCATGGACGTCCGCAACCAGGACATCCTCCCCGGCATCGACGTGCCCGTGCTCATGCTGGTGGGCCGGCGCGACCTCCTGACCAACGTGGGGGTGAACGAGGCCAGCGCGGCGCTGATCCCCGACGCCCGGCTGGTGGTCTATCCCGACGCCGGGCACTGCAGCCTGCTGGAGGTCCACGAGGAGTTCAACGCCGAACTGGAGGGCTTCCTCTCCCGGGTCTTCTAGCGGACGCCGGCGGGCGCCGCAGGCGAAGGGGGCCCGGGAAGGGATAAGGAGGGAGCCCGGGAGGGGGTCGAGATGAGCGAAGCGCCGAAGGGACTGCGCGGATGGACCAGGTGGCCGGGCCTGGCCGCGGCCGCCGCCTACGCGGGCATGAAGGCCTTCGTGCGGTGGGACCGCGGCCGCGGCGACCCGGAGCGCGTCGGCTCGTTCGCCGACTCCGCCGGACCGTCCCTCTACGCCACCGCCCCCGACGGGCGGCGCATCCATGCCAGCGTCAGCGGGGAGGGGGAGGACGCGGTCTTCTGCGTGCACGGCTGGTGCTGCCGCGGCGACTTCTTCCACTACCAGAGGGCCCTCGCCGCGGGGCGCAAGGTCATCACGGTGGACCTGCGGGGGCACGGTGGCTCCGACCCCGACGCGGGAGGGGGGCACAGCGTGGAGAAGTTCGCCGCCGACCTGCGGGCGGTGGTGGACGCCGTCGCCCCCCGCCGCTTCGTGCTCGTGGGGCACAGCATGGGCGGCTACGTCTCCTTCACCTTCCACCGTCTCTTCCGGGAGGAATACTCAGGGCGCCTAGCCGGCCTGGTCGTCCTCGACTCCACCGGCATCCGGCTGTTTGACGGGGTTCCGGGCGGGGAGAGGCTGCGGGGCCTCCTGCGCCGCCCGGCGGTCTACGGGGCGCTGGGCAGGCTGGCCGCGCGGCCGCGCTTCCTCGAGTGGGCCCTCGCGCGGCTGAAGGGCACCGACCTGGCCTACTTCCTCTTCCGGGTGCTGGGCTTCGGGCCGCGCCCCTCCCCCTCGATGCTGGGCAACATCATCGAGATGACCCTGGGAGGGCCGGTGCCCGCCCTGCTCATGGACATCCCGGCCTGCCTGGATTACGAAGGGGAGGGCGGGCTTTCGGAGGTGAGGGCGCCGGTGCTGCTGGTCACCGGGAACAAGGACTTCATCGCCAACGCCTCCACCAACCGCCGTACCCTGGAGAGGCTGGCCGACGCGGAGCTCCGGGTGCTGCGCTCCGGCCACGGCTGCCCGCTGGACCGCCACGCGGAGGTCAACGGCGCGGTCGAGCGCTTCCTGAAGAGGGTGATGAGGGACGGAGGGGGATGAGATGGCTTTCGAGATCGACGGCGTGCTCCTGGGGCACGCGCAGGACGCGGAGGCCCTGACCGGGGTGAGCGTCTTCATCTTCCCGGAAGGCGCCGTGGCCGGATGCGAGGTGCGGGGCGGGGCTCCCGCCACCCGTGAGACCGCCCTCCTCGGCGCGCTGCAGACGGTGGAGAGGGCGACCGCCATCGTGGTGGCCGGGGGCAGCGCCTTCGGCCTGGTGGCGGCGGACGGGGTGATGTCCTTCCTGGAGGGCAGGGGATGGGGGTTCGACGCCGGCGCGGCCGTGGTCCCCATCGTGCCCGCCGCGGCCGTCTTCGACCTTCAGCTGGGCGACCCCTCGGTGCGGCCGGACGCGGAGATGGGCCGCGCGGCTTGCGAGGCCGCCGGGCCCGACCTGTCGCCCGCGGGCAACGTGGGCGCCGGAACCGGGGCCACGGTGGGAAAGGCCACCGGCATCGCCCTGGCCACGAAGGGCGGTTGGGGGTTCGCCTCCTTTGCGGGGGGAGGCGGGCTGAAGGTGGCGGCCTGCGCGGCGGTGAACGCGCTGGGTGACGTGGTGGGCGAGGACGGGAGGATCATCGCGGGCGCCCGGCTTCCCGGGGGAGGCTTTCTCGGGACCGAGCGCTTCTTAGAGGCCTCCCTGGACGGGTGCGGCGCCGCGACCGGCCCGGCGTTCACCAACACCACCGTGGGGGTGATCGTCACCAACGCGCGGCTGGACAAGGCCGGCGCCAACCGGGTGGCCCGCGCCGGGCACAACGGGTACGCCCGCGCCATCCGCCCCAGCCATACCCGGGTTGACGGGGACACCGTTTTCGCCGCCTCCGTCGGCGGGGCCGCCGCGCCGGCGGACCTGGTGGGGGTGGTGGGGGCCCGGTTGATGGCGGAAGCCGTGCGCTCGGCGGTGCTGGAGGCGCGCACGGCGGGCGGCATCCCCGCCGCCGCCGACCTTGGGGGAGGGAGGTCCCCGTGGAGTTCTTCGAGACCGTAGAAAAAAGACATAGTGTAAGAGACTTCGACGCCGCGCGCGAAGTGGCCCAGGACCTGGTGGAGGAGATGCTGCGCTGCGCCTGCCTGGCGCCCTCCGCCGGCAACGTCCAGCCCTGGCGCTTCCACGTGGTGCGGGACCCCGGGGTGAAGGGGGCGCTGGCCCGCGCCGCCCTGGGGCAGGCCTGCGTGGCCGGGGCGCCCGTGGTCATCGTGGTCGGCGCCGACCTGGAAGCCCATGCCGCCTCGTACGGCAGGCGGGGCGTGGAGCTCTACTCCATCCAGGACACCGCCGCCGCCGTGGAGAACATGCTGCTGGCCGCCGCCTCCCTGGGGCTGGGCGCGTGCTGGGTGGGGGCCTTCCGCGAGGAGGAGGCCGCGCGGGCGCTGGGCCTTCCTCCGGACGTCCGCCCCCTGGCCATCGTCCCGGTGGGCTACGCCGCCCGCTCCGGCAGCCGTCCGCGCAAGCTCGACCACAAGCGCCTCACCACCTACCACTAACACGTTAAACAAAGTGTCCCAGGCCTTGACATGTACTCATGTAAAGGCCTGGCACTCCCCCGCCACCAGCGCATGCGGCCACCGGCACCGCCAGGACCTGCCCTTACGGTAACAGTCGGGGACATGTACTCATGTAAAGGCCTGGCACTTCCCCGCCGCCAGCGCTCGCGCTCAAGGCAGCAGCCCCTCCGGGAATCCCCCGAAGTCGTGGACCATGGTGTTCACCCCGGTGAGCCTGCCGTTGGTGTAGTCCAGGGTGGCCTGGCCGTAGAAGAGGATGACGACGACGTCTCCCTTCTCTCCCTCGACGGTGGAGCTGTGAAAGGGCTTGCCCAGCAGGGCCTCGGCTCCCTCCAGGGAGAGGGCGGAGCTGAAGTCCTCGGGCCTGAGGGAGGTGGGCGGGTATTCCGCCGACTCGTCCTCCACCGCCTCCTTGCGCAGCCTCTTCCCGCCCAAGAAGGTGAACTCCTCCCGCTGCGGGAAGTAGGTCCAGGACTCGACGCGGTCGCCGGAGACCGGGTCCCAGGAGATGAAGAAGTGGCTGGGATAGCCGCGCCCGTCGATGATGCCGCGCTGGTCGGAGGAGAGCGCAACCGTGCCTCCCGCGTCCACCAGGGGCCGGAACTCCTCCGCCTCCAAGGGGGCGTAGGTCCTGGCCTGCCCGCCGCACCCGCCCGCCCCCGCGGCCCCCGCCGCCAGCAGGGACGCCAGCAGGGCCGCCGCGGCAAGGACCGCGGCCTTCCGCGGCGCGGACTTCCGACGCACGACCTCCTCCTCTCTCGGACGCCTGTCTTTGCGGCGCGGCGGCCCCGTCCCACGACCGGGCCCCCGCCCTTCTATGGTATTATAGGCGGGTCTTAAGGAGTACCATGCGCGGACTGCCGGCCACCGTTACTTTCATCGTCGTCCTGGCGCTGGCGGCGCCTGCGGCCGGCGGATGCGGCGGGGGCGCCGGGGGCGCCGGCACCATCAGGCTGCAGGACCTGATCGAGCCGGCCGGCTTCGCCGTCTACTACCCGGCCGCCGTGACCGCCTGCCCGTCCCTGCCCTCCCAGCCCGTCGACGCTCGCCAGGCCGCCGCGGCCGGCCTCCCCCCCGCGGCCTCCGCCCTGCTCCAGCGGAACGGGTTCGTGCTCACCCCCGGCGGGCCCGGGGAGATGGTCGACACCTACCTGCGGGACGAGGCGCCGCCCTTCGTCACCCTGGACTCCCTGGCCTGCGCCCTCCAGTCCCTCTGCTCCTGGGTCCTTGCGGGACTGGAGGAGGAGAGGCTGCGGGATGACCTCGAGGGCCTGGCCGCGGCCATGCTGGACGTCTCCCTGGACCTGGAGGGGGCGGCGGGGGAGAAGGGCAGGGCGGCGGCCCGCTCCTGCCAGGAGTTCTTCGGCGTGGCGGCGCGCCTGCTGGACCCCGCGGCGGAGCTGCCGGCCGGGGTGGAGGACGCCGTCGACCGGGAGGTCCGGCTGATCGAGGCGGGAGCGGGCAGGGGGGAGTCGCCCCTCTTCGGCCGCGAGGAGGACTACGGCGCGTACCTGCCGCGGGGGCGGTACGCCCTGAGCGAGAGGGGGGCCTCCTACTTCCGGGCCCTGACCTTTCTCAAGCGCGCGGGCATGCGCCTTCGCCCGCCGGGGGGCCCCCGGATGCGCCAGGTCGGACGGGAGGAGACCCGCACGGCCGTACTGCTGGTGGGCGGCCTGCACCGGGCCCGGGTGGGGGAGGAGAGCGCCCTGGAGGCGTGGGAGCGGCTCTTCCAGGTGAACCGCTTCTTCGGCACGGGGTGGGACGACTTCGACGTCTACGATTATACCTCCCTGATGGGCGCGGTCTACGGGAAGGAATTCTCCGTTCGCGACCTTGAATCGGACGAGAAGCTGGACGGCTTCATCGAGCGGGCCCTGGAGCTGCGCCGGCTCGATGCGACCTCGCTGGGGGCGGGCGACCCGGAGGAACGGGCGGTCTTCACCCTCCTCGGCCGCGACGCCACCCCCGACGGCTACGTCTTCGACCAGCTGACCGACCCTCGGGTCAAGGAGCGCCGCCTCCCCCGCGGCCTGGACCTGGCCGCGGCGATGGGTTCGGGGAGGGCGCGGCAGCTCAACCTGACCCTCTACGAAGATGCCCGCTATCCCGAGTACGAGGCGCGCCTGGAGTCCTTGCGGAGGGCCCTGCTGACCCTGGGCACCCAGGTCACCGCGGGGAGCGTCTACTGGAACCAGCTCTTCGCGTGGAGGTCGGCGCTCGTCGAGCCGGGCGGCGGCTTTCCCGCCTTCATGGCCAACCAGGCCTGGGCGGACAGGTCCATCTATTCCAGCCTGGGCGCCTGGACGGCGCTGCGCTGCGCCGCCGTCGTGCCGGCGGCGGAAGAGGAGGCCCCCGTCCCCGCGCCCGGGACGGCCGCCGCGGGCCTGCCCGGCTACGTGGAGCCCAACCCCGAGGCGCTGGCCCGCATGGCCGGCATCGTGGACGTGGCGCGCCGCGGCCTTAAGGACCGGGGGCTGCTTGCGCCCGAGGCAGCGGCGCGGCTGGACGCCATGCATTCCCTGCTGTCCGGCCTCAAGGGCGCGGCCGAGAAGGAGCTGCAGGGACAGCCCTTCGATGCGGAGGAGGCGGCGCTGCTGGCGCAGTTCGGCGAGGGCCTGCGCTACGCCGGCCTGCTGCCCTCGTCGCTCAAGGGCGGCGGAGGCCGCGGCACCGCCTGCGTCACCCGCGCATACGACGACGCCGCGGGGATGGAAACGCTGCAGGAGGCGGTGGGCTACCCGGTGGCCTGCCACGTCATCGTCCCCTACCTGGGCGGGCAGTACTACGCCGCCGGGGCCTGTTACAGCTACTACGAGTTCCGGCAGCCCCTCGACGACCCCCTCGGCCCGGACGCCTGGCGGGCCATGCTGCGGGCCGGCTCGGAGCCCCTGCCCCCCGCCTGGGCCGGCTCCTTCCTGGGCGACTGACCCGGGGCCGGGCCGGCCGTCTCTTCTGCTATCCCCTCCCCGGCCGGTTCTGATATATTTACCTCAATCGCGCCCCGGCTGCGGCGCGGGCGGCTTTCCCGGTGAACGCGACTCGAGCAAGGAGGGATGGCATGGTCGGTATCAAGTCCTTCGGAGCGTACGTTCCCTGGCTGCGGATGGAGCGCGAGACCATCGCCGGGGCCTGGGGCGTCCCCGGGGCTCCGGGCAGCGTGGCGGTGGCCAACTTCGACGAGGACCCGGTGACCATGGCGGTGGAGGCGGCCCTGGACTGCCTGACCGGCTTCGAGCCGGAGGGCCTGGGCGGGGTGCTCTTCGCCTCGACCTCCGCGCCCTACGCCGAGAAGTCGCTGGCCACCCTGGTGGCCACCGTGCTGGACGCGCCGCCCGCCGCCCTGACGGCCGACTACGCCACCTCGCTGCGCGCCTCCACCTCCGCCCTGGGGGCGGCCCTGGACGCCGCGGCGTCCGGCAGGGCCGAGGACATCCTGGTGACCTCGGGGGAGGCCCGGGTGGCCGAGCCCATCACCTCCTGGGAGCAGACCCTGGGGGACGGCGCCGGCGCGGTGCTGGTGGGGGAGGGCGACGGCGTCGTGGCCGAGTACCTGGGCTCGGCGTCCCTCAAGGACGAGATCATGCTCACCTGGCGGCGGGCCGGGGAGGACCGCTTCCTGCGCGATTACAACCCGCGCATGGCCCAGTCCTTCGGTTACGAGAAGGCCATGGCCGCGGGGATCAAGGCGGCCATGCAGCAGCTCGGGCTGTCCCCCGGCGAGGTGGCGCGGGTCGTCTACACCGCCCCGGACTTCCGCAGCCACGGCCGCATCGCCGCCAGGTGCGGCTTCGACGCCGCTTCCGGACAGGTGCAGGACGCCCTCTTCGCGTCCGTCGGCGGGACCGGCGCGGCCCAGCCCCTGATGATGCTGGCCGCCGCCCTGGAGGGCGGCCTGGCCGACGGCGACGTGGTCCTGCTGGCCCACTACGCGGACGGGGCCGACGTGCTGGCCTTCAGGGTCACCGCGGCCCTGGCCGGGCTTACCCCGCGCCGCGGCGTCTCCGGCTTCCTGGCGGCGCGGCAGCCCCTGGAGAGCTACGCGAAGTTCCTGCGCTACAAGGGGCTGGCCGGGGTGCCGCCCCTGGAGGACTCCGCCTCGCCCATCCAGACCTGGCGCGACCTCTCCCAGGTCTATCCCTTACATGGTGTAAAATGCAACCGGTGCGGGCTGGTGCGCTTTCCCATCGACCGCGTCTGCGCCCGCTGCAAGTCGCGGGACGACTCCGTCGAGCTGCGGCTGGCCAGGCGGGGCAGGGTCTTCTCCTTCATGCACGACCACCTCTATCCCAGCGTGGAGACGCCCACCACCCTGGCCATCGTGGACCTGGACGGCGGGGGGCGCGTCTTCCTGCAGATGACCGACCGCCTGACGGACGAGGTGGCCGTCGACCTGGAGGTGGAGCTGACCTTCCGCAAGATCCACGCCGGCAGCGACATCAACAACTACTTCTGGAAATGCCGGCCGGTACGCCGGGGGGGTGAGTGAGATGGAGCTGAGGATACACGACGTGGCGGTGCTGGGCGTGGGGGCCTCCAAGGTCTTCGGGGAGCAGTACACCAAGAGCGCGGACGACCTGCTCGTCGAGGCGGGCTTCGAGGCCATCGAGGACGCGGGCATCCGGCCGGAGGACATCCAGGCGGGGTGGATCGGCGTGGCCTACGGCTTCACCGGACTCTCCGGAGCGGTGCTCACCGATCCCTTGAAGCTGTACGACATCCCCGTCTCCCACAACGAGAACTACTGCGTCTCGGGCATGGACGCCTTCCGCAACGCCTGCCTGGGGGTGGCCTCGGGCATGTACGACGTGGTCATGGCGTGCGGGGTGGAGAAGATCACCGACCAGGGCGGCCGCGGCCTGCCCGGCCTGGGCCAGCACCACCCGGTCATCTTCCGGGGCATCACCGCCCCCTCCGCCTTCGGCCTGGCCTACGAGCGGCACCGGCTGGCCTTCGGCATGACCCGCGAGGACCTGGCGCGCGTGGCGGTGAAGAACCACTTCAACGGGGCGGCCCATCCGCGGGCCCACTTCCGCCGGGAGGTCACCCTGGAGCAGGTGGTCAAGGCCCCCGCCATCAGCGGGCCGCTGGGGCTGCTGGACTGCTGCCCCATCTCCGACGGGGCGGCGGCGCTCATCGTCGCGCGCAGGGACATCGCCAAAAAATACCGGGACGACTTCGTGATGGTGCGGGGCCTGGGGCTGTCGGTCTACTCCAATTACCTGCCCTTCCAGCCCGACTTCGACTACCTCGCCTGGCGGCCCACCGTCAACGCGGCGCGCCAGGCCTACGAGCAGGCGGGCATCACCGACCCCCTGGCCGAGGTGGATCTGGCCGAGGTGCACGACTGCTTCACCATCACCGAGATACTCAACATCGAGGACCTGGGCTTCTGCGCCAAGGGCGGGGGCTCGGCCTTCGTGCGCGAGGGCCGGGCCTCCATCGACGGGGACGTGGCGGTGAACCCCTCGGGCGGGCTGAAATGCTTCGGACACCCCATCGGGGCCACCGGGTGCCGCATGATCTTCGAGGTGACCAGGCAGCTGCAGGGGCGGGCCGAGGGCAGGCAGCGCGAGGGGGCCAGGACCGGCCTGGCCCACAACCTGGGCGGCCTGGGGGGCACGGTCTGCGGCGTCACCGTCCTGAGCTCGGACGATAAGTACAAGTAGGGAAGGCCGGCGGTTACGGTGAAAGATACGCTTGTCCTGGAGGACTTCTTTGCCTCCGAGCGCTGCGACGAGTGCGGCATGTGCCTCTACCGCTGCCCCACCCTGCGGCTGTCCCTTCCCGAGGCCCGGGCGGAGGTGGGGCGGCTGCTGCGCGGCGAGCCGGCGCGCTTCATCGACGGGCGCTGCGCCTCTTGTTATTCCTGCAGCACCTGGTGCCCGCGCGACTGCAACCCCTACGGGTTGATCATATACCGCTGGTACGAGAGGTACCTGCGTCGCGGCCTGCCGGTACGCGCCCTGCTGGCCATGCCCCTGGAGGAGGTGAACAACACCTCCATCGCCATGCGCCACCACACGCCGCGCGAGAGGCGGCTCGTCGAGGAGTGGAAGCGGACGGCCAACGATCCGGAGCGGGTGGCGGCGGCCGGCGGCGAGGTGGTCTTCGCCGGCTGCAATGCCCGCATGTACCCCTGCCTGCTGGACACCTCCCTGCTGGAGGGGATGGCCGTGCTGGGCGAGAGGGAGCTCTGCTGCGGCGAGGTCTACTACCGGCTGGGGCTCTTCGACCCGGTGCGGAGGCAGGTGCCGGTGCTGGAGGAGCGCTTCCGCCGTCTCGGGGTGAAGAGGATGGTCTTCTTCTGCGCCGCCTGTTACAACGTCATCACCAACGTCCTGCCCCGGCATTTCGGGGCCCGCTTCGACTTCGAGACGGAGTACCTGGGGGAGCGCCTGCTGGGGCGGGTGGAGCGGGGCGAGCTGGAGTTCGCGCCCCTGGAGGCGCGCCGGGCGGTGGTCTCCGACGCCTGCCACGCCAAGGTGCTGGGGCGGGAGTTCATGGAGGCGCCCCGTTCGCTGCTGCGGGCCATGGGGCTGGAGACGGTGGAGATGCCCCACAGCCGGGAACAGTCGGTCTGCTGCGGGGCCGCCTGCGGGGCGCGGGGATACAACCCGGTGGACATGGGCCTGCAGGCCTTGAAGCAGTGGGACGAGGCCCGGGCCTCAGGCGCGGACCTGCTGGTGGCCTACTGCGCCACCTGCCTGCTGCTCCTCTCCATCGGCAGGCTGATGCGGCCCACGCGCATGCCCCTCCGCCACCTGATGGAGCTGGCCATGGAGAGCGTGGGGGAGGAGCCCCCGCACGACCTCATCGCCCGCCGGGCGCGGTTCGTCTTCACCCGCATCATGGCGCGGGGCATCCCCCGGATGCTGTCTGCCCGGCGAGTGGATGTGTGATAATGGGAAAAAAGGAGCGGGAGGAGATGGCGCGCAAGGACGGAGGAAGGCCGGGCGGCCCGGCACCCGAGATGCAGGTTGGCGAGTCCGGCCGGTGGGCCCCGCTACAGGAGGGCAGGTACGGCGCCGCCTGGTTCGTGATGCTCATAGGGCTCATGCTGGTGGCCTTCTTCTGCTACAGCCTGGTCATCGAGAACCTGGTGGTCATCGACCAGGTGACCGCTCCCCCCAACTACGGGGGGCCTTCCGATTGGGCGTCGCTGATGGCGCCGTGGCTGTCCGGCAACGCCACCGTCATCGTGTTCGGCTCGGCCTTCTTCCTGGTGGGCTACAGCCTGACCTTGAGGAAGAAGGGGAGCGTCTACCGCGGCGCGCTGCTGCTGCGCCTGTTCGGGGCCTGTACGGGCCTCGTCGCGCTGTTCACGCTGGTCCTGGGGGCCTGGTATTCGTTCTTCCTCCCCAAGGAGCTGTCGGGGTTCTACGCCAAGCTCGAGTTCTACGGCCTCCAGTTCGCGGTCTTTCTGCTCTGGGGCGGCATACTGGCCGCCGTCACCTGCTACTGCTGGCTCCCGCAGGGCGGCGATCGGGGCGAGTAGCCCGGGGCCTCAGGGCCGTCCGCCGCCGCCTGCGCCCTCTTGCGGCTCCGCGGGCGGTCCCGCGGAGGGTGGCTTCTCGCCGGCTTCGCCGCCGCCGTCCTCTCCGGCCCCCTCCTCGCCGTAGTGTTCGCCCCAGTAGGCCTTCTTGCGCGCCAGGCGCTCGGCCTCGAGCTCCTCCTCGGTCACGGTGACCGCCCCGCCTCGCGGGCGCAGGGCGAAGGGCTCCATCAGGAAGGGGACGGCGAACACCAGCAGGGCCGCGGCGAGCATCAGTATCCAGCCGCTGCCGAAGGCGGGCGCGGGGGCGATGCCGGTGCCGGCGCCCGGGGAGCTGCCGGAAGGACCGGATGAGGCGTTCCCCTCCAGCTTCAGCTGCGAGAAGGCGGATGCCGGGATGACCGCGGTCCCGGTGATGTGGTCGTCGAAGAAGGCGTTCAGGTCCGCGCCCGAAATCGCTCTGGAGATGTCCTTGAGGTCCTGGTTGGACACGAACGCAACGGAATTCGCGAACAGGTCGGCAACCAGGTCACTCAGCCGCTTGCCTCCTGCAGCGAGAGAAGCATCTATCGAGGCGACGGCGACGGTGCCGCCATTGTGCAACAGGTTGTTCGCGGGTTCCGTCCGCTCCGGATCTCCCGCCTCGGCGAGGCTTGCATGGCTTCTATCGAGGGCATCCACGTAGGCGGCATAATCGGCGGCCAGCCTGTCGTAGGCGTCGCTCGCGTCCATCCACGAGTTCGCTTGCGCGAAGACCAGGCTGGAGTAATGGATGCAGCCCTCGCGGAACCAGCGTGCCTCAAAGTCACGATACCTCCTCCCGAGCATGACGCGCAGGCCCCCTTCGGACCCTCGCTCCAGCAGGCCGAGGGAGAGGATGTTCTCCCGCCCGCCTACCGGGACAAAGGTGCAGCCGTGCAGCGGATAGTGTGGGATCGAGAGCAGCTCCTGGTTGTCGACCGTACCGGGAGCCACTCCGCCGAGGAACACCAGCAGGTGCCCTCCCTCGATCCCGGGCCTGCCCCAGGCATCGTTTGCCGTACGCAGTTGGGCCGCCAGCTTGTCGGCGAACTCCCGCTGGGCGGCCAGGTTGGCGGGGTCAGCGCCGAGGGGCTGTACGACGGTGAGAGGTATCTCTCCCTGGACTTCTACCGCGGAGGCCTCTCCCGCGAAAACGGCGCCCCCGGCAGCGCAACGCCGCGCATCTCCTCCCGCGCTCCAGGAAGGCCAGGCTTCCCACTTCTCGGGAAGGTCGAACGAGGTATTGCAGGTGTCATATTCCGTGTCCCCCGAGGCGTCATAAGGAGTCAGGAAGAGGTAGTGACCCGGCATGAAGAAGTAGCCCTCGTCCCAGTGCGGCACGAAGGGGGAGAAGGCGGGGTCGCCGGGCGCGGCCCCCTGCTCGCCCAAGCTGCCCAGGGCGTTCAGGTTGACATCGTAGAGAACGGTTATTTCACCCCCGGCGTCCACCCTCCACCCCGGGTATTCCGCGTCCCGCAAGGCAGCTACTTCGTTACCGCTCGCGTCGCTTACCCGGATGATCTCGAAGTACGGACCGGACGGCATCTCGCTTTGCGGCAAAGAACTGACGAATCCACCTTCCCCCGCCGACACGTATTTCATTTCGACGGATACCGTGCTGCTGCCGGCGGTGAAGCGCAGTTTATAATCGACGGGTAAGGTGTGTTCAAACTGCTTGGCGCGGGCGGGGGAGGCCGGCAGCAGGGCCGGCAGGAGGGCCGGCAGCAGCACGGCCGCGAAGGCCGCAAGCATCGCCCGGATCGCTGTCCTCTTCATCCTCCCGCTTTCCGTCCCGTTCACGCGTAGACATTATATTAGAGGCCCCCGGCGCCTTCAATCGCCGCAAGTCAAAGGGGGCGGGCCACGGCCCGTCCCCCGTGGGTCCCCTCCCGACCGCCGGGCCCGCAGGCCTGCGGCGGCCGGCGGCCTATTTGTTGCGACGCTGCCAGCGCGTACGCTTGAGGAGCTTCTTGTGCTTCTTCTTGCGCATCTTCTTGCGGCGCTTCTTGATCACGCTGCTCATCAACCACTCCTTCTGTGATTCGTGCTGCGGTCCCGGCAAATCGCGATAATTATACAATATAACCTCACACCATTAGAATAGGGCCCATGGACGGAGTGCAGTTCCAGGCGCGCGGCAGGCTCATCTTCGCCATCGCCGCCAACAGCGTCTTCATGGTGGCGGAGGTGGTCTTCGGCATCATCGCCGGTAGCCTGGCCCTGCTGGGGGATGCCGGGCACAACCTCACGGACTCCCTGGCCCTGGTGCTTTCGCTCATCGCGGTGCTGCTCATGGCCAGGCCGCGGGACCACCGCAAGACCTTCGGCTATCACCGCACGGGCATCCTGGTGGCCTTCATCAACTCGCTGGCGATCGTACTGGTCTGCCTCTACCTCTTCTACGAGGCCGTCCTGCGCCTGGCCGATCCCCCCGAGGTCAGCGGCGGCCTGGTCGTCGCCGTCTCCTGCCTGGGGTTCCTGGTGAACGGCGGAGTGGCCCTGCTGCTGCTGAGGGGCCGGGAGGACCTCAACATCCGCAGCGCCTTCCTCCACCTGCTGGCCGACGCCATGGTCTCCCTGGGCGTGGTGGCCTCCGGCATCGTCATCGTGCTCACCGGGTGGCGGGCGGTGGACCCCATCGTCACCATCGTCATCGGCCTGGTCATCCTGGCGGGCGCCGTGCGCATCATGGGCGAATCGGTGAACATCCTCATGGAGGCGGTGCCGCGCGGCTTGGACTACCACGAAGTCCTCGACGACATGTGCGCTTTCGAAGGGGTGGAGGACGTGCACGACCTGCACATCTGGGAGATCGGCTCCAACATCTATGCCCTGAGCGCCCACGTCCGCATGGCCTCCGACAGCGTCGCGGAATGCCTGGGGGTGCTGGCGGAGATGAAGGAGATGCTGCGGGACAAGTACAACATGGCCCACTCCACCCTGGAGATCGAGGGGGAGTCCTGCTCCCTCTAAAACCTCCACTTGGGGTCAGCCCTTCATTCTTCACTTTCTTGGCGCGAACTGGCATTTGACGCGAATAAGTGAAGAATGAAGGGCTGACCCCAAGTGGAGGTGGTAGAATAGCAAGGAAGGAGGCGGACCCCGGCGAGGGAGAGAGAGACCCGGTGAAGATCGAGGACATCGTTTGCCTGATGCGCGAGCTGGCGCCCGAGGAGTACGCGGCTTCCTGGGACAACGTGGGCCTGCAGGTGGGCGACGGAGGCGGCGACGCCGACAAGGTGATGGTGGCCCTGACCGTCACCGCGGAGGTCGTCGAGGAGGCCAAGGCGTCCGGGGCCGGGCTCATCATCAGCCACCACCCCCTGATCTTCCAGCCGCTTCGCCAGATCGACCTGAAGGACTCCACGGCCCGGCTGGTCCGGCAGCTGCTGGTGGAAGGGATCACCCTCTACGTGTCCCACACCAACCTCGACGTGGTGGAAGGGGGAGTCAGCGCCGCCCTGGCGGAGGCCCTGGGCCTTTGCGGGGTCAAGCCCCTCACCCATCTGACCCTGCCCCACCGGGCCAAGCTGGTGACCTTCGTGCCCCTGGACGCGGCGGAGGAGGTGCGGCAGGCGGCCTGCGAGGCGGGAGCCGGGCGCATCGGCAACTACCGCTGCTGCGCCTTCATGGCGGCGGGCGAGGGCACCTTCGAGCCGCGGCCCGGCGCCTCTCCCGCCGCGGGCAAGGTCGGGGAACTGAGCCGGGTGGAGGAGGCGCGCCTGGAGATGGTGGTGGAGAAGAGCCTTCTCGAGAGGGTTCTGGAGGCGGTCAAGGAGGCCCATCCCTACGAGGAGCCCGCCATCGACGTGTTCACGCTGGAGGGCGTCGAGGCCGGGCTGGGCAGGGTGGGTCGGCTGCCCGCGCCCATGACCATGAAGGAATTGGGCGACCTCTGCCGGCAGCGGCTGGACGCGCGGGGCCTGAGGTTCGTGGGCGACGCCGGGCGCGCCGTCGAGCGCGTCGCCGTCTGCGGCGGTTCCGGCGAGGAGGTCATCGAGGCCGCGGCAGGACAGGCCGACGTCCTGGTGACCGGGGACATCAAGTACCACGCCGCCCTGCGCGCGCTGGACGCGGGCCTGCACGTCATCGACGCCGGGCACGCCGCCACCGAGAAGGTGGCCCTGCCCCGCCTGGCCTCCTTCCTCACGGAGAGGCTGGCCGGCAGGGGGGTGGAGGTGCTGGTCTCGCGCTCCGAGGTCAACCCCTGGCAGGCGGTGGACTGACGTGAGCGAATGGGACGACCTCTACGACCTGCAGGCGGTGGACACCGAGCTCTTCGGCTTGCAGGAGGAGGAGGAGTCGCTGCCGGTGCGGGGGGAACTCGAGGAGAAGGAGGAGGGGCTCGCTTCCCTGGAGGAGGAACTGGACCGCCTGCGGGGAGAGCTCCAACGGACGCGGGACCGCCAGCGCAAGCAGGAGCAGGGGCTCGAGGACCTCGCCGCGAAGATCGCCGGCGAGGAGAAGAGGCTCTACGGCGGGACCATCTCCAATCCCAAGGAACTCCGCTCCATCCAGGCCGAGGTGCAGTCCTTCAACCGCAAGCGCGACAAGGAGGAGACCACCCTGCTGGAGTTGATGGAACGGGCCGAGGAGCTGGAAGGCGACATCGCCGCCCGGGAGGAGGCGGCCGGCACCCTGCGCGCGCAGATCGACGACTGCCGCGCCGGCATCGAACGGGAGCTGCAGAGGATCTCGGAGGCCCGCGGGAGGGCCGAGGAGAGGAGGGCCGGGCTGCTCCCGGGCATCGCCGCGGCCAACCTCAGACTCTACGAGGAACTCCTCGCCGTCAAGGGGCGGCTGGCCGCGGTCAAGGTGGCCGACGGCGTGTGCCAGGGATGCTTCATGTCCCTGCCGGCCCAGGAGTACGATGCCTTTCTCAAGGGTGACGGCCTCTTCCGCTGCTCCCACTGCCGGCGCATCCTGGTGAAATGACGGGCATTCCCGGGAGGCTGGAGGCTTGACGGCAAGGAGGGAGGAACCGGCGGTCGACCCCGGGTTCCGGCCTCCCCGGGACTTCGAGGAACTGCGCGTGTACACGGACGGCGCCGCCCGGGGCAACCCGGGCCCCGCCGCCATCGGGGTGGTCGTCTTCACCCCGGACGGAGGGGAGGTGGCCCGCTTCGGCCTGTACATCGGGGAGACCACCAACAACTACGCGGAGTACACGGCGCTGGTGCACGCCCTGCGCCTGCTCTCCGCCTTCGGCGTGGGGCGCCTGCGCATCTTCTCCGACAGCGACCTGATGGTACAGCAGCTCAAGGGGAACTACCGGGTGAAGGAGCCCCACCTCAAGAGCCTCTATGCCCAGGCCGTCGCGATGCTCGGGCGCTACCGGGAATGGCGCATCGACCACGTGCCCCGCGAGGAGAACCGGGAGGCGGACGGCCTGGCCAACCAGGCACTGGACGACTACGAGCGGGGAGCGCGGCGGGTCCGCCCCCCGCAGCCGCCGCAGCCGCCCCGCAGGCCCCAGACCTCCCTCTTCGAGTGAGGCTGGGCGACCGATAAGACGCCGGCGGGGGGCGTCCGGCCGGCCCGGCGCCCGGGGGATCAGGCCTTGGCGCGGCGCGGGATCTCGATCCCGGTGGCCGGCGGCGCCCCGCCGAGCACCGCCTCCGCCGCCAGCCGCCCGCTGCGCATGGCGGCGGGGATGCCCCCCATGGTCAGCGAGGTGAAGGCCTGGTGCCCCGCCATGTACAGGCCGGCCAGGGGCGTGCGTACCAGTTCCCGTCCGCCGCCGCCGCGCGCGCCCTCCCCGTGTTCCCACGACCAACCGGCCGCCGCTCCGCCGCTCCGGCCGCCCCGCTCCTCGAAGGTGAGCGGGGTGGCCACGTCCACCACCTCGGCCGCCTCCTTCAAGCCGGGCAGGAGGGAGGCTGCCTCCCCCATCAGCGCCGCCGCCAGGCGCTCCTTGTAAGCCGCGTATCCCGGGACGCGCGCGCCGCGCGCGGGCCGGAAGCGCGCGAAGGCATGGTGCGGGACCGCGGTGCGCACGACCACCACCGCGCCGCCCGCCGGAGCCAGCCCGGGGTCCTCGGCGCTCCACAGGCACAGCTCCAACTCCTGTGCGGCCAGCGCCTCCGGGGCGGGGACGCCGGCCTCCCCGCGGGCGCCTCCCGGTGCAGCCGCCGTCCCGCCGTCCTTCCTGTAGATGATGCGGCTGGCGCCGGAGAAGGCGGAGAGGTCGGCGCGGGACGCGTCAATCCCCAGGGCCACCTGCAGGACCGAGGGGGACTGCCCGGCTTCACGCACCGCTTCCCTCCATGCCGCGGGGACCTGTCCCGCTCCCAGCAGCCCCAGGAAGGTGGACTTGAAATCCGCGTTGCAGACCACCGCGCCCGCCCGGACGACCGAGCCGTCCTCGAGCGCCGCCCCGGCGGCCCGGCCGCCCTCGGTGATTATCCCCCTCACCCCGGAGCGCAGCCTCACCTCTCCCCCGCGAGCGGAGACCGCCTCCGCCAGGGCGCCCGAGAAGCGGCGGAAGCCGCCCGCCGGGTAATGGATGCCCTCGACGCACATCAGCGTCCACATGGAAGCCAGCAGCCCCAGGCTGGAATAGGGCTCGCGCGTGCCCTGGCTTCCCAGTATGCTGCGCAGCCGCTCGTCGCTCACCAGCCCCCGCAGCAGGCCGGCGGCGGGAGAGCCGCTTGCCTCCCCCCGGAAGCCCCGCCCGGCCTCTTCCCGCACGGCAGCGAAGAAGCCGCGGATGCCCGTCCCGTCGCCGGGGAAGAGCGCTGCCAGCTTCTCCTCCAGGCGGGAGAAGGGAAGGGAGAGGGGCACTTCCAGCCCGAAGGCCCGCAGCAGGTAATCGACACGCTCGAGGCACAGCGGCTCCCCGGCGAGCTCCTCCCAGGCCTCCCGTACCAGGCCGGGCGAGCTGAATCCCAGCGGGCCCATGGGGAACTGATAGCCGCGGCGGAAGAAGGTGAAGGCCGTGCCCCCGGGATGGCCCTCCCGCTCCAGCACCAGCACCCGCAGGCCCTCCCGCGCTAGGCGGGCCGCGGCGGCGAGGCCCCCCACTCCCGCGCCGATGATGACGGCGTCGCGCCCCGCGCTCACTTCACCGCCTCAAAGGATGCCGGCGGGTACAGGAGCTTCCGGCCGCACCCCTCGAAGGTCCCGTCCCGGCCCGCGCCGCTTCCGGAGCCGCGCCCCGGTTCCGCCGGGAGCGCGGCGGCGAGCGAGCCCGCCGCCCACCAACGCGCCGTTCCCATCCCCTTTCCTTTCGCCGCCGCCGGCCTTGCCCGTATCGTAACACGGGGCCCGCCGCAGAGGACAGCGGCGCCGGCCCGCCCGCGGCCTTCCCGGCGGCGGGCACCGGAGGGAAATGATTGAATGTAAAAAATGTGCTACAATCAGGCTAGGGATTGTCCGGTCATAACGGACCGCACGCTTACGAGGAGACGAGGGGGGAGTGCGATGAAGCTGTACAAGTGCAAGGTCTGCGGCTTCTGCAAGCAGCTGGCCACTTTCATGAACTTCAACGACAACGGCACCATCACCGAGCGCCTGCAGCAGGATTTCCGGGCCGTCTGGATCGAGGCCGACTTCATCACCGAGGTCTTTCGGCGCATCGAGGACGACCTCGGCGTCTCCGTGCAGAACATCATCTTCGAGGCGCAGAAAACCTCCTCCAAGGCGGTCATCAACTCCAATCTCAAGGGGCTCTTCGCGGCGGGGCGCATGCCCTTCGCCCGGGGCTTCGCCGTGAGCATATTCTGCGATCTGGCCATCTGGACCGGCATGGGTTACGCGGAGACGGTGGTCTACAAGCCGAAGAAGTACGGCGAGGCCATCCTGCGCAACCCCTTCAACCGGGAGATGATGGCCGCCAACATCGTGGGCGCCTTCGAGGGCCTGGAGAGGCGCCCCTACCGGCACACCTGGGTCAACAAGCGGGGCGAGGAACTGGTGCTGGTGCGCCCCGACCCCACCCGCAAGAACGCGGACGACTGGATGAAGATCGAGACGGTCAAGGCCAAGCCGGGCGACCGCAACTTCGAGCGCTGCCCCGACTGCGGCGTGCCCCTGGGCCTCTCCGGGCTGGACTGGCAGGAGGAGAAGGGCATCGTCATGGAGATGCGGCGCGGCGTGCGCATGGTCTTCATCGACGCCTACCTGCCCAGCCTGGTGTTCAAGGAACTGACCCGGGAGTTCGGCGAGCTGGTCTATCCCACGGTGGTCGACGCCATGAAGAACTTCTCCTCGAAGTGGCTCAAGGCCCAGTTCCTGGCGGACAAGGACGCTGGGCAGTTCGAGGACCGGGACCGCTTCTACGCGGCGGTGCTGGAGACCGTCGCCCTGCGCGGACAGGGCAACCCGGTGGACATCTCCTCCCAGGGCGGCAACATCTACGTTACGGTGGAGAACCCCTATAACGAGCATATCCTGGCCGGCCACCTGCAGGCCATGTATGAGCTGGGGGAAGGGAAGCGCTCCAACGTCGACTGGGAGTACCTGGACGAAGCCACCATCCGCTTCGCCTTCTCGCCGCGCAAGTCCACCCAGGTCATGGCGGTCTGAGCGCCGAAAGAGCCTACCGGGCCCAGCCCCGCGAGGGAGACCGGCCCCTGCTGCCGCGCGCGGGCCGCGGACGGCCTCGATGGAGGCGCGGGCACCGCGTGCGGCCGGGATGAAGGGGCCCAGGACATAGGGGGCGTTGCCTTGGAGTTATCCGGGTCGAGCCGCGAGTTGAGCCGTTACGTCGAGTTCATCAGGGAGCTGTTCGACCGTGCCCCCGAGAGCGTTTCGGTGGCCGACTCCTCGAGAAGGCTGGTCTACCAGAACCGCTTGGCCGCCAAGCTGGTCGGCTACTCGGTGGAGGAGTTCAACGCCGCGGGCGGCATGGACGGGTTCTACGTCGACCACGGCATCGAGGACGAGATCATGCGCGCCGTCTCCGCCGGCCGCTGGTGGGCGGGGGTGGTCCGGGTGAGGGCCCGTGCGGGCAAGGTCATGACCGCCATGCTCAAGGCGTCGGGCATCACCGGGAGCTCGGGGGAGTTCCTCGGGGTGCTGGGCATCTTCTCCGACATCAGCCGGGAAGTGGAGGCCCGCGAGGCTCTGGAGCGCAGCGAGGCCTACTTCCGCTCGCTCATCGAAAACGCCCGCGACATCATCATCGTCCTGGACGGAGCCGGGAAGATGCGCTATGCAAGCCCCTCCTTCGAGCGCACGTTCGGCTTCCGGCCGCAGGAGGTGGAAGGCACCGGCGGCTTTGACCGCGTCCACCCGGACGACGCGGCCCGCCTTAGAAGCGCCTTCCGGGAGTGGATCGAGGCGCCGGGCGCGTCGGTGGCGGTCGGGTACCGCCAGGGACATAAGGACGGCGGCTGGCGGGAGGTCGAGGCAGTGGTCACCAACCTCCTCGACGACCCCGCGGTGGCCGGCATCGTCATCAATGCCCGCGACGTCACCGAGCGCAAGCGGGGGGAGCTGCTGCGCCTGGAGGCGGAGGAGCAGTACCGCAAGCTGGTGGAGAACGTGGGGGACGTCGTCTTCGTCCTCTCCGGGGACGGCCGGGCCACCTTCCTCAGCCCCTCCTTCGACCGCGTCACCGGGTGGGACCGCGGGGAATTCCTCGGAAGGGGCCTGGAGGAATTCATCCATCCCGACGATCTGGCATCCGTCCGCGAGGTGCTCAATCGGGTGCTCGCGGGCGAGTCCCTCCCCGCCTTCGAACTCCGCTTTTTGAACCGGGCGGGGGAGTATCTGGCCGGCCAGTTCTTCGCCACCCTCCTCTTGAGGGAGGGCGAACCGGCGGGGGTGCTGGGCATCGGCACCGACGTAACCGAACGCCGGAGGTACGAAGCCGCCCTGAGGGAGAGCGAGGAGAGGCTGCGCCGCATCACCGACAACATGGTCGACATGGTCAGCCAGGTCGACGCGGAGGGCGTCTTCGAGTTCGTCGGCCCCTCCCACCGGACCCAACTCGGATACGAGCCGGAGCAGTTGATCGGCCGCTCCCTCTTCGAGTTCCTGCATCCCGACGACCTGGAGCGCCTGGGGGCCATCTATGCCGAGGGGCTGCGGGATTCCAGGGAAGCCCGCGTGGAATGCCGTTACCGCCACGCGGACGGGCACTACCTCTGGCTGGAATCGGTGGCCAACCCCCTCTTCGACGAAGGGGGAGCGGTGACGGGGGCCATCCTGGGGACGCGCGACGTCACCAGGCGCAGGAGGACCGAGGAGAGGCTGGAGAAGCTGAACCGCTGCTTCCTCAGCCTGGGGACGGATTTCCAGGAGAACATCCAGATGCTGGTGGCTTCGGGGCGGGAGATCATGGGCGGCGCCCTGCTGGCCTACTGCCACCCCCCCCGGGGGGAACGGGAGGAGTGCTTCGCCTCGTGGGACAGGGACGGCGTAAGCCTGGGCGAGGAGGCGAGGGAGCGGCTCCGGCGGGACGTCGTCAGGCGGGGGCCGGGACGCCCCCTGCTGGTGGAGGAGCTCGCCGGGTCGGAGTACGCGCCCCTTCTGGCCGGAAGCCTCGCCCGGGGCGTCACGCGGCTTCTGGCCTGCCCGGTGCCGCTCAAGGAGGAGGCCCCGGGGATGCTCTGCCTGCTGGACGGGGGGGAGGGGGCCTTCGCCAAGGAGGACGTGGAGATCATGGGCATGCTGGCCCGTTCCATCTCCATCGAGGAGGAGCGCTGGACCTACGAGGAGGCCCTGAGGGACTTCATCGACATCACCTCGCACGAACTGCGCCACCCCATCGCCTTGATCAAGGGATACTCGGAGGTGCTCAAGAACTACGCGGAAGAGCTGGACGAGTTCACCCGGCAGCAGGCCCTGGAGGCCATCGACACGGGCACGGCCCGCCTGGACAAGCTGATATCGGGGCTCCTGGACACCTCGCGCATCGAGCGCGGCACCTTCGTCATCTACAAGCAGGAGGTCGACCTGGCCTCGCTGGCCGCTACGGTGGTGGAGGAACTGCGGGCCAAGGGCGCCGCGCATTCCTTCCGGCTGGACGTCCACCCCGGCCTGGAGAAGTGCCGGGCCGACCCCGAGAAGCTGACCCAGCTCATGGTGATCTTGCTGGAGAACGCCGCCAAGTACTCCCCGCCGGACGGCGAGATAACCATCCGGGCGGTGCCGCGGGAGGAGGGGGTGCTGGTGGCGGTGACGGATCGGGGGCCCGGCATCCCGGAGGGGGAGCGCGAACGCGTGTTCGACCGCCTCTACCAGGTGGGAGAGGCCATCTACCATTCCGTCCCGGGCATAGGGCTCGGCCTGTACATAGCCCGCAAGATCGTGGAGGCGCACGGGGGGCGCATCTGGTACGAACCCGTGCCGGGAGGCGGCTCCACCTTCAGCTTCACCCTTCCCTGACGGAGGTCCCGTGCCTTCCTCCCTCCGCCGCGGGCGCCGCGGAAGCGGGCGCTAGGCCTGCATCAGGCCGCCGGCGATGAAGAAGGCCTGGTTGCGGTCCTCCATGCGGTTGGCGTCCTCCAGGCTCGAGCCGTTGAGGGCGGCGTTGAAGGCGTCCTTGGTCAGGCGCAGGCCCAGCCGGGTCTTTCCCGCCATCACCGCGGCCATGGCCTTCGCCGCCGGCAGGAGCTCTGCGCGGGGGTAGAGGTGGTTGACCAGGCCGATGCGCCAGGCCTCCTCGGCCGGCACGCGGTTTCCGGTCAGGCACATCTCGGCGGCGCGCCCCCAACCCACGATCTTGGGCAGAAAGTAGCTCGATCCCATGTCCGCCCCTCCCGTACCGATGTTGATGTACTGGGCGCAGAACATGGCGTCCTCGCTGGCCAGGCGGACGTCGGAGGCGAGGGCGAAGGAGAGGCCTGCCCCCATGGCCGGGCCGTGGACGGCCGCGATGACCGGCTGCGGGCAGGTGCGCATGAGGCGGATGATGCCGGAGAAGAGGCTCTGTCCGTTGTAGACGCTCTCCGCCGTGGGCGCTCCCTCGTGGAACTCCACCCCGGCGGCCTTCATGTCCAGGCCTGAGCAGAAGCCCTTGTCCCCGGCTCCCCGCACGATGAGCACGCGGGTGTCGAAGTCCCGCTGGCGCGCGGACCAGAAGTCGTTCAGCTCGTTGAGCATCCGTTCGTTGATGGCGTTGACCACGCGGGGGCGGTTGTAGGTGAGGATGCCCACCTCTCCCTCGGTCTCGTATTCAAGGGTCTCGTAGTCCATGGCCGCTCCTTTCCCTTCTGCCCGGATGACTAACCTACTTTAACAGAAGGATGAGCAGCCCTCCAGCCACAGACTAAAATTGGGACTGAAATTGGGGTCAGTCGTTCATGCCGCGCCACGCGGCACCACGGAAGGATGAAAACGTCGCATTTTCAGAGCAGGCCCCAAATTCACTTTCAAGGATGCGGCTTCGTGCGTTATGCGAAAAGTGAATTTGGGGCCTGACCCCAATTTCTGTTTCCAATTTCTGTTTTGAGGGATTGGAAGGAGGCGATGCCCTTGAGGCGGTCCGTTGCGGCTTCGACGCCGCGGCCCCCGGCCGTTCCCGGGTCTGGTAGAATCGAACCGTCGGACATCACGAGAAGGCGGTAGATGGCCCTTAAGACCTTGCTGTTCAACGCGCTGCTGCTGGTGGTGGACCTGGCGGTGGCTGCCGCGGCCGCGGCGGGCATGGCTTTCCTGGTCAGCCCGGGGCTGCCGTGGCTCTTGGTATTCGTCCTGATGCTCGGCGCCTACCTGGCTTTTACGGCCTATGCGGTGGCGTACGGGACCCCCGTCCTGCTCGAAAGGCTCAAGGCGCGCCCCCTGGACCTGGCCCTCCATCCCGTGGTGGGCCGTGCGCTGCAGGAGTGCGGCGCCGACCCTGCGGCCCGCCGGCCGGAGATGTTGCGCACCGCCGGCGCCTCCGTCAACGCCTTGAGCCTGGGTTGGGAGGGGAAGGGATGCCTGGTGCTCACCGACGGTGCCCTGGAGGAGTTGGGAGGGGCGGAGGTGCGCGCACTGGTCGCCCGCGAACTGGCCCGCCTGCGGCGCGGCGACGCCGCCGTCTGGCGGGCTTATGCCCGGTTCACCCTGTCACCCACGCTCTTCGCCCGGCTGACCGGCCGCCGGGGCTACGGCACGACCAACCCCGCGCTGAACCGCGCCTTCTTCCTGTTCAACCTGGCCCTCCTCTCCCTCTTCTGGGCGGGGGCCCTGTTGACCGGGGAGGACTCCGGGAACTGGCGGGCGCTGCTCATCGCCGGCATGCCCTCGTGCATGCTGGTCATGACCCTGCTCACCAACCTCCTGGCGTCGGTGCCGCTCTACGGACTGCTCAGGTCGCTGGATTGGCGGAAACGCGAACTGGCGGCCGACGCGGCGGCTGCCGCCCTGCCCGGCGGGGGCGAGGCTCTGGCCTCGATCTTCGCCCGGGCCGGGGACCCCCGGCTGGGGGCCGGCACCTCCGCCTTCGAGCGCAGCGCCTGGGTGGGGCCGGTCAGGCTGCGCAAGGCGTACTTCATCAACTACGAGGCGCTCTACCAGGTGGGGGGGTGGAATCCCCAGCCCTCTCTTAACGAGAGGCGGGAAGCCGCGGCCCGGCTCAGAAACCCAGGGTCTTGCCGATGATCTCCCGCATGACCTCGCGCGTGCCGCCTCCGATGGGCCCCAGGCGCATGTCCCGGAAGGCGCGCGAAACCGGGTACTCGTCCATGAAGCCGTAACCTCCGAAGATCTGCAGGCAGTCGTCGACCACCCGGCAGCCCACGTCGCAGGCGAAGAGCTTGGCCATGGACACCTCCCTCAAGGGATTCTTCTCCTCCAGGTAGAGCTCCAGGGCATGGTAGGTCAGGCGCCGGGCCGCCTCGATCTGGGTGGCCATCTCCGCCAGGTTGTGGGCTATGACCTGGAACTTGATTATGGGCTGCCCGAAGGCCTCCCTCTCCTTGGCGTAAGCGATGGCTTCGTCGAGCATCAGTTGGGCCCCGCTCACCGAGCCCAGGGCCAGGGTGATGCGCTCCCAGGCGAAGTTGGCCATGATCTGGAAGAAGCCCTTGTTCTCCTCTCCCAGCAGCGCGTCCTGTGGCACCCGGCAGTCCATGAAGGAGAGTTCGCCGGTGTCCGAGGCCTTCCATCCCAGCTTCTTCAGCCGCTTGGAGGTCTCGAAACCGGGCGTCCCACGGTCCACCACGAACTGGGAGATGCCCCCGTAGCCCTTGTCCCGGTCGGTCTTTGCCGCCACCACCACCCAGTCGCACTTGCAGCCGTTGGTGATGAAGGTCTTGGAGCCGTTGATGACCCAGTCGGAGCCGTCGCGCACGGCGTAGGTGGTGAGGCTGGCCACGTCGGAGCCGGCGCCCGGCTCGGTGATGCCCAGCGCGCCGACGCGCTCACCCCTGATCCCTGGCGTCAGGTACCTCTCCTTCTGCTCCGGGGTGCCGAACCGGTTGATCTGGGGCATGGCGATGGCGATGTGGGCGCCTATGGACGCCGCCAGTCCGCCCGAATTGCAGCGCGGCATCTCCTCGTGATTGACCGCCTCGGCCAGCAGGTCGTCGTCGCCCCCGTACTCCTCGGGATACTGCATGCCCAGAAAGCCCAGGCCGCCCATCTTCCGGAAGACCTCGTAGGGGAAATCCTCGGCTTCCTCCCACTCGTCGGCGTGCGGATAGAGCTCGTTCTCGATGAATTCCCTCAAGGACTTGCGGAAGTCCTCGTGCACGGGTTGAAACAGCTCGCCCATGGTACCTCCCTTGGTTTACTGCCGAGCATACCTGCCTGCGGTAGACAAACAAGATTATATCCCAATAAGCAGGCCGTGGCATCAAGCCACAGCGCCTGTTCAGCCCGGGTAAGGATGATATAGAATGGTGGAGACGCGAGGATGTAGGATCGGGGGCAGAAGTGGTCAAGAGGGTACTGGTGGCGGACGACGACCCCCAGCTCACCCGGCTGGTGAAGATGGGCCTGGAGATGGCCGGCTTCGAGGTGGAAGAGGCGTGGGACGGCGACAGGGCCTTGAAGGCCATGCGGAGAAGGCCCCCCGACCTTCTCATCCTTGACCTGATGATGCCGCGCAAGGACGGCTGGGAGGTGCTGCGGCAGGTCCGGGAGGACCCCGGCCTCGGCGAGCTGCCGGTGCTACTCCTCACCGCCAGGACGGGCAAGCCGGATGCCTTGCGGGGGTGGGAGATGGGAGCCGACGACTACGTCACCAAGCCCTTCAACCCGTCCGGCTTGACCGAGCGCGTGAAGGTCCTGCTGATCAGCACCGGGGAGGAGCGCCGGGAGCGGAGGCGGCGCGAGGTGGAGAGGCTTGCGGGGCCGGCCGGCGGGCAGCCCTGAACGGCTTTTTGAGCGGAGGCGGAGATGGCCATCGCGAACTGCAAGAGATGCGGCACGCCGCAGAATTTCGGCAAACTCATCCGGTGGACCGCTGGCGGGACCATCGCCGCGGAGAAGGTCCCCGACATCAGGCTGTTCTTCATCGAGGTGGACGAGCTGCTCAACCTGCTCTCCTACTTGGGTGAGCTGTTGGGAATGCCCATCGACAACATCCTCATAGAATCGGAGCGCTCCATCGGAGAGGAACTGGTCAACATGAGCCTGCCCGGCGGCCTGGTCAGGTTCGTCCGCTCCATCCCCGACCTCTTCCAGCTGCAGGCCTTCGCCAAGGTCGCCGTCAAGCACATCGCCTCATACGCCCGCGCCATGGGCTACGGCAGCGTGACCATGATCGAGTACGAGGGCAAGCGCCGCTCGTTGATGCGGGTGCGCAACCCGCACTGCCTCCCCCTGATCATCGGCGACTGCGTCGGCGCCTTCCAGGGAATACTGGGAGTGAACATGGCGGCGACGTGGAAGAAGGAGAACGGCACCACCCTCATCGAGTTCAAGCGGACGGACGACAAACCTTATCAGGTGCCCATCAGGCGCATGGGCTTCGTGCCGGGCGAAGTCGACCTGCAGCGGTGCCCGGCGTGCGGGGTGCCGCTTCCGGTCTCCGAGAACTTCGAGTGGGACATGCTCAACGGCATCATCACCAACCGCCGCACCGCTTACCGGGAGGTTTTCCTGTCGGTGGAAGGGGTCAATGCCATCCTCGCGGAGATGGAGAGGGAACTGGGCGAAGAGGTGCCCCGGATGATCGCGCGGCGGCAGGCGGAGATGATGCGGGAGCGCATGTCCAAGCGGAACCTGGAAGAGGAGGGCGGCATCTGGAGCCTCTTCGAGGAACTGAAGATGCGGGGCATGGGCAACATGGTGGAGGTGGAGGAAGCGGGCAGGCAGCTCAGGGTGAAGGTGGAGAACCCCTTCAACGATGCTCTGGTGGCGGGGCGGGTGGCCGGATATTACGAGGCCGTGGAGGAGACCGGGAGCAGGATGACCTGGTCGTTGAGCGACGAGGGCTACCTGGCCATCGCGGTCGAGCCGGAGGACGGGGGATGAGAAGTGGTCTCGTTTGAGGTGAGGACGGGGAGCCGCGCGCAGATGCTGGACGTCACCGGCCGGGTGTCCCGGGTGGTGGAGGAGAGCGGGGTGCGCGACGGGGTCTGCCTGGTCTACGTCCCCCACACCACGGCCGCGGTCACCATCAACGAGAACGCCGACCCCAGCGTGGCGGAAGACATCCTCGCCCGCCTGGAGAAGCTGGTGCCGCGGGACGCGGGCTACCGGCACCGGGAGGGCAACTCCGACGCCCACATCAAGGCGGTGATGACCGGGTTCTCCCAGGCCGTTCCGGTGCGGGAGGGGCGGCTGGCCCTGGGAACCTGGCAGGGCGTCTTCTTCTGCGAGTTCGACGGCCCGCGCACCCGCACGGTGCTGGTACAGGTCATGGCATGCTCCCCGTATCCCTCCTGACCGATTTCGGCGCTTGCGACGAGTGCGCGGCGGTGCTCCGCGCGGTCATCCGGGCCGCCTGTCCCGGAGTGGAGGTCATCGAGGTGACCCACGAGATACCCCCTTTCGACGTGTGCAAGGGCGCGGTGGTGCTGGCGGCAGCCGCGCCCTGGTTGCCGGTGGGGGTGCATCTGGCGGTGGTGGACCCCGGGGTGGGTACGGAACGCCGGGCGGTCCTGCTGGAATGCGGGCGGGGGGACCTGCTGCTGGGGCCGGACAACGGCCTGCTGGCGCCGGCGGCCGGACGGCTGGGCGGGGTGGTTGCGGCCTGGTCGGTGGAGAACGAAGCGCTCTTTGCGGACGAGGTGCATCCGACCTTCCACGGCAGGGACCTCTTCGCGCCGGTGGCGGCGCGGCTGGCCGGCGGGCTGGGACCCGGCGAGGTGGGACCGGGCCTGGATGAGGGAAGCCTCAAGCCCGCGCCCTGGCGGGAGCCGGTGGAGGCTCCTGGCGCGGTGCACTGCCAGGTCATCGACGTGGACAGGTTCGGCAACCTGCGCCTGAGCGTCGCGGCGGAGGAGTTCGCGCGGTTCGCCGGTGCCGGGGGGCGCCTGCTGGTCGACTTGGGGGAGAAGCAGTACGAAGCGGTGGCGGCGGAGACCTTCGGGAGCGTGGAGCCCGGAGGCATGCTCCTATACCCCGACTCCTCGGGTTGGCTGGGCCTGGCCCTGCGCGAGGGCGACCTCGCCGCCCTGACCGGCGCCTGCCCCCTCCGGTTCGCCTCCCTCTACAAAAAGTGAATCCGGGGTCAGTCGTTCATGCCGCGCCACGCGGCACCACGGAAGGATGAAAACGTCGCATTTTCAGAGCAGGCCCCTTTTTCACAAAACCCTGTAAAACCGCTTCCTCCCCTTTTTTCTCGTCGTGAAAAACGAGATACGGGTCACCTTCGGGCGTTCCGGTCATGACAACAACCGCCCCTCCCCAGGCGCCCTATCCGGGCACCGTCTTCACCTTACCGATGAGGACGGACGCGGGTTCATGCAGGCATTCTTCCTGGTCTTCGGGTTCGCTTTAGGGAGAGGCAATATGTGAGAAGAGCCCTTTACGAGAGAGGATCCTCAAGAGGCATACTTCTCGCCAACCGACCCTTCGTCCCATGTCAAACCCATCGCCGCAAGCGGCATCGTCCCGCCGTATAACCCGGGCGTAGCTGGGTCTTATTCCGCAAAGTCAGCGCAGGGGCAGCCCGCAACCCCGTCTGTCCGGGTCCTGGCGGTTGAGGGCCTCAGCCAGAGCAACCAGAGCGGCCAGGGCAACAAGCATCACGAAATTGCTCAGGAGGCGTACGTCGTCCGTCATTCAAGTCCCCGATTTCGCTTCCGGACCGCAGGTCTTTCTCGGCAGGGGGCGATTTGTGAATTTGGGGCCTGAGAGCCTGTCGCACAAACCCCGGCAATATCAGCA
>CAZETE010000018.1:0-36789 GCA_964515075.1 uncultured Actinomycetota bacterium | reverse complement strand
CTGGTGAAGAAGGAGAACATGCCGGCCCTGGAGGAGGGCACCGGCAACCTGGTCAAGCAGATCGAGAACATGAAGCTCTTCGGCGTCCCCGTGGTGGTCACCCTCAACCGCCGCACCACCGACACCGACGCGGAGACCGCGCTGGTGAAGAAGCTGGCCGAGGCGGCCGGCGTGGTGGCCTGCGTGCCCATCGACGTGTGGGCCAAGGGCGGCGAGGGAGGAAAGGAGGCGGCCGAGGCCATCGTGGCCGCCTGCGACCAGCCCAAGGAGTTCAAGTTCCTCTACCCGGACGAGGCGTCCATCAAGGAGAAGATCGAGGCCATCGCCACCAAGATCTACGGCGCGGACGGCGTGGACTACTCCCCGCTGGCCGAGCAGAAGATCAAGCAGTACACCGAGGCGGGCTACGACTCCCTGCCCATCTGCATGGCCAAGACCCACCTCTCGCTGTCCCACGACCCCAACCTCAAGGGGGTGCCGAAGAACTACCGGCTGCCCATCCGGGACATCCGTCCCTCCATCGGGGCCGGGTTCCTCTACCCCCTCTGCGGGGAGATGCGCACCATGCCCGGGCTGCCCTCGCACCCGGCGGCCATGGACGTGGACATCGACGGCAACGGAAGGACCAAGGGCCTCTTCTAAGGGGCCGCTTGCGGGAACAAGACGGTGCCCTGGTCCCGGAGGACCGGGGCACCGTTCAATAAGAGAAGGGCGCGGCGGAAAGAGAGCGGCGGAAGTCCATGTCGGAGAAAGAGACGGTAAGGGTACTGTTCCTCCCCGAGAACCGCTACATCGCGGTGGACCGGGGGGAGAACCTCCTCAAGGCGGCCATGCGCGCGGACGTGCACATCAACGCCTCCTGCGGGGGGGCCGGCTCCTGCGGCAAGTGCCGGGTGGTCATCGAGAAGGGGGAGGTGGAGCGGGAGCCCAACCCCAAGCTCTCCCGGGAGGACGTCGACAAGGGTTACGCCATGGCCTGCCAGACCACCGTCCTCTCCGACCTGGAGGTGCGCATCCCCCTGGAGTCGCGCATCGGCGACAAGCGCATCTTCGACCGGGCCGAGCCCCAGCCCGCCCACGGCCACCTGCTCTCCGCCGACGACTGGGAGAAGCGGCTGCCCGCCTGGGAGCTGGACCCGCCCACCGTCAAGGTCCACCTGGTCATGGACCCGCCCAGCCTGGACGACAGCGCCGCCGACGCCGAGCGGGTCAAGCGCACCCTCTCCATGGAGGCGGGCATCAAGGACGCGGTCATCGGCTACAAGGCCCTGCAGCGCCTCCCCAACATGCTGCGCCAGAGCGGCTGGGACGTCACCGTCACCGTGCTGGACGCGGGGGAGGAGAGGCGGGTGGTGCGGGTGGAGCAGGGCGACACCACCGCTGGCCAGTCGGCCATCGCCATCGACCTCGGCACCACCACCATCTCGGCCGAGCTCATCGACCTGGCCTCCGGGGAGGTGCGGGCCAGGGCCTCCGACTACAACGCCCAGGTGGCCTTCGGGGAGGACGTCATCACCCGCATCGTCTACGCCACCAAGGGCACCGGCCTGGCCAAGCTGCAGTCGGTGGTGGTGGGAACCATCTGGAACCTCATCAAGAACCTGGTGGAGAAGTCGGGCATCGAGTACTGCAACATCACCCACGTGGTCGTCGCCGGCAACACCACCATGACCCACCTGCTACTGGAGCTCAACCCCAAGTACATCCGGGAGGAGCCCTACATCCCCTCGGCCACCATCTTCCCCTGGACCAAGGCCTCCGAGGTGGGGCTGCGCATCGCCGCCGGGGTCAACCTCTACGCGGTGCCCTGCGTGGCCAGCTACGTGGGGGGAGACATCACCGCCGGCGTCCTGGCCTCGGGCATCTTCAACACCGAAACGCTCACCCTGTACATAGACATCGGCACCAACGGCGAGATGGTCCTGGGGAACCGCGACTGGCTGCTCTCCTGCTCCTGCTCGGCCGGCCCGGCCTTCGAGGGAGGAGGGGTCAAGCACGGCATGCGCGCCACCCGCGGGGCCATCGAGCAGGTGCGCATCAACAAGTCCAACTACGAGCCGATGATCATAACCGTGGGGAACCAGAAGCCGGTGGGCATCTGCGGCTCCGGCCTCATCGACCTCCTGGCCGAGCTCTTCCTCGCGGGCCTCGTCAATCAGAAGGGCCAGTTCGAGCTGGGCCTGCCCACCGACCGGGTGCGCGCCACCGAGAGCGGTGCGGAGTACGTGCTGGTGCGGGCGGACGATTCCGCCACCCGGCGCGACATCGTCTTGACCGAGGTGGACATCGACAACCTGATGCGGGCCAAGGCGGCCGTCTACGCCGGCATCGAGATCCTGGTCCACTCCATGGGCATGGAGATGGACATGGTCGACGAGCTGCTGATGGCCGGGGCCTTCGGGCGGTACCTCGACATCGACAAGGCCGTCACCATCGGCCTGCTGCCGGACATCGGGTATTCGAAGATCAAGTTCGTGGGCAACGGCTCCCTGCTCGGCGCCCACCTGGCGGCCCTGTCCAGGGAGATGCTCGCGAAGTCGCAGGAGATCGCCCGCCAGATGACCTACCTGGAACTCTCCTCGAACCCCGGCTTCATGGACAAGTACGTCAGCGCGCTCTTCTTTCCCCACACCGACATGAACCTCTTTCCCAGCGTCCGGCGGCAGCTGGAGGAGGTCGCCCGGGAGCGCGGGACGGGCGACCAGGCCCCTTAAGGAGAGAGGCGATTTGGGTTACGTACTGGCCATGGCGGGCAAGGGGGGCACGGGGAAGACCACCTTCTCCGGGCTGGCCGTCCGCTACCTGATGGAGACCTACGGCCGGCCCGTCCTGGCGGTGGACGCCGACGCCAACGCCAACCTGGACATGGTGCTGGGGGTCAAGGCCGAGAAGACGGTGGGCCAGGTGCGCGAGTTCATCACCAGGGAGAAGGACAACATCCCCGCGGGCATGGCCAAGGAGGACTGGGTGGAGGTGCTCATGCAGCAGTCCATGGTGGAGGAGGAGGGCTTCGACCTCATCTCCATGGGGCGCCCGGAGGGGCCCGGCTGCTACTGTTTCCTCAACAGCGTCTTCCGGCGCCACATCGACCGTATGGTGGGGCAGTACGACTTCGTGGTGATGGACAACGAGGCCGGCATGGAGCATCTCTCCCGCCGCACCACCCGCGGGGTGGACCTGATGATCATCATGTCCGACGCCACCGTGCGGGGGGTGGAGACGGCCCTGCGCATCCGGGCCCTGGGCCGGGAGATGAGCCTGGAGCTGAAGAGGATCGTCATGGTCGTCTCGCGCGTGCAGGACGGCATCCCGGAGGGCGTCCTCCGCAGGGCGGAGGAGGGCAACCTGCCGATAGCCGGCTTCCTCCCCGACGACCCCGTGCTCAGGGAGTACGACGGCGCGGGCCGCCCACTGTTGGAGCTGCCGGCCGACAGCGCCGCCTACCAGGCCGTCCGCTCCATCCTGGACGCCGAGGTGGCGGTGGCCAAATAGGCTTTTATCAATGGATTTAAGATAACATTAGTGAGATAATGTTCACTTGGACCGGGAGGAAAAGATGTACGTCGACAAGCCCATGATCGTATTCCTGGACCGACTAGCCTCCAGGTCGCCGGAGCCGGGAGGCGGCAGCGTGGCCGCGCTGACGGCCGCCCTGGGGGCCGCCCTGGTGTCCATGGTGGGCAACCTGACGCTGGGCAAGGAGAAGTACGCGTCCGTCCAGGGGGAGATCGAGGAGCTGCTGAAGGCTTCCGAGCAAGCCCGCAGCGACCTGCAGGACCTCCTGCAGCAGGACACCGAGGTCTACGCGAGCGTCTCCGAGGCCTTCAAGATGCCCCGCGACACCGCGGAGGAGAAGGAGGCCCGCCGCGTCAAGGTGCAGGAGGGGCTGAAGGCCGCCACCGAGGTGCCCTTCCGGATCACCGAGAAGTGCGCGGAGGTGGCCCGCCTCTCCCTGGTCGCCGGCGAGATCGGCAACGTGGGGGCGGTCAGCGATGCCGGAGTGGCGGTGCTGCTGGCGGAGGCCGCGGCCCAGAGCGGGGCCCTCAACGTCAAGATCAACATCGGAAGCATCGAGGACGAGGAGTACTGCGCGTCCCGCTGGGCGCGCGTTCAGGAGATACTCGAGGAGACGGCCGAATTGCGGGAGAGGGTGATGCGCCTAACCTACGAAAGACTCGGCTGAGGCAGAAGGGCTGTAGGTTCCAAGCGAGGAAAGGAGCGCCGGCATATGACACTGGTGATCGACTGCGTAGCCATCGGCGAGGAATTGATGAAGGAGATCGTCGCCGAGACCGAGGCGCTGAAGGCCAAGGGGGTCACCCCGGGAATCGCCACCCTGCTGGTGGGCGACGACTTCGGGGCCAACATGTACCGCGGCCAGGTGGAGAAGTTCTGCGAGGAGGCCGGGTTCGGATACGTCAACGAGAACCCCCCCGCCGACGTGACCGAGGAGGGCGTCATCGAGATCGTCAAGCGGCTCAACGCCGACAAGGCCGTCTCGGGCATCCTGCCCCTGCGGCCCTTCCCCGAGCACATCTCGGATTCGGCGGTCATCAACAGCATCGACGTCGGGAAGGACATCGACTGCTTCAACCCCTTCAACATGGGCAAGCTGGCCCTGGGCGAGCCCTCGTTCCCCCCGGCCACCCCCTCCGCGGTCATCGAGATCCTCGACCGCTACGCCCGGGACGTCGAGAAGGCGGACCTCAAGGACTTCTACGAGGGCGCCGAGATCTGCGTGGTCGGCCACTCCAACATCGTGGGCAAGCCGGTGGCCTTCCTGGTGCTCAACCGCAACGCCACCACCACCGTCACCCACGTCTTCACCAGCATGAAGGGCAACCTGGCTAAGCACACCACCGCCGCCGACATCCTCATCGTGGCGGCGGGCAAGGCCGATCTCATCGGCCCCGACCTGGTCAAGGAGGGCGCCATCGTCATCGACGTGGGCATCAACCGGGTCAAGGTGCTGGACGAGGCGGGCGAGCCCGTCCTCAACGAGAAGGGCAAGCCCAAGACCAAGACGGTGGGCGACGTCTCCTTCGACGCGGTGAAGGACAAGTGCAAGGCCATAACCCCGGTGCCCGGGGGCGTGGGCTCGGTCACCAACCGCATGCTGATGAAGAACGCCCTGAGGGCCTGCAGGATGGCCAACGGCCTGGACTAGGAGACAGACACAAGCGAAAGGAGAGTGGAGATGGCTTATAACCTTCCGGTAGAGACCGCCAAGGGAAAGATCAGGGAGGTGGTCCTGGGCGCCGGGGACAAGTCGCTGAAGACTGGGGGGGAGACCGTGCTCCCGTTCCACCTCTGGGAGGGCGAGATGCCCAATAAGCCGGTCATCGCCGCGGAGGTCTCGGACGAGGCGGTAGAGCTGGTGCCGGCGCTGGAGAAGGCGTTGGGCGAGGTGAAGGGCGACGCGGTGGCCTGGGCCAAGAAGGCGCAGGACGAGTGGGGCGTGGACGCCATCGCCCTGGTCCTGGCGTCCACCGACCCCAAGGGCACCGACGGCCCCGCCGACGCCGCCGCGGAGACGGTGGCCAGGGTGGTCGACGCCCTGGACATCCCGGTGATCGTCTACGGCACCGAGGACCTGGACAAGGACGCCGAGGTGATGAAGGCGGTGGCCGCCAAGGCCGAGGGCAAGAACGTGGTGATGGGCCCGGCCAAGGACGAGAACCACAAGACCATCGGCGCGGCGGCCATCGGCTACAAGCAGGACGTGTGCGCCATGAGCCCCATCGACGTCAACCTGGCCAAGCAGCTGAACATCCTCCTCACCAACCTGGGCATGGAGGCGGACAAGCTGCTCATCGACCCCACCACCGGCGCCCTGGGCTACGGGCTGGAGTACACCTACTCGGTGATGGAGCGCCTCAAGCTGGCGGCCCTTTACCAGGATGACTCCATGACCCAGATGCCCCTGCTGGCCAACATCGGCAGCCAGGCCTGGAAGACCAAGGAAGCCAAGATGGGCGAGGACGAGTACCCGGAATGGGGCGACCCGGAGAAGCGCGGGATCATGTGGGAGACGGTGACCGCCACCGCCCTGCTGCTGGCCGGCGCGGACGTCCTGGTACTGCGTCACCCGGAGACCATCCGCCTCATGAAGCAGCTCATCGCGGACCTTTCACAGTAGGCGTTTCGCGGAGTGCGGGGTTCTCGAGAAGGGAAACCCCCGACGACAGGAGGAAGTCGACAATGGCAGAGATCGAAGATTTCGGAGAACTGACTTCGTGTGAAGCGAGCATAGAAATGCTCAAGCTGGCGGCGGAGGAGGGCCAGGAGACGGCGTTTACCCGGGTGGCCCGGCAGAAGGGCTGCGCCTTCGGGGACGCGGGCGCCTGCTGCCGCATCTGCGCCATGGGGCCCTGCCGCATCAACCCCAAGAAGCCCGACGAGTCGCGGGGCGTCTGCGGCGCCAACATGGACACCATCGTGGCCCGCAACTTCGCCCGCATGGTGGCGGGCGGCGCCTCGGCCCACTCCGACCACGGCCGGGCCGTGGCCGAGACCCTCATCCTCGCCGCCAAGGGGGAGACCACCGATTACGAGATCAAGGACCGCATCAAGCTGCTCGAGGTGGCCGTGGACCTGGGCGTCGAGGTGGGCGAACGCGAGATCTCGGACATCGCCCTGGAAGTGGGCGAGCGCTGCCTGGCCATGTTCGGCCAGCAGGACGGGGAGCTGGCCTTCGCCCAGCGCGCGCCGGAGCCGCGCAAGGAGATCTGGCGGTCCCTGGGCGTCTTTCCCCGCGGCATCGACCGCGAGGTGGTGGAGATCATGCACCGCACCTCCGTCGGAGTCGACCAGGAGTACGAGCACATCCTGCTGCAGGCCGCGCGCTGCTCCCTGGCCGACGGCTGGGGCGGCTCCATGATCGGCACCGAGCTGCAGGACATCCTGTTCGGCACCCCCACCCCCGTGGAGAGCCGGGTCAACCTGGGGGTGCTCAAGGAGGACCAGGTCAACATCATCATCCACGGGCACGAGCCCATCCTCTCGGAGATGGTCATGCTGGCCGCGAACCTGCCGGAGATGCAGGAGAGGGCCAAGGCGGCGGGGGCCGCCGGCATCAACCTGGCGGGCATCTGCTGCACCGCCAACGAGATGCTCAGCCGGCACGGCGTGCCCATCGCCGGCAACGTGCTCCAGCAGGAGCTGGCCATCCTCACCGGCGCGGTGGAGGCCATGGTGGTGGACGTGCAGTGCATCTACCAGGGCGTGGGCCAGGTGGCCAGCTGCTTCCACACCGATATCATCACCACCTCGCCGCGGGCCAAGATGCCCTTCGCCAAGCACGTGGAGTTCCACGAGGACCGCGCGCTGGAGACGGCCAAGGAGATCGTGGCGGCCGCCGTCGATAACTTCAAGAACCGCGGCAGGGTGTCCATCCCCGACAACACCGAGGCGCTCATCGGCGGCTTCGACCACGAATACATCAATTACATGCTGGGGGGGAAGTTCCGCGCCTCCTACCGCCCCTTGAACGACGCCATCATCGACGGCCGCATCCGCGGCGTGGTCGGCGTGGTCGGCTGCAACAACCCCAGGGTCAAGCACGACGACATCCACGTGCGGGTCACCCGCGAGCTCATCGCCAACGGCTGCCTGGTGGTCATGACCGGCTGCGCCGCCCAGTCGGTGGCCAAGGCCGGCCTGATGCTGCCTGAGGTGGCCCGGGAGATCTGCCCGCAGGGCCTGTGGGAGGTCTGCGAGGCCGTGGGCATACCGCCGGTGCTGCACTGCGGCTCCTGCGTGGACAACAGCCGCGTGCTCATCGCCCTCACTGCCATGGTCAAGGAGGGCGGCCTGGGCGAGGACATCAGCGACCTGCCGGCGGCCGGCTGCGCCCCCGAATGGATGAGCGAGAAGGCCATCTCCATCGGCCAGTACTTCGTCACCTCGGGGGCCTACACCATCTTCGGGGTGAAGTGGCCGACCCTGGGCAGCGAGGCCGTGACCGACCTGCTCTTCAACCGTTACAACGACATCTTCAAGAACGCCTGGGACTTCGAGCCCGACCCCGAGAAGATGGTGGGCAGGATCCTGAGCGCCATCGACGGCAAGCGCGAGGCCCTGGGCATCTCCGCCAAGCGGGAGAGGGTTCTCTTCGACATGGCCATGAGAAGGGAACTGGAGGTGTAGCATGAGCAGGATCATCGCGACCGCAGCAATCAAGGGAGCCCACGCCGAGGTGGCCCGGGCCGAGCAGATGTTCAAGGAGACGGCCGAGGCCAAGGGGGCCACCGCCGCGGTGGAGTTCCCCAACACCGCCTACTACCTGCCCATCATTTACGCCCTCACCGGCGTGAAGGTGGAGAAGGTGGAGGACATGTCCAAGGTGCTCGAGATCTGCAGGGACCTGCTGCCGCCGGTGCCCCGCGCCCGCCACTGGGTGCCCTACCTGGGGCATACCCTGGACGCCGGTATAGCCACCCTCTTCGCGGGAGAGATCATCGAGGGCTGCAAGTACGTGACCGACCCGCCGGTGGACGACGTCTGGCTGGGCGCCGCCGACGACGTGATCATGCGCGAGCGCGGCGTCGAGTTCGTGGACGGCTCCGCCCCCGGGTTCTGCGCCTGGACCGGCCTGGCCTCCAGCGCGGACATGGCCGACAAGATCCTCATCGAGCTGCTGGAGAAGAACCTCTACGTCTGGATGAGCGGCCACATCGGCGGCAAGACCATCACCGACCAGCTGCTGGAGAAGGGGCGCCAGCTGGACTGGGACACCCGCACCGTGCCCTACGGCAAGGACATGTCCTCCGCCGTCTACTCGCTGGGGTTCGCGGCCCGCGCGGCCATGTCCTTCGGCGGCGCCCAGCCCGGCGACTTCCGCAAGGTGCTGCGCTACAACAAGAACCGCATCTTCGCCTTCGTGCTGGCCCTGGACTACGTGGACGAGCAGAAGTACGCCTACGCGGCGGGGGCCATCAACTACGGCTTCCCCACCATCGCCTCGTCGGACATACCGCAGATCCTCCCCACCGGCGTGTGCACCTACGAGCACGTGGTCTCGGGGGTGCCGGAGGAGGAGATCGTGCAGAAGTGCGTGGAAGTGCGCGGCTTGAAGATCCAGATCGCCAAGGTGCCCATCCCCATGGCCTACGGCCCCGCCTTCGAGGGCGAGCGCATCGGCAAGGCGGACATGTACGTCCAGTTCGGCGGGAACATCACCCCGGCCTTCGAGTACGTGCGCATGCTGGACATGGACGAGGTCACCGACAACAAGATCACCGTGGTGGGCCCGGAGATCGACGACGTGGAGGAGGGGAGCGCCCTGCCCCTGGGCATCGTCATCGAGGTGGCCGGGCGCAAGATGCAGGAGGACTTCGAGTCCATCCTCGAGCGCCAGGCCCACCACCTCATCAACGGGGCCGAGGGCATCTGGCACATGGGCCAGCGCGACATCGTCTGGACCCGCATCAGCAAGAAGGCCAAGGAGAAGGGCTTCAAGATCGAGCACTACGGCCACATCCTCCACGCCAAGCTGATGTCGGAGTTCCCGGCCATCGTGGACAAGGTCCAGGTGACCATCTACACCGACGCCGAGAAGGTGGAGGAGTGGCTGGCCAAGGCGCGCGCCGCCTACCGCATCCGCGACGAGAAGACCGCCGGCATGACCGACGAGACCACCGACATCTTCTACTCCTGCACCCTCTGCCAGTCCTTCGCCCCCACCCACGTCTGCGTCATCACCCCGGAGCGCCTGGGGCTGTGCGGCGCCTACAACTGGCTGGACGGCAAGGCCGCCTACGAGATCGACCCCACCGGCCCCAACCAGCCCATCAAGAAGGGCAACTGCCTGGACGAGGCCAAGGGGCAGTGGGACAACGTCAACGTCTTCGTCAAGGAGCACTCCGGCGGGAACCTGGAGAGGTTCAACGCCTACAGCATGATGGAGGACCCCATGACCTCCTGCGGCTGCTTCGAGTGCATCGTGGCCTTCCTGCCCATGTGCAACGGCGTGATGATCGTCAACCGCGAGCACACCGGCCCCACCCCCTGCGGCATGACCTTCTCCTCGCTGGCCGGCTCGGTGGGCGGCGGGGCCCAGACCCCGGGCTTCGTGGGCATCGGCAAGGTCTACATCACCTCGAAGAAGTTCATCTCGGGCGACGGCGGCTTTGAGCGCATCGTCTGGATGCCCAAGAACTTAAAGGAGCTCCTCTCCGAGCAGCTGGCCAAGCGCTGCGAGGAGATCGGCGACCCCGACTTCATGAGCAAGGTGGCGGACGAGGAAGTGGGCGTGACCGAGGAGGAGATCCTGCCCTGGCTGGAGGAGAAGGGCCACCCCGCCCTGACCATGGACCCCATGTTCTGATGTACCGATAGGGATTGCGACGCTATAGGCAGCGAGGCCGAGAGAAGGAAGGAGAGTAAATATGGGACTTTCGGGCTTGGATATCTTCAAGAAGCTGCCCAAGACCAACTGCGGGGAGTGCAAGTTCCCCACCTGCCTCGCCTTCGCCATGAAGCTGGCGGGAGGGCAGGCCAGCCTGGACGACTGCCCCTACGTCACCGACGAGGTGCGGGCCGAGCTGGCCGAATCCAGCGCCCCCCCCATCCGCGGCATCACCGTCGGCGCGGGGGACGAGGCCTTCAAGGTCGGCGAGGAGCTGGTCCTGTTCCGGCACGAGAAGACCTTCTTCAACCCCACGGTCTTCGGCGTGCTGGTCTCCGACGACATGGCCGACGACCAGGTGGAGAAGCTGGTCCAGCAGGCCAATGACTGCGAGCACGAGCGCGTGGGCGTCATCCTCAAGGTGGGCGCCGTGGCCGTCAAGTCGGCCTCGGGCGACGCCGGGAAGTTCGCGGCGCTGGTGGAAAAGGTCAAGGGCCTCACCGCCAAGCCCCTCATCCTGGTGAGCGAGGACGCCGCGGTGCTGGCCGCCGGCGCCGAGGCGGCGGGCGACTCCAACCCCCTGCTCTGCGGGGCCACCGAGGCCAACGCGGACGCGGTGGGCGCCCTGGCCCTGGAGAAGGGGCTGCCCCTGGTGGCCAGGTCGGCCGACCTGGAGAAACTGGCCGGGCTTTCCGACAAGCTCACCGGCATGGGCTTAAAGGACCTGGTGCTGGACCCGGCGCCGCGCACTCCCAAGGAGAGCATGACGGACCTGGTGGCCCTGCGCCGGGCGGCCCTGAAGGACAAGAACAAGTCCTTCGGCTTCCCCACCATCACCTTCCCCTGCGAGGAGGCGTCGGACGAGCTCTACGAGACCACCCTGGCGGCCCTCTACGTCTGCAAGTACGGCGGCATCGTGGTCCTCTCCCACGCCGAGCAGTGGAGGATGTACCCGCTGCTGGTGCTGGCCCTCAACGTCTACACCGACCCCCAGCGCCCCATGGCCGTGGACTCCAAGTTCTACGAGATCGGCGCGCCCGACGAGAACAGCCCGGTCCTGGTGACCAGCAACTTCTCCCTGACCTACTTCATCGTCTCGGGCGAGATCGAGGGGAGCAAGGTGCCGGCCTGGCTGGGCATCGTGGACACGGACGGCCAGTCGGTGCTCACCGCCTGGGCGGCGGGCAAGTTCGTGCCGGAGACCATCGCCAAGTTCGTCAACACCTCCGGCATCGCCGACAAGGTCAAGCACCGCAAGCTGATCATCCCCGGTTACGTGGCGCAGATCTCCGGCGAGCTGGACGAGGAACTGTCCGACTGGGAGGTGGTCATCGGGACGCGCGAGGCGGCGGACCTGCCCGCCTTCCTGCGCCAGTTCTCCACGAGCTGAGGCGCACGCGGCAGGGGCACGGTAAGAACAGGAACATAGAGAAGGAGCAAAAGAGATGATCATCACCACGTCCAAGCCCTTCGAGGAGATCCTCAGGGAGCTGGAGGGAGACCAGAGCGTCTTCATCATCGGCTGCGGGCTCTGCTCCACCACCTGCGAGACGGGGGGGGAGCCGGAGGTAGCGGAGATGAAGGAGAAGCTGGAGGCGGAAGGCAAGACGGTCACCGGGGCCATCGTCTACGACGAGGTCTGCCACGAGCTCAACACCAAGCGCAAGTTCCGCGAGAACAAGGAAGCCGTGGAGGCGGCGGACGGGTTCCTGGTGATGTGCTGCGGCGCCGGCTGCCAGTCGGTGCGCGAGGCCACCGAGAAGGCCGTCCACCCCGCCTGCGACACCGTCTTCCTCGGCAACATACAGCGCCTGGGCAGCTTCACCGAGAAGTGCTCCCTCTGCGGGGAGTGCGTGCTGGAGGAGTTCGGGTCCATCTGCCCGGTCACCCGCTGCCACAAGGGCATCCTCAACGGCCCCTGCGGCGGCACCGACAACGGCAAGTGCGAGACGGACAAGGACAAGGACTGCGCCTGGACCCTCATCTACCAGCAGCTGGAGAAGGAAGGCAAGCTTGACCGCTTCCGCAAGATCTACGGCCCCAAGAACTGGCAGGCCAACATGAAGCCCGGCAGGGTCATCTTCGAGAAGAAGGGGGGCGAGGAATAGATGACGCAGCTCTTCGACCAGCACGCGAAGCCCTCTTTCGAGGAGATCCTCAACGCCGGCACCTTCCTGGTCACCGGGGAGATCGGGCCGCCCAAGGGCACCGACATCGACGAGATGATCCACCACATCGACCTGCTCAAGGACAAGGTGCACGGGATGAACATCACCGACAACCAGTCCTCGGTGATGCGCTACCCCTCGCTGGCCACGGCGCTGCTCATCAAGGAGCGCGGCGGCGAGCCCAACCTGCAGATCACCTGCCGGGACCGCAACCGCCTGGCCATCGAGGCCGACCTGCTCTTCGCCTACAGCCGCGGCGTCCGCAGCGTGCTCTGCCTGACCGGCGACTCCATCCCGGTGGGGGACCACAAGGACGCCAAGGCCGTCTTCGACCTGGAGAGCGTGCAGCTGCTGCAGCTCATCAGGTCGATGGAGGAGGGCAAGGACCTGGGCGGCAACGAGCTGAACGAGCCGGTCAAGTTCTACAAGGGCGCCATCGTCACCCCCGAGGCCAACCCCATCGAGCCCCAGATGATCAAGTTCGAGAAGAAGATCGAGGCGGGCGCGCAGTTCTTCCAGACCCAGGCCGTCTACGACATGGACAACTTCAAGCGCTTCATGGAGGCCGCCCGCAAGATCGACGACTCGGTCAAGGTCTGCGCCGGCCTGGTGCTGCTCACCGGGCCCGGGGCCATCAAGTACATGAACGCCAACGTGCCCGGCGTCTTCATCCCCGAGAACCTGGCCAAGGAGATGGAGGACGCTCCCAAGGAGGAGCGCCTGGCCACGGGCATCCGCATCATGGCCCGGCAGATCCGCATGTGCCTGGACGAGAAGCTCTGCGACGGCGTGCACATCATGGCCATCGGCAAGGAGGACGTGGTCCCGCGCATCCTGGACGAGGCCGGAGTGGACATAGCCAAGCTGTAATCCCTGGTGGTCGAGGGGGGAGGTCTGCGGCCTCCCCCCCGATTCCATAGCCGAGGCAAGGAGCCGGAGGGGCTGCATGAAGACGTTCTCCGATAAGCGGCTGGCGACGGCCATCGGAAGCCTGCCCCACGCGGACGCCGGGGCGGCCTGCGAGCTCTCGCTCTCCGCCTTGGGCCGCGCCCCGGCCTGGCCCCAGCTGCCGCACCGGGACTTCGCTGAGAACATGTACGCCCAGTACGCAGAGGGCCTGCCGGGGTGCGTGGTGGACCGCGGCCGGCGCAAGGTCTACTGCAGGAAGGGAGAGGGGTTCTGGCGGGAGGCCGAGGCCTTCTTTGAGGACTGCCAGGAGGGGCGGACGGAGCGCTTCGCCGTCAGCGAGGAGCGCGCCGCCGGCCTCTACCGATTCGCGGAGATGGTGGGAGAGGAGCGGAAGGTCTATCCCTACCTCAAGGGACAGGTGACCGGGCCCATCAGCTTCGGGCTGACCGTCACCGACGAGAACAACCGCCCCATCCTCTACGACGAGACCTACGCGGACATGCTGGTGAAGCTCCTGGGCATGAAGGCGCGGTGGATGCGGGACTTCCTGCAGGCCACGGGGCGGGCGGAGGAGGTGATCATCTTCTTCGACGAGCCCTACCTCTCCATGGTGGGTTCCGCCCTGGTCAGCATCGACCCCGACTTCGTGGTGGAGGCCATCGACAGCTGCGCAGGGCAGGTGGAGGGGATCACCGGAGTGCACTGCTGCGGCAACACCGACTGGTCGCTGCTGCTGCGCTCGCGGGTGGACGTGGTCAACTTCGACGCCTGCGAGTACCTGGAGAGCCTGGCCCTCTACCCGGACGAGCTCAGGGCCTTCCTGGAGCGGGGCGGGCGGCTGGCCTGGGGCCTGGTGCCCAACGACGGGAGGGCGCTCTCGGAGGGCCCGGCAGACCTGCGGACCCGCCTCGAGCGGGGCCTGTCCCGGCTGCGGGAGCGGGGGGTGCCGGAGGGGAGCCTGCGCGAGGGCATGCTGGTGACGCCCAGCTGCGGCCTGGACGGGGCGGAGGTGTCCGTCGCCGAGGCCTGCTACCGGCTGGCCGGCCGTTTCGTCGAGGAGCTGAGCGAGGGATGAGCGCGGTGAGGGAGGGAGGTCGGCTGCCCCGCTGGTTCCTGCAGCCGGTGCGCTCCGGGGGGAGCATGCGGGCGGTAGAGGGCCTGATCGAGCGCTACGGCCTGCACACCGTCTGCGAGAGCGCGCGCTGCCCCAACCGCATGGAGTGCTTCGCGCGGGGCACCGCCACCTTCATGGTCATGGGAGACCGCTGCACCCGCGGCTGCGCATTCTGCGGGGTGGACAAGGGGGTCCCCCTCCCCCTGGACCCGGAGGAGCCGGCCCGCCTGGCGGAGGCGGCGCGGCTCATGGGGCTGGACCACGTGGTGGTGACCTCGGTGACCCGGGACGACCTGCCCGACGGGGGGGCGGGGCACTTCGCGGAGGTCATCCAGGCGGTGCGCGCGGAGCTGCCGGAGGCCGGCATAGAGGTGTTGGTGCCCGACTTCCGGGGGGACCACGCCAGCCTGGCCGCGGTGGTGGAGGCGGGCCCCGACGTCCTCAACCACAACCTGGAGACGGTGCGCAGGCTCTACCGCAGGGTGCGCCCGCAGGCGGACTACCTGCGCTCCCTGCGCCTGCTGCGGGCGGCCAAGGGGCTCCGGCCCGGCCTGATCACCAAGAGCGGGCTGATGGTGGGCCTGGGCGAGGAGGGCCGGGAATTGGAGGAAGCCTTCCTCGACCTGGCGCGGGCGGGCTGCGACATCCTCACCCTCGGCCAGTATCTGAAGCCCCGCGCCGGCTGCGCGGAGGTGGAGAGTTTCCCCGAACCCCGCGAGTTCGAGCGGATGCGGGAGGTCGCCCGGGGCTGCGGCCTGCGGGAGGTGGTCTCCGCCCCCCTGGCGCGCAGCTCTTACCGGGCCGGGGAGAGCATGCGCAGGATAAGCTGTTGTTGAAGGAGAGTCAAAGGAGGTCGAGATGCTGATCATCGCCGAGAAGATCAATGTCATGATGAAGGCCATCGGGGCCGCCATCAAGGACCGGGACGCGAAGCCCATCCAGGAGATGGCCCTGCTGCAGGCGGAGGGCGGGGCCAACTGGCTGGACATCAACCTGGGCCCCGCCACCAAGGAGGGCCCGGAGAAGATGCGCTTCGTGGTGGAGTCGGTGCAGGCGGTCTCCAACCTGCCCCTGGCCCTGGACACCATGAACATCGAGGCCATGAAGGCCGGCCTGGAGGCCGTCAAGGGCGAGGTGATGATCAACTCCATCAACTCCATGCCCGACCGCATCGCGCAGCTGATGCCGCTGGTCAACCAGTACGATGCCTGGGTGGTCCTGCTCACGCTCAACGCCGAGGGCAACGTCCCCCGCGACGCCAACGAACGCCTGGAGGTGGCCTACAACCTGTGCATGGCGGCGCAGGAGCACGAGATACCCATGTCCAAGTGCCTCATCGACCCCATCGTGCTGCCCATCAGCGTCACCCAGGACCAGGTGCATCACCTGGTGGACACCATGGACATGCTGGCCGGCCTGGCCGCCGAGTTCCCCGAGCCCCCCGGGTCGGTGGTGGGCCTGTCCAACGTCTCCAACGGCGTGGCCGACGAGAAGGTGGCGGGCATCCTCAACCGCACCCTGCTCGGGGTGCTCATGGCCAAGGGCCTGACCGCCGCCATCGTCGACCCCAACGACGAGGCCCTGATGGGGGTGGCCAACCGCAACGACGAGTACAAGCTGATCGAGAAGGTGGTCAAGGGGGAGAGCGTGGACGAGAGCGATCCCCTGGCCAAGCAGGTCGTAAAGACGGTCCGGGTCTTCACCGAGGAGACCCTCTACTGCGACTCCTACCTGGACCTGTAGGGAAGCAGGCTTATGGCAGGCGGATCGAGCGGGCGGGGAGGACCCGCCGGTGACGGCAAGGAGGCTTCGATGGAAGGCGTGCGCGCATGCGCCGACCGCTTCGCGGACGTGGACGACCTGGCGCCGCTGGAGGGCATACTCGCCAGGTACGGGGAAGAGAAGGGGGCGCTCATCCCCCTGCTGCAGGAGACCCAGGAGGCCTACGGGTACCTGGACGAGGGGATCATGCGCGAGCTGGCCCGCCGGGCCGGCTACCAGTTGAGCCAGCTCTACGGCGTGGCCACCTTCTACACCCAGTTCCGCTTGCAGCCCATCGGCGAGTACCTGATCAGGGTGTGCCACGGCACCGCCTGCCACGTGGCCGGCGCCCCCCTGATCACCGAGGAGGTCTGCAACCAGCTGGGCATCAAGGAGGGCCAGACCACGCCCGACGGCAGGTTCACCCTGGAGTCGGTGATGTGCGTGGGGGCCTGTTCGCTCTCGCCCATCATGATCGTGGGGGAGGACACCCACGGCAAGCTGAAGCCCGCCGCCGTCCGCAAGGTCCTCAAGGGATACTCCGGAGGAGCCGCGGGGGCCGGGGAAGGGGATGAGTGAGATGGGGGGGAACGGAGCCCGCTACAAGCTGGTCCTGGGCTACGGCACCTGCGGCATCGCCGCCGGCGCCGCCGAGGTCAAGGAGGCGCTGGAGGCGTCGGCGGGGCCGTTCGACGTGGAGCTGGACATCGCCGGCTGCATGGGCTTCTGCTTCCGCGAGCCCATCGTGGAGGTGATCGACCGCGCCAGCGGGTGCTCGGTCACCTACGGCGACCTCACCGCCGAGCGGGTCCCCCGGCTGCTGGAGGAGCACGTCGGCAAGGGGCTGGTCATCGAGGACTGGGTGGTGCGCAAGAGCGACGACACCGCCTGCGGCGAGGGCGACTTCATCGCCAACCAGCACCGCATCGTCCTGCGTAACTGCGGACGGCTCAACCCGGAGAGCATCGAGGAGTACCGGGAGCAGGGGGGGTACGAGGCGGCGCGCAAGGCCCTGACCGCCATGACCCCGGAGGAGGTCATCGAGGAGGTCGCGAGGTCGGGCATCCGCGGGCGCGGCGGCGCCGGCTTCCCCACCGGGACCAAGTGGGGCTTTGCCCGCAAGGCCTCCGGCGACGTCAAGTACCTGGTCTGCAACGCCGACGAGGGCGACCCCGGGGCCTTCATGGACCGCAGCGTCCTGGAGGGCGACCCCCACGCGGTCATCGAGGGGATGATCATCGCCGGCTACGCCATCGGGGCCACGGAGGGCTACATCTACTGCCGGGCGGAGTACCCCCTGGCGCTGAAGCGGCTGGACGTCGCGCTGGCGGCCTGCCGCGCCGAGGGATTCCTGGGCCGGGGCATCTTCTCGACCGGCGTGGACTTCGACATCCGGGTCAAGAAGGGGGCGGGCGCCTTCGTCTGCGGCGAGGAGACCGCCCTCATCGCCTCCATCGAGGGCAGGAGGGGCATGCCCCGGCCCCGGCCGCCGTTCCCGGCCAACGAGGGCCTGTGGGGCAAGCCCACCAACATCAACAACGTGGAGACCCTGGCGGCCATCCCCTGGATCATCGAGCACGGCGGGGAGGAGTACGCCAAGGTGGGGACGGAGAAGAGCAAGGGGACCAAGGTCTTCTGCCTGGCCGGCAAGGTCAAGCGCTCGGGCCTGGCCGAGGTCCCCTGCGGCACCACCCTGCGCCAGGTCATCTTCGACGTGGGCGGGGGCGTGGGGGGCGGCGGGGAGTTCAAGGCGGTGCAGATGGGCGGCCCCTCCGGCGGCTGCCTGCCGGAGAGCCTGCTGGACACACCGGTGGACTACGACGCCATCAACGCCACCGGGGCCATCATGGGCTCGGGCGGGATGATCGTGGCGGACACCTCCACCTGCATGGTGGACCTGGCCCGCTACTTCCTCTCCTTCACCCAGGAGGAGAGCTGCGGCAAGTGCACCCCCTGCCGCTTGGGCACCAAGCGCATGCTGGAGATCCTCAACCGCATCTGCGAGGGGCGGGGCCAGGCCTCCGACATCGAGCAGCTGAAGACCCTGGCCACGGACATCAAAGCCGCGAGCCTCTGCGCCCTGGGGGGCACCGCTCCCAACCCCGTCCTCACCACCCTGGAGTACTTCTCCAACGAGTACGAGGACCACATCTTCCACCACAGGTGCACGGCCGGAGTCTGCCCGGCCCTGATCACCCTGACCATCGATCCCGAAACCTGCACCGGCTGCGGCGCCTGCGTCAAGGTCTGCCCGACGGGGGCCATCAGCGGGGAGAAGAAGCAGCCCCACGCCATCGACGCGGAGGCCTGCATCCGCTGCAAGCTGTGCATGAGCCGCTGCCCGCAGGATTCCATCAAGGCTTTTTAAGGAAGCGGGAGGGGCTCCGGCGGGGAGGGCGGTCCGCCTTGATTAAACGAGGAAATGTATCGATAATATAAAGTGGTCGGACGCAGGCGAGACGACAGGGGAGATGAAACATGAACTTAGCCCGGATTCTCAGGAATACCGCAGACAGAAATCCCGGTGCCCCCGCCCTCCTCTACGGGCATGAGACGGTGACCTACTCCGACCTGCTCAAGCGGGTGAACCGCCTCGCCAACGGCCTCGTCGACCTGGGGATCAAGGAGGGCGACCGCATCGCCATCCTCATGCGCAACGTCCCCGAATTCATCGCCTCCTACCACGCGGTGCTCTCCGTCGGGGGCATCGCCGTCCCCCTGTGCTACATGTGCCTGGCCGACGAGGTCGAGAAGATCGTCTGCGACTCGGCCACCGACACCCTCATCACCAACTACGAGTTCGACGACGTGGTCAAGAAGCTGCGCGCCTCCAAGTGCGCCCAGCTCACCCGGATCATCGTCAGCGACTGCCCGGAGCTGGAAGACGTGGTCAGCTACCAGAAGCTTACGGAGGGCCGGCCCGAGGAGTTCGAGATGGTGGAGCGCGAACCGGGCGACACGGCGGTGCTGCTCTACGCCCCGACCGGGGCCGAGGTGGTGCGGGGCTGCCTGCTCACCCACGGCAACCTGCAGTCCAACATCGAGATGGTGGTGGAGCACACCGGCATGACCGACCGGGACATCGGCATGGGCGTCCTGCCCTTCTTCGCCGCCTACGGCCAGGCGGTGGTGATGAACTCCTCCATCTACGCGGGGTCCAAGCTCATCCTGCAGGAGTCCTTCATCCCGGGCGAGGTTCTCAAGTCCATCCAGCAGGAGAAGGTCACCGTCTTCTGCGGGGTGCCCACCATGTACGTCTACATCCTCAACCACCCCCTCATCTACCAGTACGACCTCTCCAGCGTGCGCCTGTGGATCTCCGGCGGCGCCCCCCTGAACAAGGAGGTCATCGAGCGCTGGAACAACGAGCTGGGCCAGCGCATCTACGAGGGCTACGGCCTCTCCGAGGCGAGCCCGGCGGTGACCCTGCAGCCCCTGAAGGGCGTCTTCAAGGCGGGATCGGTCGGCAAGCCCCTGAAGGGCATCGAGGTCAGGGTGGTCGGCGAGGAGGGCCAGGCGCTGGACGCGGGCGAGGTGGGGGAGGTGCTCATCCAGGGGCCCAACGTCATGCAGGGCTACTTCGAGAAGCCGGAAGACACCTCCGACGTGCTCAGGGACGGCTGGCTCTACACCGGCGACATGGGATACCTGGACGAGGACGGCTACCTCTTCATCGTGGGGCGCAAGAAGGACCTGATCATCCGCGGGGGCTTCAACATCTATCCCCGGGAGATCGAAGAGGTCCTCAACGGCCACCCGCTCATCTCCGAGTCCGCGGTGGTGGGGGTGCCCAACAAGTACCTGGGCGAGGAGGTGCAGGCTTACGTCAAGCTGAAGCCCGGTTCCCAGCTGACCGAGGAGCAGATCCTGGAGTTCTGCGAGGAGAAGCTGCCTTACTACAAGACCCCCAAGTTCATCAGGTTCGTCAACTCCTTCAAAAAGGACCCCAGCGGCATGATCGCCAAGAAACTCATCGAGGAATAGGGCGGATTCCCCGCAGCCCGCCTTAAAGAACCCCTTCCTTAGCCCTGCGCGGCTGTGCTAGAATATGCGCATTACTCCCGAAACGTCCGCAGCAGTCATCGCAGAAGCTATCGCGCGCACGACGACGGGGACGGCGCCATGCGTAAGACCGCATACAAGGCCCTGGGAGGGCTGTTGCTGGCGGCGGTGCTCCTTTGCTTCTGGATCATCGCCACCGCGGACCTGACCCTCTACGAGCTGCTGCTGGGGGCGGCCTGCTCCCTGCTGGTCGCCGCCCTCTCCTTCTACCTGCTCTCGCAGGAGAAGTGGGGAAGGGCGGCCCCCCTGGCCGCGCTGCGCTTTCCCCTCTTCCTCCTGGCCCTGGCCTGGGAGATATTCCTGGCCAACCTGGACGTGGCCCTGATCATCCTCCGGCCCTCCCTGCCCATCGACCCGCGCGTGGCCGAGTACCGCACCCGCCTGCGGGGCGAGCTGGAGCGGACCGTCCTCGCCGACGTCCTCACGCTCACTCCGGGCACGGTCACCCTGCAGGTGGAGGAGGACCGCCTGACCGTGCACTGCCTGGCGGCGCGGCACGAGGAGAGGCTGCGGGAGGGAGGGCTGGAGCGGCTGGTGGCCTGGCTGTTCGGAGCGGAACTCCATGGCTGACTTCTTCCTGGGCGTCTCGCTGATCATCATGGCCAACGCCTTCCTCTGTCTCTACCGCGCCTGCGCCGGGCCCACCATCCAGGACCGCGTCCTGGCGGTGAACATCGTCAGCACCAAGACGCTGTCGGTGGTGGCCCTGGCGGCCTTCGTCTTTCAGGAGACCGCCTTCCTCGATGTGACCCTGCTCTACGCCCTGCTCAACTTCGTCATCACCGTGGCCCTCTGCCGCTACCTGGAGACCCGCGGCCGGGAGGTGCTGAAGGGATGGTGAAGGACGCCGTCGCGGTGCTCTTCTGCGGGATGGGGGCGGCCTTCTTCGTCGTCGGCACCACCGGCCTGCTGCGCCTGCCCGACCTCTACGCCCGCATCCACGCCTGCACCAAGTGCGACACCCTGGGGGGCTGCTCGGTGCTGATCGGCCTGGCCTGCCACGCCGGCCTCTCCTTCGCGTCGCTGAAACTGATGCTGGTGGCCCTGTTCCTGCTGCTCTCCTCGGCCACCTGCGGCCACGCCATCGGGCGCTCCGCCTGGCTGCGGGGGGTCCCGCCGCGCCGGCGCGGCGGCGGGCGGGGCGAGGCGGGGGGAGGGGCCACGTGAGCTGGGCCCTCAACCTGGTCCTGCTGCTGCTGCTCATGAGCACGGCCCTGGCCGCCGTGCTGGCGCAGGACCTGCTGGCGGCGGTGGTCATCTTCTCCTCCTACAGCATGGTCATGTCGCTGCTGTGGCTGCGCCTGCAGGCCCCCGACCTGGCCTTGGCGGAGGCGGCGGTGGGCGCGGGCGTCACCACCGTCCTCTTCGTCGTCACCATCTTCAAGGCGAGGCGCCGCGAGGGGGAGAGTGACGGCCGATGAGGAGGTGGGCGGCGCTGCTCATGGTGGGCGCGGTGGCGCTGCTGTTGCTGCGCGTGGCGGCGGACCTGCCGGACCTGGGCGACCCGCACAGCCCGGCCAACAGCCACCTGGCGCCCTACTTCCGGGAGTCGGGGGCGGAGGACGCCGGCTCGGACAACCTGGTCACCGCGGAGACCGTCAATTACCGGGGGTTCGACGCCCTGGCCAAGGTGACGGTGATCTTCACCGGCCTCATGGCCGTCGTGGCCATCCTGGGCCGGGAGCGCCGGGGCGAGGACCGTTCCCTGCCCGACCTGTCGGCGGTGCCGGTCAGCCCGGTGGTGCGCCTGGCGGTGACCCTGGCGGTGCCCTTCATCATCACCTTCTCCCTCTACGTGATCATGCACGGGGAGCTCAGGCCGGGAGGGGGGTTCCAGGGCGGCGCCATCATCGGGGCCAGCCTGATCCTCTACACCTCGGCCTTCGGCCTGTGGAGGGCGACCGAGCGCTTCCCCCACACCCTCCGCTACCCCCTGGAGGGGGTGGCCGTGCTCACGCTGTTCCTGGTGGGACTGGCCGGCGTCGCCGGCGGAGCCGCCTTCCTCACCTACCTGCTGCCGCGCCTGTCGGGGGAGGCGCAGACCGGGGTGCGGCAGTGGCTGATCAACCTGGCCGAACTGGGCATCGGGGTGGGGGACGCCGTGGTGCTGGTCTCCCTGCTCTTCGCCCTGTCCAAGGAGGGTGATCTGCTTGCCGGCGACTGACCTGGCCCACCACTACCACTACGCCGGGGCCTTCCTCCTCTTCTGCCTCGGCCTGTACTCGGTCATCGCCCAGCCCAACATCATCAAGAAGATCCTGGGGCTGAACATCATGGAGACCTCGGTCTTCTTCCTGATGGTCTCCCTGGGCTACGTGGAGGACGGCGTGGTGCCGCTGGCGGCGGAGGGCGTCGAGGCGGCCCGCATGGTCAACCCCGTCCCGCAGGCCCTCATCCTCACCGGCATCGTGGTGGCGGTGGGGACCACCGCCATCGCCCTGGCCCTGGCCACCATGATCCACCGCAAGTACGGGACCTTCGACGTCGACGGCATCCTGCGCGAGGCCGCGGAGGGAGGGGAGGGGAGATGAGCGGGGCCTGGCGCCACCTGCCGGTGCTGATCATCGTCATCCCGGTCCTGGCGGCGGTGCTCGAGGCCCCGGCCTCCCTGCTGCGCCGCCGGCTGGAGATGCCGCTGGCGTGCGCGGCCCTGCTGGCCTCGGGGGCCCTCACCGCCCTGCTCTTTGCGCGGGTGGGCCCCGGCGATTCCTTCGGGTACGAGCTGGGGTCCTGGCCCCCGGCGGTGGGCATCGAGCTGCGCACCGACTTCATCAGCCTCCTGGTGCAGGCGCTCATCTGCGGGGTCGGCCTGGCGGTGGTCCTCTATTCGGGCCGTTACGCCGGGCACGAGGTGCCCGCGGGCAAGATACCCGCCTACTACGCCCTGCTCCTGCTGATGACCGCGGGCATGCTGGGGTTCGTCTCCACCGGCGACCTCTTCAACCTCTACATCTTCATGGAGGTCCTGGCCATCAGCTCCTACGCCCTGGTGGCCGTCACCGGCAAGCGGCAGGCGGCGCGGGCTTCCTTCAAGTACCTGCTGATGGGCGCGCCGGCCTCCATCATCGTCCTGCTGGCCGTGGCCCTGCTCTACGCGGCCACCGGCACCCTGAACATGGCCGACCTGCGGCTTCAGATAGCGGCCTCCGGCTATACCACCCCCATCTTCGCCTCCCTGGTCCTCTTCGTCACCGGTTTCGGGGTGAAGTGCGCCCTCTTCCCGCTGCACCTGTGGCTGCCGGACGCCCACTCCATCGCGCCCTCCCCCGTCTCCGCCATGCTCTCGGCGCTGGTGGTCAAGGTGGGCGCCTTCGGCCTGCTGCGGGTGTTCCTGACCGTCTTCACCCCGGCCTCGGCTGCGGTCTCCGGCAGCGTGGGCGCGGTGCGCATCGCCGCCGCCGCCGCCATCCTCTACGGCGGGGCCTCGGCCGTCCTGCAGCGCGACTTCAAGACGATGATCGCTTACTCTACCGTCAGCCACGTCGGCTACATCGTGCTGGGCCTCTCCCTCTTCGAGCGGACCGCCCTGACCGGCGCGGTCTATCACATCGTGGACCACGGCCTGGCCAAGGCCTGTTTCTTCCTCTGCTCCGGGGCCTTCATCTACTCGCGGGGGGTCCGCCGCGTGGACCATCTCAAGGGGGCCGGCCGGCAGATGCCCTGGACCTGCGGGGCCTTCGCGCTGGCCGCCCTGTCGGTGGTGGGCATCCCCCCCACCGCCGGTTTCATCAGCAAGTGGTACCTGGTCTCGGGCGCCGTCGGCTCCGGGCATTACGCCTACGCGGCGGCCTTCCTGGCGGGGGGAGTGCTGGCGGCCTTCTACTGCCTCCGCATCGTCTACTACATGTTCTTCCTGCCGCCGGCGGAGGGCACCTGGGGGGAGGCCCGCGAGGAGCCGCCCCTGCCCATGCTCGCCCCCATCCTGGTCCTGTCCCTGGCCACGCTGGCCCTGGGGTTGTTGTACGCGCAGGTCATCCCCGCCGTGCGCACGGCCGCGGGGGTCCTGATGATGCCGTGAAGCGACAAGGAGGCCTGAATGGTTGAGATGAACACGTCGGCCCTGCCCCTGGCGGCCATGCTGGCGCCCCTGCTCTCGCTGGCGGCAATCGCGGCCGGGCCGCGCCGCTCCCCGGCCCTGCGCAGGTGGCTCTGCGTGCTGGGCAGCGCGGCCGCCTTCGGCCTGGTGCTGTCCATGCTCCCGGGCATCCTGGACGGGCGCGGCTTCTCCCTCTCCATCACCGGCATGGTCGGAGGCCTGGAGATCGGCCTGGGCGTGGATGCCCTGGGATACTACTTCGCCCTGGTGCTCTCCTTCATGTGGGTCCTGGCCACCCTCTTCTCGGTGAAGTACGTGGACCACAAGGAGAACCGCTTCTTCGCCTTCCTGGCCCTCTGCGAGTCTTTCCTGTTGGGCTGCGCCTTCTCCGCCAACATGTTCACCTACTTCGTCTTCTACGAGCTGATGACCTTCGGATCTTATCCCCTGATCGTGCACGAGGAGACGGAGACCGCCCGCAAGGCCGCCCTCAAGTACCTGGTCTACGCCATCTTCGCCGGGGCGGTGCTGGTCTTCGCCATCATCGCCCACCACTTCTGGGGCGGCAACGACCTGGGGTTCGGAAGCCTCGGCACCCTGAGCCTGGAGACGGCCTCGCGTCCCGCGCTCACCGTCATCTTCTTCCTCTACCTGGCCGGCTTCGGGGTCAAGGCGGCGCTCATGCCCCTGCACGGCTGGGTCCCCGACGCCCACCCGGCGGCCCCCGCGCCCGCCAGCGCCCTGCTCTCTGGGGTCATCCTGAAGGCCGGGGCCTTCGGCATAATGCGGGTGGTCTTCAACGTCTTCGGCCCGGACCTCATGCGCGAGCTCAAGGTCGCCGTCCCCTTCGCCGTCCTGGCGTCCGTCACCATCGTGCTGGCCTCGGTCTTCGCCATCACCCAGGACAACCTGAAGCGGCGGCTGGCCTACTCCAGCATCGGGCAGGTCTCCTATATCCTGCTGGGCCTGGCCCTGCTCTCGCGGGACGGGGCACTGGGGGGGATGATGCACCTGGCCCACCACGCCCTCATGAAGGGCTGCCTGTTCCTCTGCGCCGGGGTCATCCTGGAGAGGACGGGGAAGAAGAACGTGAGCGAGATGAAGGGCATCGGCTACCGCCTGCCCCTGACCATGCTCTGCTTCTCACTCTGCGCCCTGGCCATGATGGGGACGCCGCCCACCGTGGGGTTCGTCAGCAAGTGGCTGCTGGGTAGCGGCGCCCTGGAGGCGGGAGAGGCCGTCTGGCTGGTGGTGCTGCTCACAAGCGCGCTGCTCAACGCGGTCTACTTCCTGCCCATAATCTATGCCGCCTTCTTCCAGTACGAGGAGGGAGCCGAGCCCGAGTTCGGCTTCCGCGAGAACACCCGCTGGGAGATGCTGGCGCCGGTGGTCCTGCTGGCCGTGCTGGTGCTGGCGGTGGGCGTCTGGGTGAGGTTGCCGGGCTTCCCTTATTCCCTGGTGGAGCCCTTCGTCCGAGTGGTCTTCCCTTGAGTGGAGGAGCGGGGGATTGTCCGAAGCGAGTAGCGTAGCGGTCCCCGTGAGCTCGGTCCTGCCGCCCCTGGCCCTGGCCCTGCCGGCGGCGGGGGCGCTGCTGGCCGCCTGGGCGGGGGAGGGGCGGTCCCGGCTGCGCGGCCTGGCGGCGGTGGCCTCCACGGCCGCTACCTTCGCGGTCTGCCTGGCGCTGCTGGTGAAGGTCTTCGACGCAGTGCCGGTGGCCTGCACCCTCCGCGTCCTGGACCTGGGCCGCGGTTTCCGGCTTGCCCTGGGAGTGGACGCCCTGGGCGCCTTCTTCGGGCTCTTCGCCTCCCTCCTCTGGCTGGCCGCCTCGCTCCACTCCTTCGACTACCTGGCCCACGAGGAGAAGCGCACCCGCTTCTACGCGTTCATGCTGCTGACCGAGGCGGCCACCCTGGGGGTCTTCTTCGTGCAGGACTTCTTCAGCCTCTTCGTCTTCTTCGAGGCCATGGGGCTACTCGCCTTCATGCTGGTCATCCACAACCAGTCGGCCGAGGCCCGGGCGGCGGCCATCAAGTACGTGTACATGACGGTCATCGGCGGCCTGAGCCTGCTGGGGGGCATCTGGCTGTACCTCTATTACAGCGGGGGCACCGGTTTCGCGCCCCCGGCGGGCAGCGCCTGGCTCGCCGGCGGCCTCAAGGCGGCGGCGCTGGCGCTGTTCATCGGCGGGTTCGGGGTCAAGGCGGGCATGGTGCCGCTGCACGTGTGGTTGCCCGACGCCCACCCTGCCGCCCCCTCGCCCGCCAGCGCGCTGCTCTCCGGAGTGATGATCAAGGCCGGCGCCTACGGTATCCTCCGGGTCATCCTGACCATCTTCTACCTCCCCGCTGCGGAGGGAGCGGGGGAAGGGGGGCACGCGGCCCACGCCGTGCAGACCCTGGGGTTCGTGATCATCTGGCTGGGCATCGCCACCATGGTCATCGGGATGCTCCTGGCCCTCTTCCAGGACGACGTCAAGCGCACCCTGGCCTACTCCAGCGTCAGCCAGATGGGCTACATCCTCATGGGCGCGGGCTGCCTGGCCTTCCTGGGAGCGGAGGGCTCCATGGGGCTGGCCGGGTCGCTCTATCACCTCATCAACCACGCCTTCTTCAAGGGCCTGTTCTTCCTCGCGGCCGGCTCCGTCCTCTTCTCAGCCCACCAACTGAACATGTTCGAGCTGGGGGGGCTGTGGAGGAAGATGCCGCTCACCTGCGCCCTGTGGTGCGTCGCGGCCCTGGGCATCACCGGCATCGCCCTCTTCAACGGCTTCGTCTCCAAGACCCTGCTCCATCACGCCGTCGTGGAGTCGCACCACCTGGCGGAGGCCGGGGGGCTGTGGAGCGCGGGGGCGGTCAAGGCGGCGGAGGTGCTCTTCATCATCACCAGCGGCGGCACCATCGCCTACATCACCAAGATGACCTATTACGCCTTCTTCCGCCGCCCGGAGGCGGGCAACCGCCACGTGGAGGAGGCGAAGGAGGCGCCCCCCTGGATGCTGGCGGGGTGCGCCCTGCTGGCGGCAGGGGTGCTCTTCAATGGGCTCTTCCCGGGGGTGGTGCTGCGGCACTTGATCGTGCCGGTGCTCTCCTCATTTCCCGGGCTGGAGCATGCGGGGGCGGCCCACCTGGGCGAGATATCCATATTCACCTGGGCCAACCTTAAGGAGTTGTTCATCCCCCTGGCCATCGGGATCACCGTTTTCGCCTACGGGGCGCGGGCCGACCTGTTCCACCTGGGAGAGAAGAAGCGCTTCGACCTCTTCGGTCTGCGGCTGCCCGCCCGCCTGGGCGTCGACTACTGGTACCAGGCGGGGGCGCGCGGCTTCCTGGCCGGCCTGCAGGCTTCGGCCCGCGCCTATGCGGCGGCGAAGGGGGCCCTCCTCGGAGCGGTCCGCGCGGCGGTGGACGGGGCGCGGCGGATGCCGCGGGAGGCCCTCGGGGCGGTGAAGCTGGAGACGGCTTGCGTCTACCTGGCGCGGTGGAGCCGGGCAGCCCTGGAGGGCGGGCGGGACAGCTACGCGGGCCTTCGGGAGAAGGGCGCAGCGTGGGTCAAGGGCGCCCCCGCCCGCGCCGCCCGCGCCGTGCGCCGTTACTTCCCCGAGGAACTATCCCGCCTGGGAGGGGACATCTCCTTCGGCCCGCTGATGGTCGCCGTCATCCTCCTGTGCTATCTGGTCACCAGGCTGGTCTGACCGGCATCCCGGCGCCGGCGCGGCGCAGCGCGGCCCTCATCCGCGGCATGTAGTACGATGGTCCTGGGGTGATGAGGATGAGCGACGGATACCTTGACCGCCTGTACCGCGTGGAGGCCGGGGCCGATGGGCTGGTCGATTTCACCGTGCGCTACCGCCAGAGCGACCTCCTTATATCGGCAGCGAGCGACCTCTCTGAGGAGGCGCGCCGCAAGCTCGCCCAGCTCCACGAAGAACTGCTCTCCTTCATCGCCGCCCACCCGCGCTTCGAGGAGAGCCTGGTCCCCTATGCGGTCCCGGACGGGGCTCCCCCCGTCGTCCGGCGCATGGCCGCCGCAGCGGCGGCGTTCGGGGTGGGGCCCATGGCCGCGGTTGCCGGGGCCTTCGCGCAGCTGGTCGGGGAGGAGCTGCTGCAGCGGAGCGGCGAGCTGTTGGTGGAGAACGGGGGGGACCTCTTCGTCGCCTCCGCTCGCGAGCGTATTGTGGGCATCTTCGCCGGAAGCTCCGTCTATTCAGGGAGGCTGGCCCTGCGGCTGCCTCCCTGCCCCGGCGGCATGGGCCTCTGCACCAGCTCGGCAACGGTTGGGCCGTCCTTGAGCCTGGGGAGGGCCGACGCCGCCGTGGTGCTGGCGGACGATGCCGCCGCAGCCGACGCCGCCGCCAGCGCCCTGGGGAACCTGGTGAAGGGCTCCCGGGACATCGGGCCCGCCCTCGAGGAGGTCTCCGGGAAGCCGGGCGTCAGGGGATGCCTGGTGCTCCTAGGCGAACACCTCGGGGCCGCGGGCTCCGTCGAACTGGCATAACAGGATTTGGGGTCAGTCGTTCATGCCGCGCCACGCGGCACCACGGAAGGATGAAAACTTCGCATTTTCAGAGCAGGCCCCAAATTCTGTTTCTAAGGCCGCAACGGATAATTTGGCAGAAAAGCGAAAAAAGGGGCCTGACCCCAAATCCTGTTTGGTGGGGGTCAGAAGGTGTTGAGGTCGATGGGGATCTCGATCAGGTCCGCCACCTGGTCCCACCAGTCGCCAGCGGCCCGCTCCTCGATGACGGCGCAGGGCAGCTCGAGGACCTCCCCGGCCCCTGCGCCCGGGCGGAGGCGGGACCGGGGCTCGCGCAGCAGCACCAGGCGGGAGCAGGGGCTCCAGAACTGGTGGATGCAATGGCCGGTAGGGCCGGGGAAGATCAGGCGGAGCGCCCCGGCCTCATCGGGCTTGACCTCCAGGCGCCACCTCGTAAGGCCGGCGCGGCCGCGCGCCGTGATCCGGGACATGCCGGGGTCGGAGCCGCCGCTCGGAGGCGCCGCGGACTCCGCCGCGAGCAGTCCGCGGCGCAGGGGGTTGTTGCGCAGCGCAGACGCCCTCTCGCCGTCGTGCAGGTAGAGGAGGAGGGAGAGCGGGTCGGCCGAGCGCGCGCGGCGGGCTTCGAGGCCCGCCGGGAAGACGCAGGCGAAGAAGGCCGCTGGAGCATCGACGCTCCCGGCGGCGCAGGCCAGGGAGAGCCCCGTGCCTGCCGGGACGACTCCCCAGCGGTGGAGCATGAACGCCCTGGCCGAGGGGGATCTCTCCGGGCCGAACTCGAAGAAGGAGTCGTTGATCTTGAGGCCGCCGCGGATCTCCGCGGCCCGGCAGAAGATGGAGGTGCCCGAAGCCCCCGGCTGGCGGCCCACGCCGCGCAGCTGGTCGATCCAGGCGTCCGGGTACCAGTATCCCTCGAAGCGGAGGCGGAAGCTCCAGGAGATGTCCTTGAGCGGTCCGGGGTAGGCGTTGGCCAGGAAGGTCTCCCGCTCCAGTTCCCCCGCCACCTCTACCCGGGTCGAGCCGTCGCGGGTGGACTCCTTGAAGAGGCAGCGGGGATCCTCGGCGGGCCCCAGGCGCACCTCGCCGTGCTCCCCGGAGGCGTGGAAACGGTGCAGGGGATAGCGGTCCAGCAGCTGCCAGCCGCTGCCCCGGTGCCGGCAGGCGAAGGAGAGGTAGGCGGCGGTGGTCTCGGAGAGATAGGAGGTGTCGGCAGGATTGCAGACCGCCAGGGTGATCATCACGTGCAGATCGCGCCCCTCGTCCCCGAGAAGGAGGGCCCAGTGCTCCCCGTAGAGCCCCTCGCCCCTGAAATGGAGGATATGAGAGAGGGGGGAGTGGACCAGGCTGCCCCGGTAGACCCCGTCGAGGCCGCGCGCGAGCAGGCCCGCGCAACCGACAAGGCCCGCCGCCGCCCCCAGCGGCAGGGCCCACCTCCCGAGGCTCCTTCCCGCTCCAGTCGGACTCATCTGAACACGCCTCCACGCTCCGGTCCTTCGGTGGTGTCCAGAACCCAGTCTAGCAGACCCTTCGATAAGAACCCAATGAGGCTCATGAGGCCCCGGCGGCCCCCGCTCTGCCCCCCGCTCCGCCCGGACGGCCTTCGGCCGCGCCGGCGGGCCCCGGTTTGCGGTGAGGGCCCCGCCCCGTTTGGGGGGCCGGGGCCGCTATAATGAAGGATGACGGAGACCGCAGGAACACGGGGAGCATACATGGACGGGAAAGAGGCCGCGGAGAGGGCGCGCGACCTGCGCGACCTGCTCAATTACCACAACCACCGCTATTACGTGCTGGACGACCCGGTGGTCTCCGACGCCGAGTACGACGAGCTCATGCGCGAGCTCGGCGGGCTCGAAGAGGCCTTCCCCGAGCTGGTCTCCCCCGACTCCCCGACCCGGCGCGTGGGCGCCCCCCCTTCCGACGCCTTCCGGCCGGTGACCCATCTCGCCCGCATGATGAGCCTGGAGAACGTCTTCGGCCCCGACGAGCTGCAGGCCTGGCTGGAGAGGGTGGAGCGCCAGGTGGGGGAGGTCGAATTCGTGTGCGAGCTGAAGATCGACGGGGCGGGCATAGCCCTCAACTACGAGGAGGGCGTCTTCGTCCGCGGCGCCACCCGGGGGGACGGCGTCACCGGGGAAGAGATCACCTCCAACCTGCGCACCATCCGCTCGCTGCCCTTGAAGCTGGGGGGAGGCGGCGCTCCCGCGCGGCTGGAGGTGAAGGGCGAGGCCTTCATGCCGCGCCGTTCCTTCGCGGAACTCAACCGCTCCCGCGCGGAGGAGGGGCAGCAGCCCTTCGCTAACCCCCGCAACGCCGCCGCCGGTTCCCTGCGCCAGCTCGACCCCGGGGTCACCGCGTCCCGGCGCCTGGACATGCTCGTCTACGAGCTGGCCTTTCGAGAGGGAGGAGAGGCTCCGGCCACCCACCACCGGGCCCTGGAACTGCTCTCGGAGTGGGGCTTCCCGGTCAACGACAGGCGGATCCGCGCCTCCGGCCGCGACCGGATCGTCGCCTTCTGCGAGGAGTGGTCCGCAAGGCGGAACGAGCTCCCCTACGAAGCCGACGGGGTGGTCATCAAGGTGGACGACCTCGCCCTGCGCGAGAGGATGGGGGCCACCTCCAAGGCGCCCCGTTGGGCCGTGGCCTACAAGTTCCCGGCGGAGGAGAAGGTCACCCGGATCAAGGACATCACCATCAACGTCGGCCGCACCGGCGCCCTGACCCCCACCGCCGAGCTCGAGCCGGTCTTCGTGGGGGGGTCCAACGTCTCCCGCGCCACCTTGCACAATTCGGACGAGATCAGGCGCAAGGACTTGAGGATCGGCGACTGGGTGCTGGTGCACAAGGCGGGCGAGGTCATCCCCGAGATCATCAAGCCCATCGTCGACCGCCGGGACGGCAGCGAACGGGAGTTCGTCATGCCCGAGCGCTGCCCGGTCTGCCAGGCCCGCGTCTTCCGGCCGCAGGGCGAGGCGGTCGCCCGCTGCACCAACGTCGACTGCCCGGCCCGCCTCTTCGAGTCCGTGCTCCACTTCGCCTCGCGGGGCGCCATGGACGTCGACGGGCTGGGCCCGGCCATCGTCGGCGAGCTGATGGAGAAGGGATACGTCAAGGCCGTCTCCGACCTCTACCGCCTCACCGACGAGCAGCTCTTCGACCTCACCCACTTCAAGGAGAAGGCGGTGGCCAACCTCAAGCGCTCCATCGAGGCGACGAAGGAGCGCCCCCTGGCCCGCCTCCTCTTCGGGCTGGGCATCCGCCACGTCGGCTCCCACGTGGCCGAGGTGCTGGCCGGCCGCTTCGGCTCGGTGCGGGCCCTCCGGGAGGCCTCCCTGGAGGAGCTCTCCGCCACGCCCGAGATCGGCCCGGCCATCGCCGCCAGCGTGCGCGCCTTCTTCGACGAACCCCTCAACCTGCGGCTGCTGGAGGAACTGGAGCGAGCCGGCCTGCGCATGGAGGAGGAACACGGGGGGGGCGGCGGGGAGGCCGGGCCCCGCCCCCTGGAGGGGCTGACCTTCGTGCTCACCGGGGGCCTCGCCTCCATGAGCCGGGAGGAGGCCCGGGCGGCCGTACAGGCCCGGGGGGGCAAGGTCTCCTCCGGCGTCAGCTCGAGGACCTCCTACGTGGTGGTGGGCGAGGAGCCTGGAAGCAAGCTGGACAAGGCGCGGCAGCTCGGCGTGGAGACCCTGGACGAGGCCGCGTTCCTGCGCCTTCTCGGGTAGGCCCGGCACCGCCGGCGGATGCTGTAAGATGTTATATAATGTTTTCGCCCGTAAGAGGCGGGAGAGGGAGTGAGCATGAAGGAGATCGACGTAGAACACATCGCCTGGCTGGCCCGCCTGGAACTGACCGGCGAGGAGAAGGAGGCCTTCGGGAAACAGCTGGGCCGGCTGCTGGAGCACGCCGGGACCATCTCCTCGGCGGACACCCGGGGGGTGCCGCCCACATCCAGCCCCATCCCCATCAGCAACGTGCTGCGGGACGACGAGGTGGAGCCGTCCCTGACCCAGGAGGAGGCCCTCTCCAACGCCCCCCGCCCGGAGAGAGGGGCGTTCGCGGTCCCCCGCATCATCTAGGAGGGGCCTTGGCCGTCAGCTGGTTCTACCTGTTGGGCGCGGCGATCATCGTCTTCGTCATGGCCTTGCTCTACGCCGGGAGGGCGGAGTGGAACGCCCCCCTGCGCTGGTTCATGGCCTGGATGGGCCTGACCGTCGCCGCCAACCTGCTCATGTTCCTCTCCCGCGTCGTCCCCGACCCGAGCGTCAGCCAGTCCTTCTGGCTGGCCGCCTACTGCGCGGCGACGGCCCTGGTGCTGACGGGCCTCTTCTTCGTCCGCTCCTTCGAGGGGGGCGGCGATTTCCTGGCCCTCTTCCTGGCCCTGCCGGCCTGCCTGGCCGTCTCCGTGATCCTGGTGGAAGGGAGCCGCTTCTCGCGCTGCGAAGACGGGGTCTGGCGGTTCACCTTCGATAACGTCGCGGTCTTCATTCCCCTGGCGGTGCTGGCCGCGTATTCCATCGCCAGCCTGGCGTGCCTGGTGAGGCTGTACCGGGACGTGCGGCGCGGCGGCAACGCGGTGGCGCGGCGGGGGGTGGCCCTGATCCTCTGGGCCTTTGCGGTCATCTTCTTCAGCAATATCATGACTCCGTACGTCAGGGAAGCCGTGGATCCCCGGATACCGCTGGGAGAGGCCGGCAGCACCCTGGGGTGCCTGTTGATAGCCCTGGACCTGTCGTGGGTGCGGGCGCGCAAGGAGAAAGAGCGGTCCTTCATATAGGGGCCGCGCACACGAAAGAGGTGGAGATGGAGCTCTTTGAGATGAGCGCCTGGGAGGCGCGGGAGAAGGTCCGGAGCGGCGAGATCAAGGCGGTGGAGTTGACCGAGTCGGTACTCGCCAGGATCGACGCGGTGGAGGAGAGGGTCCGCGCCTACGTCACCCTCACCCCGGAAGCGGCCCTCGAGGCCGCGCGGGAAGCCGACGCGCGGCTTGCGCGGGGCGAGGAGCCGGGACGCGCGGGGGGCCTGCCCATGGCCGTGAAGGACGCCCTGTGCACCCGCGGGATACGCACCACCTGCTCCTCGCGCATGCTAAAGGATTATCTGCCCGTCTACGACGCCACGGTGGTCGAGCGGCTCAAGGGCGAGGGCCTGGCGATGGCCGGCAAGGCCAACATGGACGAGTTCGCCATGGGCTCCTCCACCGAGAGTTCCTGCTTCCAGGTGACCCGCAACCCCTGGGACCTGGATCGCGTGCCCGGCGGCTCCTCGGGCGGCTCCGCCGCCGCGGTGGCGGCGGGAGAGGCGCTGTGGGCCCTGGGCAGCGATACCGGCGGCTCCATCCGGCAGCCGGCGTCATTCTGCGGGCTGGTGGGGATGAAGCCGACTTACGGGCTGGTCTCCCGCTACGGGCTGGTGGCCTTGGCCTCCTCCCTGGACCAGGTGGGGTCCATCACCCGCGACGTGCGGGACTGCGCCCTGCTGCTGTCGCTGCTGGCCGGGCACGACCCCCGCGACTCCACCTCGCTGAAGACGGAAGTCCCCGACTACCCTGCCGCCCTGCAGGGCGGGGTGCGGGGCATGCGTTTCGGGGTGCCGGTGGAACTGATGGGCGACGGGCTTGCGCCGGAAGTGCGCGTCCGCTTCGAGGAGGCGCTGCAGCTGCTGGAGGGGCTGGGAGCGGTGGTGGAGGAGGCCTCCCTGCCCAGCCTGCCCTACGCCCTCGCCGCCTTCTGCGTGATCGCCGCGGCCGAGGCCTCCTCCAACCTGGCCCGTTTCGACGGGGTGCGCTACGGTTTCCGGGCTGAAGGGGGGGAAGAGGTGATGGAGATGTACTCCCGCACCCGCTCCCAGGGGTTCGGGCCGGAGGTCAAGCGCCGCATCATCCTGGGCACCCACGTCCTTTCCGCCGGGTATTACGAGGCCTATTACGGCCAGGCCCAGAAGGTCCGCACCCTGATCATCCGCGACTTCGAACGGGCCTTCTCCCGTTTCGACCTGCTCTTGAGCCCCACCGCGCCCACCGTGGCCTTCCGCGTCGGCGCGAAGGCGGGCGACCCCCTCTCCATGCACCTCTCCGACGCCTGCACCGTACCCGTCAACCTGGCGGGCATCCCCGCCTTGAGCCTCCCCTGCGGCCTGGATGCGGGGATGCCGGTGGGCCTGCAGATGATGGGCCGGGTGCTGGGCGAAGCCGACCTGCTGCGGGCCGCCTACGCCTTCGAGCAGGCCCTGGGACAGCGCTTCCAGGCGCCGTTGGACGGGAAGGGGGCCGGCGCGTGATGGACTACGAGACCGTTATCGGCCTGGAGATCCACGTCGAGTTGAAGACCGCCTCCAAGATGTTCTGCGGCTGCGCCAACACCTTCGGCGGCGAGCCCAACTCCAAGACCTGCCCGGTCTGCCTGGGCCTGCCGGGTTCGCTGCCGGTGCTCAACTCCCGGGCGGTGGAGCTGGCCACCCGCTTCGCCCTGGCCCTGGGATGCGAGATCGCGCCTCGTTCCATCTTCCACCGCAAGAACTACTTCTATCCCGACATGCCCAAGAACTTCCAGATCTCCCAGAACGACCTGCCCCTGGGGGCGGGCGGCCACGTCGACCTGGACATGGGCGATTACGCCACGCGTATCGGGGTGAACCGCGTCCACCTGGAGGAGGATACCGGCAAGTCGGTGCACGTGGGGGAGAGCGGGCGCATCCACGGCGCCGATTATTCCCTGGAGGACTTCAACCGCGCCGGGGTGCCCCTGATGGAGATAGTCAGCGAGCCGGACATCCGCTCGGCGGCCGAGGCGCGGGCCTACCTGGCGGAGATCAAGGGCATCCTGGAGCACCTGGAGGTCTCCGACTGCAAGATGGAGGAGGGCAGCCTCCGCTGCGACGCCAACATCTCCCTGCGCCCCAGGGGAGAGAAGGGGTTCGGGGTGAAGGCGGAGGTGAAGAACATGAACTCCTCGAGGGCGCTGTTCCGGGCCCTCACCTACGAGGAGGAGCGCCAGCGCGGCCTGCTTGCAGCCGGGGAAGAGGTGGCCCAGGAGACCCGCCACTGGGAGGAGGAGGCCGGGGTCACCCAGCCCATGCGCACCAAGGAGCACGCCTACGACTACCGCTACTTCCCCGAGCCCGACCTGGTCCCCCTGGAGCTGGGCGAGGACTACACCGCGCCCATCCTGGCGTCCCTGCCGGAACTGCCGGCCCAGCGGCGCGGGCGGTTCGCCCGCGAATTCGGCCTTCCTGCCCAGGACGTGGCGGTGCTCACCGCCTCCAAGGCCATGGGAGACTACTTCGAGGGGGCGGTGTCGGCGGGGGCCGACCCCAAGGCGGTCAGCAACTGGATGATGGGGGAGTTGTCGGCCCATCTCAACGCCTCCGGCCTGGATATCGGCCAGGTGAAGGCGGCCCCGGAGCAGCTGGCGGAGATGATCTCCCTCATCGACGAGGGCGTCATCTCGGGCAAGATAGCCAAGACGGTCTTCGAGGAGATGCTGGCCACGGGGAAGGGCCCGCGGGCCATCGTGGAGGAGGCCGGCATGACCCAGATCAGCGACCCCGGCGAGCTGCGCGCGGTGGTCGAGCGGGTGCTCGAGGCCAACCCCGGGAGCGTGGAGGACTTCCGCGCCGGCAAGGAGAAGGCGGTGGGCTTCCTGGTGGGGCAGGTGATGAAGGAGACCCGGGGGCGCGCCAACCCCGGCCTGGTCAACGGACTCGTCCGCGAGGCCCTGCGGTAGGCCGGGCCGCCCGCGCCGGCAACCGCCGCACCGCCGCCGCTCTTGAGGCGAAGGGAGAGGCCCCGGCCTTCCGGGGCCTCGTTCTATCCTGTGCGGGCCGGCGATCCCCTAGGGCGCATACCCCACCGAGTCATGCGCCCAGGTGCGGCCCCCGCCGTAGACGGCCCGCTCGCAGACCACCT
>CAZETE010000017.1:34057-38629 GCA_964515075.1 uncultured Actinomycetota bacterium | reverse complement strand
GCGGGTCAGGGGAAGACGGCCATGCGGAAGTCCGCCGCGCGGCGGAAGCCCAGGCCGCGGTAGAGGCCCAGGGCCGGGAGGTTGTGCAGGGCCACGTTGAGCACGGCGGCCTCGTAGTCGCGGAGCAGCCGGGCGCAGAGGAGCGACATACACTCCCCGGCCAGGCCGCGGCCGCGGTATGCGGGGAGGGTGTAGACGCCTCCAATGAGGCCCATACGCCGGGTGCGCACCATGGTCTCCGCCTTGGCCGCAAGCCCGCCGTCCGCCTCCGCCACCACGATGCCCTCCCCGGCCATGCGCTCGACGGCCAGGCGGGCGAACTCCTCCTCCATCTCCTTGGAGACGCCGAAATACTCCAGCTGGAAGCCGCGCTGCAGGCCCATCACCGCCTCGAGGTCGTCGGGGCGGGCGAAGCGAGCGCGGCCCTCTCCGTCGCCCCCTCCCCCTCCCCCGCGCGGCGCGAACCCTTCCCGTTCGAGCACCATCAGTTCCTGGCTCTCCAGCTTGTCCGGCTCGATCCCCCGCAGCCGCATTTCCTCGACGAACACCTCCGCCCACTCCTTGCGCGCGGAGAAGTAGCGCGCCCTCTTGGGAAGGGCCGCCAGGTGCCGGGACAACTCGACCGCGGCGCCCATCTCCTCCGCATGGAGGAACGCGGACCCGAAGTTGAAGACGGCCGCCGCGCCCCACAGCTCTCCTCCCCGGAAGCACCCGTAGTAGTCGCCGTGGAAGAGGTGGCCGCGGTTGTCCATGCCGTACTCGACAATGTCCGAGATGAGGATGAGGTTGACGGCGTGGTCCCGGTCCAGGAACTCGAGGACGGCCGCCTCGTCACCGCCGCCCAGCAGCCTGACCACGCGCCGTTCTCCCCGGCCCCTCAGGCGTTCTCGCGGAGGAAGCGCGCCGCCTCCTCGGGCAGGACGGTGCAGATGATCACCCCGCCGGCCAGCTCGAAGCCGCCCCAGTTGGACAGGCGGGGCAGCACCTCGAAGTGCCAGTGGTAGCAGCCGGCGCGGCGGGAGCAGGGCGAGGTGTGCAGGAAGAGGTTGTAGGAGGGATCGCCCAGCCCGCGGCCGAGCGCCGCCAGCACGTAGTGGAGGGCCTCCCCCAGGCGCCCCAGCTCCTCGTCGTCCGATTCCTCGAAACAGGCGGCGTGGCGGCGCGGCACCACCCAGGTCTCGAAGGGGAAGCGGGGCGCGAAGGCGGTGAAGGCGGCGTAACGGGGGCTGGAGTAGACCATGCGCTCGCCTTTGAGCTCCGAGGAGACCAGGTCGCAGAAGACGCAGGAGCCGGCGCCGTGCGCGCGCCGCCAGGCCCGGGCCCGCTTCAGTTCGGCCTCCACCGCGGCGGGGACGAAGGGGAGGGCGAAGACCTGGGAGTGGGAGTGGGCCAGGGAGGCGCCGGAGCCGCCGCCGTGGTTGAGGATGATCTGGACGTATGCCACCTCCGGCTTGGCGCGGTGGGCCAGGCAGCGATCGCGGTAGGCCCCCATCACCCGCAGCACCGCCTCCGGCTCCATCTCCGCCAGGCCGGCGTAGTGATCGGGGCCGTGGATGATCACCTCGTGGCAGCCGCGCACCGGCCCCGCCTCGTACAGACCGGCGGGGGCGCCGGGGGGCACGGGCGAGGGCGCGCCGGGGCCCGCCTCCGGGGTGAGGGCGGGGAACTTGTTGGGCACCACCCGCAGCAGCCATCCCGGCCGATTGGGCCGGCGGCCTTCGTGGCCCACGACCATGGTCTCCAGGGGGGTCTCGCGCTCGTTGCCCGGACAGAAGGGGCAGTCCCGCCGGCTCGAACGAGCCTTTTCCGCCGAACGCCTGAAGTCCTCCGGCCTTTTTGCGCGGCCGGCGGCGATGATCACCCTGTCGCCGGTGATGGGGTTTAAGCGCAGTTCCGACACGGCCTCACTCCCCGGCGGGACGGGGGCGGTAGTGCAGCACCTTCGCCGGGATGCCGCCCACCACCGCATAGGGCGGGACGTCCCGGTTGACCAGGCTCATGGCCCCGATGACCGACCCCCATCCCACGGTGACGCCCCGGATGATGGTGACCTTGGTGCCCACCCAGGTGTTGCCCTCCAGGCGCACCGGCTCCTTGAGGATGCCCTGGGAGCGCACCGGTATCTCCGGGTCCCAGTAGTTGTGGTCGAAGTCGACGATGTACACCGAGTCGGCGAAGAGGCACCCCTCCCCGATGTGGATGCCGGTGTAGCAGTTGACGGTGTTGTCGGTGCCGAAGACGGTCTTGGCGCCCACGTACAGCTCGCCCTCGTGGCAGCGCAGGGCGCAGTTGTGGCCGACCCAGACGAAGCGCCCCAGGCGCAGACGCGCCCCCTTGCCCACCACGACCTGGTACTTGCGCGGCAGGAAGACCAGGCCCTCCGTCTCCACCCGCGGATGGCGGACCTTGAAGACCAGGAAGCGCAGGAAGTGCTTCCAGTAGAAGGGCTTGTACATGCGGTTGCGCACGACGAAGTCGAGGGACGCCGCCGGCCCGGAACGCGGGCCCGGCCGCTCCCGGCAGCTCGAGGGCGGCCCGCCGCCATGCTCGACGGCCTGGAAGTCGCGTGCGCGATCCACAGTCATCCGGGTCCCCGCTCCCTTCCGCCTACTTCTCCAGGTAGAGCACCAGGTTGTAGAACCAGTCGTGGGGCACGAAGCGGTAGAGCAGGTCGTCCAGCTTCAAGGCCCGCTTGTAGGCGTTGTAGGCGCCCCAGCACCAGCGTTCGGTGATGTTCTCCTCGCTCACCGAGCTCTCCACGGTGCGGATGGCCCAGCCCAGGATGCTCGCCGCCAGCTCCTCGGTCTCGCAGCGGGCCGTTCGGAAGCCCGCGGCCCGGGCCATGGCGCAGAGCTCGGCCGGGCGGAAGGTGTGGATGTCCACGAGGTGCTCCAGCTCCTGCAGCTCGTGGTCCTCCTCCTGCGAGACGATGGCGGGGTAGCGGCGCAGCTCCACCCGCCTCTTCCCCAGGCGGCCGCCCAGGCGCGCGTAGGCCCTGATGCCCGCGCCGGCCGCCCGCTTGACCACCCGCGCTATCTGGTGGCCGCGCAGGCTGGGCTCGCCGGCGATGACGCAGACGCCGCCGGGCTGGAGCACGCGGTGGAGCTCGCGGAAGGAGGCCTCCAGGTCGGGCAGGTGGTGGAGGACGGCGTGGCCGATGACCATCTCGAACTCGCCGTCAGCGTAGGGCAGCACTTCGGCGTCGGCGCACTCCAGGTAGACGGAGATGCCCAGTTCGTCGGCGTTGCGCCGGCAGGTGTCCAGCATGCCCTGGCTGATGTCGCAGCCCCAGGCCTCGGTGAGCTTGCCCGCCAGACCCAGGTTGAGCATGGCATAGCCGGTGCCGCAGCCGATCTCCATCAGCTTGCGGCCCTCCGGGAATGGCCCGCCCAGGCCCAGCTCGAACTTCTTGAGCACGAAGCCGGCCATGTCCTGGTCGAAACGGATGGCCCACTTGTGGTCGTAGCTGTCCGAGGCCCCATCGTGGAACCTGATGTTGGCTTCCTTGACATCCATAGGTGAGATTATAACAGCGGGTCCTGCCGTGGTAAAATCGAGGGGCCAGCGGGGCGGGGAAGCGGAAAGGGCCCGAGCAGAGGAGGTCGTAAGCGTGGCCAAGACCATCGACATCTACGGTGCCGGCATGTCCGGGCTCATCGCCGCCATCAACCTGGCGCGCGACGGCAGCGAGGTGGTGGTGCACGACCGGGAGAAGGGCTACGGGGGCGACCCCCAGTACAACCCCTCCACCCACACCACCCCCATGGACGTGAAGAAGTGCTCCGAGTACATCGGCATAGACATCTCCCCCGCCTTCCACCCGCTCATCCGCTGCCCCTTCTACTTCCACGACACCAGGATAGAGGCGCCGGTTGACGGCTTGTACACGGTGGAGCGCGGCGACCGCCCCACCAGCCTGGACACCCTGCTCTACAAGGAATGCATCGAGCTGGGCGTGCAGTTCTCCTGGGAGGACCCCCTGCGCAAGGAGGACCTCGGCAAGCTGCCCAAGAACACCATCGTCGCCTGCGGGCTCACCCCCTCCGCCTACGAGATGCTGGACCTCCCCTACCTGCGCTGGTACGGCTGGATCTCCCGCGGCGAGATCGGCTTTTCCGGCGTATCCTGGATCTGGCTGGACGAGGGCAACACCGAGTACGGCTACCTCTCCAGCGTCAACAACTACTACTTCAACCTGCTCTTCTCCATCCGGCACGTCGGCAAGGAGTCGCTGGAGAAGTACAAGAGCTTCATGATCCGCAACGAGGGCGTGGAGCACGAGGAGTGGATCTACACCGGCGGGGCGGTGCCCATCGCCCGTCCCGACAACCCCCGCCTCTTCCACGGTGACCTCATCCTCTGCGGCACCATCAGCGGGGCCATGGACCCCATGATGTGGTTCGGCATCCTCGGGGCCACCGTAACCGGCAAGGTGGCGGCCCTGGCGGTGACCGACCGCGAGCGCGCCGTCGCCGACTTCCGCCGCTTCACCCGGGCGTTCAAGCCGGCCTTCTTCCTCAAGAACCAGATCCACTACCGGATGCGCCCCCACGTCGGCCTGATGGAGCGGGG
>CAZETE010000017.1:0-33957 GCA_964515075.1 uncultured Actinomycetota bacterium | reverse complement strand
TCAAGAACCAGATCCACTACCGGATGCGCCCCCACGTCGGCCTGATGGAGCGGGGGATCAACATGATCGGCCCCAAGCGGCTGGAGAAGATGGTCGCCATGGGAAAGGTCATGCCGCGGCTGCCCGGCTCGGTGCCCGGTTTCGCGCGCTGGCTCGGCTCCTACTGATACGCGCGGCGCGCCCGCAAAAAAGTCAATGCGCCTGCGGACCCCGGGGTTTCCGCTGCCGCATGGTTCTGTTATGATCGCCGCATGGAATTGAGGACGAGAACGAGGGTGCGGCGCGGCGTCCCCGAGGACGCCGCCGCGCTGGCGGAAGTCTGTTACATGGCGGGCAGGAGCCATTGCGAGCGCTCCATCTACGACCTGTTCGTCCCCGGCCCCTACGGCTGCACCCCCGAGCGCCTCTCCTTTTTGGAGGGGGTCCTGCGAACGGAGTACCCGTGCTGGATGCACTGCACCAAGTTCCTGGTGGCGGAGGTGGACGGACGGGTGGCCGCCGGGCTCAGCGCCTTCTCCAGGGAGGAGGCGGGCAACCGCCACTTCGGCCGGGCCTTCGCGGAGGTCGGTTGGGAAAAGCCGGACTTCCTGGCCATGGCGGAACGCATGTCCCCCTACCTCAAGGTGGACCCGCCCAAGCCGGACGGGGTGTGGGTGGTGGAAAACGTCGCGGCTTTTCCGCAGTTCCGCAGGCGCGGGTTGATCAACCGGCTGCTGGAGGAGGCCCTCGAGCTGGGCCGGAGCCGCGGCCACGCCCTGGCGCAGGTCAGCATCATCACCGGCAACACCCCCGCGCAGAGGGCCTACGAGAAGGTGGGCTTCCGGGTGGACCGGGAATACGCCGACCCCTCCTTTCAGGCCCTCTTCGGCTGGCCGGGGATGACCTGCCTCAGGCTTCCGCTGTAACGGGGCGGCAGTTTCTGATAGAATTGACCCGTCAATGCCGGGCAGGCCGGCACGATCCAAGGCACGGGGGTATCTAGGAGTGAAGGCGGGCACCGGTTCGTTCATTCACGGACGAGGGAACGGGGGTCCCCGGTGAAGGGCGAAGCGGGTTTTTCAGACGACGCGTTGCTGCGGACCCTCGCCGACAGCCTCGAAGAGGGCCTGCTCATACTGGACGCTTGCGGCCGCATCGTCTTCTGGAACAAGGGCGCGGAGAAGACCTTCGGCTGTTCCGAGGGCGAGCTGATAGGCCGCAACGCGGTGGACCTCTTGGCCCTGGAGCCGTACCGGGAGGAGTACGCCGAACGCTGTAAGAGGTTCCTCGAGACCGGTATAAAGACGAAGGACCTGGAAAGCACCGAGTTCTTCGCCCGGAACCGCGACGGGGACACCGTGGTCATCGAGGTGAACGTCTCGCGCATGGAGTTGGCGGGCAGCCCCTATCTCATCGTGGTCATCCGCGACGTCGCCTCCCGGAAGGCCGCCGAGCGCGCCCTGCAGGAGTCGGACGCCCGCTTCAAGCTGCTGGAGAGCAACCTCACCGACATCATCTGGATGGCCGACCTGGAGCTTAAGCTGAACTACATCAGCCCCTCCGTCTCCCATCAGACCGGCTTCACCGTCGAGGAGGTCCTGGGCAAGACCATCGGCGACCTGATCACCCCCGACTCCATGGAGCGGGCCCTCAGGCGCCGGGAGGAAGAGCTGGCGAAGGCGGAGGAGACCTTCGTGGACCCCCCCATCCCGGTGGGGCTGGTCGTGCAGCAGCTGCGCAAGGACGGCACCACCTTCTGGTCGGAGGTGCGGACGGGGTTCCTCAGGCGGCCGGACGGCACCCCCTACGGCATCCTGGGCGTCTCGCGCGACATCAGCGAGCGCGTGCTCCTGGAGGAGAAGGAGCGGGAGAGGGCCGCCGCCCAGGCCGCCGCCGAGGTCTCCGCGGGATACGCGGCCGAGCTGAAGGACATCATCACCATCGCCGCCCACGAGCTGCGCTTGCCGGCCACCGTCTTCAAGGGTTACTCCAAGGTGCTGCTGGAGCACCGGGAGCGGCTCGACGAAGCAGCCGTCGACAAGGCCCTCGCCGAGATCGACGCGGCCTCCGTCCATCTCAACAACATGGTGGGCGACCTCTTCGAGACCTCCTTGATCGAACAGAAAAAGGTGCGCCTGCGGCGCGAGCTCATAAGCCCCCCCTGCCTTCTGCGGCAGGCGGCGGAGGGGATGAACCCCCGCCGTCCGAGCTGCGGGCTGCGCATCAGGCCCGGGGAGCCGGAGTACGCGGTGGAGGCGGACCGGGAGCGGGTCTGCCGGGTGCTGAGGGTGCTGATGGACAACGCGGTCAAGTACTCGCCGCAGGGATCGCCGGTGGACGCCTGGTTCGAACAGGACGATGAAGAGACCCGGTTCTGCGTGCTGGACCGGGGGCCCGGCGTCCCCGAGGCGGAGCGGGAGAAGGTGTTCGCCCGCTTCTACCAGGCGGGCAACGCGGACCACCACCCCCATGCCGGCCTGGGGCTGGGCCTGTACATCGCCCGGTCCATCGTGGAGGAGCACGGCGGATGGATAAGGGTGGAGCCGGGCGGGGCGGGGGGCTCGCTGTTCAGCTTCGGCCTGCCCCGCCTCCCCGGGGACCCGGCGACGGGTCGGGCCGCCGGAGAGGAACCCCTCCTCCTCGAGGCCCCCTCCCCCTAGCCGTGGATGAGACGGGGCAGGCAGCGGGTGCACACCCACTTGCTCTGTCCCTGGTGGCGCAGGGGCAGGAGGGGCACCGACCGCTCGTCACCGCCGCAGACGTAGCATTCCTGCGCGATGAAACGGGCCTCCCCGCGCCCCCGCGCATGCTCCGCCGCCGCGGCCTCGTCGAAGTCGGGCGCCTCCCGCTCCTCTAAGGAGATGGCCCCCTCCGGGCAGATCCCCAGGCAGAAACCGGCGCCGTCGCACAGCTCCTCCCGCACCACCCTGGCCTTGCCGTCGATGATCTGGATGGCCCCCTCCGCGCAGGGCAGCACGCACTCGCCGCAGCCGGTGCAGAGGTCTTCGTCTATCCTGACTATCTGCCGTCTGGCCAAGGCCGCCTTCCCCCCGCCGTTCCGCTAGCTGCCGGCCATCATGGCCTCGACGTCCGCCGCCGCATCGCCGATGGGCTTGAGGTCGAACTTCTCCACGAGCACCTTGGCCACCGCCGGCGAGAGGAAGGCCGGCAGGGTGGGCCCCAGGCGCATGCCCTGAACGTTGAGGTGGAGCAGGGCCAGCAGCACGGCCACCGCCTTCTGTTCGTACCAGGCGACGTCGAAGGATAGCGGGAGCTGGTTGAGGTCGGAAAGGCCGAAGGCCTCCTTGAGCTTGAGGGCGATGACCGCCAGGGAATAGCTGTCGTTGCACTGGCCTGCGTCCAGCACGCGCGGGATGCCCCCGATGTCCCCCAGATCCAGCTTGTTGTAGCGGTACTTGGCGCACCCGGCGGTGAGGATGACCGTGTCCGGAGGCAGGGCCTCGGCAACCTCGGTGTAGTAGCTCCGGGCCTTCTGGCGCCCGTCGCAACCGGCCATGACCACGAAGCGCTTGATGGCCCCGGACTTCACGGCGTCGACGATCTTGTCCGCCAGGGCCAGCACCTGGTTGTGGGCGAAGCCGCCGACGATGGTGCCCCTCTCCAGCTCGGTGGGGGGAGCGCACTGCTTCGCCCGCTCGATGAGGGGCTTGAAGTCCTTGACCCCGCCCTCCGGCCGGTCGGGGATGTGCACGGCGCCGGGATAACCGACGACGCCGGTGGTGAAGAGGCGGTCCAGGTAGGTGTTCTTCTCCTTCAGGGGGACCAGGCAGTTGGTGGTGAGCAGGATGGGCCCGTTGAAGGACTCGAATTCCTCGAGCTGATGCCACCAGGAACCGCCGTAGTTGCCCACCAGGTGGTCGTATTTCTTGAAAGCCGGGTAGTAGTTGGCCGGCAGCATCTCCCCGTGGGTATAGACGTCGATGCCGGTGCCCGCGGTCTGCTCCAGCAGCTCCTCCAGGTCCTTGAGGTCGTGGCCGCTCACCAGGATGCCGGGGTTGCCGCGCACGCCGATGTTCACCTCGCTGATCTCGGGGTGGCCGTAGGTGGAGGTGTTGGCCTCGTCGAGCAGGGCCATGGCCTTCACGGCGGCCTCCCCGGTCTTGAGCACCATGGCGGTCATCTCGTCGGCGGAGAGGTCCCGGGTGGTCGAGGCCAGGGCCTCCACGATGAAGTCGAAGACCTCGTCGCTGCGGTAGCCGAGGACGGCGGCATGCTCGGTGTAGGCGGCAATGCCCTTCAGCCCGAAGATCATCAGGTACTGCAGGGAGCGGGCGTCCTCGTCCTCGGTGGCCAGGATGCCCACGCCCTTCGCCTTCTCCGCGAAGGCGGCCGGGTCGTCCGCATGCCAGGTGGCGGAGTCGTGCAGGGGCCCCGAGAAATCGCTGCCGTGCTTCTCCCGCCAGGCCGCCAGGAAGCGCTCCCGCAGCCGCCCGCGGCGCTCCAGGGCCTGGCGGATGGAGGAGATGAAGCGCTCGTCGTCCCAGTCGGCGTTGGTGATGGTCATGAACAGGCGCTGCATGATGAAGTCGTAGTCGGAGCGGTCGGGGGCGCCCAGTTCCTTGAGCTTCTCCCCGTAGACGGACATCCCCTTGAGGGTGTAGATGAGCAGGTCCTGTAGGTTGGCGGTCTCCTCCGGCTTGCCGCATACCCCCCTGACGGTGCAGCCGGTGTTCCTGGCGGTCTCCTGGCACTGGTAACAGAACATGGGCACTCTCCTCTCTCTCTTGCCTGGCTAAAGGATGTTGTTCCCCCTTGACTCCCTTCCAAACTATATGTCATTATGCAGCTAGATGTTAATTATCATGTAGTGAGGAGGCATGTCAAGTGCCGGCGTCAGGCAAGCGGAAGGAGGGCAAGGAAGAGTCCGCCCTGGACCACGAGTGCTTCGTCCGCCAGGGCCCGCAGAAGCGGTTCATCGAGCCCCGCCTGCTCTACCTGATCCGGCGCAGCCCCTGCTACGGCTACGAGATGACCGAGCGGATGGCGGACCTCCCCTTTCCAGGCCTGCCCCCCGACTCCTCCGCCGTCTACCGCATGCTGCGTGACCTGGAGAAGCGGGGGCTGGCGTGTTCGGAGTGGCAGCCGGGAGAGGCCGGGCCCTCCAAACGCATCTACCGCATCACTCCCGCGGGAGAGGCGAGGCTGGAGGCGTGGCTGGAGGCCCTGAAGGAGCGCGTGCGCGTCCTCAACCGCTTTATCCGGCTGTGCGAGAGGGGGGACTGAGTTGTCCTGGACCGCCGTGGGCATCGATTCCCTGGCCCTGCTCTGCTTGGCCGTCTCGCTTATTAAGAGCCGGGAGAAGACGGGGTGGGCTTTAAAGGTCGCCTTCAACGCCCTGAAGAGGCTGGGGCCGAGCGTCCTGGCCATCATCGCGGTCATCGGGATCATCGTCGGCTTCGTCCCGCCCCGCTGGGTCGCCTCGGCCATCGGCGGTGAGCGGGGAGCGGCGGGCGTGCTCATCGGCGCGGCGCTGGGGGCGGTGCTGTTCATCCCCGGGCTCATCGCCTTCCCCCTGGCCAGGTCGGTGCTGGACATGGGGGCGGGGGTCACCGCCATCGCGGCCTTCGTGACCACCCTGACCATGATCGGCTTCGTCTTCCTCCCCCTGGAGGTCAAGGAGCTGGGAAAGAGGTTCGCCCTCGTCCGCAACGGCTTGAGCTTCGCCGCGGCGTTGATCATCGCGGCCCTGATGGGCCTGGTGCTCTAAGGAGGTGTCCTGGGTGACGGAGAGCGTTGGGGAAGGGGGGGCCGGGGCGCCCCGCGTCCCCTGGCACAAGCGGATCAAGTGGGACTGGGTCTTTCTGGGCCTGGCCGCGGCCGCGGCCATAGGCCTGTACCTGGCCTACCCGGACAAGGGCGCGGTGGCGCGCCGCGTCTGGTGGGAGAACCTGAAGGAGATGGCCTTCATCCTCCCCGCCGTGCTCGTGATCATGGGCCTGTTCATGGTGTGGGTGGACCGCAGGGTGGTCATGCGCTGGCTGGGGGAGGGGTCGGGGGTCAAGGGCGTGGTCATCTCCCTGCTCCTGGGGACCCTGCCCACCGGGCCCCTCTACGTGGGCTTCCCGGTGGCCTCCGCCCTGCTCAAGAAGGGGGCGCGGGCGGCCAACGTGCTGGTGTTCCTCTGTTCCTGGGCCGCCCTGAGCATCCCGGCCGAGTTGATGGAGCTGCGCTACATGGGGTGGAAGTTCATGACGGCCCGCCTGGCCCTGACGGTGGCGGTGATCGTGCCCGCCTGCCTGGCCGGCGAGTCGCTGTACAACCGTATCGGTGAAAGGAGGTAGATGTGATGGAGATCATCAGGATGGACGAGGTCGCGGAGGCGCAGACTCCGCGAAAGATCGAGGTGCGCAAGGTCCTGAACAAGCCGGACGTGCAGGTGGTCTACCTGAAGTTCAAGCCGGGGGAGGGGCTGCCCGTGCACACCACCAAGGTGGACGTCTTCTTCTACGTCGTCGAGGGGACGGGCAGGGTTACCATAGGGGACGAGGGCGAGACCGTCCGCGAGAGGGACATCGTCTTCAGCCCCAAGGACATCCCCCACGCCCTGGAAAACGCCGGTGACGGCCTCTTCAAGGTGCTGGTGGTCAAGACCCCCAACCCCGAAGCGAAGAACTGAGCCCGGGATCAAAACTAAATCCGGGGTCAGGCCCCAAATTCACTTTTACGGGTGGCGGCAGCCGATTCAGGATAGAAAGTGAATTTGGGGCCTGACCCCGGATTTAGTTTTGGGAGAGGAGGGCGCGGAGGTTGCAGAGGGCGCATACCGGCTGGGCGGAGGGCTCGCCGCAGCCGGAGCAGGCCTGCGCGCCGCCCGGGCCCTCCCCTTCCTCCCCCCGTTCCTCCGGGAAGGCCTCCTGCAGGGAGAGGAGCAGCTGCAGCTTGCCCGAGGGCACGATCTCCTCCAGCAGCTCGAAGACCTCCTTCAGGCGGTGGGGGCCGGGGAACCAGAAGGGGCATCTGCCCTCGAAGACCTCCACGCCCCGCAGCCGGCAGTAGATCTCGTTGTAGCGCTCCGGGGTGAACATCACCGGCTTGATCTTGCGCAGCAGCCCCGGCTGCTCGGGCAGCACCGGGCGGGGAAAGACATAGTGGCGGGAGAGCAGGTTCTTCAGGGAGAAGAGCAGGATATCCTCCAGGGTGTGGGCGGTGGCCACCACGTCGGCCCCGGCGGCGCGGGCTTCCCGGTTGAAGAGGGCGCGCTTGACGGCGCCGCACACGGCGCAGGGGTTCCAGGCCTTGACCCTGCGTACCTTGAGCCCCAGGTCGGCGATGCTCACCAGCCGCAGCGGCAGGCCCAGGCCGCCGCAAAGCTCCTCCACGGCGCGCCGGTTGGCGTCGGAGTGCTCCCCCATGCCCAGGTGGAAGTGGAGGGCGGTGACCTCGAAGCCCATCACCCAGCCCAGGCGCTGCATGGCCGCCAGCATGGCCGCCGAATCCTTCCCCCCGGACAACGCGACCGCCACCCTGCCCGCCCCGCGCAGCATCCCGTGCTTTTCCATATTGCGGCGGAGGCGGCGCTCGTAAAGGCGGAGAAAGCAGGCTGGACAGGCGTTCAGGTTGAACTCGGGCATGCGCACTACCTGGGTGAGCTCGTTGCACGAGCGGCAGCGTCCGAGCACGGTGTCCACGCCAGCGATATCCATCATGAGTGGATTATACCGCCCGGGGGGAGGGCGCGGCCAACCACCAGCTAACCCGCGCCGTGCAGTATCTGCAGCAGCGCCTCGCCGAAGAGCTGGAGCTGCCAGCGCTTGAGCAGGCCGGTGCCGATGAGCTCGGCCAGGTCGCGCGGGTTGGCAACGGCCACCGACTCCATCACGGCATTGGGGATCATCACCCCGGGATCGAGGCGCAGGTCGTGGGCGAAACGGTTCCGCCACTCCTTCAAGCGCGCCAGCCGCTTCTCCGCCGACCGGTTGAGGCGCCAGCTTCCCCCCCCCTCCTTGGCGGGCAGCTCCAGGGGGGCCGCGTTGAGCCCGCGGTTCACCGCCTTCTGTATCTCCGGCCCGTAGAGCTCGCGAAGACGCGCCGTGAGGATGCCGGACCTGCCCACGTCGCTCTCCCCCGGCTCCAGCCGGGCCAGCTTGAGCAGCATCTCGTTGGGGACGGTCTTGAAGGGCGGGATGTCCTTGCGCTTCGCCACCCCCTCCCTCCAGCGCAGCAGCGACTGCAGCACCGCCGCCTGGCGCGGGTCCAGGTCGCGGTCGCCCTTGATGCGGTAGAGCTCCTGCGTGCGTCCGGGCAGGACCTCCAGCCCCGCCTCCAGCAATTCGAACTCCTCCAGGGCCCAGGTCATCCTTCCCGCCGCTTCCAACTCGCGGGCCAGGGCGTCGCGCAGGGGCAGCAGGTATTCCGCGTCCATCCCCGCGTAGGCGAGCTTATCGGGGCTTAAGGGCCGGCGGGACCAGTCAGCCCGCTGATGCTTCTTGTCCAGGATGACCTTGAAGTAGTCGGAGAGCAGCGGCGCCAGCCCCACCTGGGGCTTGCCCAGGATCTGGGCGGCCAGCATGGTGTCGAAGACGCCGCGCAGGCGCACCCCGAGGTGGCTCATGATCAGCCGTCCGTCGTAGTCCGCGCCGTGCAGGACCTTCTCCACGCGGGAGTCCGCCAGGACGCGGGCAAGGGGGCCGAGGTTGATCTGGGCCAGGGGGTCGATGATGTAGGTCTTGCCCGGGAAGGCTATCTGGATTAGGCAGATCTTCTCCTGGTAGTGGTGGAGGCTGTCGGCCTCCAGGTCTATGCCGAAGCGTTTCTGGCGGCGCAGGGAGGAGATGAACCTGTCGAAGCCGTCCTGCCGGTCGATGTAGACGGCCTTGAGGCCGGATTCGGGCTTCGCCTCGGGTTCGGGTTCGGGTTCGGGCTCGGGCTTGGGCTTGGGCTCAGGCTTGGGCTCGGGCTTGGGCTTCGCCTCGGGCTTGGGCTTGGGCTTGGATTCGGGCTTCGCCTCGGGCTTGGGCTCGGCCTTGGATTCGGCTGCCGGCTTGCTCCCGGCTTCGCGCTTGTCGCCGCGGCGGGACCCGCGGCGGGACCCGCGGCGGCCTTGCGGCCCGCCTTCCGGGATCGCTTGGTCCGTGACGTTCGGCGTCCCTGCGGTTTCCGCAGCTTCCCTGGCTTCCGCAGTCTCCCCGGCCCCGGCTCCTTTCGCTCCCTCGCCGGGCGCCGGCGCACGCGCCCCGGAAGACCTCCTCCTGGTCATGGCCCGAACCGCCGCTGCAGCCCGGCTACCAGCTTCATCAGCGCCGGGTATTGCGGAACGGGGATGCCGAGGAAGGAGGACTGAATGAGCTCGAAGATGACCCCCCCGGTCTCCACCGTGTCCAGGTAGGCATAGTCGATCTTCATGCCCATCTGCTTGAGGACGCCCCGCTGCAGGACCCCTATGCCCCGAGCCTCACAGGCGCGCAGGCGGTCCTCGAGGTCGTTGACGAAGAAGCCCAGGTGATGAAGGCCCTCCTCCTTTTCCCCCAGGAAATCGGCGTAGATGCTGGGCCCTTCGAGGATCTTGATCAGCTCGAACTGCACCTTGCCGGCATAACCCATGGCCACGCGCCCCCGGACCACCGTCTCGCATCCCCGGTAGGAGCAGTACTCCGTCTCGCCCTCGAAGACCGACCAGTGGCCCACCCCGAAGGTGCGCTCGTAGAAGTCCATGGTCCTTTCCAGGTCCTTGACCAGGATGCCGACCTGCGAAAGTCGCTTGACCTTAAGCGGATCCGGCGCGCTGCCCCTCATGCCCCCACCTCCTGTCCGTCCCGGCGCGGCGGAAGGCCGCCCAGCATCCGCTTGGCCGTCCAGATCAGCCAATCCTCGTACTCCTTGCGCGGCCGGTCGCGGTGCTTCAGCCAGTAGATGGAGGTGGTCTCGACCATGCCCACGATGATCACCGCGATGGTCTCCACGTCGCGTTCGCTCAGCCTGTCGGGTTCGGTTCCCTGGCGGACGTTCTTGGCCACGTTCCTGACGATGGACGAGCGGATGGCCTGCAGGCGGTCGATCACTTCCGGCTCCTGGGCGACCTCCCCCTCGAAGGTGAGCCGGTAGCCCATCTCGTACTTCTCCACGAACTCGAAGAGGCCGCGGACGTCCTTCTCCACCTCCTCCTCCCAGCCGGAGTACTCCTCCAGGGGACGGGTGATCATGCGGGTGAGCTCGTTGGCGTGCTCCTCCAGGATGGCCAGCAGCAGGTCCAGCTTCGAGGGAAAGTGCCGGTAGATGATGGGCTTGGTCACCCCGGAGCGCCTGGCGATGGTGTCCATCAGCGCCCTCTGATAGCCCAGCTCCACGAACGTCCGGCTGGCGGCCTCCAGGATTATCTTGCGCCGCTCCTGGGCGGGAAGGCGTTTCCTCGCCTTGACCTGCTCTTCTTTAACCACCTGCCTCCTCCTCATTGAATTTTCATCCTTCATGGTAACATCATTGTTACCCGTGCGCCAAGTTATCCGCGGGGCGGGAGGCGTTGAATCGTCGTCCACCATGCCGTTTTCATCGTTCACCGCTTGCGGCGCACCGTCAGGCCCCGGCCTCCCGCCCTCAATGCCTAAAGCCCCCCGGCGGGCCTGCCGACACATCTCTTGGGAGGATGAGGCATGAACGTGGAGATCGACGGGAAGGACTTCGACCTGGAGGACCCGGGCATGAAGGCCGAGGCCATCCGCGAGTGGCTTAAGGGCAAGGCGGACGGCAAGGCCTTCGGCCCGAGCGGGCCGGAGGAGGCGAAACGCGGATTCGCCGACGCGGCCCGCCGGCCGCTCCCGGCTGTCCGGTAGGAGCCTTGCTCCCCCCTCGGGGGGCAGAGGAGGGGTCCGCGCCCCGGGCGCGGGCCTCCTTCCTTGCCCGCAACCCCCCCTTTTCCTTCGCTCCGGAGGCGCCTGCCGGCGATCACGGTCCCGGGCGGAGGTGGTAGAATCGAGGGGAGCGGAGGAGGGGTGATCATGCATGAGTTCCTGATGACGCAGGAGCAGCTGAAGCTGCGGGACGAGGTGCGCGACTTCGTCAGGTGGGTGCCGCGCCAGCTCATCCTGGACATGGACGCGGACCGCGTGCGCTATCCCAGGGAATACCTGGTGGAAGCGGCCCGCCGCAACCTGCTGGGCCTGCGCTTCCCCGTCGAGCACGGCGGGCGCGGGCTGGGCTGGGCCGAGGAGGTGGTGGCCATCGGGGAGATCGGGGTGCTCTCGGTCTCGCTGGCGTGCCTCTACTCGCTGGTCTCCATCGTGGGCGAGGCCATAAACGAGTTCGGCACCCCGCAGCAGAAGGAGAAGTACCTGGCGCCCACCGTCCGGGCCGCCCTGTGCACGGCGGAGGGGCTCACCGAGCCGCGCGGCGGGTCGGACTTCTTCGGCGCCACCACCCGGGCGGAGCGGCGGGGCGACCATTACGTATTGAACGGGCAGAAGCGCTTCATCGTGGGGGCGGAGGGCGCCGACTACTTCTTCGTCTACGCCAACACCAACCCCGGCGCCGCGCCGCGCGACTCCATCAGCGCCTTCCTGGTGGACCGCACCGACGGCGTGGAGGTCAAGCACGTCTACGGACTGATGGGCACGCGGGGCGGCGGCACCGGGCGGGTCCTCTTCCGCGACGTCAAGGTGCCGGCGGAGAACCTGGTGGGCCGGGAGAACGAGGGCGGGCGGATCTTCTACCGCATGATGATCCCCGAGCGCATGACCTCCGCGGCCGGCTGCATCGGGGGCTCGCGGGAGCTGATCAAGCTGGCCGCGCGCTACTCCACCCGGCGCAAGGCCTTCGGCACGCCCATCAAGAACTTCGAGGCGGTGAGCTTCAAGATCGCCGAGAGCCTGACCGTCCTGGACGCCATGACCTCCATGATCTACACCACCGCGCAGGCCATCGACGGAGGGGTTCCCGCCGCCTACGCCCGGCGCCTGGTCTCGGAGACCAAGAAGTTCTCCACCGAGACCGCGTGGAACATCGTCAACCAGGTCATGCAGGTCATGGGGGGCATCGGCTACACCAACGTCTACCCGGTGGAGCGGGCGCTGCGCGACACCCGGCTGATCATGATCTGGACGGGCACCAACGAGATCATGAACCTCATCATCCAGCACGAGTTCTTCAAGGAGCTGGAGAAGCCGGACAACGTGCGCGACGCCGAGCAGGACGCCGAGAGCGCCTTCGCGGAGGACGAGAAGGTCTACGAGTAGTCGACGGCTTCCGGCGCGAAGAGCTTGCGCGTCTCGTTCGCGTCCCCCTTGCGCTCGCCCATGAGGCGGTAGTAAGGGCTGAGCATGACCATGGGCGGCTCCGTCAGCCGGCCTTCCCGCGAGTATGCGTCGTTCGCCTCCGCGCAGAGCACCTTGCCGATGGTCAGGACGTACCTCTCCCCGGCCACCTCCTGCTCCATGACCGCCTCGATCCAGCCCAGCGCGTCCTTGATGCGCGGCGGCCCCACCCGCTTCGAGGGCTCCGTCTCCAGGCCCACCGCTTCCAGCTCGTCCACCTCCGGCGGGTAGTTCTTCGCGGTCATCATGGCCAGCTCGAAGGAGGGCATGCCCATCACGTTGACCACGAACTGGCCGGTCTCGCGGATGTTGGCCAGGGTGTGCCTCGGCGGCGCGGAGGCTATGGCGATGAGGTCCAGCGGGCCCAGGATGGGCATCACGCACCCGTAGGGGGCGGCGTTGGCTACGCCGGAGGCGTCGACGGTGGTGATGACGGTCACGGGCAGCGGCAGTATCTGCTTAAACCTTTCCGGCGGCAGTTCCATCTTCCCGCTCCTCCTCTTCCCGCTCCCCCTCTTTCGGCTCGAACCACGCGATACCGGCGCCCGGCACGGAATCGACGGCGGAGCTGTAGGGCTTGACGTCCAGGACGGCGCTGCCGTCCAGCGCGTCCAATCCGCGCACCTTGAGCTTATTGCCCTCTCTCTCGATGAGCTCCACCATGCAGACGTTGATGGGGTTGGGGCGCGCCGGAGAGCGGCAGGCGAAGACCCCGCGTATCTCCGGCCCCCAGGGGGTGACCGTCTGCAGGGTCTCCCGGTCGGCCAGGTGCGCCCAGTAGAGCACGATGAGGTAGTCCGCCATCTCCACGTCCTTCAGCCCCGCGGCGTACTCGTCGTCGATCTCCAGCACGGCGAGGTCGCGGGAGAAGCGGCCCTGCCTGGGAGCCTCGCCCTTGTTCCGATAAGCCGTCCGGGCCACCCCGATGGGCACCAGGATCATCCTCTCTCCCTCCACGGCGCTCTCCTCCCTCATTCCGGAATGACCATCCTGCGGCCGTCCACCCGCTCGATGGACACCCTGATCCCGTAGGTCCTCGCGATGCTCTCCGGTTGGATGACCTCGGAGCCTCCGCACGCCAGGATGCTTCCCCCCTCCAGAAGCATGAACCTGTCCGAGAAGCGGAGCGCCAGGTTGATGTCGTGGATCGCCATCACCGCAGCTATCCCGCGCTCCCCGACTGCCCGCTTGACGGTCCTCATCACCTCGAGCTGGTTCTTCAGGTCCAGGTTGCTGGTGGGTTCGTCCAGCAAGAGCACCGCGGGCTCCTGGGCTAGGGCCCGGGCCATCACCACCTTCTGCAGTTCGCCTCCGCTCAACTCGTCCAGGTACCTCAACGCGAGCCCCTCCAGCTGCAGCGAGTCCATGACCTCCTCCACCACCCGCAGGTCGTGACCGGTGACCCCCCAGGTGATGTGCGGCCTGCGCCCCATGAGCACGGCGTCGAAGACGGTCATGCCGGGCGGGGCGTCGCCCCGCTGGGCGACGTAGGCCATGCGCAGGGCCACCTCTTTCCTGCTGAGGCTCACGGCGTCGTCTCCCTTGACCAGGACGCTCCCCCGCTGGGGACTCAAGATGCCCACCAAGCACTTGAGCATGGTGCTCTTGCCGGCCCCGTTGTTGCCGAGGATGGAACAGAGCTCGCCGGCGGCCGCCCGGAAACAGACGTTCTCCAGCACCGGCCTCTTCCCGTATGCGAAACCCAGTCCCTCCACTTCGAGCATCAGGCCCTCCCGTAGCTCTTCTTTCCGTATCCCCGGACCAGCAGGTAGATGAAGAGGGGAGCCCCCATGAAGGAGGTTATGGCCCCGACCGGCAGGACCACCGGGGAGATGACGGTGCGGGCCAGGGTGTCGGAGGCCAGCAGCAGCAGGGCGCCCATGACCGTCGAGGCGGGTATGAGATAGCGGTAATCGTTGCCGATGACCCGGCGCATCATGTGGGGGGCCACCAGGCCGATGAAGGCTATGATGCCCAGGAAGGAGACGGCTACCGCCGTCATCAGGGAGGCCAGGAACATCCCGGCCATGCGGGTCCGCTCCACGTTCACCCCCAGGCTGCGGGCGATGTCGTCCCCGCTCAGGAGGGCGTTGTAATCCCAGCGCTTGACGATGAAGTACGCCAGTGCGGGCAGGGAGACCGTCCCCATGACCACCAGGTCCCGCCAGGAGGCGCGGCCCAGGTCGCCGAAGGTCCAGAAGACGATGGAGGCGACCTGGACGTCGGTGGCGAAGTACTGCACCAGGACCGTGCCAGCGGTGAAGAGGGAGCCCATGGCCACCCCGGCCAGCACCATGGCCTCGGGGGTGATCCCCCGGTATCTCGCCATGAGCAGGATGGCCAGGGTGGCGATCAAGGCCCCGGCGAAGGCGGACGTCGAGACCAGGTAGGGGTTGTTGACCAGCAGCGCGTCGTTGCCGGAGGTGGCCGCATTGGCGCTGCCCGCCCCCATGGCCAGGATGGCCACGGCCGCGCCGAAGGCGGCGCCCTGCGAGACACCCAGGGTATAGTCGGAGGCCAGGGGGTTCTGCAGGACGTTCTGCATGACGCAGCCCGCCAGGGCCAGCGCCGCTCCGGCGATCAACGCGGCCAGCACCCGCGGCAGCCTGATGTGCAGTACGATCTGGGCGGAGCGCTGCGTCCCCTGTCCCACCAGAGTCTTCAAGACGTCCAAGAAGGACAGCTTGGCCGAGCCCAGCCCCAGGGCCACCATCGCCAGCAGGACGGTGGCGACCGCAAGGCCCGCTATCACCAGCGCCTTCCTGCGGGTATAGCCGCGGTAGGCGGCGACCGCCGACCCGGCGGCCGCCAACCCTACCGTAGCCTCCCCTGCCCTTTCCATACCGCCGTTTCCGTCAGGAGGCGGTTACCAGGTGCCCGGGTCCAGCTGCACGAAGCCGCCGAAGTCCCTGGCCATCTGCTCGTACATGGCCTGGCCCAGCAGGAAGACGTAGATCTCGTCCGCCTTGGCCACGGGATCCACGTCGGCAAAGGCGTCGGGATACAGGGTCTTGCCCATGAAGTAGGCGTCGCTGACGGCGGTGTCCACGTTGGTGGTGTAGAAGTTGTAGGGCAGGTAGCCGTAGACCCTGCCGTTCTGCACCGCCTTCAAGGCCCGGTAGAAGCCCGGGTTTCCGGCGTAGTCCTCCTGGACCATCTGCAGGCCCGATTCGTCGATGAAGAGGACGTCGGGGTCCCACTCCAGCAGCTGCTCCTTGTCGATCATCACGCTCCATCCCTGGACCCCCGCTTCGTCCACCACGTTGCGGGCGTTGACGGCCATGAGGGGCGGGAACGCGGTCTGGGTACTCTCGATGCCGTGGGAGCCCTTCATGCCCAGGCCCCCGGCGTAGGCGGTGGGCTTCTTCTCGGCGGCGATGCCGGCGGTGCGCCGGTCCAGGTCCTGCTGGCACCCCTGGATGTATTCGACCACCTCCCCGGCGCGCTTCTGGTTCCCGGTGACCTTCCCGACGAGCTCGATGGAGTCCATGAGCTGCTGGTCGAAGGTGCCCAGCTGCCCGTAACTCAGGACCACCACCGGGATGCCCGTCTTCTGCTGCAGGTCGTCCGCCTTGGACGCGTCCAGCAGGTAAGCGGCGAAGATCACGTCGGGGTCCGCGTTGAGCAGCGCCTCGGGATCGACGGCGCTGTCGGGGCCGCCCTGGCCGATGACCGGCAGGCTCAGCAGCCCCTCGTTGGCCAGGATGTAGGGACGACCGCCGCCCCACTGCTTCTCCATCTGCTCGATCCCCACCACCTGGTCGGCGGCGCCGCAGTAACAGACCAGGCGCAGGGCGCCGGGGCCCACCGCGACGACCCTCTCCGCCGGCGCCTTCAGCTCCACCGAGCGGCCGGCCAGGTCGGTGACGGTAAAGGCCTCGGCTCCTCCGTCCGAGGACTTATCGTTGCACCCCGCCAGCGCCAGCGAGGCCAGGCACAGGGCCAGCACCACCGACAGCACCATCAAGGACCTCAACCTACCCATTTCCTTGCTCTCCTTTCTCCCATACCCGTTCCGGGTCACCGTATCCATCCCCCCGGCGGCGTGGACGGGCCGCTTGAACCGCGCCCCAACGCTGCCGGGCATCACCGCGCTCCCGCCCGTTCCACCGCCGCGACGACCAGTTCAAGCTCCGACCGCAGGGAGTCCGGGGAAAGCGGCTCTCCCTTGAGGTTGGACCGGACCACCGACGGGTCGTAGGGCAGCGCGGCCAGCACTTCCAGGCCCTCCTTTCCGAGCATCTCCCGCAGCGCCGCTCCGGCCTCCTCGTCGGCCTTGTTGATCACGACGCGGAAGGGCTTGCCGGCCTCCCGCGCCAGCTCCGCCGCCTTGCCGGCCAGGATCACCGCTTCATAGGACGGGTCCACCACGATGAGCACCAGGTCCGCTCCTTCCAGCAGGCCGCGGCCGAAATGCTCCACCCCCGCCTCGGTGTCCACCACCACCCACTGGTCCGGTTCCACCTCGAGGTGGTTGAGGAATCCCTTGGCCACCGCGCCCATGGGGCAGGCGCATCCCTCGTGGCTGTGCTCGATCTTGCCCACCCTGGCGAAGCGGAGCTCGCCGTCGGCGCTGACCTGGTCCGCGGGCAGCTGCCGCAGAAGGAGGGCCCCCTCGAAGAAACGGGGCTTCTCCTTAAAGCCGCTGTCGAACATGACCCGCATCTTCTCGGACACCGCCGGCTTGCCGCCCAGGCCCTCCATGATGGTCCGGGCGGGCGGCTCCACCCCCAGCATCGCCCCCAGCCCCAGGTTGGACTCGTCGGCGTCCAGCACCAGGACGCTCCCCTTCTTCTCCAGTTCCCTGGCGAGCAGGGACACCAGCGTGCTCTTGCCGCTGCCGCCCCTCCCGCTCACGATGACTTTAGGCATCTCGCTCACCTCCGTTCCTCGCGCATGCCGCACGTCAAGACAATATGGACCTGCCCGGCTCCCGCCCGTTCGAGCCCAAGGCCGCCGCCCAACCCCCTTCCTTGCGTGCCCGGACCACGTAGGAACCGGTTCCGTCGTCTATCAGGATGTCCCCGAACCCGGCGTCGGCGAGCAGCTTCCGCATGACGCGCTCGCCGGGCAGCAGGTCCCCCGTATCCCCGGGGGCGCGGTGCCAGCGGTTGACCGAGTCGCGGCTCTCGGTGTGGGTGATCAAGACCCTTCCCCCCGGCTTCAGCACGCGGTGGATCTCGCCCAAGGCCCTCTCCTTGTCCGCCAAGTGCAGGAAGCAGTTGTGGCAGAGGGCCTCGTCGAAGGAGCCGCCCGCGAAGGGGGCCGCCTCTATGGCCCCGTGGACGTATCGGACGTTCGGCCTTCCGTGCTTGTTCCTGGCCACCTCGAGCATTCCCTCGGCGAGGTCGAGGGCCGTCACGCGGCCTCCCTCGCCCACCGCCTCCAGCAGCCAGGGGACGGCCAGGCCGGTCCCGCAGCCCACGTCCAGCACGCGGCTGCCGGCCTCGACCCCTAAGGACCCGACCAGGCGGAGGCCCGCGCCGTACGTCTCCGGAGCGATCCCGGCGTCCCACGACCCGGCCCTCTCGTTGAAGAAACGCCTGGTCCTTTCCAGAGCCGTCCCCACCATGACCCTGCCATTCCTCGCTTCCCGCGTCTTCCGGCAATAAGAAAGCCACGAAGGCCCTGCGACCTTCGTGGCCACGCTTCCTAGATGCCGGCTGCCTGTTTCTCTTCTCTCTGTAGCGCCGCGGCTTCTTGCCGCCGGCATGGCAATCCGTCCTTTTCGGATTCTAACCCATGCCGCCCGTATCCGCAACCGCCCCTTGCGCGGCGCCGGTCCGGGGTCAGGCCCTTCTTGACCGGCGATGCGGGAGAGATGCGCGACGGCGGTCGTCCGCCGCCCGCAGATTCCGCCGGCTAGGGACCCAGGCAGTAGAGGGTGCCCTTGGCGTCGCAGACGTAAAGGCACCCCCCGTAGGGGGCGGGCTGGGCGTGGGGACTGCCGCCCAGCGGCAGCGTAGACGCGACGCCCGTGCCGGAGAGGTCGAGCGCCAGGCCGTTGTAGGCGAAGGCGTACCGCGAGGTCACGCTGACCTGCAGGGGGCTCGCGTAGTCCGTCTCGTAGCTCCAGCGCTGGCTGCCGTTCTCCGCGTCCAGGCACCACAACACCCCCGTCGCCAGGCTCTTCTCGTCGCCGGTGCCGATGACCAGGCTGCTGCCGTAGACGGCGGGGGGCGAGGATACCTTCTGCGGGATGTGGACGTTCCAGAGAACTTCCCCGCTGGCCGCGCTCAGGCACCACAGCTGGTTGTCGGCGGTGCCCAGGAAGACCCTCCCTTCGCTGAGCACGGGATTGGTGGAGACCTCCGCGCTCACCCGGGCCTTCCAGGACTCGGAACCGGCGGCGGCGTCCAGGCAGACCAGCAGGCCGGTGTCGGTGCCGAAATAGACCCGTCCCTGCCCGAGGGCCGGGGCGGTGACGCTCGAGGCCCCGGTCTCCGCGTGGATGAAGACCTCCTGCCCCTTGCGGCCCTCGAGGCAGAGGAGGGCGTTGCCGTGCGCCACGTAGACCTTGCCGCCCTCCCCCAGGGCGGAGGAGAAGCCGCCGGGCCCCAACTCCTTCTCCCAGAGCCGCAGCCCGTCCCGGCCGGCTCCGCCGCGGGAGTTCAAGCAGTAGAAGGTGCCCTTCTCGGTGCCGACGTAGACCCGCGAGTCGAAGATCAACGGGGTCTGGCCCTTGATGGGCCCGTTGGCCTTGAAGGCCCAGTCGACCTCTCCGCTGCCGGCCTTGAAGCAGTGCACCCGGCCGTCGGCATCGGCCACGCAGACGCGGCCGCCCGCCGCCGCCGCTCCCCCCTCGAGCCTGCCGGTATCCGCCTCCCACCTCACCTGGAAGGGCGGGGCCAGTGCCTCGGCGGAATAGCCCGTACGGTAAGGGGTGCCGCCGTACATGGGCCAGTCGATGCCCGCCGGCTCCTCCCGCTGCTCCTTGATCCTCTCACCGCACCCCGCCAGCAGCGGCGCGACGGAGAGCAGCGCCGCGAGGGCGAGGGTCAGATGCTTTTTCATAATGACTATTATAGCGGTTAAGGGCATTGATGGCTGCGTCCATCCCCGTTGCGGGGAAGTGCCAGGCCTTTACTCTTTCCTTCAATATAGATGCTTCGCATGACCTGAGGAAAGACTAAAGGCGCTGGGACACTTTGTATGACGAAGGCTGTTGCCTATGTGACGGGGGGGTGGATGCGGTCTCCGGCCAGGGGGGGCGAGGAGTTCCAGACCTCGGCCACCCGGAGGAGGAGATAGCCGCCGCCCGAGCGCGCCAGTTCCCCCTTGACCTGGAAGGAGACCGCCTTGGCGGTCAGCACGCACATGGCCGCGCGGGCGGGCAGGCGGAGGTGGCGCAGGCCGCTGTTGTACGGGCTTGAGCGGATGAGGAAGGAGCCGCCGCCCATCCCCGCCACCGCCAGGGTGGGGAAGATGCGCGGATAACCGTCGGGACCCATGAGCGCCAGGGCCTTGAGCGAGTTGGCCGCGGTGAACTGCCGCTCCACGGCGGGGTGGACGACTCGCGCCGCCTTGCCGCCGCGGCGGAGCAGGCGGCGCAAGCGCAGGGCGGCCAGGTCGGCCGCCACCCGTGGATATCCCGCCCGCTGCATCCCTCCCACCTCGCGCACGTCCACCGACCCGGCGCTGCGTACCCCGGTGTAGGCGTTGTACTTGAACAACTCGGATGAGTTGATGGCCTCGACGTAGGGCCCGGCGGCCTCGAAGCCCCGGAAGTCGCCGGTGAGGGTGACCATGTTCAGCTTGAGGTCCACCGCGGCGGCTGCGACCTGGGGGCGCTCCTTGAGGTTCTCGCGGCTCTTCCACATCAGCCACTCCCCGAAGATGAGGCGGTCGCGCCGGCCGTCCGGGGAAGGCTGCAGGGTGATGACCACGGCCGCGTTGACCCCCCCATCGGCGTCCCGGGTGGCCAGGAACTTGGCGATCATCCCCTGCGCGAAGAGCTCCCTCGCCCGGTCCGGCAGGTCCATGCGCTCAGGCCCCCTTTTCCCCGTCCCGCTCCGGCCGGGTCGCCCCCGACCAGCGGACGCAGGCCACGCCCTCCTCCCGGGCGGCCGAACACAGCCGCTCCATCCGCCCGGCGGAAAGGAGGCCCTCACCGGAGAGGAGGCAGCGCAGGCCCAGGCGCTCGTACTTGCCCTCGCAGGTGTTGTTGAAGGCCAGCAGGTCGTAGCGTTCCACGTTGGGCAACTCCTCGGTGATGTAGCGGGCGACGGCCCGGATGTTCGCCTCCGTATCAGTATAACCGGGGATGACCGGCGTGCGCACCCACATGGGCCTGCCCGCGGCGGCCAGCCGTTCCGCGTTGGCCAGCACCAGGTCGAGCTCCATCCCGGTGTACTCGCGGTGCCGGGCCGGATCCACGGTCTTCAAGTCGTAGAGGACCAGGTCGGCCAGGGAGGCCAGCTGCTCCAGGCGCCGCGGCGCCGCGGCGCCGCAGGTGTCCAGGGCCAGGTGGATCCCCTCCCCCTTGAGGCGGCGCATCAGGGCCAGGCTGAAGCCGAACTGCGCCGCCGGCTCGCCGCCGGAGAGGGTGACCCCGCCCCCCGACTTCTCGTAGAAGACGCGGTCGCGCAGGGCCTCGCCGGCCACGTCGTCCAGGGTGCGCACCTTGCCGATCACCTCCAGGGCGGCGGCGGGGCAGGCGTCCTCGCAGCTGCCGCAGGCATCGCAGAGCCCGCGGTCGATGACCAGGCCCCCCGGGGTGAGATCGAGCGCCCGGCGGGGGCAGGCAGAGAGGCAGTCCCGCGCCCCGATGCAGCGCTCCCCGTACCAGACCAGCTCCGGGCGGGCGGAGATGCCCTCGGGGTTGTGGCACCAGGGGCAGCGCATGGGGCAGCCCTTGAGGAAGACGGTGGTGCGGATGCCCGGCCCGTCCTCGGTGGAGTAGCGCTGGACGTTGAAGACCACCCCGCTGGGAGCCCCGCCTCCCTTCTCGCCGGGTCCCGCGCTCTCGCCGGCGCCGGCGGCGCCCTCAGAGGCGGTGGGATTCCCGGGCAATGATCTCATCCTGCATGGCCTTGCCGAGCATCACGAAGTAGGCGTTGTACCCGGTGACCCTGACCATCAGGTTGCGGTAGGACTCGGGGTCGGCCTGGGCGGCCTTCAGGGTGTCCGGGTTGATCACGTTGATCTGCAGGGCGGTCCCCCCTTTCTCCCCGTAGGCGCGCAGGTAGGCCATGAGTTTCTCCACGTGCTCCGCGTCGCGCAGCAGCGAGGGGGAGAGGGAGATGGTGTGGGAGTCGCCGTTGGGGGCGGTCTCCAGGCCCAGCTTGCCCACGGAGAGGGCCGCCGCGGTGGGGCCCTTGCGGTCGGAGCCGTCCACCGGGCCGACGCCGTTGGAGAGGTGGGTGCCCCGCCGGCGCCCGTCCGGGGTGGCCGCGGTGGAGGGGGCGTAGGCTATCCAGTAGTTCCACGAGAGATAGCCCGCCCGGTACTTGCGGCGGGTGTCCGGCGCGACGCGCCCCCAGAACATCCTGGTCCAGGTGCGGGAGAGCCAGCGCGCCACCTCGTCGGCGTAATCGTCGTCGTTGCCGTACTTGGGAGCGCGGTTGAGCATGGTCTGGCGCAGGGCCTCGTGCCCCTGGTAATCGTCGGCGAGGGCGTCGACCAGGTCGGCCATCTTCACCCGGCCCTCCTCGTAGACCATGCGCTTCACCGCCGCCAGGGAGTCGGCGGCGGTGCCCAGGGCGATGCCCTCCACGGTGATGAAGTTGTAGCGGGCCCCGCCGTTGGTGACGTCGTGCCCGCTCTCGGCGCACCCGCCCACCAGGGCCGAGAGGTACGGGGTGGGCTGGTAGCGGGCGCGCAGGGAGTCGGAGAAGTCGGAGACCTCCAGCACCCGGTCGAGCAGGGCCTTGAGCTGCCTCTCGAAGGCGCGGCGGAACTCCCCCCAGGTGCCGAAGGAGCGCGGGTCCCCGGTATCGGGACCTATGCGCCTGCCGCTGGCCAGGTCGCGCCCGCGGAACAGGGTCATCTCCACCGCCTTGGCCAGGTTGACGTTGACGTCCACCGTGCCGGAGCGGTCGTCCCCCTGCAGGGTGTTCTCCAGGCAGCCCACCGGCGCGTAGTCCCACAGGCGGTCGGCCGGCAACCCCTGCCAGGCCAGCCCGGCCATGGAGGCCTCGTCGAAGTTGAGCAGGAAGGGAGACCCCTGCGCCTCGGCGACCATGCCGGCCACGCGGCGCAGCAGGTCGTCGGGGGTCTTGCGGTGCAGGCGGATGTTGGGCTTGGGCTCCAGCAGGTTCATCTCCTCGATGACGTCCAGGAAGAGCCAAGTGAGGTCGTTGGAGGCGTCCTCCCCGTCGGCGTCGATGCCGCCCAAGGTGATGAGCTGGCCGAAGGCGGCGGTGATGCCCTGGTTCTCCCCGATCCGGGCCTGGTAATCGTAGGCGTAGTTGTGCTTGATGAAGAAGCAGTCGAGTATCTCCCGGGCGTTCTCGCGGGTGAGCCTCCCTTCCTCCAGGTCGGCCCGGTAGTAGGGATAGAGATACTGGTCGACGCGGCCGGGAGAGAGACCGGGGCCGGGATAGCCCTCGCAGGTCATCACGAGCATGTGGGTGAACCACTGGGACTGTACGGCCTCGTAGAAGGTCTCCGCCGGCGCCCAGGGCACCTTGCGGCAGATGCGGGCGATCTCCGTGAGCTCCTCGGCCCGCAGGCGGTCGGTCTCCGCCGCCGCCAGGCGCGCGGCCTCGTCCGCGTAACGCAGGGCCAGGTCGCGCGCGGCCTCGCAACAGACGACCAAGGCTCGCAGGAAGTCGCGGTGCTCCGCGTCGCGGGCGGTGTCCATCATCTCCTCGAACTCGCGCACCAGGCCCGAGAGGCCCTTCCGGATGACGCGGGGATAGTCGGGGATGAGGTGCCCGGGCACGGCGCCGGCGTTGCCCATGCCGGTGGAATTGATCCCGTCGGCCAGCCTGCGCCAGGCCTTCAAGCCCTTCCTCAAGCCCCGCGCCTCGCGCTTGTTCAGGCAGCAGGAGAGGGCGGCGTTGAACTGGCCCCCCACGATGAGCTCGCCCTCGAGGATGCGCACCGGCAGGTGCTTGCGGACCACCTGGGCGAAGAAGAGGGCCCGCCGCATCGTGAGGGACTCCTCCCAGAAGCCCTCTTCGAGGTCCACCGGGCGCCCGAGCACCTTCAGGCCGGCGGCAAAGGCGTCCATGAAGGCATATATCTCGGGCACCACCCCCCAGAGGACGGGCAGCCACACCTCGTCCCAGGGCGTGCCGGTGGTGAAGGGCATGACCTCGTTGCGGAAGTACTCCCGCTCGTTGAAGGAGAAATACTCCTCGCGCAGGCGCTGGACCCGGGGGGAGAGCCTGTCGGAAGGGTGCCACAGTTCCTGCGGCGGGACTATCTCGGGCTGATCCATGGGCGCTCCTCCTCGGTCACATGGATATTCTACCCCAAGACAAGGGTGTCCGGCACCGTTATCTGTGCATCATGGCGGCGACCAGGCGTTCCGCCTCGTCCAGCTGGGGGTCCTCTCCCCCCTCCGCCACCACCGGGGCCGCCACCAGGACGTCCGGGGTGATGCCCTCGTCGTTGATGCTGGTCCCGGCGGGGGTGAAGTAGAGGGCTACGGTGATCCTCAGGGCGGTGCCGTCGGGCTGGCGCTGCAACTGCTGGATCTCCCCCTTGCCGAAGGTGGTCTCCCCCACCAGCACCGCGCGGTCGTTGTCGCGCAGGGCGGCTGAGAAGATCTCCGAGGAGCTGGCGGTCCCCCGGTTGGTCAGGATGACCACGGGATATTCCCAGACCACCTCGGGCGTGGCGTTGTAGGTCTGGCTGGACCCGGCGATCCTGCCCCTGGAAGAGACGATGTTCCCCTCGCTCAAGAAGAGATCGGCGGACTTGATGGCCGAGTCCATGAGGCCGCCGGTGTTGGAGCGCAGGTCCAGGACCAGCCCCCGCGCCCCCCGGGCCTTCAAGCCCTCCAGCGCCTCGGCGAGCAGGGCGGTGGCCTCCTTGTTCCAGTCGGTGAGCTGGATGTAGCCGATGCTTCCCGGCTTGAGCTCGGTGGTGATCACCGGGAGCTTTATCTCCGCCCGCACCAGGTCGAAGGAGATCACCCCCGGGGTGCCCGAACGCTTGACGCCGATGACCACGCCGGTGCCCTCCTGGCCGCGGATCATCGCCACCACGTCGTTGATGTCCATGCCGGTCACCTCGGTGCCGTCCACCGAGAAGACGATGTCGTTCTCCTGTATGCCCGCGGCCTCGGCCGGGGTCCCCTTGAGCACCTCCTGCACGCGGATCTCGTTGCGGGATGCGGTCATGGACACCCCGATGCCGAAGAACTTCCCGGCCAGTTGGACGTCGAGCATGTTCAGGGCCTTCTGGTCCATGTAGGCGGAGAAGGGGTCGTCCAGGGCGTCGATCATGGTGGTGATGCCGCGCTCGGTCAGCTCCTTCTCGGAGGCGCCCTCGCCCATCAGCCGGCTGATGCCGCGCGCCGCCGCCCTCATCAGGTGGTCCTCGTCCGGCTGCCTGTAGTAGCTGCGCATGACCGCGCCGAGGGCGTCGGTGAAGGACTTGTTCCCCTCCAGCCAGCTCTCCTCCTCCGCGTAGGCGTCGAGCCCGGCGCTCTCGCCGCCCGAGGGCGCGTCCGCCGCGCCGCCGCCGCGGCGGTGGTAGCTGAAGAGGTAGGGGAAGAGGAAGCACGAGGCCACCACCAGGACGGAGAGTACCACCGATACGGCGATGACCACCCTGTCCCTGCGGGACGTGAGCGGTTCCGCCGGAGGCATGGGCGGAGGCGGAGGCGGCTGCGGCTGGCCCCCTTCCACCGAGGCTCTCCTTTAGACTTCCAGGAAGCGGCGGAGGGCGACGAAGCTGCCGAAGACCCCGATGAGGATGCCCAGGAGGATGATGACCGGGATGAGTATCCAGATGAGGGACTCGCTCATGGTCATGCGCAAGAAGGCCAGGTTCTCCTTCAAGGGATTCCACAGCCAGGTCTTGACCACGAGGACCACCATGATGGCCAGCAGCGACCCGCACAGGCCCTCGAGCATCCCCTCGGTCAGGAAGGGCCAGCGGATGAACCAGTTGGTCGCGCCCACCAGCTTCATCACCCCGATCTCCCGCCTGCGGGCGAAGATGGCCACCTGGATGGTGACCGAGACCAGCAGGACGGCGATGACCGCCAACACCACCACGGCGATGAAGCCCACGTAGCGGAACTTCTCATAGACGCTCTCCAGCTTGGCTATGACCGACGAGGCCGTCTTGACCTGCTCGATGCGCTCCTTGAAGGGAGCCTCGTTGGCGATGTGATCGGCCACCAGGCCCACGTCCTTGGGGTCCTTGGTGATGACCACGAAGGATGCCGGCAGCGGGTTCTCCTCCAGGAACTGCCACAGCTCGGGATTGTCGGGATGCTGGGCCTTGAACTCCTCCAGGGCGTCGTTCTTGGACTTGTAGGTGACCTGGGTGGGGTCGACCTCGTCGATGGAGCGGATGAAGGCGTCCATGGCCATGCGCTCCTGCTCGGCCGTGAGGTCGGAGAGGTAGACGTCCACCTCCTGCACCTTGCGCTCGGTGTTCTTGATGGTGTTGGAGAAGACGTTGACCCCCAGGACCACCAGCCCCAGCATGCCTAGGGACACCGCCACCACGGAGATGGCCGCTATGGCCAGGACCAGGTTCTTGCGCAGGGAGCCGAAGGTCTCCTCGAAGATGTACTTGATATTAATCATACCCGTACACCCCCTTGTCCTGGTCCCTGATAACCCTGCCGTTCTCCAGGGCGATCACCCGCTTGCGAAAGGTGTTGACGATCTCCTTGTCGTGGGTGGCCATGATCACCGTGGTGCCCGCGGAGTTGATCTTCTCCAGCAGCTTGACCACCCCGTTGGCCAGGGAGGGGTCGACGTTGCCGGTAGGCTCGTCCGCCAGCAGGATGGGCGGGCGGTTGATGAAGGCGCGGGCGATGGAGACGCGCTGCTGCTCGCCGCCGGAGAGCTCGTCCGGGAAGGCGTCCAGCTTGTGCCCCAGGCCCACCAGCTTGAGCATCTCCGGCACCTGCTGATCGATGAGGTGGCGGGACTTGCCGGTGACCTCCAGGGCGAAGGCCACGTTCTGGAAGATGGTCTTGTGGGGCAGGAGCTTGAAGTCCTGGAAGACGCAGCCGATCTTGCGGCGCAGGAAGGGGACCTTCCACTTGCGCAGCTCGTTGATGTTGGTGTCGGCGATGTAGATCTGGCCGCTGGTGGGCTCCTCCTCCTTGATGAGGAGCTTGGTGAAGGTGGACTTGCCGGAGCCGGAGGGCCCCACCAGGAAGACGAACTCCCCTTTCTCGATGTCCACGGTGACGTCTTCCAGGGCGTAGATGTTGCCCTTGTAAACCTTGGTCACCCTGCGTAAACGGATCAAAGCCGATCAACTCCTCGCAATGCTCACGGCGCCCGCCGCGACCTCGGCGATATGACGCCCGGTCAAACCGAAATGTTCCAACACGGCCTCGGAGGCGCCGCTGGTGCCGAAGGAATCGGGGACTCCCACGCGGCGCAGGGGCGCCGGCATCTCCTCGCATATGAGTTCGGCCAGGGCGCCCCCCAATCCTCCGACGACCGAGTGCTCCTCCGCGCTCACGGCGCAGCCGGTCTTCGCGAGGGAGGCCAGGACGGCCCCGGCGTCGAGCGGCTTCACCGTGGCCAGGTGGACCACCTCCGCCTCCAATCCCCGCTCCTGCAGCCGCTCCGCCGCCTGCAGGCACTCCCAGGTCATCAGCCCGCAGCTGAAGAGGGAGACGTCCGAGCCCTCCCTTAAGACCCGCGCCCGCCCGAACTCAAAGGCGAAGTCCTCCGAGAAGAGGACCGGCGCCTTGACCCGCCCCAGGCGGACATATACCGGCCCCTCGAGCCCGGCCGCGGCCTTGACCGCCTCCCGCGCCTCGAAGTAGTCGGCCGGGACGATGACCTTCATGTTGGGCACCGCCCGCATCAGCGCGATGTCTTCGACGGCCTGGTGGGAGGAGCCGTCCTCCCCCACCGAGACCCCGCCGTGGGTGGCCACTATGTTGACGTTGAGGTTGGAGTAGGCGATGGTGTTGCGCACCTGGTCGAAGGCGCGGCCCGCGGCGAAGACGGCGAAGGTGGAGGCGAAGACCACCTTGCCGGCGGCGGCCAGGCCGGCCGCCGTGCCCATGAGGCTCTGCTCGGCTACCCCGCAGTCGAAGAAGCGCTCGGGGAAGCGCTCCTTGAACTTGACGGTCTGGGTGGACATGGCCAGGTCGGCGTCGAGGACCACCACGTCCGGGTCCCTCTCCCCCAGTTGAAGCAGCGCTTCGGCATAGCCGTCCCGGGTGTGCCGGGTGCCGCGGTTCTCCATCAGCCCCCCTCGATCTCCTTCAAGGCCTGCTCCATCTGCTCGAGGGTGGGCGCCTTGCCGTGGAAGTCCACCCGGTTCTCCATGAAGGAGACCCCCTTGCCCTTGACGGTGCGGGCGATGATGACGGCGGGCCCGCCGGCCCCGCCGGCGCGGTCCAGGGCGCGGCAGACCTCGAGCACGTCGTGGCCGTCGATGTCCTGCACGTCCCATCCGAAGGAGCGCCACTTGGCCGCCACGTCCCCCAGGCTCATCACCTCGCCGCAGGCCCCGTCGATCTGCAGGCCGTTGTGGTCGAGGACCAGGGTGAGGTTGTCCAGGCAGTAGTGGGATGCCAGCATGGCCGATTCCCAGATCTGGCCCTCCTGGCTCTCGCCGTCGCCGATGACGCAGTAGACGCGGCGTCCGTCCCCGTCCAGGCGCAGTGCCAGGGCCATGCCGTTGGCCGCGGCCAGCCCCTGCCCCAGGGAGCCGGTGGAAATCTCCACGCCCGGGGTCTGCTTGGAGTCGGGGTGCCCCTGCAGCATGGAGCCCAGCCGGCGCAGCCCCCACAGTTCCTCTCGGGGGAAGTAGCCGGAGCGGGCCAGCACCGCGTAGAGGGTGGGGGCGGCGTGCCCCTTGGAGAGGACGAAGCGGTCGCGTCCCTCCCAGGCGGGGTCCGAGGGCCGGTGCTCCATCTTGTGGAAATACAGGGAGACCAGGACCTCCACGCAGGAGAGCGAGCCGCCGGGGTGGCCGCTGCCGGCCAGCCCGATCATGCGCACGACGTCCCAGCGGACCTCCCTGCAGATGCCCTCCAGCCGCGCTCGCAGCGCCTCGTCCAATTGTGCCGGCGTCAACCTCTCCTCCAGCCGTGCCTGCATGTCGGGTACCCCTCTCCCATCTTGCCTGATTATCCCTCCAGGTCGAGAACGGCGCCGCGGCCCTTGAGGAAGTCACACAGCCCGGCCAGGTCGCGGTTGATGACCCGGTCCGGCTCGAACCCTGTGTCTTCCAATACTTCGACCGCGTGCCGGAATTCTCCTGCAAAGGCGGCGATGTGGGCGTCGCTCCCCACCGCGATGTAGGCCCCCGCGCGCCGCGCCGCCTCCGCGATGCGCAGGTCGTTCTCCCGGCTGCCGCTGCGGACGTAGACGTAAGAGGCGTTGTTGATCTCCAGCGCCTTGCCTTCCCGGGCGGCCGCGGCCACCACCTCCTCTATGTCGACGGGATATGCGGGGTTGCCGGGGTGGACGACGACGTCGACCAAGGGGTGCCGGATGGCGCCGACGAGGGCCCGGGTGTTCTCCTCCGCCGTCCTCCCGTCATAGCCGCACCCCGGGTGGAGGCCGGCCTGCACGATGTCCAGGGTCTTGAGGACCTCGTCGGGCAGGTCCAGGCCACCCCCGGGGTCGACGATGTTGGCCTCGGCCGAGCGGAGCACGACCACGCCGTCCAGGCGCCGCGGGATCACCCGCAGGTTCCAGAAGTGGAAGAGGTGGGGGCCGCCGCCCAAGGCCGGACCGTGGTCGGCGACGGCCACCGCCTCCAGGCCCTTCTCCGCGGCCGCCCGGGCTATCTCGGCCACCGTGGAGAAGGCGTGCCCGCTGGCTATGGTGTGAACGTGCAGGTCTACCTTGATATCGTAATCAGCTGCCGCGCTCATGCTTCCTTCCGCCGCCTCGTTGGTCCGCCTCGCTCGGGAACATGGGAGTATATTACACTCGGGCGGGGACATCCTCCAAGCGGAGCAACTGCTCCGGGCCGCTAACCGGTGGCCTTCCAGTGGAGGTAGCCGTCGATGAACTCGTCGAGGTCCCCGTCGAGCACCGCGTCGACGTCCCCCTTCTCCATGTCGGTGCGGTGGTCCTTGACCAGGCGGTACGGGTGGAGGACGTAGGACCGGATCTGGCTGCCGAAGGCGATGTCGCGGCGGGCGCCGCGCATCTCCCTGATGCCCTCCTCCCGCCTTTCCCTCTCCCTCTCGAAGAGCCGCGCCCTGAGGATGCGCATGGCCGTCTCGCGGTTGGACATCTGGGAGCGCTCGTTCTGGCAGGTGGCGATGATGCCGGTGGGGATGTGGGTGATGCGCACCGCCGAGTCGGTGACGTTGACGTGCTGGCCCCCGGCGCCGCTGGAGCGGAAGGTGTCGACGCGCAGGTCCTTGGGGTCGATCTCTATCTCGATGTCGTCCTCCACCAGCGGGACGACGTCCAGCGAGGCGAAGGAGGTGTGGCGCCGCCGGGCCTGGTCGAAGGGGGAGATGCGCACCAGGCGGTGGATCCCCTTCTCGGAACTGAAGAGCCCGTAGGCGAAGGGGCCGTGGGCGATGAAGGTGGCGCTCTTGACGCCCCCGCCCTCCCCCGACTGCACCTCGTTCAAGTCGGTCTTGAAGCCGCGGTGCTCCGCCCAGCGCAGGAACATGCGCAGCAGCATCTCCGTCCAGTCCTGCGACTCCAGCCCCCCCGCCCCCGAGTGGACGCTGACCACCGCGTCGCGGGAATCGTATTCCCCGGAGAGCAGGCTCTCCTCCTCCAGTCGGTCGAGGCGCTTGCGCAGGGAGCGCATCTGCTCGGGGATGAGCCGCTCCAGCTCGGGGTCCTCCTCGAGCTGGGCCAGCTCCAGGTATTCCTGGAGGTCGCGGTGGTCGCCGACGATCTCTTCGTAGGCGGAGAGGGCGTCCTTCAAGGCGGACTGCTCGGCCAGCAGCCCGCGGGCGCGTTCCTGGTTGTCCCAGAGGCCCGGGCGGGTGGTCTCCTTCTCCAGTTCGCCCAGGCGCGTCAGCTTGCCCTCTATGTCAAAGGTACTCCTTTATCTTGTCCACGCTCGCGCCGAGTTCCGCCGCTTCTTCCTTCCAATCGTCGATCATGTGCCTCTCCTCCGTCTCCTTTAAGAATAAAAGTCTATCACACCGGGAGGACGGCCGCCGCAAGAAACGGGGGAAGCAGCCGGGGCCTACAGCGCGGCCTGGGACGATGGCTGAAAAAGTGAAGAATGAAGGGCTGACCCCAAGTGGAGGTTTGCGGGGGGGAGGGGTGGCGATGTAAGATATCTGCGGCTGCAACATCCACACGGGGGTACCTGTCTTGTAAGGGAGAGGAGAGGTAGATGCGTCTTATCCCGGACAAGGTCCGGCTGGCCCTGGACCGCAAGCTGACCCTGGCCGACCTGCACCGCCGCGTCGCCGAGGCGCGCGGCAATGACCACTTCATGAGGCTGCACGAACCGCTGGCCTACACCGGCTTCCCCGCCAACGACCTGACCTACGAGGACACCGCCGCCTTCGTCGAGCGCATGGCCTCCGCCCTCGTCGACCTGGGCGTCAAGAGGGGCGAGCGGGTGGGCATCAGCACCCACAACAACGCCGACCTGCCCCTGGGCATCTTCGCCATCATGCGCATGGGGGCCATCGCCGTGCCCATGAACTTCATGCTCAAGGGGAGGGAGATGGCCTACATCATGGAGAACTCGGGGGCGGAGACGCTCATCGTCGACCCCGAGGTCTTCTCCATCAACATCCGCGACCGCGAGCGCATGCCGGGCATCAAGCGCTGGATCATGGCGGGCGGCGCGGTGGACGTGCCCGACGGCTTCGTCTCGCTGGACCAGGCCATGCAGGCGGCCTCGCCCCAGGGGCCCGCGCACCGCCAGAAGCCCGACGACGTGGTGGCCATCTTCTACACCTCGGGCACCACCGGCTTCCCCAAGGGGGCCACTATGACCTCGAACAACCTGCTGGTGGCCCAGAAGATCGTCTCGGCCCTGCTGCCGGTGGGCGGCAATACCGGCCTCTTCTGCCTGCCGGCCTCCCACGTCTTCGGCTTCGGCTCCTACATCATCGGCACCTGCGTCGGGCTGAAGGCGTACTACATGCGCCACTTCTCGCCGCGCGAGGTGCTGGAGGCCATGGAGCGCGAGCGGGTGAACATCTTCGTGGGGGTGCCCGCCATGTACGCCATGATGCTGGACGAGGGCATCGAGCCCTACGACCTCTCGTCCTTGAAGATGCTGGGCTCAGCGGCCGACGCCATGCCCAAGCAGCATGCGGAGGCCTTCCGGCGCAAGGGGACCTTCCTCAAGCTGGGGCCCTTCCGGCAGAAGGCCTTCTTCGTGGAGATCTACGGCATGGTGGAGCTGGCGGGCACCGCCACCATGAAGGTGGCGGTGATGGGCATCGACTACCCCCAGGGCTGCGTGGGCTGGCCGGTCTTCCCGGTGAGGATGCGCATCATCGACGAGGACGGCAAGAAGCTGCCGCGGGGCGAGGTGGGCGAGGTCTCCATCACCGGACCGGGCATCTGCCAGGGCTACTGGAACAACCCCGAGGCCACCGCCGAGCTCATCGAGGACGGCTGGCTGCGCACCGGGGACATGGGCTACCGCGACCGGTGGGGGCGCCTGCACTTCGTCGACCGCAAGAAGGACGTCATCAAGAGCGGCGGCTACTCCATCTTCTCGGTGGAGGTGGAGCGCGAGGTGCTCGACCACCCGGCGGTGGAGGCGGCGGCGGTGGTGGGGGTGCCCCACCCCTTGAAGAAGCAGATGCCCATCGCGGTGGTCAGCCTCTGCAGCGGGATGGAGGCGACCGAGGAGGAGATCCTGGAATGGTGCCGCGAGCATATCGCCGCCTACAAGTGCCCGCGCGCCATCCGCATCGTCCCGGCGGAGGAGATGCCCTACGGCATGACCCTGAAGGTGCGCAAGCTGGAGCTGCGCGACCGCTACGCCGACATCTTCATGGGGGACTGAAGGAACGAGGCTGCAGGGCCGGCGGCTGGAGGGCCTGCCCGGCCCCGGCCCTGCAGGCTAGCGGTTGGCGCCGCAGCAGAACTTGTACTTCTTCCCCGAGCCGCAGGGGCAGGGGGCGTTGCGCGGCACCTTGTCGGCTGCGGAGGCCCGGGCCGGCGCGGCCTTGGCGGGCTTGCCGCCCCCGCCCTCCCCCTCCAGCACGCGCAGGCGGGGGCGCTCCTCCTCCTTGACCACCTGGACGCGGTACATGTAGCGGAGCAGCTCCTCCTTGAAGTTGAAGACCATCTCGTTGAAGAGCTCGAAGGCCTCCCGCTGGTACTCGATGAGGGGGTCGCGCTGGGCCATGGTGCGCAGGCCCACGCTCTCGCGCAGGTAGTCCATGGTGTAGAGGTGGTCGCGCCAGCGGTTGTCGATGACCCGCAGCAGCACCAGCCGCTCGATCTCCCGTATGTCCCGCCCCGACGCGGCGAACTCGGCCTCCCGCGCGTCGTAGACCTCGTCGGCGTCCTCGATGAGGGCCTCCTTCAGGCCCTCGGGGGTGAGGGCTTCCAGGTCCAGTTGGTCGGGGGAGAAGGTCACCGGGAAGAGGCCGAAGACGTACTTGAACAGCTCCTCCAGGTCCCACTCCTCCGGATACTTCTCGGGGTCCACGAAGCGGTCCACCACGGCCTCGAGGACCTCAGGGATCATCTCGCGCACCTGGTCATGGAGGTCCTGCCCCTCCAGGACCTTCTGGCGCTCCCCGTAGACCAGCTCGCGCTGCAGGTTCATCACGTCGTCGTACTTGAGCAGGTTCTTGCGCGCCTCGAAGTTGTTGGCCTCCACGTTCTTCTGGGCGGTCTCGATGGAGCGGGTGACGATGCGGTTCTCGATGGGCACGTCCTCCGGCAGCTTGAAGCGGTCCATGATGGAGGCGATGGCGTTGGAGGCGAAGACGCGCATGAGGTCGTCCTCCAGGGAGAGGTAGAAGCGCGAGAGGCCGGGGTCGCCCTGGCGCCCGGAGCGGCCGCGCAGCTGGTTGTCGATGCGCCGCGCCTCGTGGCGCTCGGTGCCCAGCACGTAGAGGCCGCCCGCCTCGACGACCCGGGCCTTCTCCTCCTCGCAGGCGGCGGCGACCTCCTCCAGCTTGCGGCGCCAGTCCTCTTCGCTCAAGCCCTGCTCGGCCAGGATTGCCTTCCAGGCCTCCTCGTCCAGCTCGGTGCGGCCGGTCAGCTCGCGCTGGGCCATCATCCTGGGATTGCCGCCCAGCATGATGTCGGTGCCGCGGCCGGCCATGTTGGTGGCGATGGTCACCGCGCCGTACCTGCCGGCCTGGGCCACTATCTCCGCCTCCCGCTCGTGCTGCTTGGCGTTGAGCACCTCGTGGACGATGCCCCGCTTGCGCAGCAGGGCCGAGAGGCGCTCCGACTTCTCGATGGAGATGGTGCCCACCAGCACCGGCTGGCCCCTCTCGTGGGCCCCGACGATGTCCTCCACCACCGCGTCGAACTTGGCCGACTCGGTCTTGTAGATCAGGTCGTTGGCGTCTTCGCGCACCATGGGCAGGTTGGTGGGGACCTCCAGCACCTCCAGCTTGTAGATCTCGTGGAACTCGCCGGCCTCGGTGGCGGCGGTGCCGGTCATGCCCGCCAGCTTGTCGTAC